>NZ_JAHHIU010000092.1 GCF_024539815.1 Streptomyces hayashii
GATTGCGGGGATTGCGGGGATTGCGGGGCGCGGGCCTCGGGTCGCGGGCCGGGATCCGGGCGACCGGACACGGGCAACGGGGGGCGACGCCGACACGGCCCCGGGGACGACCTCGGGTGCGGTCACCGCTGTGCCGGGCGGCCGTGACAGGGGCGACGGACCTCCGTGCGGCGGGCGGGCAGCTCCGCGGGTACGGGTCTGTCGGCGGGCCCCGGTACGCTTCAGACATGAGCGCTGTTCCTCGTTCCGAAAAGCCGGTCGGCCGGTTCCGGCGCATGCTCGACCGGCTCTCCTCGTCGCAGGAGGACCTGGAGTCCGAGGAGCTGAGAGAGGACGCCGAGACGGCCGGTTGCACGCGGATCGGAGACTGCCAGGACCGGCAGATCGTCACCGTTACTGGTACCTTGCGCACGGTCACCCTGCGACCGCGCGCCGGAGTCCCGGCCCTGGAGGCCGAGCTGTTCGACGGCACGGCGGCACTCGACGTGGTGTGGCTGGGCAGGCGTTCCATCGTGGGCATAGAACCGGGGCGCAAGCTCATAGCATCGGGTCGGGTCTCCATGAGCCGAGGCCGTCGGGTGCTGTTCAACCCCAAGTACGAACTGAGACCCCTGGGTAGGGAGTAGCCGGTGACGTCGCTCGACAAGCCGACCGAAGACACGACCGCGGAGGACACGGCCGCGGCCGATGCCCGGGCGGTGACCGAGGCCGCGCTGTTCGAGGCGTTTGGCGGGGTCCGCGGAATGGTCGAGACGGTGGTGCCCGGCCTGGTCTTCGTCACGATCTTCACGATCAACAAAGACCTGCACATGTCGGCGATCGCCGCGCTCGCGATGTCGCTGGTCCTGGTCGTGGTCCGCCTGGCGATGAGGGACACGGTCAAGCACGCGTTCAGCGGGGTCTTCGGCGTCGCGTTCGGCGTCGTCTTCGCGATGATGACCAACAACGCCAAGGCCTTCTACCTGCCGGGCATGCTCTACACGCTGGGCCTTGCGCTCGCCTACATCGTCACGACGCTGTGCGGGGTGCCGCTGATCGGGCTGATCCTGGGCCCGGTCTTCAAGGAGAACCTCTCCTGGCGGACCCGCAATCCGGGGCGCAAGAAGGCCTACGCCAAGGCCAGTTGGGCGTGGGGGCTGATCCTGCTCGCCAAGTGCGCGATCCTCTTCCCGCTCTACTGGTGGGCGAACACCGCGCAGCTGGGCTGGGTGCTCGTGGCCCTGAAGATCCCGCCGTTCCTGCTCGCCGTCTGGCTGACCTGGGTGTTCCTGGCCAAGGCGCCCGCGCCGATCGACGTGTTCGCGGAGATGGAAGCGGAGGAGAAGGCCGCTCCCGCTCCCGCCGCCGCTGGCTCGGGCGCTGAGGCTGAGGCGTCCGAGGCCGGAGGGCGGCACCGCCGGGAGGGGTAGTTCCCGGTGCCGGGGCGGCCGGCCCACGGGCTGCCGCCCCGGACCTCCGCTTCCGACCTGAACGGTCCGAGTCCTCGATCGCCGGACGAGCCGGACGGGCCGGACGGGCCGGATGCTGCGGATCGGTGCTGAAGGGGCCGGCCGCGAGGCCGCAACGCGAGACGCATGTGACACGCGTGAGGGGGCGCCCGGAGATCTCCGGGCGCCCCCTCACGCGCGTCACGACCGAGGTCAGCCGGCGGTGTCCTCCTTGCGGACCGACAGCAGGTCCTCCAGCTGTTCCTCCCTGGCCTGGGCGGCCACGAAGAGCAGCTCGTCGCCCGGTTCGAGCGAGTCCTCGCGGGTCGGGGTCAGGACCCGGGTACCGCGGATGATGGTGACCAGGGAGGTGTCCTCCGGCCACTCCACGTCGCCGACCTGGGTGCCGGCCAGCGCCGACTCCTCGGGCAGGGTCAGCTCGACGAGGTTGGCGTCGCCGTGGCTGAAGCGGAGCAGCCGGACCAGGTCGCCGACGCTCACCGCCTCCTCGACCAGGGCCGACATCAGGCGCGGGGTCGACACGGCCACGTCCACGCCCCAGGACTCGTTGAAGAGCCACTCGTTCTTCGGGTTGTTGACGCGGGCGACGACACGCGGGACGCCGTACTCCGTCTTGGCGAGCAGCGAGACGACCAGGTTGACCTTGTCGTCACCGGTGGCGGCGATCACCACGTTGCAGCGCTGGAGCGCGGCCTCGTCCAGCGAGGTGATCTCGCAGGCGTCGGCCAGCAGCCACTCCGCCTGGGGGACGCGCTCGACCGAGATGGCGGTCGGCGCCTTGTCGACGAGCAGGACCTCGTGGCCGTTCTCCAGCAGTTCGCCGGCGATCGAGCGGCCGACGGCGCCGGCTCCGGCAATGGCGACCCTCATCAGTGACCGTCCTCCTTGGGGCCCTCGGCGAACGAGGCCTCGACCTTCTCGACCTCGTCGGTGCGCAGCATCACGTGCACCAGGTCACCTTCCTGGAGGACCGTCTGCGAGGTCGGCAGGATCGCCTCGCCGAGGCGGGTCAGGAACGCCACACGGACGCCCGTCTCCTCCTGCAGCTTGCTGATCTTGTGGCCGACCCAGGACGCGGCGGCGTGCACCTCGGCGAGCTGGACGCCGCCGGTGGGGTCGCGCCACAGCGGCTCCGCGCCCGAAGGCAGCAGCCTGCGCAGCATCTGGTCGGCCGTCCAGCGCACCGTGGCGACGGTCGGGATGCCCAGACGCTGGTAGACCTCGGCGCGGCGAGGGTCGTAGATACGGGCGGCGACGTTCTCGATGCCGAACATCTCGCGGGCCACGCGGGCGGCGATGATGTTGGAGTTGTCGCCGCTGGAGACGGCGGCGAACGCGCCGGCCTCCTCGATGCCGGCCTCGCGCAGGGTGTCCTGGTCGAAGCCGACCCCGGTGACACGACGGCCGCCGAAACCGGAGCCGAGTCGTCGGAAGGCGGTGGGGTCATGGTCGATCACGGCGACCGTGTGCCCCTGTTGCTCCAGGGTCTGCGCGAGAGCGGAACCCACTCTGCCGCAGCCCATGATGACGATGTGCACGACCGTCCTTCCGAGGTCAAGAAGTAAAGAAGTCCATAAGTTTTCTGGCCAGGCCATGGCGCTCGGCCCTGAACAGGGTCTCAGACCGTCGCCCAAGCTACACACGCGCGGTCCTCGCAGGGCACCCCTGTGCACGGTCGGCGCGTGGTTCGCCCGATCTAACGCCGACTGATGCTCCAGAGACTGAGGAAGGTAAGGATTCCGAGGCCGACAAGGGTGCCGACGGCCCCGATGATCTCCGCGGTCGTGTGCATGGACCCTCCGAAGGACGGCAGCGGGCGGGGGATTGTCATATAGCCATGACGATCGACGAGGCTCCGGAATCCGCAACTCGGGGCCGGCCGATTTCACCCGGGAGGCAGACGCGGCGACGCGCCACCCGGCTGAGCCCGGGGGAGGGTGGGCGGTCCCGTGTTCGAAGGCCTACGATCCTCTGTTGTGTCCAAACTGACCGACGTGCCCAAACGGATTCTGATCGGGCGTGCACTGCGCAGTGATCGACTTGGAGAAACGCTCCTGTCGAAGCGCATCGCCCTACCCGTTTTCGCTTCCGACCCGCTGTCCTCCGTGGCCTATGCGCCCGGGGAGGTGCTGCTGGTCCTGTCCATCGCGGGCGTGTCGGCCTACCACTTCAGCCCGTGGATCGCCCTCGCGGTCGTCGTGCTGATGTTCACGGTGGTCGCCTCATACCGACAGAACGTCCACGCCTATCCCAGCGGCGGCGGCGACTACGAGGTCGCCACCACCAACCTCGGCCCCAAGGCCGGACTGACGGTGGCCAGCGCGCTGCTCGTCGACTACGTCCTCACCGTCGCCGTCTCCATCTCCTCCGGCATCGAGAACCTCGGCTCCGCGGTCCCGTTCGTCGTCGAGCACAAGGTGGCCTGCGCGGTCGCCGTCATCGTGCTGCTGACGCTGATGAACCTGCGCGGCGTCAAGGAGTCCGGCAAGCTCTTCGCGATCCCCACCTACGTGTTCGTCGCGGGCGTCTTCATCATGATCGCCTGGGGAGCCTTCCGCGGACTGGTCCTCGGCGACACGATGCACGCCCCGACCTCCCAGTACACGATCAAGGCCGAGCACCAGGGCCTGGCCGGTTTCGCACTGGTCTTCCTGCTGCTGCGCGCCTTCTCCTCCGGCTGTGCCGCGCTCACCGGCGTCGAGGCGATCTCCAACGGCGTGCCGGCCTTCCGCAAGCCCAAGTCGAAGAACGCGGCGACCACGCTCGCGGCGATGGGGCTGCTGGCCGTCACCATGTTCTGCGGGATCATCGTGCTGGCCCTGGTCACCAAGGTCCGGATGGCCGAGAACCCGGCCACCGACCTGCTGAAGAACGGGGTCGGCGTCGGCGCCGACTACGTGCAGAACCCGGTGATCACCCAGGTCGCCGAGGCCGTCTTCGGCAAGGGCAGCTTCTTCTTCGTCGTGCTCGCCGCGGCCACCGCCCTCGTCCTGTTCCTGGCGGCCAACACCGCCTACAACGGCTTCCCGGTGCTCGGCTCGATCCTCGCCCAGGACCGCTACCTGCCCCGCCAGCTCCACACCCGCGGCGACCGCCTCGCCTTCTCCAACGGCATCGTGCTGCTCGCCGGCACGGCCATGCTGCTCGTGATCATCTACGGGGCGGACTCCACCCGCCTGATCCAGCTCTACATCGTGGGCGTGTTCGTGTCGTTCACGCTCAGCCAGACCGGCATGGTCCGCCACTGGAACCGCCTGCTGGCCACCGAGACCGACCAGGCCAAGCGGCGTCACATGGTCCGCTCGCGAGCCATCAACACCTTCGGCGCCTTCTTCACCGGCCTGGTCCTGGTCGTCGTCCTGATCACCAAGTTCACGCACGGCGCCTGGGTCGCCCTGCTCGGCATGGTGATCTTCTATGGGACGATGACCGCGATCCGCCGCCACTACGACGGCGTCGCCGCCGAGATCGCCGCGCCCGAGGGCCCCAGCGACGACAGCGTCCGCCCCTCGCGCGTCCACTCGGTGCTGCTGATCTCCAAGATCCACCGCCCGACGCTGCGCGCCCTCGCCTACGCCAAGCTGATGCGCTCCGACACCCTGGAGGCGCTCACCGTCAACGTCGACCCGGCCGAGACCAAGGCGCTGCGCGAGGAGTGGGAGCGGCGCGGGATCGACGTGCCGCTGAAGGTGCTGGACTCGCCCTACCGCGAGGTCACGCGACCGGTCATCGAGTACGTCAAGAGCCTGCGCCGGGAGTCGCCGCGCGACGCCGTGTCGGTGATCATCCCCGAGTACGTCGTCGGCCACTGGTACGAGCACCTGCTGCACAACCAGAGCGCGCTGCGGCTCAAGGGCCGGCTGCTGTTCACGCCGGGCGTCATGGTCACGTCCGTCCCCTACCAGCTCCAGTCCTCCGAGGCGGCGAGGAAGCGGGCGCGCAAGCGCCAGGAGTGGAACGCCCCGGGTTCCGTGCGGCGCGGCCCCGCGCAGGTGGGCCGCCCCAAGGAGCCCTCGGGTTCGGCCTCGGGTCCCGGCGGCGCGCCGGGTGCGCCGGGACCGGACGACAAGCACTGACCCCTGCCGCGCGCACCGGCGCGTGGTGAACGGCCGGACGACAGCCACGTAGACTGGTGGGCTGTTGTCCGGCCGTTCCTCGTTCGACGTTGTGGAGTCCCCCCGCCATGCAGGCAGAACCGAAGAAGTCGCAGGCGGCGTCCCTCGTCGGCGAGGAGTACGAGGTCGAGATCGGCCCCGTCGCCCACGGCGGCCACTGCATCGCCCGCACCGAGGCCGGTCAGGTGCTGTTCGTCCGGCACACGCTGCCCGGCGAGCGGGTCGTGGCCCGGGTCACCGACGGCGAGGAGGGCGCCCGCTTCCTGCGGGCCGACGCCGTACGGATCCTGGAGCCGTCCAAGGACCGCGTCGAAGCCCCCTGCCCCTACGCCGGTCCCGGCCGTTGCGGCGGCTGCGACTGGCAGCACGCCAAGCCCGGCGCGCAGCGCCGCCTCAAGGGCGAGGTGATCGCCGAGCAGCTCCAGCGGCTCGCCGGCCTCACGCCCGAGGAGGCCGGCTGGGACGGCACCGTGATGCCGGCGGAGGGCGACAAGCTGCCCGCCGGACAGGTGCCGCAGTGGCGCACCCGCGTGCAGTACGCGGTGGACGCCGACGGCAACGCCGGCCTGCGACGCCACCGCTCGCACGAGGTCGAGCCGATCGAGCACTGCATGATCGCCGCGGAGGGCGTCAGCGAGCTGGGCATCGAGCAGCGCGACTGGTCGGGGATGGAGTCCGTCGACGCCATCGCCGCGACCGGCTCCCAGGACCGCATGGTGATCCTCGAACCCCGGCCCGGCGCCCGTCTGCCCCTCGTCGAGCTCGACAAGCCCGTCTCCGTCATGCGCGTCGAGGAGCACGACGGCGGCATCCACCGCGTCCACGGCCGTGCCTTCGTCCGAGAGCGGGCCGACGGCCGGACGTACCGCGTCGGCAGCGGCGGCTTCTGGCAGGTCCACCCCCAGGCCGCCGACACCCTCGTGCGGTCCGTCATGCAGGGCCTGCTGCCGCGCAAGGGCGACATGGCGCTCGACCTGTACTGCGGCGTCGGCCTCTTCGCCGGAGCGCTCGCCGACCGTCTCGGGGAGAAGGGGGCGGTGCTCGGCATCGAGTCCGGCAAGCGCGCGGTCGAGGACGCCCGGCACAACCTCGCGGGCTTCGACCGGGTGCGGATCGAGCAGGGCAAGGTCGAGACCGTGCTCCCGCGCACCGGGATCACCGAGGTCGACCTCATCGTCCTGGACCCGCCGCGGGCGGGAGCCGGCAAGAAGACGGTGGAGCACCTGTCGTCCCTGGGCGCACGGAAGATCGCCTACGTGGCCTGCGACCCGGCGGCCCTGGCAAGGGACCTGGCGTACTTCCGCGACGGCGGATACCGGGTGCGGACACTGCGGGCTTTCGATCTGTTCCCGATGACGCACCATGTGGAGTGCGTGGCGATTCTGGAACCGGCTACAAAGGCGCTCTGACCTGCGGTTTTCCTGGGTTTTTCAGGCGTGGACGGTGCTGCGCTGTCAGGAGTCGTTGAGCGGGGTGACCCGGCTCGGCTTCGGCTTGCTGCTTTCCTGACCACCCGTCGGACGACTGGCCCCATGAAAGTCCGGGGTCAGCGTCGGCTCACGGCGGTTTGTCGACGCCGGATCGGTGCAGCGGTAGCCGTGGTTGGCGCTCAGTCTGATGTGACAGGGAAACTGCTGCACAGACGTCGGGTGGTACAGGGGCGGCAGGTGGGCTCGGCGGCCGGCTCCAGGCCGGGGCAGTTTCGTGGCCAGGGCGGTGAGGACAGTGACCATCTCCTGCGGGCCAGTTGGGCCCCGAGGCATGAGTGGATGCCTGCGTCGAAGGCGATGTGGTGTGCTGTGCCGCCTCGGTGGGGGGGCGAAGGTGTCGGCCTGAGTGAAGGCGGCCTCGTCGCGGTTCATGGAAGCCAGGAGAAGACAGACGGGGTTGTTCCGAGGGCTGTCGCTGACAGGGGAGGGGCGCGACCGCGGACGTCCGTCGACAGCGGAAGACCCCGGCCCGTGGACACGGCTGGGGTCTTCCGCTGTGCGAAGCCGCCGGCGGTGGCGGCGGCTCGGCTCAGTCGGCGGCGAGAAGGTGGGCGGGGGCGATCCGGGACAGCCCCCGGATCGGCACCGTCAGAGCCGCCACCACCAGGGCGGTCGCCGCGAGCGTGGCCAGCAGCGCGGCGCCGGCGACCGGGAACAGGTGACCGTGCAGCACTCCCCGGCCGAGGGTCAGCACCCCGGCCAGACCGGCCACCGCACCGGACAGGCAGCCCAGCAGAGCCAGTCCGATTCCCTCGTAGAGGGTCAGCTTCGCCAGCTCGCGGTTGGTCCAGCCGGTCGCCCGCAGCACCGCGAGATCGGCGGCGCGTTCGCGCTGCGAGATGACCAGGACGTCGATGGCGCCGGCGGCGCCCAGCAGCAGGGAGAGGGCGACGCTGAGGTAGTCGGCGTTGCGCGCCTGCGCCACCACGGCACTGCCGAGCAGCGACCCGGCCACCTCGCCCCGGAAGGCCAGCGTCAGGGCGAGCAGCACAGTGAACGCGGCCACTCCCAGCGCCAGCCCTGCCGCACCCAGCAGCGTGCGGCCGCGCACCCGCAGCAGGTTGAGCATGGCCAGTCCGGCCACCGAACGCACCGGGTGCGCGCGGCGGGCCGCCGTCACCGGGGGCCGGACGGCTTCCATCGGGCCGAGCCGGGTGGCGAGCCAGGCGGGGATCAGGCCGGCCGCGGTGGCCAGGAGGAGCGCCACCGGGAGCACGAGGAGTGACTTGGCGCCCGCCTCGGGCTGGCCCAGCGCCCGGCCCAGCACGTACGCGAGCACCGTACCCGCGGCTCCGGCGGCGAGGCCGATCAGCGCCAGTTCGCCGAGGACCAGGCGGAGTACCTCGCCACCGCTCCAGCCGAGGCAGCGCAGCGTGCCGATCTCGGTGCGACGTGAGCGCACCGAGGCCAGCGCCGCCTGGCCGAGGAAGAGCGCGCACACGACGAGGACCAGCACGAAGAGCACCGCGCTCTTGGTGTCCACCGCCCGGAGAATGCGCAGTGCCACGCCCTTGGCGACCCAGCGCTCCGTCACCTGCGCCGAGTCGCCCAGTGTCACCGTCTGCGGTGCGGGCGAGCTGCCGACGGTGACGTCGACCTGGAGCCGGGGGTAGGCGGCCCGGATCGCCCCGGCCACGGCGTTCACCCGCGCCCGGGAGGCGGTGTCGACGCCGGTCACTCCGGCCACCCGGATCCTGATCGCGCTGACCGGCGCCTTGTCCTGGAGGCTCGGGACCCGACGGCTCTTGGTGAGCGCGGTGATGGAGTCCATCGTCGTCAGCATGGTGGGCGGCGGGCTGACGTAGCCGCCCAGGTTGCGGTCGGGCTGTAGTGGCTTGCCGTGGAGTTTCGCTCGGGTCGCGCTGTCCGCGCCGGTGACCTGTGGCGTCTGGTAGGTCTCCAACGGGGCGTCGGACAGAGGTGAGAAGCCGGGCAGTTTGCCGGTGTCGTAGCGGCCGACCAGGTGGACGAAGGGATTGGGCAGGCGTCCGGAGTCCACGCCGTCGCAGGTACCCAGTCCGATGCAGCTCGTGGCGGCGTGACTGGTCACCTTCCGGTACTGGGTGCCCCGGTGGTTCTCTTCGGGGACGTTGGGGAACGGCTGCTGGTTCGAGTTGGTGATCCACAGGCCGGGCTTCTGCGGCGGCTGCGGCTGCGCGGCGAGGTCGCCGTCGGAGGTCCGGCGGTAGGTGACCGGGCCGACCGTCCAGTAGCTGCCGGTGTCGAACGAGTCCTCGGTCAGCGCTTTCCGGTAGCCCTTGCTCAGGTCGACCCGGGTCCTGCCCACCGTTGTGCCGTGCAGGTTTCGGACGAAGCCGGCGGCTGTCGGGTTGCCCAGTTTCGAGGGCAGCCCGGCCGGGTCGCCGACGTCGAGCCGCTCGACGACGGCGTCGAGCGTGCCGGTGGTCAGCGGGTTGTCGCTGAGCAGCGCCGGGATGTACGAGTCGTGCTGTCCGTGCACGCTCTTGGCGCCCGACACCCTCCACGGCTTGTCCTGCTCGGTGAGCATCCGGCCCGAGGCGATGGTGCCGCCCAGGCCCACCAGCCGGTCCTCGGCCACCGGGTCGATGGCGGACAGCAGCACGGGGTAACTGACCGGAACGTCGATGGTGGCCTTGTCCTGGCCGGACTGGCAGTTCATCCGCGAGCTCAGGTCCGGGTCGAACGGCGACCTTTCCCTGAGGTCCTCGGCGATGATGTTCGGCTTCAACGGCAGTTCCAGGTTGAACTCGGTCTGCTCGGTCTTGTCCCGGTTGAAGTAGAAGCAGACGTCGTACTTCCCCTTGATCCGGTACCGCTGGGTGCTCTTGTCGGCCGCACCCGTCTCCAGGGTGTCGGACTCGAACAGGCCGTCCGACTCCGATGCCGACGTCAGGGGGGAGCGGGTGAGGTAGACGTACTCGTCCGAGGTGCGGTAGCTGCCCAGTCCGGAGGTGAGGGTAGGGCGGATGCGCAGGATCTGCCGGGACGCCTTGCCGTCCAGGAAGCGGGACACGTCCACCGTGACGGTGCTCGCCACCATGAGATAGCCGATGTTGGCGACCGGCGCGGCCACGTCGACCCCGGCCATGCCGCGGATGCGCCGGTACTGGTCGACGGTGATGCCGCCGAACGTGCCGGACAGGAAGTTCGGCGTGACCAGACCGCTCCGCCGTTCCACGTCCGTCTGCGAGTCGGGCGGGCGTACCAGGACGTCGTACGCGGAGCGTGCGTTCTTCCGTACCGTGCCCACGGTGGTCGCCTGGCTCGTGCTCACCGTCGCGGTCAGCAGGGTGAAACTGGTCGCCGCCACCAGGATTCCGGCGGCCAGGGCCAGCGCGCGCCCGCGCCGCCGCCGTAGCTGGTCGAGAATCATCGCCATCACGGGCGCAGGCCCCCCAGCCGGTGCAGCACGTCGCCGGACGGTGTGATCCGCTGGTCCGAGGTGATCCTGCCGTCCTGCAGCCGCACCACCCGGTCGCCGCCCGCGGCGACCTCGGCGTCGTGCGTGGCGATCAGCATCGTCATCCCGTAGCGCTCGCGCAGCGACATCAGCAGGTCGATGATCTCCCGCCCGATCACGCTGTCCAGGTTGCCCGTGGGCTCGTCGGCCAGTAACAGTCCCGGCCGGTTGACCAACGCCCTTGCGACGGCGACGCGTTGCTGCTGACCGCCCGACAACTGCGAGGGCAGGGCGTCGGCCCGCTGGTCCAGGCCCACAGCTTCGAGCAGCTCCATGCCGCGCGCACGCCGGTCGAAGTCCACTCTGCGCGGCAGGACGGGGGCGAGCACATTGTCCAGCGCGGTCAGCGCGGGCAGCAGGTGGAAGCGCTGGAAGACGAAGCCGACACGACGCCGGTGCCGGTCCAGGTCTCGGGGCGTCAGTTGTGTGCCGTCGATCTCGACGTGCCCCTCGTCGGGCCGGTCCATGCCGCCCGTCACATGCAGCACGGTGGATTTGCCGGCGCCGGACGGCCCGGTCAGCATCACCACCTCGCCGGCCGCGACCTCCAGGTCGATCTCGTCCAGAGCGGTCAGCCCGGGATACCGGCGGCTCACCCCGCGCAACGCCACGCTCACAGCCATTGATGCAACCTCGCCCTCGTACATCGCGGCACATGCGTCGCCGCCCCTGCATTGCCACAATTCAGGGGTATGTTGTCACAATGTAGAAGGGACGTGTATGCCGCTCCACCACGCCGTGCTCGCGCTGCTGACCCGGCGACCGAATCACGGATACGAACTCAAGGCCCGGTTCGAGGAGGCCGTCGGCCCGCAGTGGGGCGGCCTGAACATCGGGCACCTCTACCAGATCCTCGAACGGCTGGTCCGTGACGGCTTCGTCTCGCGCTCGCAGGTCACGCAGACCGACCGGCCCGACAAGAACCTCTACACACTCACCGAAGCGGGCGAGGCCGAGCTGCGCTCGTGGGCGACCACCGCCTGGGTGCGCGTCGGCGGCTTCCGCGACGAGCTGTTCCTGAAGCTCCTCGGCGCTGTCGCGCTGGGCCCGCAGGCCCTGGCCACACTGATCGAGTCGCAGCGGCAGACGTACCTGTCCGAGCTCGCGGGCCTGGCGCAGCAGCGCCGCGCCCACGCCGACGAGCCGCTGGTCGCCGTCCTGATCGACGCCGCCATCGCGCACACCAAGGCCGACCTCGGGCTGCTGGACAGCGCCGCACAGCATCTGGGCCCGCTCGCCACAGCACAGAGCGCGCAGGCGTCGGAGCGCTCACCCTCACGGGTACGGGGCGACGCCGACGAAGCTCCGACGGGCAGGGCGGGATGAGCGGGGGCCGTACGCGCGGGATGGATTGTCGACCGTGACGCTCGTTTCACGCTCCGGTCTCGCGCAGGCGGGACAGCGAGCGGAAAAATGGCCTCTGACCTGGCATTTTCCCAGACCCGCTCAAGTCGGCGTCTTTCCGATGACGCATCACGTGGAGGGCGTGGCGATTCTGGGACCTGCGCCGAAGGGCGTCTGACCTGCGGTTCCTGACTCAGGCGTCGGCTCGACCCGTTCTCCGGCGTCGACCGTCAACGGCGCCGCCCCGGACCAGCCAGCGTGCACCGCCGGCGCGAGCCGGCAGTGGATGGTCGTCTGACGTGCAGGGCGATCGCCGACCGGCGCGACTCCGGACGGGCATGCACCTCGGCCGGCCCGGAGTGCACACCTGTGCCCCAGGAGGTCGTGACGAACGGAACCTCCGGCGGCCGGGCGTCGTGCGGCGGTGGTCCGTCGCGGTCAGCCGGAGGAGGAGGCCGAGAGGTGCTGGTCGGCGGCCCAGGAGGCCAGGATGCGCAGCCGTTCGTGGGTGGGGGAGCCGGGCCCGGCAGTCCAGACGGTCAGATTCTGGTCGGGGTCGGTGTTGGCGGTGAGAGTGTCCCAGTCCAGGACGAGTTCGCCGACGACCGGATGGTTGAGGGTCTTCGTGCCCACGGTGCGGGCGGCGACGTGATGATCCCCCCACCATCGGGCGAACTGCTTGTCCCGCAGGGACAGTTCACCGACCAGCTCGATCAGGCGCGGATCTTCGGGATACTTCGCGGCCTCCATGCGCAGCTGGGCGACGGCGATGTGCGCGGAGCCCTCCCAGTCGGCGTACAGGGTGCGCATGGCGGGGTCCGTGAAGATGATCCGCGGGTAGTTGCGGTGCTTCTCCGCGAGGCGGGAGAAGTCCGTGACCAGGGCGGCGGCCAGCGCGTTCCAGGCCAGGACGTCCCCGCGCCGGCCCTGCACGATGGCCGGAGTGGCGGTGAGGTCGTCCAGGACCCGCTGCAACTGCGGCTGGACCTTCTGCCGTCCGCGGCGCCGGGTGCGGGTGCTGGTCCTGCCCGCCAACTGAAAGAGGTAGCCCCGCTCGTCGTCGTCCAGATGCAGTACCCGGGCGAGGACGTCCAGCACGGGCGCCGACGCCTGCATGCGGCCCTGTTCCAGGCGTGTGTAGTAGTCGGTGCTGATATTGGCCAGCTGGGCGACCTCTTCGCGGCGCAGTCCCTCGACCCGGCGGGGCCTGTCGGTCTCGGGCAGTCCGACCGTGCGCGGGCTGAGCTCGGAGCGGCGCTTCTTGAGGAATTCTCCCAGCTCACCGAGGGGAACGTTGGCGGTCATGCTTCCCAGGATGACATCGATCGCACCTGCGTAAGGGGGGAGAATTTCCTCCCCGGATGTTTCCTTCCCGGGATGTTTCTCTCCGCTTTTCGCGCCTGTCCCTGCGTGTGAGCCTCGACCGTGAGCAGTCGTTCCTGACCGCGGCTGCCGTCCGCAGATCCCCGCACCGAAGGAAGCACCCCATGCGCGGAGCAGTCATTCACGCCCCCGGCGACGTGCGCTTCGAGAACCTCGACGACCCGAAGGTCATCGAGTCGACCGACGCCGTGATCCGTACGGTCGCCACCTGTGTGTGCGGCTCGGACCTGTGGCCGTATCGCGGTATCGAGCCGGTCGGCGATCCGCACCCGATGGGGCACGAATACGTCGGCATCGTCGAGGAGGTCGGCAGCGACGTCACCGATGTCGCGCCGGGCCAGTTCGTGGTCGGTTCCTTCGCCACCTCGGACAACACCTGCGTGAACTGCCGGAACGGATGGCAGTCCTCCTGTCTGAACCGCGAGTTCATGAGCACCTGCCAGGCCGAGTACGTGCGCATCCCCAACGCCCACGGCACCCTGGTCGCCACGGACGAGCACCCGGACGCCGAGATGGTGCCCAGCCTGCTCGCCGTGTCCGACGTGATGGGCACCGGCTGGTACGCCGCCCTCGCCGCCGAGGTGAAGCCCGGCTCGACGGCCGTAGTCGTCGGTGACGGTGCGGTCGGCCTGTGCGGTGTCATCGCCGCGAAGGAACTGGGTGCGGAGCGGATCATCGCCATGTCCCGCCACGCGTCCCGCCAGAAGCTCGCCCTGGAGTTCGGCGCCACCGACATCGTGGCCGAGCGCGGCGACGAAGGCATCGCCCGGGTCAAGGACCTCACCGGCGGCATCGGCGCCGACAGCGTGCTGGAGTGCGTCGGCACCACGGATTCGATGCGACAGGCCCTGCACTCAGCGCGCCCCGGCGGCAACGTCGGCTTCGTCGGCGTCCCGCACGAGGTGGCCGTCGACGGCGAGGAGCTGTTCTTCTCCCACGTCGGCCTGCGCGGCGGCCCCGCCCCCGTGCGCCGCTTCCTGCCCGACCTGATCGACCGCGTGCTGACCGGCCGTATCGACCCGGGCAAGGTCTTCGACCTCACCCTGTCCCTGGACCAGGTCGCCGAGGGCTACAAGGCGATGGACGAGCGCCGCGCCGTCAAGGCCCTGCTCAAGCCCTGAGCGCGGACGCGTCCGCACCCGGGGTCGCACCGAGGAGTTGCGGTCACAGCCCCGGCGACCACCCCCGCTCAGACAAGGACTGACCATGACAACCTTCGCCCTCGTCGGCGCCGGCCCCGGTCTCGGGCCGGCCACCGCCCGGCGCTTCGGAGCCGCAGGCCACGCCGTCGCCCTCATCGCCCGCGACGCGGAGAAGCTGGACGGCCTGACGGCCGACCTCGCCCGTGACGGCATCCAGGCCCGCGGCTACCCGGCCGACGTCCTCGAATCCGAGTCCCTGACCGCGAGCCTGTCCGCCGCCGCGGCCGCGCTGGGGCCCATCGAGACCCTTCAGTACAGCCCCGTGCCGCAGGCCCACTTCATGAAGCCGGTCCTCGACACCGGCGCCGACGACCTCGACGCCCCGCTCGCCTTCTCCGTCAAGGGCCCCGTCACCGCGGTGAACGCCGTCCTGCCCGGCATGCGCGAACTCGGCCGCGGCCCTGCTGTTCGTCAACGGCTCCAGCGCGGTACGTCCCGATCCGAAGGTCGCAGGCACCTCGATCGCCTTCGCCGCCGAGAGCGCCTACGCCCGCATGCTCCACGACGCGCTCGCCCCGGAGAACATCCACGCCGCCCAGCTGATCATCCCCGCAGCCATCCGGCCCGACGTGGAGCACAGCAGCCCCGACGTCCTGGCCCGGCGCCTGTACGACATCCACACCGAGCGCGACGGCTTCCGCCACTACTCCGAGCCGCTGCCCGACCAGCCACAGGACGACCCCGTGAACCCCACCCCCTTTGGCGCTCTCGCCCGCGTGGTCCTGGCCGCCTCCCTGTCGCTGGTGGCGACAGCCTGCACCGACCATTCCCCGTCCGCCGCCGCTTCCTCCGCCGCCGCTTCCTCCTCCTCCGCCTCCTCCGAGCCCGCGTCGCCGCAGGCTTCGACGGACCCGGCGGCCACCACACCGACCGGCAGGACAACCGCGATGAACATCCGGCTCACCCTCGACGGCCACCCCGTCGCCGCCACCCTGAACGACAGCGCCACCGCCCGCGACTTCGCCGCCCAGCTCCCGCTCACCCTGTCGCTGCGCGACCTCAACAGGGCCGAGAAGATCGCCGACCTGCCCCGGAAGCTGTCCACCTCCGGCGCCCCGGAAGCGGCCGATCCCGAGGTCGGAGACCTGGCGTACTACGCCCCCTGGAACCAGCTCGCCACGTACTACCGCGACGCTCCCCGTGCGGCCGGCCTGGTCATCCTCGGACACATGGCCGACGGCGGCGCCGAGCGGCTCGCCACCGCCGACGAGATCACCGTCGAAGCCGCGCCCTGACCCGCCCCACCGCTCGCCCTCAGGGAGGCGGCCGCACAGGAAGGGGGGAGGAGATCCTCCCCTTTTCGTCCGGTTCGCTTCATGGAACCGTCGAAGACGCGGCCACGCCGTCCGCCGTCCGCCGTCCGCGGTCCGCCGAGACGGCTCCGCCGCCCCCCTGCACACGCGACGCGACGAACCCTCGCAGGCGCTGTCGCGGCACTGACTCAAGCCCCGATCCGCGTACTGCCGATACGGATCCGACGACGCACCAGCGATGCGAAAGGGCTCTGCCCATGACTGTGAACAACGCGGCCTTCACCGGCAAGGTGGCCTTCGTGACCGGAGCCGGTTCCGGCATCGGCCGCACCACCGCCGTCGCCTTCGCCCGCGCCGGCGCTCGCGTAGCCCTGGCCGACCTGTCCGGGGACGGCGCGCGGGAGACCGCACGGCTCATCGAGGAAGCGGGCGGTCAGGCTCTGGCCCTCGTCTGTGACGTCACCAGTGAGGACGACGTGCGGTCCGCGCTGGACGACACCGTGGAGGCGTTCGGACGACTGGACGCGGCCTTCAACAACGCCGGCGTCGAGCAGCCGGTCAAGCCGGCCGTGGACATCGAGAAGGACGAGTGGGACCGCGTCATCGACGTCAGCCTGACCGGGATGTTCCTGTGCATGAGACACCAGATCCCCCTCATGCTCCGGCAGGGCGGCGGCGCGATCGTCAACGCCTCGTCGGGCGCGGGAGTCAAGGGCTTCAGGGGACAGGCGGCCTACGCCGCCGCCAAGCACGGCGTCATCGGCCTGACGCGCTCGACCGCCCTCGACTACGCGGCGTCCCACCTGCGGGTCAACGCCGTCTGCCCCGGCATCATCGACACCGAGATGATCCAGCGCTTCGCGGAGAGCACCCCCGGAGGACGGGACGCCCTGATCGCGGACGAGCCCATCGGACGGCTCGGCACGCCGGAAGAAATCGCAGCCGCCGTGCTCTGGCTCTGCTCGGACGCCGCCTCCTTCGCCACCGGCCACGCCCTGGTCGTCGACGGCGGCCAGACCGTCTGACGGCGGCCAGACCGTCCCACGGCGGGTCCTTGGCGAGGCGTCGTGCCGCCGCAGACCGTCCGGGCGGCCCGACACCACTCGCACCACCACCCCTCTGCACTCGAACGGAGACCACGACGTGAACCCCATGTACGACTTCACCGGCCAGGTCGCCTTCGTCACCGGGGCCGGCGCCGGGATGGGCCTGGCGACCGCCCGCGCGTTCGCCGCCTCCGGAGCCGCCGTCGCTCTCACCGACATCGACGAAGCGGCACTGAACGCGGCCGCGAAGGAACTCACCGACGCAGGCCACCGCGTCCTCGCCCTCCCCTGCGACGTCAGTGACGAGGGCCAGGTCGCCGCCGCGGTCGACCGCACCGTGGAGACCTTCGGCCGCCTGAACATGGCGTACAACAACGCCGGCATCCAGATCCGGCCCAGCGACGCCGCCGACGAACCCGCCGAGCGGTTCGACCGCGTCAACGCCATCAACCTCCGCGGCGTGTGGGCCTGCATGAAGCACGAGCTGCGGCACATGCGGGCCCAGGGCAGCGGAGCCATCGTCAACTGCTCCTCCCTCGGCGGCCTGGTCGGCCTTCCCGGTCGCGCCTCGTACCACGCCTCCAAGCACGGTGTGATCGGCCTGACCACCAGCGCCGCACTCGAATACGCCCCGCGGGGCATCCGCGTCAACGCCGTCTGCCCCGGCACCATCGACACCCCCATGGTCAGCGACATGATCGCCAAGGGGGAGCTCGACCGGGCCGAGGCCGAGAGCAACCAGCCCATCAACCGCCTCGGCACCGCTGAGGAGGTCGCCCAGGCGGTCCTGTGGCTGTGCAGCCCCGGTGCGGGTTTCGTCGTCGGGGTCGCCCTCCCCGTGGACGGCGGCTACGTCGCCCGCTGAAGACAGCCCACACACGAAGGAGAGCTGAGAGACACCATGGAATTCATCGAGCAGCAGCCCAGCAGCAAGGCCCCGGCGGACTGGTTCACCGGCGACGTGTGGTGGGACGTCATCGTGGCCGGTCAGGAGCCGTCGAGGATGCGTGCCAACGTGGTCCGCTTCTCGCCGGGCGCCCGCACCAACTGGCACTCCCACGCCATGGGCCAGACCCTGCACGTCGTTTCCGGCGTCGCCCTGATCGGCACCCGGGACGGCACCGTCTTCGAGGCCCACCCCGGCGAGACCGTCGCCTGTCCGCCGGACGAGGAACACTGGCACGGCGCCGCGCCCGACCGGTTCATGGAGCACATCGCCCTGTGGGAGGGCACAGGCGACGGCACCCCCGAGACCGCGTGGGCCGAGCCGGTCACCGACCAGCAGTACAACGGCCGCCGCACCCGCGACCGATAGCCCGGGCCCGTTCCTCACGCATCCGGGGCCCACCCAGGACGTCACCGCATCCCGGCCGCACCCCGGGGAAGCGAGGCTCTGTCCTGCCTCGCCCCGCGCGTGAGTGCCCCCGATGATGTCGGTCAGTCGCTTCTGACGGAGCTTCAAGGGGGGAGGAAAGTCTCCCTGTCACGAGCGTCGCCGGTGGTGCGACACTCCCCACTGAGCAGCAGCCGCGGCCGGAGCACGCGGTTGCCGGCGTTCCCGCGGTGACGACTATCCACTCTCCCGTCCCGCTGATGTGTACGGCCGATCCGTCCGCGATGCGAAGGCGTACGTATGTCCACTGAACTCCCCGAGTCTGCCGTTCCGCCCCCCACCGGCGCCGGCGAGTCCTCCCCGGCGCCCAGCCGGCGTACCTTCATCGCCACGAGTACCGCGGTCGGTGGCGCGGTCGTCGCGGGGGGCGTGCTCGCAGGGACCTCCCTCCTCGGCGCGGAAGAGGCGACGGCTGCCGAGAAACCACCATCCAGCCGTGTCACCCTGACGGTCAACGGCACCCGCCGGACGGTGACGGTCGACAACCGCACCTCGCTGCTGGACCTGCTGCGCGAGCGTCTCGGTCTGACAGGCACGAAGAAGGGCTGCAACGCCGGGGCCTGCGGTGCGTGCACCGTGCTGGTCGACGGCCACCGGGTCAACGCCTGCCTGACGCTCGCCGTACGGCTGGAGGACGTCGAGGTCACCACTATCGAGGGCCTGGCCAACCGCGATCAACTCCACCCGCTGCAACAGGCGTTCATCGACGAGGACGCCTTCCAGTGCGGCTATTGCACCCCGGGACAGATCCTCTCCGGTGTCGGCTGCATCCAGGAGGGGCATACCGGTTCGCCCGAGGAGATCCGGGAGTGGATGAGCGGCAACATCTGCCGCTGCGGCTGTTACGTGAAGATCGTGCGCGCGGTCGAGCAGACCGCGCGACGGAAGTGAGGATCGGCCGCCATGCATCCCTTCTCCTACGCACGTGTCTCCGACATCCGTGAAGCTCTCAACGCCGGTGGCCGCGGAGGGCGTTACATCGCCGGGGGGACCACCCTGGTCGACTTGATGCGCGAGACCGTCGAGCGCCCCGGCAGCCTGGTCGACATCAGTGGCCTGCCCTTGCGTGAGGTCACGGTGACCGAGCGCGGGGGACTGCGGATCGGCGCCCTGGTGACCATGTCCGAGGCCGCCGCCCACGCAAAGGTGCGCACCTTGTATCCCGTCGTCTCCGAGGCGCTGGAGCTGAGTGCTTCGGCTCAGCTGCGGAACATGGCGACCATCGGCGGCAACATCATGCAGCGCACCCGGTGCACGTACTTCCGGGACGTGACCGCCGACTGCAACAAGCGCGAGCCCGGCTCCGGTTGCGCCGCGCTGCAGGGCTTCAACCGCACGCACGCCATCCTCGGGACCTCCGACGCCTGCGTGGCCACCCACCCCTCCGACGCCGCCGTGGCCTTCGCCGCACTGGAGGCACGGGTGCACCTGCTGGGCACGGACGGGACGCGCCAAGTCCCCTTCGCCGACTTTCTGTTGCGTCCCGGCAGCACCCCACAACGCGAACATGCCCTGCGCAACGGTGAGTTGATTGCCGCAGTGGAGATCCCCGCTCTTCCGCGCCCGCTCAGGTCCGGCTATCTGAAGGTGCGTGACCGGCAGTCGTACGAGTTCGCCCTGACGTCGGCGGCCGTAGCGCTGCACGTACGCGGCGGGGTGATCCGCGAGGCCAGGGTCGCCGCCGGGGGAGTGGGCACCGTGCCCTGGAAGCTGCCCGCCGTCGAGCAGCACCTCATCGGCGAACGCCCCTCGGCGGCGCTGTGGGCGGTGGCCGCCGCGAAGGCGGCGGACGGCGCCCGTCCCCTGCAGCACAACCGGTTCAAGGTCGAGTTGCTCAAGCGCACGGTCGAACGCCAGCTGCGCGTCGTAGGAGGTGCGAAGTGAGCCCCCAGCCGCAGGCAGCCGTGGGTGCGCCGCTGTCCCGGGTGGACGGCCGGCTGAAGGTCACGGGCAAGGCGTTGTACGCCGCCGAGCACGATGTCGACGGGACCGTGCACGCCGTGATCGTCGACGCGAGCATCGGCCGGGGCCGCGTCACGGCGATCGACACCGGCGCCGCCGAAGCCCTTCCGGGCGTGCTGAAGGTGATCCACCACCGCAACGCGCCGAAGCTGCCGTACCGGGACAACAGCGGGTCGAACAACCCCGAGGGACGGCGACTCCGCGTCTTCCAGGACGACCGTGTCCGCTTCCACGGCCAGCCGGTCGCCGTCGTGGTGGCCACCACGCTGGAGGCCGCGCAGCACGGTGCGAGCCTGGTGAAAGTCCGTTACGAAGCCGAACAGCCCTCGACCGACCTCAGCGAGGCCGAGCCGGACGAGCCGACCCGGTACGCGCGCGGCGACGCGGAAGCGGCCCTGCGTTCCGCGGCCGTTCGCCTGGACCTGACGTACCGCACGGCCCGCAATCACCACAATCCGATGGAGCCGCACGCCACCATCGCCCGCTGGGACGGCACCAAGCTGACCGTGTGGGACAAGACGCAGTGGGTGGTGGGCACGCAGACCGAACTCGCCGCGGTGTTCGGCCTGGAGACGAACGCGGTGCGCGTGATCTCGCCGTTCGTCGGCGGCGGATTCGGCACGGCGCTGCGCTGCTGGCCGCACGTGGTCGTCGCCGCGCTGGCCGCCCGTGAGACGAGGCGTCCGGTCAAGCTCGTGCTCAGCCGCAAGCAGATGTACCTGGGCACCGGTTACCGGCCCTCGTACGAGTACCGCCTGCGCCTGGGCAGCGACCGCCGCGGCCGTCTGACCGCCGCGGTGCACGAGCTGGACGCGGAGACGTCGTCGTACGAGAAGTTCACCGAGTCCGTCCTGGCGGCGGGGCAGATGCTCTACAGCATGCCCAACGTCAGCCAGGCGTACCGGACGGTGCCGCTGGATCTGCCCACGCCGCTGTACATGCGAGGCCCCGGCTTCCAGACCGCCTCCTTCGTCATCGAGTCGGCCATGGACGAACTCGCCCACAAGCTCGACGTCGACCCGATCGAACTGCGCCGGCGCAACGAGCCGAACGAGGACGAGTCGTCCGGGCTGCCGTTCTCCACCCGTCGGCTGCGCGAGTGCTATGCGGTCGGCGCGCGCGAGTTCGGCTGGGATCGCCGCAACCCCGGGCCCCGCGCGACGCGTGAGGGGGACTGGCTGATCGGCAGGGGCATGGCCGCCGGCGTCTACGACACCGCGCGCATGCCCGCCCAGGCCCGGGCCCGCCTGGACGCCGACGGCACCGCGCTCGTCGAGGCCGCCGCCACCGACATGGGCCCGGGCACGTACACCTCCCAGACCCAGGTCGCGGCCGACGCCCTTGGGCTGACCGTGCGCACGGTGACCTTCCGGCTGGGGGACTCGCTCTACCCGCCGACGCCACCGCACGGTGGCTCGACGACCATGGCCAGCGTCGGCTCCGCCACCCTCGACGCCTGCGACAAGGTCCGCCGTCAGGCGATCGAACTGGCCGTCGGGGACCGTGAGTCGCCGCTGCACGGGGTGGCGGCCGACGATGTCGTGGTACGCAACGGCCGACTGCACCTGAAGAACGATCCCGCGCGCGGTGAGACCTACCGGCGGCTGCTGGCCCGCAACGAACGCACCCACCTGGAAGCGGACGGCTCCTTCGCCCCGCCGTCGGGACCGGAGCGGCACTCCTTCTACGGCTACAACGCGACCTTCGCCGAAGTGGCCGTCGACGCGACCCTGGGCCTGGTGCGGGTACGGCGCGTCCTCGGCGTGTACGACGCGGGCCGCATCATCAGCCCCGAGCTCGCCGACAGCCAGGCACTCGGCGGCATGGTCGGCGGCATCGGCACGGCCCTGCTGGAGCACACCGTCACCGACCACCGCGACGGACGCATCGTCAACGCCAACCTCGCCGACTACCTCGTCCCCGTCAACGCCGACATACCCGACCTCAAGGCGATCTACCTGGACGGCGAGGACCGCGAGGCCGACCCGCTCGGCGTCAAGGGCCTCGGCGAGCTCGTGATGATCGGGGTGGCGCCCGCCATCGCCAACGCGGTCTTCAACGCCACCGGCCGCCGCGTCCGCGAACTGCCCATCACCGCAGAGGCGTTGCTCTGACCCACCGGCACTTCGGCCCGGCGGAGTGCGCACCGCTCGTCAGGCAGCCTGCCCGGTCCGGCTGCCGGACTTCCCGGGCCGCCGCCGAGTGACGTCTCCCCGGCGTCATGGCGGCGGCCCGCCCCATCCGACCCTGGTCCTGCCAGGCATGAACGTCCAGGTCATCGCCGACGCGTTCGGGCGCCTGCTCCGGGCCTGACCTGCCCTGCCAGGCGCCGCCCACGACATCAAGCCGCCCGCACCCACGGCATCATCGAAGCGCTCACCCAAGCCGGCATCCGGACGTGGGCCGACAAGGGATATCAGGGAGCCCGGGGGACGATCCAGGTGCCTTACCGGAGCCGTTGGAGCCCGCTCCCAGCCGGGAAGCGGGCGGTGAACTCCTCCCACGCCAGGATCCGGGCCGTCGGAGAGAAGGCACGCCACCCTGAAGAGTTGGCGGCTCCTGCGCAAACTTCGTTGCAGCACCACCCGCATCACCGACATCGTCAAGGCCGTCCTGGCCTTGCACCTCGCCACGGCAGCCTGAGATCGCGGTGGCCGCAGGCTGGGCAAGGACAGCGCCACCATCAACGACAGCAAGGGAGACCGCTCACCGTGACAGACGTCAGAGTCACCTACGACAAGACCGTCAACGCAGCGTACGTATACCTCACCGAACCGCAGGCCAGCGTGAAGTCCGCGCGCACGTATCCCTGCGATCCAGTGGACGTCGACGGCATGATCAACCTCGACTTCGACGAGCAGGGCCGCCTCATCGGCATCGAGGTATTGGCGGCCAGTTCGAAACTGCCCGAGTACCTGCTCCAGTCCGCGGAGCGACTTGATACCGAAGGTGCATGACCAGCCGAGCACCACGCTCGCGGCGGTTGGAAGAGGCTCATTATGGATCATTCGGGAAGGACGCCCTCCGCATGGTCCCCAGAAATCCATCCACACGTCCTGAGCATTGCGCCGCGGGGGCGTCATCGTAGGACGGTAAAGGAGTCGCGTTGTCACAGGAGGTACGGATCCATCATGCGTGGACGCGAATCATCAAATGGTTGCTGGAGAATGCGCCGCGCCATGCTGAAGCAATCAATCCGGGAGTCGACCAGAGTATGATCGATGCGGCTGAGGAGGATATGGCGACCACGCTTCCCCCCGAGCTTCAGACATGGCTGCTGCTGAACAATGGCAGTACTGCCAAGGACGTGCTGGAGGGATGCCTCTATCAACCGCACTCGGACTCGGTTTTCCTGCCCGGCGACAATGTCTTCCTCGACCTCGGACGGGTCGTGGACGAGTATCGGGATCTTCTCGCCGGTGGGACGGGCTGGCAGCCCGAGTGGATCCCTTTTTCTCGGCAGTCCGACGCCCCCTACGGATACTTCCTCGATGCCGGTGCGGACTCGGCACAGGCTCCGGTAATGTATTTTGCGGAGGCAGCCCTGCCGAAGCTCGCCTTCCCGTCTCTGGCTGATTTTCTTGAGGCGACGGCCGACGCTCTGGAGGGCAGGGGTGAGATCCGCGCTCTGGGGAATCGAGTTCCGTACCAGCCGGCCATTGACAAGGGATTCCTGCGCTGGAAGCGAGCGGAAAGTGCTCCCTGAAGCTGCGTCAGAGGTTCCGTAGAAAGTGATCCGGAAGCGCACTTGCGCTTCCGGAGCCCAAATTGTTTGGCGTTCATGACATACGTCGGCTTGCAGTACTCGAACACGCAGCCCGGTTGGGTTGTGACCATCCTGTAGCAGCGAAGCTGCGAGTACCGGTCTGTGCTGACGGCCACAACATGAACCGGCGCCCGTGCCCGGCTGGGATGCCGGCCGCACTGTGCGGAAGTCGGGGCGCGACGGTTCGGGGCAGGGGTGCCAGGTGGCTTCTGTGGTGGCAGGGACCGGTCGAGAGTGCGCGAGCAGATGCGGCCTGTCGGGTGTACGGGGATGGACCAGGGCCTGTCCGGTCGGTGGGGAGGAGACCGGACGGGCCCTGGTGGATTCAGGGGGTGCGCAGCCAGACCGTGGTGTCCGGGGGCAGCAGTCCGTCGTGGTCCAGGGGCCCGGAGGCGAGGAGCAGGTCGTGGGTTTCGGGGAGAGCCATGGGCCGGTGGGAGAGGTTGACGGCGCACAGCAGTCCGTGGCCGCGTTCGAAGAGGAGTGTGCCGTCGGGGCTGTCGAGCCAGCGGAAGTCCTCGCCGCTCAGGGCCGGGGTGGTGCGGCGCAGGCGCAGGGCGTCCCGGTAGAGGTGCAGCATCGAGGCGGGGTCGGCCCGGGCGGCTTCGGCGGTGTGCGACTTCCAGGTCTCGGGCTGGGGGAGCCAGGGGGTGGAGCCGGGTGGGCCGAAGCCGAAGGGCGGGGTGTCGCCGCTCCAGGGCAGGGGGACGCGGCAGCCGTCGCGGCCGCGGGCCGTGTGGCCGGAGCGTTCCCAGGTGGGGTCCTGGAGGACGTCGTCGGGGAGGTCCTCGACTTCGGGGAGGCCGAGTTCCTCGCCCTGGTAGATGTAGGCGCCGCCGGGCAGGGCCAGCATGAGCAGGGCCGCGGCGCGGGCGCGGCGGGTGCCCAGGGCCAGGTCGCAGGGCTGGGTGTGGTCGCGCGGCGGGGCGGTCGCGCCGGTGTGGGCGCGGCCGTAGCGGGTGACGTGGCGGGTCTCGTCGTGGTTGGACAGGACCCAGGTGGCGGGGGCGTCGACGGCCGCCAGGTCGGTGATGCTGCGGTCGATGACCGTGCGCAACTCGTCGGCCCGCAGCGGGCATTTGAGGAAGTCGAAGTTGAAGGCCGTGTGGAGTTCGTCCGGGCGCACATAGCGTGCGAGGCGTCCGGGGCGGACGTGGGCCTCGGCGACGAAGACTCGGGGGTCGGGGTAGCTGTCGGCGATGGCGCGCCAGTCGCGGAATACGGCGTGGACGCCGTCGCGGTCCCAGTGCGGGTGGTTCGGCCGGTCCTCGTGGGCGATGACGGAGAACTCCGGCAGGCCGAGGTCGGGGAGTGCGGGGTCCTTGGCCATGCCGTGGGCGACGTCGATGCGGAAGCCGTCGACGCCGAGGTCGAACCAGAAGCGCAGGATCGACTCGAACTCGGCGCGGACCTCGGGGTTGTCCCAGTTCAGGTCGGGCTGTTCGGGGGCGAAAAGGTGCAGGTACCACTGGCCGTCGTCGGTGCGGGTCCAGGTGGGTCCGCCGAAGGCCGCGTGCCAGTCGTTGGGGGGCTCGGATCCGTCTTCGCCCTTGCCGTCGCGGAAGACGTATCTGTCCCGCTCGGGGGAGCCGGGACCGGCGGCGAGCGCCTCCTTGAACCAGGTGTGCTGGTCGGAGGTGTGGTTGGGGACGATGTCCAGGATGACGCGCAGGCCGAGTGCGTGGGCCTCGGCGATGACCTGCCGGGCCTGGTCGAGGGTGCCGTAGGCGGGGTGGATGCCACGGTAGTCGGCGACGTCGTAGCCGCCGTCGGCCAGCGGCGAGGGGTACCAGGGGTTGATCCAGATCGCGTCGATGCCGAGGTCGGCCAGGTAGGGCAGGCGGGAGCGGAGGCCGGCGAGGTCCCCGGTGCCGTCGCCGTTCCCGTCGGCGAAGCTGCGTATGTAGACCTGGTAGATCACGGCGGAACGCCACCAGGTGTCGGGTGCTGTGCTCACGTTGTGCCGGGTTCCTGACTGTTCGGTGTGCAGGTGGGGGGTGCCGCCGGTGAGGGCCTCGCGGCTCCGGTCAGCCCTTGACGGCGCCGCTGGTCAGGCCGCGGACGAAGTACCGCTGCAGGAACAGGAAGACCGCGAGCGGGACGAGGACGGAGAACAGGCCGGCGGCCGTGACGAGTTCCCAGCCGGTGCCCTGCTGGTTCAGCAGGTTGCTGACGGCGATGGTGACCGGCTGCTTGTCGCCGGGGCCCACGAAGACCAGGGCGACCAGGAGGTCGTTCCACACCCAGAGGAACTGGAAGATCGCGAAGGAGGCCAGCGCGGGGGCCGACATCGGCAGGATCAGCCGGTAGAAGGTCTGGAAGTGGCTCGCGCCGTCGATCTTGGCGGACTCGATGACGTCCCTGGGGAGCGTCGCCATGTAGTTGCGCAGCAGGTACACCGCGAGCGACATGCCGAACCCGATGTGCGCGAGCCAGGCGGCCGGGAAGGTGCCGTTGAGCTGCACGGAGGCGTACAGCTTGATGATCGGGACGAACGCGACGTAGTTCGGTACGACGAGCAGGCTCACGATGACGATGAAGAGGGTGTCGCGGCCCTTGAACGTCATGAAGGTGAAGGCGTAGGCGGCGAACGCGGCGATGAGCAGCGGCAGGAACACCGCGGGGAGGGTGATGGCCATGCTGTTGAGGAAGGCCGTGCCCAGGTCGGCCTGTTCGATGGCCCTGGAGTAGTTGCCGGTGGTCAGGTGGGTGAAGCCGCCGGGGTGGGCCGGCAGGGTCCACCAGCCGCTGGAGTTGGCGTCGTCGACACTGCGGAAGGACGTGACGACCACCCCGAGGGTGGGCACCGTCCACAGGGCGCACACCAGGAGCATGCTCAGCTTGGTGGGCAGTCTGCGCCCTGCGCTCGTGCCGCGGGGTGTCCGGGCTCGGTGCGGCCGCGCCGGGGTGGAGACCTTCTGCGTCGTCCGCGTTGTCTGCGTTGTCCGGGTGCTCATGCCGACTCCTCCGCCCTGAACTGGCGAATCTGGTAGATCATGATCGGCACGATGGCGATGAGCAGCATGACGACGATCGCCGACGCGTAGCCGTAGTTGTAGTTCGTGTAGAGCTGGTTGAAGAACTCCAGGCCCACGACGTTGGTGTTGAACGACCCGTTGGTCATCACGTACACCACGTCGAAGACCTTCATCACGGTGATCAGGACCGTGACGAAGACGGTGATGATCGTTCCGCGGATCTGCGGGATGATGATCCGCCAGAAGATCCGGCCCTCGCCCGCGCCGTCCAGGCGGGCCGCCTCCAGGGTCTCCATGGGGACGCCCTTGATGGCTGCGGACAGCAGGACCATGGAGAAGCCCGCCTGTCCCCACAGCAGCATGATCATGAGCAGCATGCTGTTGGTGTGCGCGGTGCTCTGCTGGAGCCACGGGACGGGGTCATGGCCGAAGGCGGTGACGACGCCGTTGAGCAGGCCGGTCTGCTCGGTGCCGGCGGGCTGGGCGGCGTACATGAAGCGCCACACCGTCGCGGAGCCGACGGCGCTGATGGCCATGGGCAGGAAGACGATGGTCTTGGCGGCGTTCTCCGCGGAGGAGGACAGGCGGTCGGCGAGCAGGGCGACGAGCAGGCCGACCACGATGCAGGCGGCGGGGACCAGGGCTATCCACAGCAGCGAGTTGAGGAGGGTCTGCCGGAAGGCCGGTGTGCCGAGGAGGCTGCTGAAGTTGTCCAGTCCGACGAAGCGGGTGCCGTCGCCGTTCTTGAGGCTGTCGACGACGGTGACGACCGTGGGGTAGACCAGGTAGACGCCGATCGCCGCGATGGCCGGCGCGACGTACAGGTAGGGCTTGATCCGGTCTTCCCAGCGGCCAGGGAGGACTTCGGCGAGTTTGTTGAGCACCCAGTAGACGGCCAGGGCGGCGGCGATGCCCGCCAGCACCGTGAGCACCGTCGAGAGTACTTGGCTGACCACGGCGGTTCCTTCCTCGAACACGGGAGTATCGGGCGGGGCGGCGGGCCGCCGGGAGCGCGTCCCGGCGCCCCGCCGTGCGTGGTCAGCCGGCGGGCCAACTGGCGTCGATGTTCTTCAGGGCCGTGTCCAGCGACTCCCCGCCCGTGATCCAGGCCGTCATGTCCTTCCAGAAGGTGCCTGTGCCGACCGCGGTGGGCATCGCGTCGGAGCCGTCGAAGACGAAACCGGTGGAGTCGTAGGCGACCTTGGCGACCGACTGGGTCGTCTTGAGGGGGTAGGCGGAGAGCGGGAAGTCCTTGTGCGGGGAGATGAAGGACGAACCGTTGCCCGCTGCCGTGGTGCCGAGGTCGGTGGCCGCGAGCAGCTTCATGACCTTGCGGGCGGCGGGGCTGTCCCGGTAGATGGAGGCGGTGTCGCCACCGCCCTCGACCGGGTTCCCCCCGTTCGCGGTGGCCGGCGGCAGACCGAAGACGCCGACCTCGGAGTCCAGGTTCTTCTGGACCGCCTTGGGGAAGAAGCCGGTGATGAAGCTGCCCTGCTGGTACATGTAGCAGCCGGGCTTGTCCTTGAACATCGCGTTGCCCGCGGTGCCGAAGGCGTTGCCGGCGATCGACTTGCGGCCGCCGAGCACGTTGCCGTCGGTGAAGGCGATCTTCTCGAACTGGGCGGCGGCCCGGCGGACCAGCGGTGAGTCGAACTTGACCTTGTGCGCGACCCACTCGTTGTACTTGTCGACGCCGCCGTACTTCAGGACCAGGTTCTCGATCCAGTCCGTGGCGGGCCAGCCGGTCGCCGTGCCGGACTCGATGCCCAGACACCAGGGCGTGTTCCCGTCGGCCTTGATCCTCGCCGTGAGGGTGTCGAGTTCGTCCATGGACTTCGGCGCGGTGTACCCGGCCGACTCGAACGCCTTCTTCGGGTAGAAGACCAGGCCCTTGACGTTCATGCTGACCATCAGGCCGTAGGTCCTGCCGCCGGACTTGGCGACGTCCAGCGTGCCGGCTGTCATGCTCTTGCTCAGCGTGGGCAGGTCGAGGACGTCGTCCAGCGGAGTGATCTTGCCCTTGGACGCGAGGTCCTTGATGATGCCCGGCTGCGGCAGCAGCGCGATGTCCGGCGCGTCGCCTGCCTGCACCTTCTGCACGAGCAGCTGGTTGATGTTGTCCACCCGGCGCCACTGGACGGTGAGGCCCTGGGCCTTGGCCTCGGGAGCGAGCTCGGCCTTGAGACCGTCGATGATCGGCTGGTCCATGCCCGTCCAGATCGTGATGGTCTTCCTGTCGCTCGCGCTGCTGCCGGAACCGGACGAGCAACCGGTGGCGAGCAGTGCGAGCGCGCTGATCGCACTGACACCCACAACCAGCTTCCGTGTGGACATGTGTTCCTCCTTGGCCGGTGCGCCGGCGGTCGGGGAGCCGCCGTCGTGCACCTGAGGTGACCTGGTCTGCCGGGGCGGGTCTTGCACCGGGCCACCGCGGCGGGTTACTAATTCGGGTTAGTGGCCGAAAGCTAGTCGCCAGCCGTTTCGTGCGTCAAGGACTTGTCACGAGGGAGTCATCCGTGGATGACCATCTGTATCCGCGGGGCCGGCCGGACTCAGGCCCCGGCGGGCCCGCCGGCGGGCGGCGCTGTGGAAGCGCGCAGCACGAGCGGGCAGTGCACCGCGGTACGCCCGCTCTGCAGGGCGGGACCGCCCCCGGCCAGCTGCTCGGCGGCCAGCCGGCCCATCGCGTCGTACGGCAGCCGTACGGTGCTCAGCGCCGGGTGGATCTCCGCGGCGAGCTCGAACTGGTCGTCGTAGCCCATGACCGAGATGTCCTCCGGCACCCGCACCCCTGCCTCCAGGAGGGCCAGGAGCGCGCCGAACGCCATCCGGTCGTTGCCGCACATGATCGCGGTCGGCCGGGGGCTGCGCCGCAGCAGCTCGCGGGCCAGTTCGTAACCGGAGTCGGCGTGGTAGTTCCCGGACAGGACCGTGGACCGGCGGGGGTCGAGGCCCGCACCGCGCAGTGCCTCGCGGAATCCGCGCAGCCGGGCCTTGGTGGCCCAGACGCTTGCGGTACCGGTGAGGTAGGCGATGTCCCGGTGCCCGAGATCGAGCAGCGCCCGGGTGGCCTCCCGTCCGCCGCGCACCTCGTCGGGCAGGATCGTCGGCAGGGGGTCGCCCGGGACGAAACAGTTCAGAAGAACCGTCGGCACCCGTGCGGCGTCGTCCGGGAGCGTCACCGATCGGGTGCCGGCCACGGCGAAGATCAGGGCGTCGGCCTGCCGGTCGAGGAGCTCGCCGACCAGTTGCGCGGCCTGGCGGTTGGAGCCGCCGGTGTTGACCAGGACCAGCAGGTTGCCGTGGCGTATCGATGCTTCGTGCGCCCCCTTGATCGCGGCGGCCGCGAACACGCCGAAGTCGACGTCATGGCTGACGAATCCGATGGTCGCGCTGCGCCCCTGGCGGAGCCCCTGCGCGGCCCGGTTGGGACGGTAGTCGAGTTCGGCGGCCGCCTGCAGAACCCGCTGCCGGGTCTCGTCGCTGATCGTCTGCCCGGCTGTCCGGTTGAGGACGAAGGAGACGGTTGCCGGCGAGACGCCGGCCAGCCGCGCGACATCGGCCCGGCGGGTCCTTCTGTCCCTGGGTGGGTGATCTTCATGGGTTGACACGCGGCAAGAGTACGAGATGCCCCGCCCCTGGGAATCGGTCACCGCACCGGCCGTTCCCATCTGCTCAAGAGCGCATTCCATCATGATGAGAGGTATCTGCGACATGCCCACATGGCTGCACTACGCACCCGCGGAAGGCTGGATGAACGACCCCAACGGGCTGATCCACTGGCGGGGCCGACACCACCTCTTCTACCAGTACAATCCGGACGGAACGGAATTCGCCAACCAGCACTGGGGCCATGCCAGTTCCCCGGATCTGCTCACGTGGACCGAGCACGAGACGGCGCTCTTCCCGGGCCCGCCCGAAACCGCGCCGTACGACGCCACGGCCTGCTTCTCCGGCTGCGCCGTCGCCCACGACGGCGGCGTCTCGATCCTCTACACCGGTGTCCTCGGCGACGCCCAGCTTCCCTGCCTCGCACGCGCCGCCGACGACGGGCTGTCGGGCTTCGTCAAGGATCCGGCCAACCCGCTCGTCCCCGCGCCGCCCGCCGCCGACATCACCGAGTTCCGCGATCACAGCGTGTGGCACGAGGCCGGGGAGAACGGCGGGGCCGGCCGGTGGCGGCAGCTCGTCGCGGGCGCGCGCCGCGAGCACGGGGGCTCGGTGTTCGCCCTGTCGTCGGCGGACCTGCGGGCATGGGACTACGACGGCGTCTTCGTGGACCGGGCCGCCGCGAAGGTGCCGGGCGCGGTGTGGGAGTGCCCGGACTACTTCCCCGCGGACGGCACGGGGGCGCTGCTGGTCTCGGTCATCCACGAGGACGGCGAGGAGGGGCCCGCGGTCTGGTGGATGACCGGCACCGCGTCGGACAGCGGTTTCGAGGTGCGCGAGAGGGGCGTCGCGGACGTCGGCGACCGCTTCTACGCCCCCCAGTCCTACTGGTCCGCCGACGGCCGCCGGATCCAGTTCGGCTGGATCCGTACGCACGAGGACCCCGCCGGCCTCGGCGGACCGGCGGTGGGTTTCATGTCCCTGCCGCGCGAGCTCTCGATACGGCAGGGCCGCCTGCACTGCCGGCCGGCGGCCGAGCTGACGCGACTGCGACGGGCCGCGACACCCCTGCCGGAGACCGGCGCGGTCCACCTCGACGAGGGAAGGGTCGCGGGCGAGCTGGTGCTCGACGCCACGGCGGCGGACGGCGTACGGCACGTCGTCCTGCGTTCCCGGGACGGAGCCGAGCTGACCGTGAGCCTGGCGGCGTTCGCCGGACTCGACGGAGAGCTGCGCCTGTTCTGGGACGCCGGCATCGTCGAGGTCTACCGCGGCGGCATCGCGGGGACCTGGTCGGACCTTCGGGTCGCCGAGGTCGCCGAACTGCGGCTGGACGGCGACTCGCACACGGGCGGCCGAGCCCAGCTCTGGGAACTCGCCCGGCCGGACCGCCGTACCGGCCCGGCCGCCGGGCATGCCTCCGGCTGACGGCGCGTCCAGCAGCACAGGGGAGCGGCGGGGCGGACGCCACGACCCGCCGCCCCGACGTCCAGCGGGCCTCCTGCGACCGGACGGCCGAGCCTCTCCTCGACGTCACGCACGCGGCAGACATCCATGGAAAATCCGCAGGAGCGGCGCGAGCGGCAACTGACCGCGCGCTTCCGCCTCCGGGATCGAACCCCCGTCCCCGGCCGACTCGGACGACGGCGCGGTGGTCGCCGGGCGGCTAGGCGATCGTCAGCGTCGTCCTGGCCGTGGCGGTCGAGGTGTTGCCCACGTAGACGTCGATGTCGCCTGTTTCGAGCTCGAAGTGTCCGTCCGTGTCGTGTGTCCAGAAGCCGAGGTCCTCGGCGCCGAGGCGGAACCGGACGGTGGTGCTCCTGCCGGGGGCCAGGCTCACCCTGCGGAAGCCGCGCAGTCGGCGGACCGGTTGCACGATGCTCGCCACCGGGTCGTGCAGGTAGAGCTGGACGACCTCGTCGCCCGCGCGCTTGCCGGTGTTGCGTACGGTGACCGCGACCTCGACCGTGTCGCCCCTGCGCAGGGCGCCCGCCGGGATCCGGTGGCTGCTCGGCGTGGGGTCGCTGATGGTGAACGTGGTGTAGCTCAGGCCGTGTCCGAAGGGGAACTGCGGTCCGTCGGCGAGGTCGAGGTACTTGGAGGTGTACTTGTTGCCGGCGTCGTACGGGCGGCCGGTGTTCTCGTGGTTGTAGTAGATGGGGATCTGTCCGACAGCGCGGGGAAAGCTCACCGGGAGCTTGCCGCCCGGGTCGACCGTGCCGAACAGCACGTCCGCGACGGCGTTGCCCGCCTCCATGCCGGAGTGCCACGCCTCCAGGACGGCGGGGGCGGCATCCAGCCAGTTCCCGATGGTGAGGGGGCGCCCGTTGACCAGGACGACGACGAACGGCCTGCCCGTGGCAGCGATCGCGGTGACCAGGTCCTCCTGCGCCCCCGGCAGGCTGATGTCGCTGCGTGCGCCGGCCTCTCCGCTCATGGAGGGGGGCTCGCCGACCACGACGACGGTGACGTCCGCGGCCTGGGCCGCCGCGACGGCGTCCTTGATCCCGGAGGTGTCCGTGCCGTCCGCGTTCACGCCCGTGACGGAGGTGACCTCGGCCCGCGGGGTCGCCGCCTTGATGCCCTCCAGCACGGTCACCGCGGGGAACTTCCCCGCCCCGGGGCCGGACCAAGTCCCAAGCAGGTCCTTGGAGTCGGCGAACGGGCCGACCACCGCCACGGAACCGACACCCGGGCGCAGCGGCAGGGCGTCCTTGTCGTTCTTCAGCAGCACCATGGACCGCGCAGCCGTCGCCCGCGCCGCGGCACGGGCCTGCTTCGTCGGCTCCGTGACCGCCGCGTCCTCGTCGGCGTAGGGGTTGTCGAAAAGCCCGAGGCGGAACTTCAGACGCAGGATCCGGGAGACCGCGTCATCGAGGCGGCGGGCCGTGATCCGGCCGCTCTTGAGCAGTTGTCCGCCGTGGTCGGCGAGGTTGGTGCTGACCATTTCCATGTCCACCCCGGCGTTCAGGGCGAGTCGGCCGGCGTCGGCGCCGTCGGCGGCGAAGCCGTGGACGATCAGTTCCTGGACGCCGGTGTAGTCGCTGACGACGAACCCGTCGAAGCCCCACTCGTCCTTGAGGACGTCGGTCAGGGTGTGCCGGTTGCCGTGGGCGGGGACGCCGCTGACGGTGTTGAAGGAAGCCATGACGGTGGCCACTCCGGCGTCCAGGGCCGCCTTGAAGGGCGGAAGGTAGTGGTTGCGCAGGTGGGCCTCGGAGGTGTCGACGGTGTTGTAGTCACGGCCGCCTTCCGCTCCTCCGTAGGCGACGAAGTGCTTGGCACAGGCCGCGAGCCGGTTGCCGGCGTCCAGGTGGGCGCCGTCGCCCTGGTAGCCGCGGGTCTTGGCCACGGCGAAGGCCGCCGCGAGGTAGGGGTCTTCGCCGCTGCCCTCCGCGATGCGGCCCCAGCGCGGCTCGTGGGTGACGTCCATCATCGGGGAGAACGTCCAGCGCACACCGTTGGAGCGCGCTTCCGCGGCCGAGACCTCGGCGTCCCGCTCGCTCACCGCCGGGTCGAAGCTGGACGCCTGGGCGAGCGGGATGGGGAACGTGGTCCAAAAGCCGTGGATGACGTCGAGGCCGAACAGGAGCGGGATGCCCAGCCGTGATTCCTCGACGGCGAGGCGCTGGAGCTCGTTGGTGGATTTCGCCCCGTAGATGTTGAGCACGGACCCGAGCCTGCCCGTGCGTGCGGCCTTCTCCGCCTGTTCGGTCTGCCCACCGCCGGGGCCGGTGTCGCCCGTCCAGGACAGCTGCTGCAGCTGCCCCAGCTTCTCCTCGACGGTCATCCGGCCCAACAGCGCTTCGATCTTCGCCTCGTAGGGGCCGGCCTTGCGCTTTGCGGTCGCGACCGAATCGGATTGCTCGGCTCGCGCGGTTCCCGTGGCGGCTGCGGCGGCGACCGTACCGCCGAGTGCAGTGATGACGGTACGCCTGCGTACAACACCCATGCCTTCATCCTTTGAATAGGAGGGGCGAACAAGGGGTGAATCCTGGGCCTGCTTCCTTCAACAGTTGCAGCACGTTACGGAGTGGTTGCGTCCACGTCAACAACTTCTCCGGTGGAGGTCCTGTAGCAATAACCCTTTTGGGCCGGTCAGTTCTGGGCGCTTCGGGTGATCGGCGGCAGTGACCCGCGATCCCCCATCCGTCCGTAGGCAGCGGCTTCGGGTTTCGCTTGTGAAACCTCTTCTGTGACCGCGACGGGATGTCGGCGCGGGAGGTTGATCCGGAGATCGGGCCTGTCGCACGGCTGTCGCCACGGCGCCGTCCAGTTCGGCGCGTTGCCGGAGTTTGCCGGCTGGCGGTTGGTGGTGGTCACCCAGGGCGGGTAAACGCGGAAGGCCCGCTTCCCGCCGGAGCCGCTTACTGCTACGAGACCCTGTCGGCGGAGCGCGTCCATGGGAAAGACGAACTGGCCGAAGTGGTGACGGTCACGGCTGCTGACGACGAAGAGGTCGACGGGGTCCGTGGCGTCGAAGGGCTGGATGGGCCCGCCCGGGGACCTCTTCCATACGGTGACGAACTGGCCGACCTTGGTGGGGGTCGTCCTGGCTGCGCGGAACCGGACGGAGAGGCCGTCAAGGGTGAACTCGTGGGCGGCGTAAGCGGCACTCTCGGATTCGGGGACCGGCTGCGAGCAGGTGAATCCGCAAGGGTCGTAGACGAGCTCCTTCGCCGCCCGCAGGTCACTGTGTGCCGGAGCGGTGTCCGACCACGGTACGAGTCCGATGGGGTCTGGAGCGGCCGGGTACTCGCGGTTCGCCGCCATTCGTCCACCCTGTCACAGGGGCTTGAGCGGACGCCGACTCGGCGAATGCCGGCGGTGTGTCCGGGAACGCAGACAGGGCGTCCAAGATCGTTCAGGGTGAAGACGTCTGGTTGCGGCCACCAGGGACTGTCGTGATGTAGGCCCTGTGACGCGTCTGTTGTGACAAACCCGCGGGGGGAAGAGTCCGGGACCCGGCTCGCCGGAGCGGCCGCGGCCGTCGCGGCGGGCGGTTCCTGCCGGCGCTGCTCATCGGGAATGGTCCGCGAGTGTGAGGATCAGGTGGGCTGACTCCGGTCGCACGTGGTCCGAGTGGGCTCCCGCCGGATTGAGGCGACGGCCGCGGACGTACACCTCGGAGGCGTCGACGTTCACGAAGCGGTGGTCGAGGGAGGAGACCGGGTACCGCACGTCGGGCGGTAGCAGACGAGTGGTGAACAGGGGGGCCGGGGTCGGACCGATCCCCGAGTGCCCGATGCCGGGCTGCTGTTCGGCGCGCAGGTGCCAGAATCCGGTCGCCCGGTCGTGGCGGGAGTAGGTGGCCACCACTGGCCCGCTCAGGGGAGCGCCGTCGTGCGCCTCGCTCGGCAGGACGTGAGGAAAGAGCGAGAGGAACGCGTCGCGCCGGGCGGCCATCTGGAACAGCAGCATGCTGTCCGCGGTGAAGGGACGGTTGGCCGGCCGGCCCGTCGTGCTCCAGGCGAGGGTGTCGTCGAGCCGGGCGTCGGCCGCCCACTGCACCGCCTCGCACAGGAATCGGCAGCCGAAGGAGTGCCCGATCAGGTGAAGGTACTGGCCGTCGCGGTTGGCGAGTACGGGCGAGGCCGCGGGATCGGCGCGCTCGGCGTCCAGGTAGCCGAGGAACCGGCCCAGGATGTGGGCGGCGTGTCCGTTTCTGTCGCGGGATCCCATGGCGTGCGCCCGGTCCCGGATCCGGCGGTAGCCGGCGGGCGTGACCCGGCTGGAGGACGGCCAGCGCACCACGACACACCAGGGGTCGTACCCCTTGGCCTTCAGAGCCGGGTACCGGTCCGGGGCCGCTGCGAGGTTGTGTTGCGCCAGGGTCAACAGCCGTGTGGCAGTGCGCACGGCGGATGCGGGGGACGTCTGCCACCCGTGCACGTAGACGAAGATGTCCGTCGCCCACGGGGGCGGGGCCAAGCGCTCCGCGAAGTGAGCGTGCAGCCTGTGGCCGGGCACCGGCACACCGGAGCCGCCGTCGAGCAGCCATCCGGTCTTGTCCAGGTCGAGGGTGTCGATCACAGGAGGGCGGCTCATGCCTCGCCTTCCGTCGCCCGGTCGATGTGGGCATCCATGCCGCTTTGAAGCCCGTACGCGAAGCCCAGGGGGTTGCGGTACCGGGTGGCGAAATGCCGGGCCAGTGCGTTGGTGATGCTGCCTGCGCTCGCGCCGCCGCGCAGGTACCGGGTGACGAACTCCAGGGCGTACTCGGCGGCGAACGCCTGTGGCATGGCGATCTGAGGTCCCAGCACCCCTTCCGCGCCGTGGTCGATGAGCATGCGTCCCAGGAACGCACGGTCCGCGTTCGCCCTGGTGATGCCGGCGTGGCAGGCGTTGAGCAGGACGAGCGGCCGGAATCGGCTGTTGCGGTGAGCCGTCCGCAGCTCACGGACGCTGTGCCCGTCGAAGGGGACTCCGTCCTCAAGCCTGATCACCAGCACGGGCGGTTCGGGCTCGTTGCCGAGGAACTCGCCGTGGCACCAGAAGTACGTCAGATGCTCGTCGAGGCCCGCGTCCCCGAAGTCGCGTACGAGCTCGTCGTACGTCGTGCGGACGGTGCACATGGCGTCCGCGGCCAGCGCTTTGGCGACCTCGTCCGCCCGGGTCGCGCGGCCCACCCGGGGGTCGTGGTTCAGACTGACGACGGGCCGGCGCAGCGGGGCACGGGGCGGACCGAGCCACGCATAGGAGGATCCGGTGTGCTCGATCTGGTGTCGGTGGCCGAGGAAGCGTGCGAACAGGGCGTCCAGGTCCGTGGCAGGCTCGGCGGGGTCGCCGGAGGTGCAGAGCATGGGCCAGGGCAGATGCAGGTCGGAATCGAACCGGACCCGAAGCCCGTCCCGGGACAGCGCGGAGCGCAGAAAGGCGCGGAAGGTCTCCGTCTGTTGATCGTCTCCGCGCAGCAGGGTGTCGAAGAGCAGGGACTCGCCGCTTCGGGCCAGATCGGTCACCGTCCGGTGCAGAGGGGCCTCCGGTTCGGCGCTGAGGTCGGCGGACGAGGCGTACGGGCGATGCCGGTCCCGCAGCACCCGGCCCTGTTCGTCCACCGGCTGGAAGTCGACGAATCGCTCCTTCCAGCGTGCGCAGAGCCGGGCCGCCGCTCCGTGGACCTCGTCGGGCCGCGCGCTCAGATCGGCCCTGTGCTCGGTCCCCTGGAGCGCCGGTACAGCGGCGCCCGACATGCGGGCCCTGATCCTGCCGCCACCGAGGACGTCGAAACTCACCCGGAGGTCGGGAGGTTCCGTCTCCAGGTGCGGAAGGAACCGGAAGCCGTCACTGGGATCCTGGACGACCCGCGTGGTCAATGACATGCCGTCAGGACCTCCCCTGCCCCGCCGCGGCGGGCTCGGGCCCTGCGACGTCCACGTGCGTCTCCACCTGCTGCAGGACGACGCCGGTGTCGTGGTGCACGAACGTGAACCGGATCCCATGCCGGCCGGGCTCCGCGGCCGTGAGGCTGAACTGCACGGAACCCGCGTCCCCGGGGCCGTAGGACGCCGTGGCGGGAACGATGTCGGCCCGGCTCAGCGGTACGGCCACGACGTCCAGCGGAGGCCGGGCCTCCGGGCGTGCCCAGGGATGCGCGGACTCCGCCACCAGTTCCACAGTCAGGCGTACCGGGGTTCCGGTACGGGGATCGTCGTCGGCGAGCGCCACGTGGGCCCGAGCGCGCGCGGCCGCCGGCTGTGCGGGGGGTTGCGGGTTCACACTGCGGAGCGGGGGAGCAGCTGCGGAGGGCCCGGAACCTGCTCCCGTCGGCCGCGCGGCGCCTGTCGGCCTGCCCGTGCCGCGCGGCCGGGAGGCGCCGGGACGGGCGGCGGCTGGACCGCCCGTCGGCCCGGTCAGACGCGGCCGTTCGGCGATGCCGACACCGGCGGGTGGGTGGATCGCTGCGTGCCTCAGGTACTGCTGGGCGGCCGTTTCGACGACTTGCGGCAACAACTGCGCGAAGGCGTCGAGACTGCGCACGCCTTTGACCGCGGCCCAGCCGACGGCGGGGCGCGACCGCATCGTGGACGGCATGGTCGCCACCAGCTGCTCGTTGAGCGCCTCCGCCTCGGCCCCGCTCTGTGAGTCGTCGGGGTTCCACGGAACGACGACGCTCGCCCAGGGCTGATCGGCGTCGAAGGCGGCGAGCCGGGCGCGCCGGGCGGGGTCCTTGAGGGCCCACCGGTCCACCAGGAGCACCTCGGGCCGGGACGGCGGATGCCTGCCGTCTCGATACGGCGCGTCCTCGTCGAGGGCGGAGACCGTGACCTGGTAGTTCAGCGAGCGCCCGATGTCCTCGGCCATGAACGCGAGGGGCCGCGCGCTGGAGGGGTGATAGGGATTCCAGTCCAGGGAGCTGTCGCCGTAGTAGGAGCGGTCCCGGCCCTCCGGCAGGTCGTGCAGGGTCGGCGCGGCCACCGTGACGTGCATCGGGTGGGGGCCCGTCCGGCCCGTTCCGAAGGCGCTGGGCGTCCTGTGGTAGTCGCTGGGTCGCCCTGGAGCGATGGGGATGGCGTCAGCGGTGCTGATGATCCGCTTGGCGAGCTCATAGACCGCGTGCTCGTAATCCTCCGCGAAGCGGCGGAGTCTGATGAGACCGTAGAGCCCTTCGGTGAGGTAGCGGTCCCCGAAGCCGCGGTGATCCAACTGCAATCGTGCTGCGGGGCCCGGGAGTTGATGCTCCGGGACCGGCACCCACAGAGCCGGGACGATGGCGTCGGCGGGCTGATTGGTGGACGCGCGGTGACGGATGGCACGCTGCTCGAAGGCCTGCCATTCCTTTCCGCACATCTCGCTGGTGAAGTAACGCGGTGAGAACAACGGCACGAACACCCGGCAGGTCGCCAGGAATTCACCCAGCCGTTCGGGCCATCCTTCACCGGAGCGCATCTCCCGGTCCATGAACCCCGCGGACTCGCCCGCAGACAGGTCGGTCATCGCCATCACGTGACCGCAGAGATCGCCGAAGAGCCGTTCCACCCACATGTCGGGGTCCGTCCCCGCGGTCCCGTGCCTGGGTGTGTGCGCGTAGCTCAGATAGAAGTACGGGCGGTGATCAACCGCGCGCGGATGCGCTGTTGGTGACACACGACCCCCGGGGTGTCCCTCTGGAGCTCCAGCTGAGAATCCAGGATAGGAAGGGAAGCGGCCTGCTGGGAATGGCCGCGCTGCGGCCGCGGGACGGGGGCTGCTCCGGCATTGCTGCGGACAGGGCCTGCCACGCTCCGGGACAGGTCGTGCCATACGTCGACGGCCCCGTCCTGACCGCAGCACCGCACTACGGCACGACCTGGGCTCTCCTGCACGCGGAGGAGTTCTGCCTTCGGCAACCGACCGGGTCGTTCGACAACGAGCTCAGTCGGGCCGGGGAGAGGGCCGGGCCACGGCGGTCACGGCTGCTGACCGGTGGCTTTCGGGGCGGGGGCGGGACGTTCGGCGGGCCGGGACGCAGTCATGTCGAGCAGGAGGAGGGCGTCGTGCTCGGGGGTGCCGGGTTCGGCGGTGTAGACGCCGATGCGCTGGCCGGGGGTGCCTTCGACGTGCAGGGACTGCGAGGTGAGGGTGAGCGTGCCGACCTGCGGGTGCTGGAACGTCTTGTGTGCGGGCTTGCGTCCGGTCACCTCGTAGCGCTCCCACAGTCCCGCGAAGTCGGGGCTTTTGAGGAGGAGTTCGCCGACCAGGTTGGTGAGGTCGGGGGCGTCCGGGGCGGTGCCGGCGATGGCGCGCAGGCGGGCCACGCAGGCGGTGATCTGCCGGTCCCAGTCGGGGAGGAGGGAGCGGGCCGCCGGGTGCAGGAAGAGGTAGCGGGCCAGGTTGCGGCGCTTGGCGGGCCAGTCGGCCAGGCCCGCGTACAGGGCGAGGCCGCCGGGGTTCCAGGCGAGCACGTCCATGCTGCGACTGATCACGTACGCCGGGTTCGGCCGCAGGGACTCCAGCAGCAGCTTGAGATGGGGGCGCACGGTGCGGCTCGGGGCCGGCGGCGGTTCAAAGACGTAGCGGGCGGCGCGGGCGGCGAGTTCACGCAGGTGCTGGTGTTCCTGGTCGTCCATGTGCAGGGCGCGGGCGAGTGCGTCGAGGACGGCGGGGCTGGGGCGGTTCTCCTTGCCGCGTTCCAGGCGCACGTAGTAGTCGATGCTGATCCCGGCGAGCGTAGCCAGCTCCTCCCGGCGCAGCCCCGGGGTGCGGCGGGTGCCGGCGCCAGGAGTCAGGCCGACATGTTCGGGGCTGGTCTGGGTGCGGCGGGCGCGCAGGTAGCGGCCCAGCTCGGCGCCCTCGCTGTGTGCGCTCGTCGATGCCATGACTTCAGTCTCACCCGCCCCACGCCCGCTACGCAGTGCTGAGGGGGGCCCTGTCATTACCCCCGAAGAGCCCGCCCTGCCACACGCGTGCCGTCAGGGCGAGGGTGGAGGGGCAAGGCACCCCGGCCCCTCCGTCGGTCGGACGGACGCGACCTGCCCAGCCGGGCGGGAGCGAACGGGGCTGGACACCGGGGCCCGGGCGGCGCGGATGCTCGAACGCTGACCGCCCCCTTGCTTTCCCCTGGCGACGCCGTGCGGCGCTCACCAGCCCCCGGCCCCCAACCGCAACACCCGTTTGGAGTAGTAACTGTCATGCGTGCCACAGTGATGTACGGAGCCGGAGACGTCCGTGTCGAGGACCGGCCCGATCCGAAGATCGTCCAGACCACCGATGCCGTCGTTCGCGTGGCCGCCGCCTGCGTGTGCGGCAGCGACCTGTGGCCCTACGGTTCGATGCCGGCCACGGAGACCGGGCGGGCGATGGGACACGAGTTCCTCGGCGTCGTCGAGGAGGCCGGCGCGGACGTCACCAGCCTGAGCGCGGGTGATCTGGTGGTGGCGCCGTTCACGTACAGCGACAACACCTGCGACTACTGCGCCGAGGGGCTGCACATCTCGTGCCGCAACGGCGGCCGGTACGGCGTCGACGGAGTGGACGGCGGGCAGGGTGAAGCCGTCCGCGTCCCGCACGCCGACGGCACCCTGGTGAAGCTGCCGGTGGCCGCCGACTTGGCCCTGATCCCGTCGCTGCTGGCGCTGTCGGACGTGATGACCACCGGCCACCACGGCGCGGTCACGGCGGGCGTCGGGCGCGGCGACACGGTGCTGGTCGTCGGGGACGGAGCGGTGGGCCTGTGCGCGGTGATCGCCGCCCGCCGCCTCGGCGCTGAGCGGATCCTCCTCGCGGGCCGACATGAAGCACGTACGGACCTCGGGAGGCACTTCGGCGCCACCGACGTGGTCGCCGAGCGCGGCGAAGAAGGCATCGCCCGCATCCGCGAACTGACCGGGAAGCTGGACAAGGTCATCGAGGCCGTCGGCACCCGGCCGGCCCTCGACACGGCGCTCGGCGCCGTGAGGGACGGCGGCACCATCAGCCGCCTCGGCGTCCCCCAGTACGAGCAGGGCCCGATCGGCCCGGCCGAGTTCATGCGCAACATCACCCTGACCGGCGGCGCCAGCCCCTCCCGCGCCTACATCGAGCAGCTCCTGCCCGACGTCCTGGACGGCGCCATCGCCCCCGGCCGCGTCTTCGACCGGACCTACGCCCTCGACCGGACGCCGGAGGCGTACCGGGCCATGGCCGACCGCAAGGTCCTCAAGGCCCTCATCCGCCCCTGACCGGCCTTCATCCCGTTACCGGCTGCACAGCCACTGCACGAAGGGCACACCGAGCGTCTGCCCGAGGCGATCGACCACTGTCAGTGACGGCATGCACAATGCGTTCATGAGCCACGACTACAGGCCCGGTGACGTGCTGTTGCTGGAGTGCCCGTTCACCGAGACCACCGTCACCGGGGTAACTCGTTACTACGTGTCCGTGCAGTGGCCGTGGCTGGAAGTGGACCCGCAGGCCGAGAACATGAGGTGGAACGGCCGGAGGGCACTTCCCACGCCCGCGGCCCGCGAGTGGGAGATGTTCCGAACGGAACCGGCGGAGACCACACTGAAGCCGGGTGACACCTGCCTGGTGGGCATCCCCGCGACCATGGTGCACGTCCAGGCGGTCCACCGCTTCGATCCGCCCCTGGTCACCGGCATGCTGCCTCGGCCCGCGTCCTACCTTGAGGTCCTGCAGCAGGGCGAGACACATGACCCTTCCCTGGAGGAGCAGGGCTACACGATCGATCCGGACGACGGCGAGCCCATACGCATCGAGCTGTTCTTCCGTCCCTACGCGTTCCTCGAACCGGGTGATGAGGTCGCCGACCGGAACGGGCGCGCCTGGCGGTTCGATGCGGCCTGGAACTGGCACCCCTTCGACGGCGAGCAGTCGGGCACTCCGACCTGGCCGCTGAAGTTGATCACCCGACACGGTGAGCCGACACCGAAGGAAGCCGAAGAGGTCGCCCGGGCAACAGCAGCCGGCAGCCACTCGGACGAACTGGAGCGGTGGAGCGCACTCACTCACGCGCGACCGACCGCGCATCAGCAGTAGGCCCCGCAGGTGACACGAGGCCTGACTGTGTGACGACTGTCCTGCTTCGGCTCATCAGCCTTCGAGCTCTTCGGGGTCCATGGCATGCGGTCGGCGACGGACCGGGCCGGCTCCGGCCGCGGCACGCCGAGTTCCGTCGCGCGAGTCGCGACGACGGCCGACGGACGACGGACGACGGACGGCATGGGTGTCCTCCGGGACGTGCTGTGCGTGCAGGGCCGGTGCGGTGTTCAGAGGTTCTCGACGGCCGTGAGCAGCCGAGCGATGGCCTCGTCGACCGTGGAGCGGGGACAGCCCAGGTTCACGCGCATGTAGCCGTGGCCCTCGGTCCCGAACTTCTGCCCCTTGTCCAGCCACAGCCGGGCCCGGGTGAGCATGAACTTGTCGAGTGATTCGGCGTCCATCCCGAGCTCACGGCAGTCCATCCATGCCAGGTACAGGGAGTCGGCCGGCAGGACCCGCACCTTGGAGGTGGCGGAGTTGACCGAGCGGGCGAAGTGGGCGTGATTGCCGCGCAGGTAGGTGAGCATCTCCTCCAGCCAGGGCGCACCGTGCGCGTAGGCGGCCTCGGCCGCCACCATGCCGAGCACGTTGACCAGCGGGAACACGTTGCGGTCGTACTGCCGGGCCAGTTCCGCGCGCACCCGTGGGTCGGGGACGAAGACGTTGGCGCTCTGCAGGCCGGGGAGGTTGAACGTCTTGCTGGGGGCGGTGCAGGTGATGCTGTTGCGTGCGAACTCCTCGCCGAGCGACGCGAACGGGATGTGCGTGCGGTCCGGGTTGATGACGAGGTCCTGGTGGATCTCGTCGGAGACGACCAGGACGCCTTGGCGGGCGCAGATCTCGCCCATGGTCCGCAGTTCGTCCTCGGTCCACACGTTCCCGGTGGGGTTGTGGGGGTGGCTGAGGATGAACAGCTTGGTGTCGGGACGGATGGCCGCCTCGAACGTCCGGACGTCGAAGCGGTAGCCGTCGTCGGTGCGCCGCAGCGGTGCGTACGCGAGGTGGCGTCCGTTGAGCCGGATGTCGTCGTGGAAGTGGGCATAGACCGGCGGCTGGATGAGAACCGAGTCGCCCGGCGCGGAGAACGCCTGGACCGCGGTCTTGAGCGTGGTGATGACGCCGGCGGTCTGCATCACCCACTCCCGCGGCACCTCCCAGCCGAACCGCTCGGCCTGCCAGCCGGTGACGGCGTCGAGGTAGCTGTCGGTCGCGCCGCCGGGGTACCCGAAGACGCCATGGTCCACGGCTTGGTGGAGCGCGTCCAGGACGGGCTGGGGGGCCTTGAAGTCGGTGTCGGCGACCCACATCGGCAGCGGGTCGGCCGCGGCTTCGTCCGGTGTCAGGAACTGGTCGGCACAGGCCCACTTCATGGAGTTGCTGTTCCTGCGGTCGACGATGGTGTCGAAGATCGATCCGCCGGCCGCCGCGGGGACGGCCTGCCGTGTCCCGTCAGGGCAGGTGGGGTCGGTTGCCATGGCTGAATGCTAGCCAGGACGGTGGGCAATATGTTCGTGAACTTTGCCCACTCAGGGCGTTGCGTGGCTAGGATTTCGCATGTGGATGCCACTGACCGCAAGATTCTTGCTCTTCTGCAGTCCGAGGGGCGGATCACGCTCACCGATCTGGCCGACAAGGTCCGGCTCAGCGTCTCCCGGTGCCAGCGACGGGTCCGCGATCTGGAAGCCGCCGGGACCATCCGCGGTTACCGCGCGGTCGTCGACGCCGCAGCGATGGGTTTCGGATTCGAGGTCCTGGTCTTCGCCACGCTCAGCCGCCCCGACGCCGTGCTGGAGTTCGACACGGCACTCGCCGCCATCCCCGAGATCGTCGAAGCCCAGCGGCTGTTCGGCGAACCGGACTACCTGATCCGCGTGGTCACGGCCGACCTGCCGTCCTACCAGCACCTCTACGAGTCCGCGCTCATCCATCTGCCGGGGGTGCGCAGCCTCAACTCGACCATCGTGATGAAACACGCCGTCCAACCGCGGCCCCTGCCCGAGCGGCCCTCAAGAGACCGCACACCGCCCGCTCCCCGCACCTGAACCTCACCGGGCGTCCCCATGCGAAGCCGCGGAGACGACCGCGGAGGCGGGCCGTCAGGTCAGGGGGTGAGGAAGCCCCGGAAGGTCACCTGCCTGCGGGTTCTGAAGCCGAGTCGCCGGTACAAGGCGAGCGCGCCCGTGTTGGCCTCGGCCACATGCAGGAACGGCCGCTCGCCGCGTGCTTCGATGCGGGCGGCGAGCGCACCGACCAGGAGAGCGGCGTGACCTCGCCCGCGCGCTTCGGGGGCGGTGCAGACGGCGCTGATCTCGGTCCACCCCGGCGGCCGCAGCCGTTCTCCCGCCATCGCCACCAGGGCGCCCCGGACACGGACGCCCAGGTAGGTGCCGAGTTCATGGGTGCGTGGCCGGAAGGGGCCCGGCTCGGTCCGTGCGACGAGGTCGAGCATCTCGGGCACGCTGTCCTCGCCCAGTTCGACCACATCGCTGTCGGACGCCTGACGAGGACGGTCGGTCCGGTCGCCGCCGGGCCGGATCATCTGCCGGCCATCAAGGCTGAACACTGCTGGCCAGGCCGGCGGCGGGGTGGCCGGGCAGCTGAACATGTCGGCGAACGCGCCGGGACCGAGCAGCCGGGCGAGGTCGGCCCAGTCCTCCGCGCCCGGATCGGTGGGCACGGAGGAGAAAGTCGCCACTCCGGCGAGATAGGTGGAGGACCGACCGAGCCGCCGGGCGAGATGCGCGTGCCGGCCGGCGAGCGACTGCCCCACCGGGTCGTCGAGCACCGGGTCGTCGAGCACCGCGTCGTCGTCGTTCCTCATCGTCCTGTTCCTTGCTGTTCCTTGCTGTTCCTTGAGGAGAGGGGTTGCGGGGTGGAGTCGCCACCCGTTCCGAGACATTCACGGCTGGCTGGTGGCGACCTTCAGTCCGAACCCGATCAGTACGACCCCGGTCACACGGTCCATGGTCCGGCGCACGGCCGGCTTCTCGAAGAAGGCGCGCGCCTTGGCCAGCAGCAGTACGTAGCCGCCGAGCCAGAGCGCGGTGAGCGCCGCGTGCGCCAGGACCAGCAGGGCCATGCCGGTGTGAGGGCCCGGACCGGTCGGGGCCAGCGTCGGCAGCAGGCCCGTGTAGAAGACAGCGATCTTGGGATTGAAGACGTTGCTCACCAGGCCGGTCCGCCAGGGGTTTCCGCGCGGCTCGACGGAGGCTGCCGCCGGTGTCGGGGATCCGGACCGACGACTCCGGAACAGCGCCTGTACGCCGAGGAAGAGCAGGTAGAGGGCCCCGGCCAGTTTGACCACCGTGTACGCGGTGGTGGACGCGGCCAGAACGGCGGCGAGGCCGGCCACCGTGAGCACGCCCCACACCAGCAGTCCCGCGGTGATGCCACCCACCGTACGGAGCCCGTCCCGCCAACCGGCGGCCACCGCCGGCTTGGTCACGACGGCCATGTCCGGCCCGGGCACCATGGTCAGCACTGCCAGGGCGCCGACAGCGGTCACGAACTCCATGAGCATGCTCGTAGTGTCACATCCGCGGGCCCGCGCCGGGTCGCGGCCCCGGTGAGCGGGCCATGGACGGCACAGGACAACGGGCTCGAAGTCCCCGTCAAGCGACTCGTCCAAGGAGCCCCGGTGGAGCAGGTCGTCGAGGTCGCCATGGCCCTGCCGGTGAGCGTCGTCGCGGAACCGGTCGGCCGGCGCCGACAGGGCCGTCGCAGCGGGCCGTCAGACGGTGGCGCCCGGCGGGTTCCATCGGCGGGTGCGCGGGACCGCGTCGGAGAGACCGTAGTCCTTCCTGAGGCTTTCGGGGATCGCGTAGTGCATGACGCGTCCACGGGTGAGGGAGGACAGTTCGAGGACCGTGGTGAGGTGTCCGAGGCGGTCCAGGGCCCAGGCGCCGAGCGGGGAGCGGTCCTCGACGGTCTCCAGGACGCCGAGGATGTGGGGCACGGCCTTGACGGCGGTGTCCCACGACGTGCGCGGCACTCGGAGCCAGTCGGCGCAGGTGTCGCCGACGAGGTGGCGGATGAGGGCGGAGACGACCGGGTCGAAGAAGGTGCCGGGCACCACCTCCTCGTAGAGGTCGATCAGCTGCCGGGTCAGGTGGGCGCCCTCCTCGGAGGGGCCCATGTGCCGGACCATGTACAGGTCGAGGAACCGGCGGGCCGCGTCGAGGGTCTGGGGGACGGCGCCCTGGTCGACGCCGAGCATGGCGCCGACGACGCGCCACGCGTAGTAGTACGATTCCGCGCCCTCGGCCGACATGTGGATGCCCAGGCGGTGCAGGCTGTCCAGTACGAGCAGGGAGAAGAACATCTGCCCGCCGATCATGTCCTCCTGGCAGATCGGCGTTCCGTGGACCGCGACGTCCCAGCGGTTCTCGCGGGTGAGGTGGTGGCGGATGGAGGCGTGCAGGAGGCGGACCTTCTGGGCGGCCGGGATGAAGCGGCTGCCGGCCTCGAAGGCGTCGGGCTGCATCAGGTGGACGGTGAACTGACCGGTCTCCGCCATCCGCTTGGAGGGGTAGCGCAACCCGTGGGTGGCCGACAGCAGCTTCGCCACGTGCGGGACGACATAACAGGCCGGCATGGAGGCGAAGGACAGCGCGGTGGAGATGTGCACGTTGTTGTCGATGAAGAACAGCCGGGCCTTCTCCATCTCCGCCCAGTCCACCCAGGCAGGCGGGGTGCGGGTGACTTCGAGGTACTCGCGTGCGACGTCGGGCAGTCCGTCCGGCAGGGGTGCGCCGGCGGTGGAGACGTAGCGCATCAGGGTGTTGAACTTGCCCACCTCCCCACGTTCGAAGAGCTCGGCGACGGTGGCGTCGGCGAGTTCGTCCCCGGCTTGCCGCAGGGCGTCCAGCGACGCGTCGGTGTAGGTCATGGCAGGGTTTCTCCTCTTCCTCGGGAGCGTCCACGGCGGGCGGGAGGGCCGGCTGCCCGGCGCGGCACGGACGAGCGCCGGCTCGATGCGCGGGTCAGGACAGGCGTACTGCCGCGGAATGCGCCAGCGCGGTCAGCCCGTCGGCGGCGTGCGCCGGCAGCGCCAGCTCGTGGAGGGCGCCGAGGGCCTCCTCGACCCGTGCCCGGATCATGTCCTCGACCAGGTCGGGCGCTCTCAGCCGGCGCATCACCTCGCGCACCGCGTCCAGCCCCGCCGCGTCCAGGTCCTCCCGGCCCAGGAGCGAGTGCAGCAGTTCGCGCTCCGTGTCGTCGGCCAGCCGCCATGCCTCTGCCAGAAGTGCGGTGGGCCGTCGGCCGCGCACATCGTCGGCATTGGCCTTGCCGGTGTGCTCGGGGTCTCCGAACAGCCCGAGCAGGTCGTCCCGGAGCTGGAACGCCTCACCCAGCGGCAGCCCGTACGCGGAGTAGCCCTCGCGCAGCCGTGCCCCGGCGCCGGCCAGCGCGCCACCGATCAACAGGGGGCGTTCGACGGTGTACTTGGCGGTCTTGTACCGGATCACCTTCAGTGACGCCTCGGTGTCCGGGCCGGCTCCGGTGCGCAGGATCTCCAGACACTCGCCCGCGATCAGCTCGCGGGCCATCACCGCCCACAGCGGGCGGGCCCGGACGAGATACGCGGCGGGCAGACCGCTGACGGCGAACAACTGCCCGGCCAGCGCCATCAGCAGGTCTCCCACCAGCATCGCCAACGACCGTGCGGCGCCGTCGGCGTCCGCACGAGCCCCCACGGCACCGCGGAGCGCCACATGGGCCGTGGGGCGGCCGTGCCGCAGCGGACTGTCGTCGATGAGATCGTCGTGCACGACCGCGGCGGCGTGCACCAGTTCCATCGAGGCCGCCGCACGCACCAGCGCGTCGCTGTCCGGCTGCCCCACCGCCCGCCACCCCCAGTAGCAGAACGCCGCCCGCAGCCGCTTGCCGTCCGCGACCGCGGCCTCCAGCCGTTCGGCGACCGCGCCGAGCATCGGATCGACCGCCGCGAACTCGTCGGCCTCCCGGGCGACGAACTGCCGCAGCACCTCGTCCACGCGAGCCCTGAACGCCTGCGGATCCCACCGGTCAGACGCCACCGGCGGCCCTCCGGGCGAGAGCGCGCCGGGCGAGGATCTCCAGGTGGGCCGGGGGCGCGCCCGCGTACCTGTCCAGCACCAGGCGTCCCCGCGCGACGAGTTCGTGCTCGGCCTCCGCGGCGAGCTCCTCGGCGTCCGACCGCCGCAGCAGCCCCCGCACGGTCCCCAGGGCCGAACCCACCGTGCTCACCGCCAGATCGGCCAGCCCGGCCGCCAGCAACAGCGCCCGGCCGTCGGAACCCCCGCGTCGACCCGCTTCTTGCGTCACGCCGTCTCCCTCACCCGTCGCACCTCCAGGCAGCCCTGGACACACACCGTCGTTCCGAGCATCGCGTCCTGCCGGGCGCGCCAGCGGAGGAACTCACGATCGGGTGATCCGGTCGCTCGACCGTACGGATCACAGCTGTACCGAAGCGGTCGACGAGCCTCCGGGACGTGCTTTCGGGCGCCGACGCCGTTCACGCGCGTTCGGCGTCCGGGCGCCGCGCCCGGACGGTTAGGGTGACGGTGGTTCCCAGGTGGGCCGGTTCCGACACGTCGGGGGGCGTTGATGGGAAGTGGACGGCAGGAGACGGTCCGTGACGGTGCGCGGGCTCGTCCGACCGGCCGGTCGGCGCATCCGGCGCTGCCCCCGGCGCCCCGCGGGTGGTTCGGGGCGGTCGTGGGTCTTGCCGCGCTGGTCGTGGTCGTGCTCGGGGGGCGGTACGCCGGTGACGGCGAGCCCGGCGGGGTGGACCGGTGGATCGTTTCGCCGACGGCGGACAGCGTGGGTCCGCCGTGGCGGGACGTCGCGCTGGCCCTGGACTTCCTGGGGGAGCCCCTCGGGTCGGTGCTGCTGCTCCTGGTCGTCGTGACGGGCTGCCTGGTGCTGAAGCGGCCGCGCGCGGCGCTGCTCGCCGTGGCCGGCGCCGGTGTGAGCGTCGGGCTGGCGACACTGCTCAAGCACCTGGTGGGACGCACCATCCACGGCGACGCCAACCTGTCCTACCCGAGCGGACACACCGCCTTCGCCACCGCGCTCGCCCTGGCGGTGGCGATGCTCGCGACCGGCCGGCTCGGCCTCGGCAGGACGGCCGCCATGTCACTCGTGCTCGGCGCGGCGCTGGTCGCCGGCGTGGCCATGGGCTGGGCGCAGGTGGCCCTGGGCGCGCACTACCCGACCGACGTCCTCGGCGGCTGGTGCACCGCGTTGGCGGTGGTGCCGGCGATCGGCTGGCTGGTCGACCGGACGGCCGACCGGGCCGCAGACCGGCGGCACGGGCGGGACCGCCGGGACGGGCGAGCGGTCGGGGACGGTCGCGACGCTCACTGACGTCACGTCACACACGTGAAGGCCTCACGCACATCACGTCACGCACATCACGTCACGCACATCACGTCACGCACATCACGTCACGCCCGCCACGTCACGCCCGCACCTCACGCCCGCACCTCACGCCCGTGACCTCACCCGTCTCACCTCACCGCACCTCCCCTCGCGTCATGCGGAGCGGCGGAACACCGGCTTCACCGGACGGCCGCCCAGCCAGGGGGTGGGGTCGGCGGCGTCCAGTGCCTTCCGGTAGACCGCGCAGGCCCGGGCCACGACGTCGACGGTGTGATCGATGTCGGTTTCGTCGAGGGCGCTGCTCACCACGAACGACGGGGCCAGCACACCGCCCGCGAGGAGGTGACGCAGGAACAGGGTGCGGTACTCCTGCGACGGTCGCAGGTTCTCGTCGAGGGTGGCGAAGACCAGGTTGCTGGCCCGGCCCCGGACGACGATGTGGTCGCCGACGCCCATGGCGGCCGCGGCCTGGCGCACGCCGGCGGCCAGTCGTCCGCCGAGAGCGTGCAGGCGCGCGGTGATCCCCTCCTCGACGTAGGTGTCGAGCACCGCCATCGCGGCTGCCAGGGAGTGCGTCTCCGCGCCGTGCGTGGTGGACAGCAGGAACACCCGGTCGCCGGAGTGACGCAGCCCGCCCCGCTCCATCAGATCGCGGCGTCCGGCCAGCGCGGAGACGGCGAACCCGTTGCCCAGCGCCTTTCCGAACGTGGAGAGGTCGGGGACGACGCCGTACAGGCCCTGGGCGCCCGCCTCGGACCAGCGCAGGCCGGTGATCATCTCGTCGAAGATCAGTACGCAGCCGTGCCGGTCGGCCAGTTCGCGCAGACCGGCGAGGTAACCCGGCGGCGGCTCGGTGTGGGTGGCGGGTTCGAGGATCAGGCAGGCGACCTCGTCCCGGTACCGGGTGAGCAGCTCCTCCGTGGCGGCCAGGTCCCCGTAGGGGAACGCCACGGTGAGGTCGGTGGTGGCCGCCGGGATGCCGGCGGCCATCGGTGTGGTGCCGATGAACCAGTCGTCGGTGGAGAAGAAGGGGTGGTCGGCGCAGAGGGCCACCCGAGGGCGTCCGGTGGCGGCGCGGGCGAGGCGCACGGCGGCGGTGGTGGCGTCGGAGCCGTTCTTCGCGAACTTGACCATCTCGGCGGTCGGCACCGTGGCCAGGAAGCGTTCCGCGGCTTCGACCTCCACGATGGACGGCCGGACGAAGTTGCTGCCGCGGCCGAGTTCGCGTCGTACCGCTTCGATCACGCGCGGGTGGGCGTGGCCGAGGCTGACCGACCGCAGGCCCGAGCCGTACTCGACGTAGCGGTTTCCGTCGACGTCCCACACATGGGCGCCGCGGCCGTGGCTGATGACCGGGGCCAGGTTCTCGGGGTACTGGTCGTCGCCCTTGGCGTAGGTGTGCGCCCCTCCGGGGATCATGGCGTGCAGCCGCTCGTTCGCCTGCTGGGACCGGGGCAGGAGGAGTTCTGCGGTCTCTGCGGTCTCTGCGGTTGCTGTGGTGTCTGCGGTGTCTGTGGCGTCCACACCGACCTCAACTTTCTACTGTTGCTTCAGGACCTCGGCGAGGCTCGGCGCCTCCCGGTCCCGCTGGGACATCGAGGTGACCGGCAGCGGCCAGGGAACGGCGAGCTCCGGGTCGTCGAACGCGATCGTGACGTCCTCGGCCGGGTCGTGCCGGCGGTCGATCCGGTACGAGACGTCGGCGGTGTCGGTCAGCGTCTGGAAGCCGTGGGCGCAGCCCGCCGGGATGTACAGGGTCAGCTGCGTCTCGTCGGACAGCTCGAAGGTGGCGAGGTTGCGGTAGGTCGGCGAGTCGGGGCGCAGGTCCACGACGACGTCGAAGATCCTCCCGTAGGAGCACCGCACCAGCTTGGCCTCGCCGGCGCCGGAGCGCAGGTGCAGGCCGCGCAGCACGCCCCCCACGGACCGGGACAGGCTGTCCTGGACGAAGGCGTCCGGGTCCAGGCCCACCGAACGGACCACGTCGGCGTCGAAGGTGCGGCAGAAGAAGCCGCGTTCGTCGGCGTACGGCGTCGGCTCGAACAGGTACGCGCCGTCGATCGCGGGGACCTCGGTCGCTTTCATTCCGGGCGCGTTCATGGAGTCTCCCGCGGGGCGTGGGCGTGGTCGGTCGTGGGGAACAGGGCCGCCGTCAGGGCGGAGAACTGGTGCCGCAGGCGCCCGGCGGCGATCAGGTTCCGTTCGGCGAGGACGCGCCGCAGGTCCGCCGCGTTCTTCTCCAGCTCCCGGAACTGCTCCAGCAGCCGGTCGGCGTCGACCTCGCGAGCCGGGTGGCAGAACGCGCCCAGCCCCATGGAGGCCATGAGCGCCTCGCTCTTCGCGGCGTAGCTGACCGCGAGGGTCGGCGTGCCGGACTTCAGCGCGCAGATCAGGTTGTGGTACCGGGTCGCCACCACGGCGTCGGCGGCCGCCGTCTCCCGCATCAGGTCGGCCAGCGACGCCGTGGTGGCGGCCGTGACCAGCGGCGAGCCCACCGCGTCGAGGATCGCGGCGACCACCGGCGCGTCGCACGCGTCGCCGGTGAGCAGCCGGACCGGTCTGCGCTCCTCGACGAGCGCGCGGACGAAACGGATAGTGCCGTCGAGATAGCGCCGGTGGATCTCCTCGGCCCGGGCGCGGTCGTCGTCGCCGCCGTGGAAGGCCATGACGCCCACGCAGACCCGGCCCGGCGGGCCCTCGGGCGGGCTCGCCGGCGGCGTCGGCAGGGCGAACGCGAGGTCCGGGTGGACCTCGTCGTGCGCGGTGTCCACGCCCATCGCCCGCAGCGCGTCGCGGGACGGGGCGTCCCGGTACGACCGGTAGGCGGCCAGCCGCGCCGACCAGCGCACCAGGGTGCGGGTGGCCCGGTTGCCGATCTCGGCGGCGCCGACCCCGACGAGCGCGACCCTGGCGCCGGTCATCCGACCGCTCGCGCAGAGCAGGAACAACGCGTACGGGAAGCCCCACGGCCGCAGCGGCAGCGTGGCCTCCAGGACGCCCATGCCGGGCACGATCACCACGTCGTGCCGGCGCACCCAGGCCGCGGTGCGGAAGACGTCGACCAGCTTGCCCAGGCCCTTGCCCACGACCGCGCCCGCACGCGACGCGGTCCGGTACTCACCGCGGTACCAGTGCAGCCGCGTCGCGGGGATCCCGTACCGGGCCGACACGACTTCGGGCCCGCCGCACAGCGCGTCCACGACGGCCTCCGGGTGCTCGGCGCGCAGGTATCCGAGCACGGCCTCCAGCGACCCGTCGTTGCCGAGGTTGCCGGAGCCGAGCAGTCCGAACAGCCCGACGCGCACCGCGCTCGCGCCGGTCGCCTTCGCGGCCGTCATGTCCGCCTCCCCTCCCGGCCCGCGACCAGGGAGTCGACGCTGACGTCGAGCCGGGCCGGGTCGACCGGGGCGCGGTCCTCGACGCGTTCGCCGGCGCCCGGCCGGGCCCGGCTGGTCATCCACGCGGCCAGGTGGCGGAAGCACGCGCGCCGGTCGGCGGCGGACAGCGGCGCCCGCCGGATCGCCGAGGCGAAGCCCCACACGTACTCGGCGAGCAGCCGCGGCGTCGGGTGCAGCCGGCCCGCCCGGCGCGGGTCCAGGTTGACGCACCGCGCGCGCTTGCTCGGGTTGGCCCGCTCGGCGCGGTTGGGGTGGTCGCGGCGGAAGTACAGCAGCTCCGGCACCTGGTGGAAGGGCCCGTGCAGGGTGATCTCGGCGACGTACGTGCGGTCCGCGTGGTGGTAGCTGTCCATCGGCTTCACCCGGCGCAGCACGTCGGTCCGCATCACCCCGTAGAAGTCGTCGCCGCCGGGCTCGAACAGCAGGCTGCGGAAGCGCTCCGGCGCGTGCGGCGAGTCGGTGGCGAGGGTGTACTCGTAGGGGACCTTCACCCGGCCGTCGCCGTCGATGACCGCCTGGCCGCTGTGCGCGAGGATCATGTCCGGCCGCTCGTCCAGCGCCTCGACGCAGCGCCGCAGCAGGTCCCGGCCGTACAGGTCGTCGTGCGAGGCCCACTTGAACAGCTCGCCGCGGGACTCGGCGAGCACATGGTTGTGGTTCGGGGTCGCGCCGATGTTCCGCGGCAGCCGCAGGTAGCGGATGCGCGAGTCCTTCGCGGCGTACCGGCGGCAGACGTCCTCGGTCCCGTCGGTCGAGGCGTTGTCGGAGACGATCAGCTCGAAGTCCTCGTAGGTCTGGCCGAGCAGGGCGTCGAACGACTCGGCCAGGTACTCCTCGCCGTTGTACACGGGCAGGCCGATGCTCAGCCTGGGGCGGTCGGTCATGAGGTCCTCACTTCGGGAACGGGGTCGGGGCGCCGCTCGCCCAGGGCGGACCGCAGCTGCAGCCACCACACGGCCGAGCCGCTGACGGTGGCGGCGGCGGCGCCCCAGGCGGAGCCGACCGTGCCGGCCAGGACCGCCCCGCCGAGTCCGCCGCCGACGTAGCAGGCGGACGCGAACAACTGGGTGCGCAGGCTGCGCCGGGCGGCGCCGAGCGCGCGCAGCCCGGCCGCCGCGCCGGTGCCGAGGCCGGCGCCCGCCACGCCGAGGGTGATCGGCACGATGAGCTGGGCGGCGGAGTGCCAGACCGCGCCGAGCGCGAGCTCGCCGAAGCGGTCCGGCATCAGCAGCAGCGCTCCGCCCCAGCACAGCGCGCCGGCGGCCTGTCCGCCGCCGAGCAGAAGGCAGAACGCGCCGAGGCGGTGCGGGGCCCGCCGCAGGACCCGTGCCGCCTCCGGGACGGTGACCAGGGACAGCCCCATCAGCACGGCGAGGAACGGGCCCATCAGCAGCTCGGCGCCCCGGACGGCGCCCACCGCGCCGACGCCGACGATCGCGCCGAGCCCGTACGCCCGCAGCTGGCTCGCGCCGCTGAGGCTGACGTTCTCGACCAGGTACCGGTAGCCGAGGTCGCGCTGCTCGCGCAGCCAGCCGCGCGCCCCGGCCGGCCGGGGCCGGATGCCGGACTGGACGCAGCCGTACGCGGCGGCCACCGCCGCGGACGCGCCCCAGGCGAGCACGAACGCGGCCACGCTGCCCACACGGGCCGCCACGACCATGGCCGGCACCAGCGCGACGCCCCACACGACGTCGTTGACGAACGCCTTGCGCCCGGCGCCGGCGGCGAAGAACGAGAACCGCCAGGCGTCCTGCAACAGCAGCCCCGGCAGCATGACGCCCAGGCAGGCGAACGCGGGTCCCACCCGGCCGCCGAGTGCGAGACCGGCCGCCAGACAGGCCGCGCCGAGGGCGGCGCCGACGCCGAGCGCGGTGCCCGACGACCGCGCGACCGCCCCGCGCCAGGACGCGTCCGACGCGCCGCTGAAGCGCACCACGAGCGGGTCGGTGGCCAGCCCGCGGGAGACGTTGAGCACGACGCCGTAGGTCACCCAGGCCAGGCTGAACACGCCGAACGCGGTCACCCCCAGCGAGCGGGCCACATAGATGCCCACCGCGAAGTTGGAGATGCTGGAGGCCGCCTGGTCGGCCAGTCCCCAGGACAGCCGGCCGAGGAGGGCGCGCTTGGCGGACCCGGCCGGCGCCGCCGTCGTCGGCGGATTCTCCCCCTGGGTGGTCATCGGCTTCACGCCTTGATCAGCTCGGCGCCGCGCAGCGCGTCGGCGGCGGCGGCGACGGCGCCGAACGGCAGCCCGGACCGTTCGGCGACGTCCAGCAGGGTGTGCTCGCCGTCGGAGAGGCTGAGCACCCAGAGCATGGCCATCTGGGCCTGTTTCGCGTCGCTGCGGCCGCCGAGCGAGTCGTACAGCCCGCGCCGGCCCAGCTGCGGTTCGCCGTAGGGGCTGAGGTTGACGTACCTCCGGTTGCGGTCGAGGACGCCGAACGCCTCACGGCAGACGGCGAGCGTGTCCTCCATCGCCACCGGGGAGACGAAGTCCGGGTTGTCGGCCGAGGTGTGGTACTCGGGGTACCCGGCGTAGGGGGTCCGGCTGAGCGAGCCCACGCCCAGATCGAACCCGGGCGAGCAGTACTGCCGCTCGTCATAGCCGTACGGGGTGAACTCGGTGACGTGATGCGGGCGTTCGGAGACGGACAGCACATGGCGCAGCACCCGGTCGATCTCCGCGTCGCCGCGCCTGCTCTGCTTGTACGTCAGCCGGCCCGGGTCGCCGGCGCAGGCCAGCACCAGCCCGTGCCGGACCCGCTCCACCCGCTCCGCGTTGCGGGCCAGCCAGGTGATCGCCCCGATGGTGCCGGGCGCGAAGATGAACCGGTAGGTGTAGTACGGCGTCCGCTCCGCCAGCTCCCGCGCGAGGAACACCGCCACCGCGACGCCGGCCAGGTTGTCGTTGGCCAGCGACGGGTGGCAGACGTGGCAGGAGACGATGACCTCGTCGGCGACCTGGCCGGGGACCACGTGCTCGGCGTACGTGAGATGACCGTCGGCGAGCGTGGAGTCGATGCGTACCTCGTAGTCGCCGTCCGGCATCGCGTCCAGGGTCTCCTGGGACAGGCAGAACCCCCACTGCGGCTCGTAGTAGCTGGTGCGGTACGGCACCCAGGACGGGTGGTCCGGCAGGGTGTGCAGATGGTCGCGCAGTTCGGCGAGCGGCATCGTCGCCGACACCGGCACGCTGTAGCCGAGCACGTGCAGACTGGACGCGGCGAAGTCGACGACCCGGCGGCCGGAGCCGTCGGCGACGTACGCGTCCCGGATGTTCCACTCCTGCGGCACCGTCCAGTCGAGCACCTGCGTCCCGGTCGGCACCTCGTGCACCTGCAACGGGACGTACTCGCCGACGATGTCCAAGGTGGCGCGCACACCGTCGCCCGTGATGCTCCGGCACAGCGGGTACAACCGCTCCACCAGCGCGTGCATCGCCTCGCCGGGCGTGGTTCCCGGCTGGGCGCCGGCCGTGGTCACGGGCGCCACCGCAGGGTGTCGTCGACGGCGCCGGCGTCGGACGCCGCGCGCAGCACGGCCAGCCGGGTGAAGCGTCGTTCGAAGGCCTCCCGGGTCAGCCCGTGGGCGCGGTAGGCGTCGGCGAGTTCGAGCGCGCCCCGCTTCACCGTCCACTCGCAGTCGAAGCCGGGCACGACGGCGCGGAACCGGGAGAAGTCCACCCGGTACGACCGCGGATCGGCCCCGTTCTCCCCGGTGATCACCACCTCGGAGCCGGGCACCGCCTCGGCGACCTGTCCGGCGATCTCGGCGACCGTGACGTTGTTGACCTCGCTGCCGATGTTGAACGCCCGGTCGTGCACCGCCTCGCGGGGCGCGACCAGCGCGGCCGCGAAGGCCCGGGCGATGTCGGCGGCGTGCACCAGCGGCCGCCAGGGCGTGCCGTCGGAGAGGACGAGGACCTCGCCGGACAACAGGGCGTGTCCCACCAGGTTGTTGAGCACGATGTCGGCGCGCAGCCGGGGCGAGTAGCCGAAGGCGGTGGCGTTGCGCATGTACACCGGGCTGAAGTCGCCGTCGGCGAGGGCGTGCAGGTCGTCCTCCACCCGCACCTTGGACTCCGCGTACGGCGTCACCGGGCGCAGCGGGGCGTCCTCGGCGACGAGTTCGTCGCCGCCGGCGGCGCCGTAGACCGAGCAGGTCGACGCGTACAGGAAGCGTCGCACTCCGGCGTCGCGGGCCAGCCGGGCCAGCCGCACGGACGCGTGGTGGTTGATGTCGTAGGTGAGCTCCGGCGCCAGCGATCCCAGCGGGTCGTTGGACAGCGCGGCCAGGTGGATCACCGCGTCCACCCCGGCCACCTGTTCGGCCGTGACGTCGCGCAGGTCCACCCGGTGGCCCCGCGGGTCCGCGGGCGGCGGGCCCAGGACGCAGTCGGCGAACAGGCCGGCGTCGAGACCGACGACCTCGTGCCCCGCGGCCGCGAGCACGGGGGCCATCACGGTGCCCAGGTAGCCCTGGTGTCCCGTCAGCAGTACACGCACAGTTCATTCCCCCAGGTCGAGAGTGAGTTTGGTGACGGCGAACGCCTCGGCGTAGCGCGCGTGGCATTCGATTCCGCGGATCCGGGCAAGGCCGAGGAAGGCCTCCCGGTCGTACCAGGGCCGGTGCCGCTGCGAGGGGTAGTGCTCCTGCAGCAGCCGCACCTTCCGCTCGGCGACCTCGTCCGACAGCGGCTGGTACGCCGTCGGGCGGCCGAGGTCGCCGTCCCACTTGACGATCTCGTAGCCGAGCACGAGGTGGTCGCGGAACGAGGTGGGTATCAGCTTGGCCAGGCCGCGGTGGTCCTGGTGCGCGTCGTCGGTGCGCGGAGCGAGGACGAGATCCGGCTCGGTCCGGCCGCGCAGCTCCTCGACCGCGGCCTTGGCCTCCTCCCAGTACGCGGGCAGCCGGCCGTCCGGCAGCTTGTGCACGGTCAGCCGCAGGTCGGCGCCCGGGCAGAAGGCGGCGAGCGCGGCCTGCTCCTCCTGCTCCCGGTCGGTGCCGCCGCCGGACAGCACCAGCGCGTCGACGCGGATGCCCGGCCGCGCCAGGCACAGCGTCAGCAGGGTGCCGCCGGCGCCGATGGCGATGTCGTCGCAGTGCGCGCCCACCGCGACGATCCGGTCGGGGCGCCCGGCCCCGAGCCGTATCACGCGGTCCTCGCGGTGGCCGCCGGAGCGCCGTCGCGCTCCCACACGGCCCACGGGCGGTCGCCCCGGGCGTAGGCGTCGTCGAGCGCCGCCCGCTCCTTGACGGTGTCGGTCGGCTTCCAGAAACCGCGGTGCTGGTGCGCCACCAGCCGTCCCCGCTTGGCCAGTTGGGCACATCCGTCGGCGACCAGGTCCCCGTTCTCCGGGATGTGGTCGAAGATCTCCTGACGGAGCACGAAATAGCCGCCGTTCTCCCACAGCGGCAGTTCGCTCACCGCGGTGATGCCGCCCACGAGGCCGTCCTCGCCCAACTCCACGCAGTGGAACGACGACTGCGGCGGCACCACCATCATCGACGCACCGGCGTCGCGCCGGGCGAACCGGTCGATCATCTCGGGCAGCGGGGCGTCGGTGAGCACGTCGGCGTAGTTGGCGAGGAACATCTCGTCGCCGTCCAGGTGGTGACGCACCCGGCGCAGCCGCTCGCCGATCGGCGACTCGATGCCGGTCTGCGCGAACGTGATCGTCCAGTCCGAGATGTCGGTGGACAGCAGCTCGGTCCGCCCGCCGCGCAGCACGAAGTCGTTGGACGTCGTCTCCTCGTAGTTGAGGAAGAAGTCCTTGATGTGGTGGGCCCCGTACCCGAGGCACAGGATGAACTCCGTGTGGCCGAAGTGCGCGTAGTAGCGCATGACGTGCCAGATCAGCGGCCGCGGGCCGACCATCGCCATCGGCTTGGGCACGTCGTCCGCCGCGCCGCTGCGCATCCGCATCCCGTAACCGCCGCAGAACAGGACGACCTTCATCGCTTGACCTCGACAATGCTCAGTTCCGGGATGGGAAAGACCAGCCGGCCGCCCCACTCGTGCACGTAGGACAACTGCTCGACCAGTTCGGTGCGCAGGTTCCACGGCAGGACCAGGACGTAGTCCGGCCGGTCGGCCGCTATCTGCTCGGGCGCCAGGATCGGGATGCGGGTGCCGGGCGTGTACCTGCCGTGCTTGTAGGGGTTGCGGTCCACCGTGTACGGGAGCAGGTCGGGACGGATGCCGCAGTGGTTGAGCAGCGTGTTGCCCTTGCCGGGGGCGCCGTAGCCGACGACCGTCTCGCCGCGCTCGGCCGCCTCGATGAGGAACTTGAGCAGGTCCCGGCGCACCTTGGCCACCCGCGCGGAGAACTCGGTGTACCCGGACAGCTCCTGCAGACCGGCGGCCTTCTCGCGGGCCAGCACGTCGGCCACCCGCGTGGTGGGCTCGCCCGCCGCCTCGGCTGGCCGCGCCCACAGCCGGATGGAGCCGCCGTGCGTGGGCAGCAGCTCGACGTCCACCAGCGTGAGCCCGCCGCTCGCCAGCGCCCGGATCGCGGAGGCGACGGTGTAGTACTGGAAGTGCTCGTGGTAGATCGTGTCGTACTGGTTGTCCTCGATCAGGGTCAGCAGGTGCTGCACCTCGATCGAGACCCAGCCGTCGTCCGCGACCAGCGAGCGCAGCCCCCGGGTGAAGCCGATCACGTCGGGGATGTGCGCGTACACGTTGTTGGCGACCACCAGGTCCGCCGGGCCGTGCTCGGCGCGGACGGCGGCGCCCGTGTCCGGGTCCAGGAACGCCGTGAGCGTGGGCACGCCCGCGTCCCGCGCCGCCGCGCCGACGTTCACCGACGGCTCGACGCCCAGGCAGCGGATCCCGCGGTCCACCACGTGCCGCAGCAGGTACCCGTCGTTGCTCGCGACCTCGACCACGAAGGCGTCGGGACCGAGGCCCACCCGCTCCACGGCGCCGGCGACGAACGTGCGCGCGTGCTCCACCCACGAGGTCGAGAAGGAGGAGAAGTACGCGTACTCCTCGAACGTCTCCTCCGGGGTGATCAGCGGCGGGATCTGCGCGAGCCAGCAGTCGGTGCACACCCGCAGGTGCAGCGGGTACGCCGGCTCGGGCCGGTCCAGTCGGTCCGCGGCGAGAAAGCTCTCACATGGCGGCGTCGCTCCGAGATCGACGACGCTAGCCATCGCCTCCGAGCCGCACAGTCGGCATCGTGTCATGTGCTGTTCCCATCCCCCCTGCTCACCGGGGTGTCCCCGCCGTGAGCCGGTACTGACCGACCCGCGATCGCGGAGCGGTACCCCTCCTCCAGGCGCTCCAGCCCGACGGCCGGACTGAAGCCCTGCTCGTAACGGCGCCGGGCCGCCAGTCCCATCTCCCGGTTGAGCGCCGGATCGGCGGTGATCCGGCGCAGCGCCGACGCCAGCGAGGCGACCTCGCCCGGCCGGTGCAGCAGCCCGGTCACCCCGTCCTCGACGAGTTCGACGAAGGCCCCGTGACCGGCGGCGACGACCGGCGCCCCGGCCGCCATCGCCTCCACGACCACCAGGCCGAACGCCTCCAGCCAGGTCGAGGGAGCCACCACGGCCGACGATCGGGCGACGGCCTCGCGGCACTGCGCCGTGTCGTACAGGCCGACGTAGCGCACGTCGTCCCGGCCCGCCGCCCAGGCGGTCACCTCCGGCTCCAGCGGCCCCGTGCCGGCGATCACCAGCGGCACGCCCGGCCCGCCCCCGGCGGCCAGCTCGTCCCACGCGGCCATGAGCAGCCGCACCCCCTTGGCCTCCGCCAGCCGGCCGAGGAAGAGCACGTGCTCGCCGACGCCGGTGCGCCGTACGCCCGGCTCCGGCACGAAGTTGTGCTTGACCGCCAGCCGCCCGGCCGGCATCCCGGCCCCCGCCAGGACGTCGCGCTGCGCCGCGGAGATGCAGAAGAACCGCTCCACGCCGGACCACCACCGCCGCCGGTTGACCGCCAGGCTGACCGCGAGCGGAACCGTCGCCAGCCGGGAGCCCCGGTAGCAGCCGTGCCGCACCGCGGGCAGCGGCGAGGACCCCACGCACTCGGTGCACGGCCGGCCGTCCCGCTGCAGGGTGCCGGGCGGACAGACCTGCGTGTAGTTGTGCAGCGTGGCCACGACGGGCGCCCCGGCGTCGGTGCACGCCGCGAGCACCGCCGGCGACAGCAGCGGGAAGACGTTGTGGACGTGCACCACGTCCGGCCGCTCGGCGCGCAGCCGGGCGGCCAGCTCCGCGCGCACCGACGGGTTCCACGGCACCAGCAGCGGCACCGCGACCTTGCCCGGCAGGGACCGGGCGGCGATGTCGTCGCTGCGTCGCTCGAACAGCCCGACCCGGTGGCCGGCCTCGCGCAGCAGCGCCACCTCCTGGTCGACGACCTTGTTCTCCCCGCTCGGCTGCGCCGAGGCGTAGCGGTTGTGCACCACGAGGACGTGCATGGTCAGGTCACCTCCGATGTGCGGGCCCAGCGCGGGGCGGGTCGTCGACGGATCTCGGGCGTCGACGGGGGAACGGTCTCGGCGGGCGTCGCCAGCAGCGAGGCGGCCACGGCCAGATGCAGCAGGTACGGCGAGGCGTCGCCCAGCCCGGCCTCGGTGTACGACGCGATCGCGCAGTAGCTGATCAGGAAGATCGCGCAGGCCCTCGACAGCGACGGCGGCCGCAGCAACGCGACGCCGCCCAGCACGATGATGATCGCCGCCACCAGGGCGATGCCGGTCATGCCCTGCTCGTTGTAGACGGCCAGCCAGCTGTTGTCGATCGGCAGCCCGCCGTACGACTTGTCGCCCAGGCCCGTGCCGAACAGGTGCTCCGAGGTCGTCCGGGGCGCCGCCAGAAGGGCGTTCCAGACCTTGGCCCGGCCGGTGAGGCTGGAGAAGTTCTCCTGGCTCTGCCCGCGCAGGAACCACGCCTGGAGCGCGGAGCTGAACCCCACCGCGGCCACCGCGGCGCACAGCACCGACCAGGAGAAGACCCGGCGGGCGGCGGCGCTGGTCAGGACGAGGGAGGTGATCGCCAGCACCAGCGCGATGATCAGGCCGAGCGTGGCCGTGCGGGTATGGGTCAGCGCGAGCAGGACGAGGGAGGGCACGATGACCACCGCCGCGCTGGTCCGGTCGGTCCGGCGGCCCACGAGAAGCAGCACGGTGAGCCCGATGATCACCGCGGCGTACTGGCCGATCTGCGGCGGGGTGAGCGGCCACAACGCGCCCACCAGCCGCCCGCCGTAGAGGTCGGGCAGGGCGGCGCCCGGTGAGACGACCAGGCCGGCGGCCACCGAGGCGAGCACCGCGAAGTACATCCGGATGTGGTGCCGGACGAACGTCGTGCCGCCGTCCCACCAGCGGCTGAGCAGCCACAGCGTGCCGACGAAGAGAGCCAGCCGGGCGCAGCGGAACAGCGCGCCGAGCCCCGCCCCCTGGTCCACGCTGGAGATCAGGCTCGGCACCAGCAGCAGGGTCAGCAGGAACACGTAGGCGCTGGCCCGCAGGCGCACCCGGGGGTTGACCAACAGCGCCAGCGCGAACGCGGCGGCCAGCGAGCCCATGGTGACCATCTGGATGAGCGAACGGGGCAGCGGGACGATGGTCACCGCCCCGGCGGAGCCGAGGGTGTTGAGGACGAGCAGTCCCCAGACCGCCCCGACGATCTTCGACGTGCGGTTCGTGCGGGTGTCCGCGGTCCTCATCTCAACCACCGTCCCCGGGACGCAGGGTGCTGCCCTCGTCCTGCCGGTAGGGCGAGCCCCGCCACTGCTTGAAGCCGAGGGTGCGGCTCGCGTCGTGGACGACGAAGGTCCACGGTCCGACGTAAACGTTGTCGTGCCAGCGGTTGTGCTGCGAGCCGGTGATCGCCTCGGCCACCCGCTCGCCCTGGTAGGGCGACCAGTCCGGGAAGGTGCCGTAGTTGGACAGCACCGCCATCCGGTCGCACATCACCGTGCAGCGCATGACGGACTTGTCCAGCACGAAGCGGTTGTCGTGGACGTCCACCCGCTGGGTCTTCCACCGGCAGTCGGAGTACAGCGGTGCCCTGGCGATCGCCGGCTGCACGCACCGGCCGGGGTCCTTCACCAGCAACGTGCAGTCACCGGAGGAGGTGTTGGCCGGGCTGTTGCAGAACCGGTCGGCGTTCTCCCACAGGGTGATCCCGGACCAGTTGTCCTCCAGGACGTTCCGGTAGACGTCGATCTTGTCCGTGCGGGCCCGGATCCGCGGTTCGCCGCCGGACTCGGAGAGGTACACCGTCGCCAGCGGGAAGGTGTCGCCGGAGGCGGCGGAGGCGCGGCCCTCGACCCAGTTGTTGCGCCGGATCGTGTTCTTGCGGATGACCGCGTTGTAGCTGATCTCATAGATCAGCGCGGCGCCGTCGTTGTCCTCGATCAGGTTGTCCTCGATGAGGAAGTCGTTGTTGTCGGTGTCCGCCCACAGCCCGGTCCCGCGGTTGTCGTGCACCCAGTTCCCGCGCACGTCCGCGCCGTCGACGGCCCAGAACTTGACGCCCCCGCTGCAGCCGCAGTCCGGCCGCCGGCGCTCCCAGTCGTCCGTGTTGTTGCCGACGATCTCGTTGCCCTCGACCACCAGGCCCTTCAGCGGGCCGCCCTCCTTGTAGGCGTTCATGCCGTACTGGCCGTTGTCGCGCAGGCAGCTGGAGCGGACCTGCTGCCGGGCGCCGGCCATCAGCGCGGCCCCCGAGTTGTCCCGGATCGTCGCGTGCTCGATCACCCATCCGTCGGCCGAGTCGTGGTTGACGACGCCCTCGTCGCGGGGCGCGACGAAACGCTTTACGGTCAGGTAGCGGATGACGACGTCGCGGGCGTCGCCGCCGAACGCGTAGTGGTTGCTCCTGCGGCCGTCGAGCACCGCGCCGGGCGCGCCGACGTAGACGTCGCCCTCCTTGGGGATCACCTGGTCGTAGCGGTCCGACATGAGGGTGTGCGTGCCGGGCCGCAGCCAGAAGGTGGTGTGCGCGGGACTGCTCTCGGTCTTCGCGGCCAGGTCGCCGGGCACCGAGGGGTCGATCGGCACCGCGCCCGCGGGCGCCTTCGCCGGTCCGGCGGCGGGCTCGGCGCACACGCGGGCCACGGACGTCGAGGGCGCGGCGGTCGGTCTCGGCGTCGCGTCCGTCGTGCCGCCGTCACAACCGGTCGCCGCCGCCAACGCCAGCGCCAGTGCTGCCGCCGGCAGCGCCCGGCGCCGCCACTCGATCCCCACGCGCCCTCCCCCCTCCCTAACCCTGGAACCTGAGCACGGTGGTGAAGCCCTCCGTGCCGTCGGCGAAGCCGGCGCCGACCAGCGTGGTGGCGGGTTCCCTGCGCCCGAACCCGGCGGAGTACCAGCCCAGCGGCGGTGCGCTCTCCCCGCGGTGCGCCGTCCAGGACAGCTGCCCGGGCAGGTCGAGCTCCGCGGAGCGGTTCTCGCCGTCCCGCGCCCAGGTGAGCACCGCCCGGTTCCCGGCCAGCTCGGCGGTGACCTCCGGGCCGAGGTGGAACGCCAGGCGCACGGACCGGCGCGGGCCGCCGTGCACCTCGTCGACGACCGTCAGCTCCCGGCTCCCGGACGTCAGCTCCACCCGGCGCCGGTGCACGGAGGGCCGGTAGCCGTCGTGCTCGGCGGCCCAGCGGGCCGTACCCCCGCCGGAGGCGCCGGACGTGTCCGCGACCAGGACCCGGCTGCGGGCCTGCCGCGTCCACAGGAACGGGCCGCCGGAGACGGACTGGTCGGAGCCGTCCAGCTCCAGGGTGTTGTGGCCGAGGGTCGAGCGGAAGTACCGCCGCCACTCGGGCTGCCCGTGGTAGCAGAACGTCCCCGGGTCGGCGAGCACGTCGACCCCGTCGTGCCGGACCTCCACGGACAGCGCGTCCGCGTGGGCGTGCGCGGCGATCGACAGGAAGCCGTGCGGACCGCCGTCGCAGCGGCACCAGATACCGCCCGGTCCGCGCAGGACGGTCAGCCCGGCGTCGGCGAAGTGCGCCGGCCGGCTCGCCGGGCGGGACACCGCCGACGCGGCCGCGCCCTTGGCGTACGGCCGCAGGAGCGCGGTCAGCAGCGGGGTGCGCACATCGGCGCCGGTCACCGCGGGCCACCAGTCGAGCCGGCCGAACACCGCGTCCCCGGTGGCCAGCAGCGAGGCCCAGCGGTCGGTGTCCGGACCGTCCACGACCAGACCGTGCCCGTCGTCCGCGTCCCCCTGGCGCGGCGGCCGCAGCCGGTCGTCCACGACGGCCGCGAGCGCGTCCGTCATCCGCAGCAGCACCAGCCGCACCGTCGTGGGGACCGGCACGTTCGCGGCGTCGGCCTCGGCCACCGCCGCGAGACCGAGCTCCAGCACCAGTCCGTGGTACTCGCTCGCCAGCTCGCGGTTGAGGCCGGAGGGGAAGGTGTTGGCGCGCAACTGCCGCTCCAGCGACCGCAGTGCGTCGGCCCGCCAGCGCGCCGAGGAAGGAAACCACCCGAACGCGCACGCCGCGGCGAACTGCCCGGCGGCCTCGGCGACGACGTGGTTGTTCGCCGAGGACCCCCGGCTGGGGAAGGCGGCCAGCCAGCGCTGGTGGTGCCAGATCTGGCGGTGCGCCACCGGGTTGGCCTCGAACAGCTCGGCCGCGCCCGGCCAGCCGTCGAGCAGCCGGCGGATCCACACCCAGGACAGCAGCCGGATCCCCAGCTCGATGCCGCTGGTCCAGTGCGCTCCGCGCAGCGGCGGGTTGGCCGCCCACCACGACCGCAGGTGCCCGGCGACGCGCTCGGCGTACCGCTCGTCCCCGGTGACCGCGTAGGCGGCGGCGAGCACGGTGAGGTACTGATGCCGGGACAGTTCCCAGATCTGCTTGATGTCGCCGACCGCTTCCTCGTCGCGGTACGGCACGTCGAAGGCGTAGACCTGCGGGGCCCGGCGCCCGGTCTTCGGATCGTGACACCAGTCCGGGTCGGCCAGGTCGTCGCGGGGCACCCCGAAGTACTCGGCGTGCCCGGCCATCAACCGGTCCGCCTCGGCCACGAGACGTTTCGCGGCGTCCGGCGGCACGGCGGCGACCGCCCCCGCGGGCAGCACCGCGGTGAACCGGGCGCCGGTCACGCTCGGGCCGTCCGGCGGCGCCGACCGCCACCGCCGCCTGCGCACGGCGTCGCCCGCCCGCCCGCCGATCTCCCGCGGCCCCATCCGGGACAGCCGCCGCAGGTACCACAGCGGACTTCCCGAGCTCGCGGTCATCGCGCCCTCGCCAACGTCACCGGCGCGCCGCTGCTCAGTCCGGTCCGTACGGCGAGGGTGGCCGCCGTGGTGGCGACCAGCGACTCCAGCGGCACCGGCATCGGCCCGCCGGTCCGAACCGCCTTGACGAACGCGGCCAGTTCGGCGGACTGGCCCTTGTCCCGGGCCTTGGGCAGCCGCGAACTGACCCACCGCTTGGGGCCGCCGTACACCGACGCGCGCACGAAGTCGTCGAGCCGCAGCACCTTGCCGTCCGCGACGAGGTCCAGCGTCTCCTTGGGGAAACCCGACGCGCCGCTGGTGACGTAGCTGATCGTGGCGGTCGACCCGTCCGGGTAGCGCAGCACGACCTGGAGGTCCTCGTCGCCGGGCGTGGCGACCGCGTACACCGAGACCGGATCGGCGTCGAGAAGCCAGCTCGCCGTGTCGACGAAGTGCCCGCCCTCGCCGGCGAACCGCGAGCCCTCGGTGGCCCCTCGGAGGTACCAGCTGCCGTGGTCCAGCCTGCCCGCGTTGACGAGGTAGCGCAGGCTCGCCGGACCGGTCCGGGCGCCGAACCGCTTCCTCGCCTCCTGCAGCAGCGGCGCGAACCGGCGGTTGAAGCCCACCTGCAGCCGGTCGTTCCCGGACTCCTCCACCGCCGCGAGCACATCGGACAGTTCGTCCTCGGTGAGCGCCAGCGGCTTCTCCACGAACACCGTCTTCCCGGCCAGCAACGCCTTGCGGGTCAGCTCGGCGTGCGAGCTGTGCCGGGTGACGACGAACACCGCGTCGACGGACCCGTCGCCGAGCACGGCGTCGAGATCGGTGGTCGCCCGGGCGAAGCCGAACTTGCGCTGCGCGTTGGCCGCGGACAGCGCGGTCGTGGTGACGACCGTGGACAGCTCGACGCCCTCGCGCTGCGCCAGGTGCGGCAGCAGCATCGACGTCGCGTAGTTCCCCGCGCCGACGAACGCGAGACGCACCGGCGACTTGACGGCCCGGGCCGGGGCGGGCGCCGCGCCGCCGCGTCGCACCGCGGGCACGGCCATCGCCGGGGCCTTCGCCTCCCGTGCTTCCGCGGATTCCCCGGCCTCGCCCGATTCCTCTGTCTCCTCCGGGCGCCCGGGATACCGGAACAGCACGGCGACCGCCTTCAGGTCTCCGTCCTTCAGACTCCGGTACGTCTCCACGGCGTCGTCGAAGTCGGCGACGTGGGAGATCAACGGCTCCACGTCGACACGGCCGCGCGCGACGAGGTCGAGGAAGCACGCCAGGTTGCGGCGCTCCGTCCAGCGCACGTAGCCGATCGGGTAGTCCCGGCCCTCCAGTTCGTACTCCGGGTCGTAGCGCCCGGGGCCGTAACTGCGGGAGAAGCGGACGTCGAGTTCCTTCTCGTAGTACGCGTTCCACGGCAGGTCCAGCCGGCACTTGCCGATGTCGACGACCCGGCCGCGGTCGCGGCTCAGCCGGGCCGCCAGCTCGACGGGCTGGTTGCTGCCGCCGCCTGCGGCCAGGTACACCTGGTCCACGCCGTGCCCGCCGGTGAGTTCGGCGACGGCGCTCTCCACGGCCGCGGAGCCGGGATCGCCGCAGGCCGCCGCGCCCGTGCGCTCGGCGAGCTCGCAGCGCGCCGGGTCGGGGTCGGCCCCCACGACGACGACTCCGGAGGCGGCCAGCAGCTGCACCACCAGCTGCCCGATCAGCCCGAGCCCGACGACCAGCGCCACCTCACCGAGCCGGGACTCGCCCTGGCGGACGCCCTGCATCGCGATCGACCCGACGGTGCCGAAGGCCGCGTGCCGCGCCGCGAGCCCGTCCGGCACCGGGGCGTAGAGGTTCCTCGGCACCCAGTTCAGCTCGGCGTGCAGCGCGTGCTCGTTGCCGGCGCAGGCCACGAGGTCGCCGACCTTCACGTCGTCGATCCCCGCGCCGACCTGCTCGACCACCCCGCACAGCGAGTAGCCCAGCGGCGTGTAGGAGTCCAGCTTGCCCATCACCTTGCGGTAGGTGGCGGGCACCCCGTTGGCGGCCACGCTCTGCACGACCTTGGCCACCTGGTCCGGCCGGGAGCGGGCCTTGCCCAGCATCGACATGCCGGCCTCGGAGACCTTCATGAGCTCGGTCCCGGTGGAGATGAGCGAGAAGGCGCTGCGGACCAGCACGCCACCCGGTTTGCACCCCGGCGCCGGCACGTCGAGCAGTGCCAGCTCGCCGCTCTTGTAGTTCTGTACGACCTGTTTCACCCGAAGTCCTCTTGTCTCTACGCCGTGGAGGGGGAGTTCTGGCCGGACCCGGAGGTCGCGCCGCGGTACCAGTACTCCAGGGTCAGCACGTGCCACAGATGTTTCGCGTAGTCCTGATGTCCGGCGGCGTCCGCGGCGACCATGCGCGCCAGGGCATCGCGGCGCAGGAGTCCCGAGCGGACGAGCTCGCCGTCGTTGACCACCTCGCGCACCAGCGGCGCCAGATCGCGGCTCATCCAGGCCCGCAGGGGGGCGCTGAACAGGCCCTTGGGGCGGTACACGATCTCCCGGGGCAGGACCGAGAGGGCCGCCTCCTTGAGGACGGCCTTGCCCTGCCGTCCGACGATCTTGCGGTCGCCGGGCACCGCGAACGCCGCCCTGACCACCTCGACGTCCACGTACGGCACCCGCACCTCGGTCGACGCGGCCATGCTCGACCGGTCGGTGTAGGCGAGGTTCAGGCCCGGCAGGAACATCCGGGCGTCGCCCAGGCACATGCGGTTGACGAAGTCGTCCAGCTCGTTGTCCCGGTACACGTCCGCGTGCTCGGTCAGCACGTCGTCGACCGTCCCGGCCAGGTCCGGATCGATCAGGTCGAGCAGCTCGCCCCGGTCGTACATGGTGTAGCTGCGCCGGAACGCGGTCTCCTCCGGCAGATCGGCGAAGGAGAGGAACCGCTTCGCGAAGCGCACCGACCGGTAGCCCCGGCGGGCCGAGGCGACGGGCAGCCGGCCCACGGCCGCGGACAGGCCGCGCCGCAGAGGCCGCGGAACGCGTTGGTAGCGCACCGCGAGCATGTTGGCCAGGTGCTTGCGGTAACCGGCGAACAGTTCGTCGGCGCCCATCCCCGAGAGCATCACCTTGACGCCGGCCTCCCGGGCGGCCCGGCAGATCAGGAACGTGTTGATCGCGGCGGGGTCGCCGATCGGCTCGTCCAGGTGGTAGGTCATCTGCGGCAGCAGATCGAGCACGTTCGGCGCGATCTCGATCTCCCGCAGGTCGACGCCGAATCGTCCGGCCACCTGCCGGGCGTAGCGCAGGTCGTCCGGCATCGCCTCGAACCTGGCGTCCTCGGCGCGGAACCCGATCGTGTAGGCGGAGATCCCGGGCCGGTCGCGGGCCGCCAGCGCGGTCAGGTAGCTGGAGTCCAGGCCACCCGACAGAAAGGTCGCCACGGGCACGTCGGAGAGCAGATGACGCCGGGTCGACTCCTCCACGACGGCCGCCAGATCCGGCAGCTCGCCGCTGCGGGCGCGCTCCGCGCCCTCGGCGGCGACGTCCCGCAGGTTCCAGAACCGGCCGCGCTCCACCCGGCCGTCGGCCCGGCAGCGCAGCCAGCTCCCCGGCGGCAGCTTCTCCGCCTCACGGAACGCGCACCGCGAGTCCGGCACCCAGTAGTACAGCAGCGAGGCCACCAGCGCCGCGTGGTCCACCTCCAGCGACCCGCCGGTCACGGCGGCCAGCGCCTTCAGCTCGGAGGCGAACACCAGCCCCTCGCCGCGCCGGAGCAGGAACAACGGCTTGATGCCGAGCTGGTCGCGGGCGAGCACCAGCTCACCGGTGCGCTCGTCGAAGATCCCGAACGCGAACATGCCGCGCAGCCGGGGCAGACAGTCCGTGCCCCAGCGCCGCCAGGCCTCCAGCAGCACCTCGGTGTCGGAGGTGCCGCGGAAGCGCACGCCCGAGGCCGCCAGTTCGGCGCGCAGTTCGGGCGCGTTGTACAGCTCCCCGTTGTACGTCAGGACGAGTCCGTCCGAGACCATCGGCTGGGCGCCCGTCTCGGACAGGTCCACGATGGCCAGCCGACGGTGCCCGAGCTGCACCTCGCCGTCACCGAGGGGGTGGCCGTAGCGGCCGGCCCCGTCCGGACCGCGGTGGGCGAGGGTCTCGGTGAGCCGGTCGGTCACGGCCTTCCCGTCCGGCCACCGGTATGTGCCTGCGATGCCACACATGTGCTACCGCGCCTCCTGGTCGCTGTCCGGGACCCGTGCCGCCCACATGGGCGGCCGCTCCGTCCCCCGCCGTCCCTCTCCCGCCGCCTTGACGGCGTGGGAGGCACCCCCGCCGACCTGCCGGGCCGGCCGCTCGCCGTGACCGCGCAGCGCGGTGTGCAGCCCGTTCCACAGCGTGCCGTCGGTCCGGTCACGCGGGTCGGGATCGATCAGCACCACGCCGATCACCGCGATGCGCTGGTCCGCGAGCTGCCGTGCCACGGTGTGCAGCCATGCGGCGCTGCCGTGCCCGGCCCGCACGACGAGCACCGTCCGCGTGCCGAGGTACTGCAGGTCGGTCCACGCCGCGCCGGGCGCCACCGAGCCGACGCCCAGCCGGCGTTCCTCGGGCGACACGACCGCGGCACTCTCGCCGGTGACCACGACCGGGTCCCCCGGCTTCGCGCCGCGGCCGGAGAGCGGCCGGCCGGGCAGACCGTCGACCACGGCGACCGGCCCGTCGTCGGCCAGCGCCCTGGCCAGGTCCATGGCGATCACACCCGTGTTGCGCGCGCAGCCCAGTTCCAGCAGCGACACGGTCTCCGCGGAGCCGCGCACGGTGCGGGCCAGGGACGTGGTGAGCCGTTCGCGTGCCGCCCGGACCCGGCGTCGCCGCCATCGCCCGCCCGGCCGGTGGGGCAGCTCGGCGACGACCGAGGCGCCGAGGTTCGCGGCGATCTCGCGGCGCAGCACGGGACGGTCCGCCACCACGGCGCCGACCGCGGCCGCCGCGAGCCCCAGGAAGAGCCCCAGGAAGAGCCCGATCACCGCGTCGGTGGCCACGGCCTTGGGCAGGGAACCGCGCACGGCGTACGGGGCGTCCACGATCTGCGTGCCGGCCACGAGCCGGGGCGTGCCGATGCTCGCCTCCGCGGCGCGCTGACTGAAGTCGGTGATCTGCGAGGTGAGTTCGGCCCGGCGGGCGTAGAGGGACTCCAGGTCCGCCGACGACTCGGGCCCGCTCGCCCCGGCTCCGTCCCCGATCGCCTTGTTGACCTGGGCCAGTTGGCCCTTCAGCTGGTCACGCTGGTCGAGCAGGGCCTTGGCCTCTGCCTTCGAGGCCTCCTGGATCCGCTTCACATGGTCGGCGACGAACGCGTCGGCCAGCGCCTTGGCGCGGCTCACCGCTTGTGCGTCGCTGTCGCCGGTCACGGTGATCTGCAGCACGTTGTTGGTGAGACCACTGCCGCTGTAGTGCTGCATGAAGTCCTCGGCCCTGTCCCGGGACCCGAGGGACTTCAGGGCCTGCTCGGCGATCCGCGTGGTCTGCAGCAGTGCGACGTCGGTGCGGATCAGCGTGCCCGGGTCGTTCGGCTGGTCCTCCTCGTGCGCGACGAGGATCTTGGTCACCGCCGTCGGCGGCTGCGGCAGCAGGAACGCCACCGCCGCGCCGACGAGCAGCCCCAGCAGCGCGAGGGAGGACCAGAGGCGGCGCCGTCTGCGCACCGCCGCGACCAGAGCCTGGAGATCCAGCAGAGGAGCGGCGGCCGACGGCTCCGCGGTCGTACTCGTCGTCACCCGGTGACCCCCGTCGCGTCGTCCCGTTCGCCGTCGAAGCCCACGAGCGCCGGCACGGCGGCACGCCGCGGTCCGTCGGCCGACCGCGTCGCACGGACCGGACCGGCGAGGACGACCCCGACGACCGCGTGCTTGGCGTCCGCGCACGCCTCGGCGATGCCCGCGAGCTCCGCCGCGGTCCATACGCCGGCGCTGACCACGACCAGCGCGCCGGACTCGTTGTGACGGTCCGGCACCATCGGCCGGGACACCGGCACCGCGACCGCTCGCAGCGCCGGATCGCTCCCGGCCTCGGCGACCAGGTGCCCGGCGGCCAGGCGGGCGATCTCGTCCCCCTCGGGGAACACGACCAGCAGCCGCTGCGGGGCCGGCAGCCGGTCCCGGAGACGGGAGCACACCCGCCGGTAACGGATCCGCCTGCTGGCCTCGTCGCCGGACGACTGCGGGGCCGGGATGTCCCACCGGACGTCGAGACCCAGCAGCCGGCGGACCCAAGCCCCCGGACCGTGGCCTCCCGACCGGTGCGTGGGACGCCGGACGGGTACGTCGACGCTCCCCAGCAGGGCCGAGCCCAGAGCCGCGGTGATCTCGGACTCGCCGCGCAGCCGTCGGCTCATCCGCGCGGCGGTGAGATGGCCGATGACCGCGAACAGGAAGAACATCAGCGCTCCGCCGGCGATGAGCTGCGTCCTCGTCGGCGGCGCCTCGCCGGTCGGCCGGGCCGCCGCCCCCATGACGACCATGTTCTTCGCCTCGTCGTCCGTCGGATCGGCCTGCTTGATGGTGCTGATGGCCTCCCGCAGCGCGGTGCGCAGCTTCTCCAGCTCGGTGCGGGTCTGCACGCTCTCGACGGTGTTTCCCGGATCGGTCGCGTCGGACAGTTTGCTGATGCGGCGGCTGGTGTCCTCCACCGACTGCTGCAGCGCCGCGAGCTCCTGCGCCGCCTCCGGGTCGGCGCTCTCGGTCGCGATCCGCGTGGCGTAGGACACGAAGTCCTTGGCCACCTGATCGGAGAGCCGCTGCGCACGCTCCGGCGTCTCGGCCGTGCCGGAGATCTTGATGATGTTCCCGTCGGTGGCCTTGGCGCTGACGTGATCCCGCAGGTCGCTGCCGCTCACCCCGGGCCAGCCCAGCGTGGCGGCCGCGCGGTCGACCACCACCGAACTGGTCGCCACCTCCGTCTGGGTCAGCAGCTCGCGCTCCTCCCACGTCCCCGGCAGCAGCACCGATGCCGAGGTCGTGTAGCGCGGCGGGAACAGCGCGGAAACGCCGTATCCGACGAGTGCGCCCACCAGGGCGTACAGGGCGAGCACCCGCCAACGCCGACGGATGATCCGCCCGATGGTGACCAGGCGTATCGTGTCATCGCTCAATGGTGCGGCCTTCCCCTGCCCGGTCCGGGTCGCGCGCGGTCACCGCGGACCGGTCACGCTCGGCTGCGGCGTACGCGGCGAGCAGCGATCGCTGGGAGTTCCGCCAGGAGAGCGGCCCGCCGATCCGCTCCTGGCCGATCTTGCCCATCCGGGCCCGCTCCTCCGGATCGTCCAGCAGCCCCGCCACGAGCCCGGCGAACGCGGACTCGTCGTTGGCGGGCGCGTAGACGGCGGCGTCACCCGCGGAGACGCGCGCCTCCCGCAGGTCGAACGAGACGATGGGCCGGCCCATCACCATGTACTCCAGGACCTTGTTCATGGTCGACACGTCGTTGAGCGGGTTGTGCGGGTCGGGGGAGAGGCACACGTCCGCGGTGGACAGATAGCGCACCAGATCGGCGTCCGGAATGCGCCCGGTGAACTCCACCTGCTCCGCGAGCCCCAGCCGCCGCGACAGCTCCACCATCGCGTCGAAGGTGTCGCCGCCTCCGACGAACACCGCGTGCCAGTCGGTCCGCCCGAGCTCGTCGCGCAGCTTCGCGAGAGACCGCAGCGCGTAGTCGACCCCGTCCTGCGGGCCCATGACGCCGAGATAGCACAGCAGATGAGGCTTGCCGCGCTTCAACTCCGGCTCCGGCGGCACGGGGTGGAACCGGTCGACGTCCGGAGCGCTGCGCACCACGAAGACGTCCTGCGGCCGACGTCCGCCGCGGCGCACCGCGACGTCCCGGTAGCTCTCGTTGGTGGCGAGCACGACGTCCGCGGCCCGGTAGGTCCGCCGCTCCAGCGCGCACACCGCGCGGTAGAGCAGGTCCTCACCGCGGCCGAACCGGGACAGGTACAGCTCCGGCACCAGGTCGTGCTGGTCGAAGACGAACCGTGCCCCGCGCCGCTTCAGCCACAGCGCCGGCAGGAACAGCAGGTCGGGCGGGTTGCAGGCGTGGACCACGTCGACCGGGCCGACCCTGCGGGCCAGCCGGACCGTGTGCCACAACGCCGTCCCGTACTCGCGCAGATAACCGGCCGGACCTCCGGTGGCCGCGCGCAACGGGTAACGGTGGATCCGCACCCCGTCGATCACGGCCTCCGGCTCCGTGTCCCGCTTGCTCCCCTGCGGACAGATGACGTGCACCGTCCAGCCCGCGTCGCGCAGCGTCGTGCACTCCTGCCACACCCGCCGGTCGAACGGCACCGACAGGTTCTCCACCAGAATCAGCGCGCGCCGGCCCGGCCGGTCGCCGCTTCCCGTGTCACCAGGCAAGGCCCACATACCCCGGTTCGGCCCGCCGCGCGTCGGCGTCGGGAAGGTGGACGAGATCGATGATCACCGGGGCGTCGCCATGGGGCAGCGCCGACAGCACGGCCGGGTCCCTGGTCCCCACCAGGCACACCTCGGCGTGTTCCAGGACCTCCTCGACGGAGTCCGCGAGCAGCTGCGCGAGGTGCGGCAGCCGGTTCTCGATGTACTCGCGGTTCGCGCCGAGCAGCCGGGAGAGGCTCACATTGGCGTCGTAGATCTTCAGGTCGTACCCCTTGCCGAAGAGCCGCTCCGCCAGCTCGACGAGCGGACTCTCGCGGAGGTCGTCGGTGCCGGGCTTGAAGGACAGTCCGAACAGGCCCGCCCGGCGTTTCCCGGTCCGCTCCACCAGCTCCACCGCGCGCTGCAGATGGTCGGAGTTGGAGGGCAGCACATGGGACAGGATCGGCACCGAGACGTCGGCCCGCTGCGCCGCGTGGACCAGGCTGCGCAGGTCCTTGGGCAGGCAGGAGCCGCCGAACGCGAAGCCGGGCCGCAGATAGGCGGGGCTGATGTTCAACTTGCGGTCGGCCAGGAACACGTCCATCACCTGGTGCGAGTCCACCCCCAGCGCCTGGCACACCGCGCCCAGCTCGTTCGCGAAGCCGATCTTGAGGCCGTGGAACGCGTTGTCCGCGTACTTGATCGCCTCGGCCGTCGGGACCGGCACCCGGAACACCTCGCCGGACAGGCCTTCGTACAGCGCCGCCACCGCGTCGCCGCTCGCCGGGTCGAGCTCGCCGATGACGGTCTTGGGCGGGTCGAAGAAGTCCCGCACGCTCGTGCCCTCGCGCAGGAACTCCGGGTTGACCGCGACCCCGACGTCCACCCCGGCCGTACCGCCTACGTACTTCTCCAGGAGCGGCACCAGCAGGTTCAGACAGGTGCCCGGAAGCATGGTGCTGCGGAACACCACCGTGTGCCGGCCCCCTTGCGCAGCTCCCTCGGCCCCCTCCGCCGGCGCGGTCCCCTCCGCCGACGCGGCCTTCTCGGCCAGCGCGGCGCCGATCTGCTCGGTGACCCGCTCCAAGTACGTGGTGCACAGGCTGCCGTTGGGCTCCGACGGCGTGCCCACGCAGACCAGCGACACCTCGCTGCCCAGGACCGCCTCGCGTACGTCACCGGTCGCGCGCAGCGCTCCGGTCCGCACGACCTCGGCGATGAGCTCGCCGATCCGCTCCTCGACCACCGGGGCCTTGCCGTCGTTGACCAGGTCGACCTTCACCTGGTTCACGTCCACCCCGATGACCTCGTGCCCCATGCTGGCCAGGCACGCGGCCGACACGCAGCCCACGTAGCCGAGCCCGAAAACGCTGACTCTCATGACCCGTTCCTCCCCCAGGCAGACCCGCTCGGGCCTGCGGTTCGCACACCGGCGACACCGTTGAGTTGCAGCCCCCCGCACATCAGTAGGCCCCCTGCCCGTAGAGCACCGCACGCAGCGTCTTCCACAAGATCACCGTGTCCAGGGCGAGCGACCAGTCCTCCACGTACCGCAGGTCCAGCCGGACCGCCTCCTCCCACGACAGGTCGCTGCGTCCGCTGATCTGCCACAGACCGGTGAGTCCGGGCTTGACCAGCAACCGCCGCCGGATGTCCGGGCCGTACGCGGCGGACTCCTCCGGCAGCGGGGGCCGCGGGCCGACGAGCGACATCGATCCGGTGAGCACGTTGAAGAGCTGCGGGAGCTCGTCGATCGAATACCGGCGCAGCACCGCTCCCACCCGCGTCACCCGCGGATCCCGGCGGAGCTTGAACAGCGGGCCGGCGCCCTCGTTGAGGTCGGCCAGCCCGTCACGCGCCCGGTCGGCCCCGGCGACCATGGTGCGGAACTTGAGAATGGTGAACTCGCCGCCGTCCTTGCCGACTCTGCGCTGGCGGTAGAACACCCCGCCACGACTGTCCGTCAGCACCAGCAGCCCGACGAGCACCATCAGCGGCGCGAACACGACCAGCAGGACCGCCGCGCCCATCCGGTCGACGACCCCTTTGACCGCCCGGCGGCCCCCCGTGAAGGTCGGCATGCTGACCCGCAGCAACGGGATCCCCAGCACCGCGTCGACGTGCAGCCGCGGGCCGGCCACCTCCATCAGCACGGGAGCCACCACCATCTCGGCGTCGCTGCCCTCAAGGTTCCAGGCCAGCCGCTGCAGCCGCCGCGGCGACCAGTGCGGGTCCGGTGTGACGGCGACGACGCGGTAGCCGTCGGCGTGGACGTGCTTGGCGACGTCCGCCAGCCGGCCGACGACCGGCACTCCGTCCAGCAGGTCACCGTCGAGCACGGTGCCGTCCGTCGTGCACACCGCGTCCACCCGCCAGCCGAGATGCGGGAACTTGCGGGTCCGGGTGATCAGATCGCGGACGGTGGCCGGGCTCCCGGCGGCGAGCACCGGTCGCAGACACCGCCCCTCCTTGCGCTGTTTGTGCAGCCCGAGACGGAGCAGATATCTCGCGGTCATGGTGACGACCGCGATCGCCGGGATCGCCACGAAGATCCAGAGCTTGATGTTGCGCGAGGTGAGGGCGATCCCGCCGAGCGCCAGGACGACGGTCGCCGCGAACAGCGAGCGTCCTAGCCGGCGGAATTCCTCGGCCCCCTGACCGAGCACGGCCGGAGCCCAGGCCCGGCCCACCGCGAGCGCCCCCAGCACCAGCAGCTCGGTACCGAACGCGAGAATCCCCCACTTCTCATGCCAGTTGGCCGCGTCCCGGGCCCCGAAGAAGTTGCCGATCCCCGCCACCACGACAGCGGTGGCCACGGTGTCACCGGTGATCACGGTACGGCGGTACCGCTGCTCCCAGTCACTCGCGGGCCGGCTGACCGCTCCGTTCGCCAGACGCCCGCGCGCAGACGGAAACGGGCTGACCAATTCCCCTTGCCGCACAGAACCCCCCAGGTTCCCAGTGATTCGACGTGCTCGCCGCCCGGGAGGCCCCCGCCTCCCGCGCACGACATGCCGGATACCGGCTGTTGCGGAGCCGCTTGGGCAACCCGCTCCGACGGCAGCGCACACGCCTGTTCCGCCTGAGTTGCGAGCTACGCGGAAACCCTTCGGATCCTCGGGTGCTCCCCGCACTCAAGGCCCTCTCGGGTTCCGTGGATTGATCCCCCCTGCGTCTGGCGCCGGGAACGCGACTACAGGCTTTCTCCGGTGCCGGACCTATTGATCATTTACGGATTGCCTCATGTCCGAACGGCTGAAGCAAGGTCAATCTAGACCATCAGGACCGGTATGAAGAGAGGATGTGTGTAATTTGTGCTTAAGCTTTGGTTCTTGATCCATCGGCCGGTGACCACCTACGGACGCCCCGCCGCCACCACCCGCTCCAGCAGCCCACCCGGCCCCTGCGCGCGGCTCCGGCGCGGCAGTGATCCCCGCCCTTCGGTGGGCCTCCCAAGTCGCCTTCTGCGACGCCCAGTTCGACCTCGACCCGCCGTCATGCGCACCCCGGGACGCGACCACGGGGGTGCCGGGCGGGGTGATCGATCGGCCTGTGCGGCGAGCGACGCGACCCGGCTCGATCGCGTCGTGGGGCCCCATGGAAAGTCCTGAAAACACCGCCCGCAGCGGGGCTTTGCGCCACGGAACGAACGGGTGATTTCCCGTTCGGATGCCTCCCGGATATGTATGCGTCATATTCCATGAACCTGCGAGCGCCGCCTCCGGGAGTTCCACCTCAAGATCGTTTCTATTGGTCGCCCCTACCGGCGAACGGCGTGCGGGAGCGCGACGGCGCTCGCGTGCCTTCCGCGTCGACAGGCGTCCGCCGACTCGCGGCGGCGACCCTCCCGACCCGCGGCTTTCCCGGGGCGGGAGTTGGAGGGGACCCGAAAGCGAACACGTCCGCACACCTGCGAGTTCCCCATGGGGCCGGTGACTCGGAAGCGGCGTCGTGGGGCCCCATGGAAAG
>NZ_JAHHIU010000093.1 GCF_024539815.1 Streptomyces hayashii
CCGCTCGGGCGGGGGGCTGTACGACGGAACGATTCGGCAGTTGCGGCGCGTTCAGCAGGTCTTCCCGGTGGGCGCGGTGGAGGCGGAGCTGTCGGTGTGGTCGCCCGAGGCGCTGGAGACACTGCTGCCGTGGTGCGAGGCGCGGGGCGTCGGGTTCCTGGCGGCGATGCCGCTCGGCAACGGCTTCCTCACCGGCACGCTGAAACCCGGACAGGGTTTCGAACCGGACGACATGCGGGCCCGGCACCCCCGGTTCACCGCCGAGATGATGGCCGCGAACCAGCCGATCGTCGCCGGGCTGCGCCGGATCGCCGCCCGGCACGGCGAGGGGGTGACGGCGGCGCAGGTGGCGCTGGCCTGGGTGCTGGACCGGGGCCGGCACGTCGTCCCGGTCCCGGGCGCCAAGCAGGAACGCTGGGTGACGGAGAACGCGGCGGCGGCCGGGCTGCGCCTGACGGCGCAGGATCTGGCGGAGGTGGCGAAGCTGCCGGCGGCGCGGGGATCGTGGGAGTGAGTGACACCCGTGGGTGACGTCTTGGCGGATCGGGAACCCGGGAGACGCGAAGTGCGTAGGACTGGGCGTAGGACGAGTGGAGCGTGCCGAAGGAACCGCCGTGCCGAAGGGACCATGATCGTGGGACGTCGAGCTGTGTCGGTCGTGTTCGCCGTGTTGGCCGGGGGCGCCCTGCTGACGACGGCCGGATGTTCTTCCGGCGCCGGAGGGTCGCCGGGCGTCTCCGCCAGCGCCTCCCCCGGCGGTACGAGCGCGTCGGCCTCGCCGTCCGCCGAGCGGACCCCGCCCGCGAAGGGCACGGTGACGGTGGTGCGCACGGTCGCGGAGGGCCTGAACAGCCCCTGGGGCCTGGCTCCCCTTCCCGAGGGCGGTCTGCTGGTCGCCTCGCGCGACGAGGGGACGATCACCCGGGTGGACGAGAAGACGGGCGCGAGGACGGAGCTCGGCGAGGTGCCCGGCGTCTCCGCCGCCGGCGAGGGCGGCCTGCTGGGCCTCGCCCTCTCCCCCCACTACGCCGCGGACCACATGGTCTACGCGTACGTCACCACGGCCTCGGACAACCGCGTCGTGCGCATGCTCTACGACGCGAAGCGGCCGGCCGGGGACCAGCTGGGGGCGCCCGACACGATCTTCAAGGGCATTCCCAAGGGCATGATCCACAATGGTGGCCGGATCGCGTTCGGCCCTGACGGGATGCTGTACGTCGGCACGGGCGAGACCGGCGACCGGGGGCTGGCCCAGGACAGGAAGTCCCTGGCCGGCAAGATCCTGCGCCTGACCCCGGAGGGCGAACCGGCCGCCGGCGACCCCTTCCCCGACTCGCCGGTGTACTCGTACGGCCACCGCAACGTGCAGGGTCTGGCCTGGGACGCCGAGCAGCGGCTGTTCGCCTCGGAGTTCGGCCAGGACACCTGGGACGAACTGAACGCGATCGCGCCGGGCGCCGACTACGGCTGGCCGGTCGCGGAGGGCAGGAGCGCCGGGGGCGGGAGCGCGGACGCGAGGTTCCGCGACCCGATAGCCCAGTGGCACACCGACGACGCCTCCCCCAGCGGCATCGCCTACGCCGAGGGCTCGATCTGGATGGCCGGTCTCAAGGGACAGCGCCTGTGGCGCATCCCCCTCAACGGGACGACGGCCTCGGCGCCCCCGCAGGACTTCCTCAAGGGCGAGTACGGCCGGCTGCGCACGGTGGTGTCGGCGGGCGGGAACAGGCTGTGGGTCACGACCAGCAACACGGACGGCCGCGGCCACCCGAGGACGGGCGACGACCGGATCCTGGAGCTGCGGGTGAGCTGAGCGCCGTCACCCGTCCTCGGCCGCCGGATCCTCTTGGGCCGGATGGGCCGGACGGGCCGGATCCTCACCCGCGGGCTTCTCCCCCGGGTCGGGATCGGCCGCCCGGACCACGACCTTTCCGGAGGCCAGGTCTATCGGCCCGTGCCCGGGATCGGCGTCGCCGACGTCCTCCCGGGTCAGCTCCAGCCGGTTCTGCTCGTCCCGGGTGTGCTTGCGGCCCGGCGCGAAGAGTTCCTCGAAGGGATTGAACATCGTCCTCCTCTGCCGTGCCTGCTCGCGGGCCTGAGCCCATTATCGCGCGGTCACCCGGTCTTCGGCCTGCGGCGGGAACAGCCCCAGCCGGTGCGCCACCGCCGCCGCTTCGCCCCGGCCCGAGACGTCGAGCTTGGACAGGATGTTCGAGACGTGGACGCTCGCCGTCTTCGGCGAGATGAACAGCTCCTCGGCGATCTGGCGGTTGGTGCGGCCCTCGGACACCAGGCGCAGGACGTCCCGTTCCCGGCTGGTCAGGCCCAGGGCGGCGAGCGGATCGGCGGGAGCCGCCGGGGCGTCCGTCCGGCCCGCGACGGGGGCCAGGAGCAGCCGGGCCCGTCGGCCGAGCAGGGCTACGGCGTCGGCGAGGGGGCGGGCGCCGAGGTGGGCGGCCACCGCATGGGCGAGGCGCAGGAGCTCGGCGGCCCGGTCACGCTCGGATTCGCCGCCGGTGGCGAGCAGGGCCTCGGCCAGGCGGTACCGGGTGCGGGCGAGGTCGTAGGGGCGTTCCAGGCGTTCGAAGGCGGTGACGACCTCGCACCAGTCGTCCGGGGCGGTGCGGCCCTCGGCCCGCAGGAGTTCGGCGCGGACCCAGAGTTCGTGGGCCCGCCACACGGGCGCGATCGTGACGAGCTTCTTGGCGGCGGCGCGGATCCGGGCCAGGAGGCCGGCGCGGCCGGCGTCGGCGGCGGGCAGCGCGCGGGCGTCTGCCTCGACGGAGGCGGCGGCGAGCAGCAGGGGCCACGCGTCGCGTTGGGTGCCGAGCGGGAAGCCGCGGTCGAGGACGGGCTCGACGTGGGCGCGGGCGTCCAGCGGGCGGCCCTGGGCCGCGGCCAGTTGGACGGCGAGGCGGGTGAGGGGAAGGTGGTGCTGGGGGGCGTGCTCCTGGGAGCCGAAGAAGTTCCGTCCCGCGTCGAGTTGGCGCTCGGCCTCGGTGAGATCGCCCCGCGCGAGGGCGAGCTCGGCGCGGAGGGTGGCGTGGACCCCGCGGACCGCCACGCCCTGGCCCACCCGGCCGGCGGCGGCGCACGCGCGGTCGGCCTCGTCCCAGCGGCCCAGGGAGAGCAGGGATTCGGCGAGGTTGCCCCACACCCAGGCCTCGGTGTCGGGCGGTCCGTGCCGTCGTGCGAAGTCGAGGCCCTTCTCCAGCATCGGGACGGCCTCCTGGGAGCGCCCGACCGCCTCCAGTTCGGAGGGGAGGTTGACGTAGGCGTTCAGGGCGACGGAGGGGGCGTCCTCGGCGAGGGCGCGCTCCCTGACCTCGTGCAGTTCCGCGAGCCCGGCCTCGATGTGGCCGGCGTGGACCATGAGGACGCCGAGGATCTGGCGGGCGTCGAGCTCGGTCTCGCGGGAGCCGACCATGCGGGCGTACTGCACGGCACGCTCGGCCGCGTCGTAGGCCTCGGGGCCGGGGGCGTGGATCGTCGACCAGTTGGCTATGTGGGTGAGCACTTCGGCGTGCACCGCGCTGGGCGGCAGCCCGCGCAACAGCTCCTGCGCGGTGGCCAGTTCCTCACGGCCGCTGCCCCGGCCCAGGGAGCGGGCCAGCCGGGAGCGCTGCATCCAGAACCAGGCGGCGCGCAGGGGGTCGTCCTCGTCCTCCAGCAGCCGCAGCGCCCGCTTGGCGATCTTCAGGGCGCGTTCGCGTTCTCCGCAGTAGCGGCCGGCGACGGCGGCCTCGGCCATGAGGTCGAGATAGCGCAACGGGGTGGTGGCGGGATCGCAGCCGCATGGGGGGTAGGCCTCGGTGTAGTCGACGGGGCGCAGGGCGGCCCGCACGTCCTGAGGGGCGGACTCCCACAGTTCCATGGCCCGTTCCAGGAGCCGCAACTGTTCGCTGTAGGCGCGCCGGGAGCGGGCCTCGACGGAGGCGTCGAGGACGGCGGGCAGGGCCTTGGCCGGGTCGTGGGCGTGGTACCAGTAGCTGGCCAGCCGCATGACCCGCTCGTCGGCGGGGACGAGTGTCGGGTCGTCCTGCAGGGCCTCGGCGTAGCGGCGGTTGAGGCGGGCGCGTTCGCCGGGCAGGAGGTCGTCGCTGACGGCCTCGCGGACCAGGGAGTGGCGGAAGCGGTAGCCGTCGCCGTCCGGGGTGGCGAGCAGCAGGTTGGCGTTGACGGCGGCGCGCAGCGCCTCGATGAGGTCGTCCTCGGCGAGCCGGGCGACGGCGTCGAGCAGCCGGTACTCGACGGTGGAGCCGCCCTCGGCCACGATCCGGGCGACGTGCTGGGCGCTCTCGGGCAGCGTCTCGACGCGGACGAGCAGCAGGTCGCGCAGGGAGTCGGTGAGGCCGGTGCAGCAGCCCTCGTGGGCGGCGACGGCCAGTTCCTCGACGAAGAAGGCGTTGCCGTCGGAGCGTTCGAAGATGTCGTCGACCTGGGCCGGGTCGGGTTCGTGGGCGAGGATGCCGGCGATCTGGCGGCAGACCTCGTCACGGGTGAGGCGGGCCAGTTCGAGGCGGCGGACGGTGCGCAACCGGTCGAGTTCGGCGAGCAGGGGGCGCAGCGGGTGGCGGCGGTGGATGTCGTCGGCGCGGTAGGTGGCGAGGACGACGAGGCGGCCGGTGCGCAGGGTGCGCAGCAGGTAGGACAGGAGGTGGCGGGTGGAGGCGTCGGCCCAGTGCAGGTCCTCCAGGACGAGGACGACCGTGTGCTCGGCGGCGACGCGTTCCAGGAGGCGGGCGGTGAGTTCGAAGAGGCGGGCCATGCCCTCCTCGTCGTGGCGCCCGGTCCGGCTCTGCCCCAACTCCGGTAGCAGCCGGGCGAGTTCCTGTTCCTGGCCGGCCGCGCAGGCGGCGAGTTCGTCCGGCAGCGCGCGGCGCAGGGCCCGAAGGGCGGTGGAGAACGGGGCGAAGGGCAGTCCGTCCGCGCCTATCTCGACACAGCCGCCGAGGGCGACGACGGCGCCGCGGCGGCCGGCGGCCGACGCGAACTCCTCGACCAGCCTGGTCTTTCCGACGCCGGCCTCGCCGCCGATGAGCAACGCCTGCTGCTCTCCCGTCGCGGCGCGGGAGAGCGCCTCGTTCAGGGTGTCCAACTCGTCGACGCGGCCGACGAAGACGGGGCTGACTGACCTGGTCTCCACGGGGGCGAGCATGGCACGCGGGAGCGAGGAGGGCCCAGCGGATATCGCCGGGCCCTCCTCCGCGGGGCGGCCGACCCCCGTGCGGCCGCCCCGCTCCACGGCGGTGTTCACGCCGGCCGGGGGAAGCCGAACCGGCGCGGACGGCGGATATGCGATTCGCTCTCGGCGTCGCCGTCCGACCGCCGGTCGCTGCGTGCGGCGGCCTCGCGACGGGCGGCGCGGGCGCTGCGGACCGCCTCGTGGGCCAGTCGCTCGTCGGCGGCCCGGCGGCGCAGTTCGGTGGAACGGGCCTGGTGGAGTTCGTACTCGTACATGGTGTGTGTCCCCTGAGAGGTCGGTGTCGGGCTTCGCTTGCTGCGATGCCTCCACCTTCGTCCGCCAGGGGGGTGCGCCACATCGGGAGAGTTCCGCATCTTCGGCGGCGGGCGGCGCCTTAGACGCGCCGAAGGGGCCTCAGGACGGCCGTAAGGTGCTGACGGTCGGCCTAAGGCCCCTCGTGACGTGCGCGGACTCAGCCGGCGGAGGGCAGTCCGAGCAGGGCGTCGGTGTACTTCAGGACGGCCAGCAGCAGGCCGATGACGCCGAGGGCCACGCCGGCCCAGGAGACCGACTTGATCCAGGCCGCCTGCGGACGGGCGGGGCTGCCGAAGGCGGGGCGGGCCAGCACGACGACGCCGGTGACCAGCGCGGCCAGCGCGAAGAGGCCGGCCCACAGCGCGGTGGCCTGCCAGGCGTCGCCGTAGATCACCTCCAGCTGCTTGGCGACGGTCGTGCCCGACGCGGCGGACGTCTGCAGCTGGCCGACGAGCGTCTGGCGGGCCCCGGCGAGGGTGCCGATCCAGCTGCCGGTGAGCGAGACGAAGCCGAGCGCGGCGGAGACGACGGCGCCCGCGCCCTGGCCGACGCCGACGGAGCCGTCCGCGACGGCGGCCTCGTCCTCGGCGGCGAGCTCGTCGGCGGCCTCCTGGGAGTGCGGGGCCTCCTCGGTCACCTCGTTCGCGGCGTCGGTCCCGGTGAGGGCCGCCTTCTCGTCGTCGGTCGTGGTCCCGGCGGTCTCGGCGCCGGTCTCGTCAGCAGTCTTGGTTCCCATACCTCGCACCGTACGGACGCTCTCTGAGAGGTCCCTTAATGATCGTTGTGAGCGGCACGCGCGCGTGCGTCGCGCCACTCCTGGGCAAGCACGGACCACACCTCCAGGTCGTGCCGCTCCCCACGATAGGGGTACGCCTGCCGGTGCACGCCGTCGCGGGTCATGCCGAGCCGCCGGGCGACGTTCAGGCTGGGGGTGTTCCCCGCGGAGGCGATCCACTCGATGCGCTGGATCCCGCGCTGCTCCACGGCGAAGTCGATCAGCACGCGGATGGCCCTGGTGATCAGTCCGCGGCCGGTTCCGGAGGGCTCCAGCCAGCAGCCGACCTCGCAGTTCCCCGCCGTGGCGTCGAAGTTGAGGAAGAGCACGCCGCCCACGAGCCGGCCGTCCAGCCACAGGCCGTGCAGCGAGCCGGTGTCGGCGGCCCGCATGTCGGCGTAGCGCTGGAGCACCTCGCGCGCGCCGGCCGGGTCCACGGCCTTCGAGCCGAAGGGGATGTACCGGTTGATGAACTCCCGGCCGCGTTCGAGGTGCGCGAGGAACTCCTCGGCGTGCCAGGGCTCCAGGGGACGCAGTTCGGCTCCGTCGTCACCCAGCGATATCGCGTACATCCGGCCGCGGCTCCTTCTCCAGTACGTGTGCTGCGTCCACTGCCTCGGCGAGCCTCTCATGGGCGGCGCGGCACTCGGGCGGTTCGATGCTGATCCTCGGCAGGCGCCGGTCGAGGCCGCGGGGCAGCCACCAGTTGGCGCCGCCGAGCAGGTGCATCAGCGCGGGCACCAGGAGCGTGCGCAGCACGAACGCGTCGAGGGCGACGGCGGCGGCGAGGCCGATGCCGAACATGGCGATCACCCGGTCGCCGCTGAGGACGAAGGCCAGGAACACCGAGATCATGATGACGGCGGCGGAGTTGATCACCCGGCTTGTCTCGGCGAGGCCGACCCGGACGGCGCGCCGGTTGTCGCCGGTCTCCAGCCACTCCTCGTACATCCGGCTGACCAGGAAGACCTGGTAGTCCATGGAGAGGCCGAACAGCACCGACACCATGATCACGGGGAGGAAGGGTTCGATCGGCCCGGCCCGGCCGAGGCCCAGCAGCTCGCTCCCCCAGCCCCACTGGAAGATCGCGACGACGACGCCGAACGCGGCGGCCACGGCGGCCACGTTCATCACGGCGGCCTTGAGCGGGATGCCGACCGACCGGAACGCGAGCAGGAGCAGCAGAGCGCCCAGGGTGATGACGACCCCGACGAACAGCGGCAGCTTGCCGACGATGACGTCCGCGAAGTCGTCGTAGCCGGCGGTCACCCCGCCGACGTGCACGTCGAGGGAGGTGCCGGCCTGCGCGCGCGGCAGCACCTCGGTGCGCAGCCGGTCGACGAGTTCGCTGGTGCGCGGCGACTGCGGTGAGGACTGCGGCACGACCGTGAGGTGGGCGGCTCGGCCGTCGGAGCCGAAGGTCACCGGCGTCACGGACGCCACGCCGTCGGCGGCGCGCAGGGCCGTGTCGAGGTTGTCCAGGGCGAGCCGGTCCTCGGCTCCCCGGACGCGGGTCACCAGGGTCAGCGGACCGTTCACGCCGGGGCCGAAGCCTTCGGCTAGGAGGTCGTAGGCCTGGCGGGTGGTGGCCGACTTCGGGGCGTTGCCCTGGTCGGAGGTGCCCAGGCGCAGGGAGAGGGTGGGCAGGGCGAGGACGGCGATGACGACGAGGGCCAGCGCGCCGAGCAGTCGGGGGTGGCGCTCGACGAACGCCGACCAGCGGGCGGCGAGCCCGGTCGGCAGCTCGGGCTGCGGCCCGTGGTCGGCGAGGCGGCGCCGTTCGCGGCGGCTGAGGGAGCGCATGCCGAGGAACGACAGCAGGGCCGGCAGCAGGGTCACGGAGGCGGCGACGGTGAGCACGACGGTCAGCGAGGCGGCGACCGCCACGCCGTTGAGGAAGCTCAGGCGCAGGGTCAGCATGCCGAGCAGGGCCAGGCACACCGTGGCGCCCGCGAAGACGACGGCGCGCCCGGTGGTGGAGACCGCGTTCTCGGCGGCCTCGGCGACCGGCAGCCCGCGTTTCAGTCCGCGCCGGTGCCGGGTGACGATGAACAGCGCGTAGTCGATGCCGACGCCGAGCCCCACGAGCAGGCCGAGCATGGGGGCGAAGTCGGCGACGGTCATGGCGTGCCCGAGCAGCGAGATCCCCGCGTAGGCGGTGCCCACGCCGACCAGGGCGGTGGCGATGGGCAGCGCCGAGGCGGCGAGCGAGCCGAAGGCGAGGAACAGCACCACCGCGGCGACGGCCACGCCGACGATCTCGGCGGCATGACCGCCGGAGGACTCGGTGAGCGCGATCGCGCTGCCGCCCAGTTCGACCTGGAGGCCGTCGCCGCGGGCGGCCTGCGCGGTGTCGACGACGGCCTGCGCCTCGCCGCGGTCGACGTCCTCGGCGCGGCCCTCGAAGACGACGGTGGCGTAGGCGGTGCGCCCGTCCTCGCTGATCTGCGCCGAGCCCTGGCCGTCGTAGGGGCCGGCCACGGAGGCCACGCCGGGCAGGTCGGCGATCTTCTCCAGCGTGCGGGTCATGGTCTGTTCGACGTCGACGGCGCGGACGGCGCCCGCCGTGGTGTGCCAGACGACGGTGTCGCTGTCGCCGCCGAGATCGGGGAAGGCGTCGGCGAGCAGCCGCGTGGCGCGACCGGACTCGGTGCCGGGGACCTCGTAGTCGTCGGAGTACGCGGAGCCGGTGACGACGGCCGCGGTGGCCGTGCCGCCGAGGGCGAGCAGCCAGAGCAGCACCACGAGCAGGCGGTTGCGGACACACCAACGTGCGAGGGCTGCCACTGACGTGCTCCCGGAGGTGAATTGTGGATCTTTGACCGGGAAACAGCCCGCAAAGAACGTATGAGCGATACGGGTTCACTCTTGCAGGCGCGCGAGATCGTTTGTCGCGTTCGTGCGGCTTTTCACAGGAGTGGGAGACAGATCACAGGACAATAACGTCCGTGCTGTCGGGGCACGTCAGTCGGCCTGGTCGCCGAACGCCATCATCGTGACGCCGGCGACGAGCAGCCACAGGGCACGCCTGGTGCGGCCCCTGGAGCCGAGGAACGCGGCGAGGGCGCAGACGGCGGCGCCGAGGGCGTAGGCCGCCGGGACCAGGGCCGGGGCGGAACGGGTGAGGCGCATGAGGGACGCGGCGAGGCCGGCGAGGGTGAGCAGCGCTCCGGTGGCGGTCGCCGTCCAGCGGGCCCGTCGGGCGTCCTCGGTGCCGTACTCCTCGTCCGGGTCCTCCGTGTCGCTGTGGGGTTCGGAGTCGGTGGTTCGTGCACTCATGGCGGGCGAGCGTAGCGCGTCGCGTTCGCGGCAGGGCAAAGGGGTGCACCGGCTCGCGGTGCACCCCTTTCCGGAGTCCGGCGGGGCTCAGCCCTCGCTGACGCCCAGCTTCTCCAGGATCAGCTCCTTGACGCGGGCCGCGTCGGCCTGGCCGCGCGTGGCCTTCATCACCGCGCCGACCAGTGCGCCGGCGGCGGCGAGCTTGCCGCCGCGGATCTTGTCGGCGATGCCCGGGTTGCCCGCGATGGCCTCGTCGACGGCCGTGCCCAGCGCGGAGTCGTCGGAGACGACCTTCAGCCCGCGCTTGTCGACGACCTCGTCCGGACCGCCCTCGCCCGCGAGGACGCCCTCGATGACCTGGCGGGCCAGCTTGTCGTTCAGGTCGCCCTTGAGCACCAGCTCGGCGACCCGCGCGACCTGCACCGGCGTGATGGCCAGCTCGTCGAGCGCGACGCCCGACTCGTTGGCGCTGCGGGCCAGTTCGCCCATCCACCACTTGCGGGCGGAGGCCGCGTCGGCCCCGGCGTCGATGGTGGCGACGATCAGGTCCAGCGCACCGGCGTTGAGGATCGACTGCATGTCCAGGGCGGTGATGCCCCACTCGGCGACCAGCCGGTTGCGGCGGGCCAGCGGCAGCTCCGGCAGACCGGCGCGGATCTCCTCGACCCACGCGCGGGACGGGGCGACCGGCACCAGGTCGGGCTCCGGGAAGTACCGGTAGTCCTCGGCCTCCTCCTTCACGCGGCCCGAGGTCGTGGACCCGGTGTCCTCGTGGAAGTGGCGGGTCTCCTGGATGATCGTGCCGCCGTCGTTCAGCACGGCCGCGTGCCGCATGATCTCGAAACGGGCCGCGCGCTCCACGGACCGCAGCGAGTTCACGTTCTTCGTCTCGGACCGCGTGCCGAACTTCTCCCGGCCGTGCGGGCGCAGCGACAGGTTCACGTCGCAGCGCATCTGGCCCATCTCCATGCGGGCCTCGGAGACGCCGAGCGCCTTGATGACCTCGCGCAGCTCACGCACGTACGCCCGGGCGACCTCGGGAGCGCGCTCGCCCGCGCCCTCGATCGGCTTGGTGACGATCTCGATGAGCGGGATGCCGGCGCGGTTGTAGTCCAGCAGCGAGTGGGACGCGCCGTGGATGCGGCCGGTGGCGCCGCCGACGTGGGTCGACTTGCCGGTGTCCTCCTCCATGTGGGCGCGCTCGATCTGCACCCGGAAGGTCTCGCCGTCCTCCAGCTGCACGTCGAGGTAGCCGTCGAAGGCGATCGGCTCGTCGTACTGGGAGGTCTGGAAGTTCTTCGGCATGTCCGGATAGAAGTAGTTCTTCCGGGCGAAACGGCACCACTCGGCGATCTCGCAGTTCAGCGCGAGACCGATCTTGATCGCCGACTCGATCCCGATCGCGTTGACGACCGGGAGCGCGCCGGGCATGCCGAGGCAGGTGGGGCAGGTCTGCGTGTTGGCGTCCCTACCGAGCTCGGTCGAGCAGCCGCAGAACATCTTCGTCTTGGTGCCGAGTTCGACATGGACCTCTAGGCCCATGACGGGGTCGTACGACGCGAGTGCGTCCTCGTACGACACCAGGTCGGTCGTGGTGGTCACGGTGAAACTTCCCTCTCAGCCCAGCAGGACGTCGTCGTCGCCCAGCCGCTTCAGCTCGCGGTACAGGATGGCGAGGCCGGTGACGATGGCGACGGCGGACACGGTGGCGTCGATCAGGACCAGCGTGTCCTTCTCGGCACGGGCCTTCTTGAGCCGCTTGGCGACGCCGATCGCGCCGAACGCGGTCCCGGCGATGGACAGGTACGTACCGGACTTGGACTTCTTGAAGCCCTTGGCCTTGTTCAGTGCGCTCACAGCGACGGAGCCTCCTCCAGAAGCGGGTGACCCCACCTTTCCACGAAGGCGGCCTCGACGGCGGCGCCGACCTTGTAAAGACGGTCGTCCTTCAGCGCCGGGGCGATGATCTGCAGACCGACCGGGAGGCCGTCCTCCGGGGCCAGACCGCAGGGCAGCGACATGGCCGCGTTGCCCGCGAGGTTGGTCGGGATGGTGCACAGGTCGGCCAGGTACATCGCCATCGGGTCGTCGGCGCGCTCGCCGATCGCGAAGGCGGTGGTCGGGGTCGTCGGCGAGACGATCACGTCGACCTGCTCGAAGGCCTTCTCGAAGTCGCGCGTGATGAGCGTGCGGACCTTCTGCGCGGAGCCGTAGTAGGCGTCGTAGTAGCCGCTCGACAGGGCGTACGTGCCGAGCATGATGCGCCGCTTGACCTCGGGACCGAAGCCCGCCTCACGGGTGAGGGAGGTGACGTCCTCGGCGGAGCGGGTCCCGTCGTCGCCGACGCGCAGGCCGTAGCGCAGGCCGTCGAAGCGGGCCAGGTTGGACGAGCACTCGGACGGCGCGATCAGGTAGTACGCCGACAGGGCGAGGTCGAAGGACGGGCAGTCCAGCTCGACGATCTCGGCGCCCAGCTCCTTGAGGAGCGCGACGGACTCGTCGAAGCGCTGGATGACGCCCGCCTGGTAGCCCTCGCCGCGGAACTGCTTGACGACGCCGACGCGCATGCCGGCGACGCTGCCGTTGCGGGCGGCCTCGACGACCGGCGGGACGGGCGCGTCGATCGACGTCGAGTCCAGCGGGTCGTGTCCGGCGATGACCTCGTGCAGCAGCGCCGCGTCCAGGACCGTGCGGGCGCAGGGGCCGCCCTGGTCGAGCGAGGACGAGAAGGCGACCATGCCGTAGCGCGAGACCGCGCCGTAGGTGGGCTTCACGCCGACCGTGCCGGTGACCGCGGCCGGCTGACGGATGGAGCCGCCGGTGTCGGTGCCGATGGCCAGCGGCGCCTGGAAGGACGCGAGCGCGGCGGACGAACCGCCGCCGGAGCCGCCGGGGATCTTGGTGAGGTCCCAGGGGTTGCCGGTCGGGCCGTAGGCGCTGTTCTCGGTGGAGGACCCCATGGCGAACTCGTCCATGTTGGTCTTGCCGAGGATGACCACGTCGGCGGCCTTCAGCCGCTTGGTGAGCGTCGCGTCGTACGGCGGGATCCAGCCTTCGAGGATCTTGGAGCCGACGGTCGTCGGGATGCCCTCGGTGGTGAAGATGTCCTTCAGCGCGAGCGGGACGCCGGCCAGCGGGCCGAGCTTCTCGCCCCGCTCCCGCTTCTCGTCGACGGCGCGGGCCTGCGCGAGGGCGCCCTCGCGGTCGACGTGCAGGAAGGCGTGGACCTTCTCGTCGACGGCCTCGATACGGGCCAGGTGGGCCTCGGCGACCTGGACGGCCGTGAGCTCGCCGGAGGCGATCCTCGCGGCGGTCTCGGCGGCGGTGAGCCTGATGATGGTGACGTTGTCCGTCATGGCGGTTAGTCCTCCCCCAGGATCTGCGGCACCTTGAAACGCTGCTGCTCCTGGGCCGGGGCGCCGGAGAGCGCCTGCTCGGGGGTGAGCGACGGACGGACCTCGTCCGCCCGCATGACGTTGGTCAGCGGGAGCGGGTGCGAGGTCGGCGGTACGTCTTGGTCGGCGACCTCGCTGACGCGGGCGACCGCGCCGATGATGTCGTCCAGCTGTCCCGCGAAGTGTTCGAGCTCTTCGGGCTTCAGCTCCAGACGCGCCAGCCGGGCGAGGTGGGCGACCTCCTCGCGCGTGATGCCAGGCATGCAGCGTTCCTCTGGGGTGGAGTGAATGAGTGTGTGCTTCCGCCCAATCCTAGGGTGCGGGGCGGCCTGTCCGTGAAACGGTTCGGCTCGCCTCCCGGGTTCCCGCCGGCGCCCCCGGGCCGCCGTGCCCTCGCCGAGCCTCTGCCCAAGGGACCGGGCGAACGGGTGAACATGCGGGGCGGAGGGGACGGCTACTCGTCCGAGGCGGCCGCCGGGAGGGCCGCGGCGGGGCGCTGCCAGCCGCGCGAGCCGCGGGCCCGCAGCCAGGCCGTCGTCTCCTCGGGGGGCATCGCGGCGGCCACCAGCCAGCCCTGGACCGCGTCGCAGCCCAGATCGCGCAGACGTTCCCACGTCTCGTCGTCCTCGACGCCCTCGGCGACCACCAGCAGGCCCAGGGAATGCGCGAGGTCGAGGGTGCAGCGCACGATCTCGGCGTCCTCGGCGTCCACGGCCAGCCTGGCCACGAAGGAGCGGTCGATCTTCAGCTCGCTCACCGGGAGCCTGCGCAGATGGACCAGGGAGGAGTAGCCGGTGCCGAAGTCGTCCAGGGACATCTTGACGCCGTGGCCGGTCAGCGCGTTGAGGGTGTCGGCGGCGCGCTGCGGGTCCTCCAGGAGGACGTGCTCGGTTATCTCCAGTTGGAGCGCTCCCGCGGGCACTCCGTGCCGGGCGAGGCGCGCGGCGACGGAGCCGGCGAACCCCGGCGTGTGGACGTCGCGGGGGGAGACGTTCACCGCGACCGGCACGTACAGGCCCTGGGCCCGCCACCGGGCGACCTGGGCGAGCGCGGTGTCCAGCACGTACTCCGTCAGATAGGGCATCAGCCCGGACGACTCGGCGATCGCTATGAACTCGTCCGGCGGCACCTTCCCGCGCTCCGGGTGCACCCAGCGGACCAGGGCCTCCAGGCCCGCCACCTGTCCGTCGAAGCGGACCTTCGGCTGGTAGTGCAGCTGCACCTCGTGCGCGTCGAGGGCGCGCCGCAGGTCGCCCAGCAGACCGAGCCGGTCGGGGGTGTTGGAGTCGCGCTTGGACTCGTACACCTCGACCCCGGTGCGGTCCCGCTTGGCCTGGTACATCGCCACGTCGGCCCGGCGCAGCAGGCCCTCGGCGTCGAGCGCGTGGTCGGGGAAGACGGCGACCCCGGCGCTGGCCTCCAGCACGAGGGTGAGGCCGTCGAGGTCGAGGGGCGAGCTCAGGTCGGCGACCAGGGCGCGGGCGATCCGGCTCGCGGAGGTCGTGGAGTCCGCGACGGGCAGTAAGACGGCGAACTCGTCCCCGCCGAGCCGCGCGACCTCCGCCCCGCGCGGGAGGGCGACCCGCAGCCGGTCGGCTATCTGCAGCAGCAGCCGGTCTCCGGCGAGATGGCCGAGGGTGTCGTTGACGGAGCGGAAACGGTCGAGGTCGATCAGCATCAGGGCGGCCCGGGCGCCGATGCGTTCGGCGTCGTCCAGGGCGGTCCAGATGCGCTCCAGCAGCCACTGCCGGTTGGGCAGCCCGGTCAGCGGGTCGCGCAGCTGCTCCTCGGCGCGGGCGCGCGCTATCCACAGGGTGGAGTCGAGGGCGATGAGCGGGATGGCGAACAGCGGCAGCAGGACGGGCTTGGCCACGGCCACCACACAGATCAGCGGGGCGATGCCCAGCAGGGCTACCGCCACCAGCCCCTGTCTGACCAGGGCGGTGCGGGCGACGGTGGGCAGTCCGCCCACGCGGGGGGCGTGCAGATACCAGAGCAGGACGCGGGTGGCGGCGAGGTAGGCGACGGCCACCAGGATGACCTGCGGGGCGGTGTAGAGCGTCCAGGTGTCGGGGGCCCAGGGGCGCTCCACGGACGGTATCCGTCCGCAGGCGGCCAGCAGGAGCGCGCCCGCGCCGATGCCGAGGATGTCCACCGCGCCGTGCAGGACGCCCTGCCGCCAGCGGTGGCGCCTGGCTATGCCGACCAGCACGACGACGGTGAGGCTGACCATGCCGGCCGGCACCCAGCCGTACAGCAGCAGCACGGCGAGGGTGAGGGCGGCGCCGGAACCGGTGCCGCCCCACCAGCGGGCGCGGCCGAGGAGGACCAGGTGTCCGACGATGACGCCGGCCAGGACGGCCAGCGCCCAGCCGGCTTCGCCGGACGGGAAGAGCGCATGGCCGTCGGTGAAGGCGCGGTAGAACCCCGCGCCGAGGGCGAAGGCGGCCGCGCCGACGACGGTCGCGGGCAGCGCGGGCCAGGGCAGGCTCCGGTCGGATTCGGCGCCGCCGGGCAGACCGGGAGGCGGCTGGACGCGGGCACGCGCGTCCAGGGTGGAGTGCGGCTCGGTGTGCGGTACGTACGCCTCCGCGCCCGGACGTCCCTCGGAGCGCTCCGTCCACCAGCTCCCCCACCAGACGCCGGCGACCCGGCGTCGGCGCACCGCCTCGTCCGGGGCAGCGCTCTCGGTCGGTTCCATTCCCGTCCCTCTCACAGCCGGCGGTGCCCACGCCACGCGGCCCGTTGCCCGACGATCCCGGGCGGCGCCGCGTTGGAAAACCCTTCCTTCTGCCCGCCAGGAGCAGAGGGATGCCCCGACCGCAGCTGGGCACGGCAGGCGCACGCCTCAACAGTAGGCCGCAGAAGGCTTCCACGGGCAGCGGTCGTCGACGGTTGCCCGAATGCGCCCCGGCCACCCGTATGCATCTGGTATGCGCCGATCGGGTGGCCTTCAACCGCCGCCGCGCGCTACTCCTCGACGGGCAGGGCCGCTTCGGAAGCCGCCTCGGGACCGTGTTCCAGCAGGACGGTGAAGCCGTCCTCGTTCAGGACCGGAACCTTGAGCTGCATCGCCTTGTCGTACTTCGATCCGGGGCTGTCACCCACAACGACGAACGACGTCTTCTTGGAGACCGAACCGGTGACCTTCGCCCCGCGGCTCTGCAGGGCGTCCTTGGCGCCGTCCCGGGTGAAGTGTTCGAGGGTTCCGGTGACGACGACCGTGAGCCCTTCGAGAGGGCGCGGCCCTTCGTCCTCGGCGGAGCCCTCCTCCTCCATGCGGACGCCGGCCGCCTTCCACTTGCGCAGGATCTCCTGGTGCCACTCCTCGGCGAACCACTCCTTGAGGGAGGCGGCGATGATGGCGCCGACCCCGTCGGTGGCCGCGAGCTCCTCCTCGGTGGCCCGCTCGATGCGCTCGATCGAGCGGAACTCACGGGCCAGCGCCTCCGCCGCGACCGGTCCGACATGGCGGATCGACAGGCCGGTGAGGATCCGCGCCAGCGGGCGCTCCTTGGCGGCGGCGATGGTGTCGAGCATGGCGAGCGCGTTCTTCTTGGGCTCGCCCTGCTGGTTGGCGAAGACCGTGGCGATCTTCTCCTCGCCGGTCTTCGGATCCCGCTTGGGCAGTCCGCTGTCCTGGTCGAGCACGTACGCCTTGATGGGCAGCAGCCGGTCGATGGTGAGGTCGAACAGGTCGCCCTCGTCGGCCAGCGGAGGGGTCTCCGGCTCCAGCGGCTTGGTGAGGGCGGCCGCGGCCACGTACCCGAAGTGGTCGATGTCCAGTGCCTTGCGGCCGGCCAGGTAGAACAGGCGCTCGCGCAACTGGGCTGGGCAGGTGCGGGCGTTGGGGCAGCGCAGGTCGACGTCCCCCTCCTTCATCGGCCGTAGCGCCGTGCCGCACTCGGGGCATTCGGACGGCATCACGAAGGCGCGTTCGGTTCCGTCGCGCAGATCCGCCACCGGCCCGAGGATCTCCGGGATCACGTCACCGGCCTTGCGCAGCACCACGGTGTCGCCGATCAGGACGCCCTTGGCCTTGACGACGTCCTGGTTGTGCAGGGTGGCGAACTCGACCTCGGAGCCGGCCACGGTCACCGGCTCGACCTGGGCGTACGGCGTGACGCGGCCGGTGCGGCCGACGCCCACCTTGATGTCGACGAGCTTGGTGTTGACCTCCTCCGGCGCGTACTTGTAGGCGATCGCCCAGCGGGGCGCGCGGGCCGTGGACCCGAGCCGGCCCTGGAGCCTGATCTCGTCGAGCTTGACGACCACGCCGTCGATCTCGTGCTCCACCGAGTGCCGGTTCTCGCCGAAGTAGGCGATGAACTCCCGTACGCCGTCGAGGTCGTCGACCACCTTGTTGTGCCGGGAGGTGGGCAGACCCCACGTCTTGAGGAGGTCGTAGGCCTCGGAGAGACGGCCGAAACCCTCGTAGCCCTCCAGGGCGCCGATGCCGTGCACGACCATGTGCAGCGGACGGGAGGCGGTGACGCGCGGGTCCTTCTGGCGCAGGGAACCGGCCGCCGCGTTGCGCGGGTTGGCGAAGGGCTTGTCGCCGGCCTCGACCAGCCGGGCGTTGAGCTCCTCGAACTTCTCCATCGGGAAGTAGACCTCGCCGCGGATCTCCACCAGGGACGGGACCCCGTCGCCCGTGAGGCGGTCGGGGATCTCCGCGATGGTGCGCACGTTGGGCGTGATGTCCTCGCCCGTGCGGCCGTCGCCGCGGGTCGCCGCGCGCGTGAGCCGGCCGTTCTCGTACGTGAGGTTGACGGCCAGGCCGTCGACCTTGAGCTCGCACAGGAAGTGGTGGGTCAGGGAGCCGACGTCCTTGTGGACGCGCTCGGCCCAGGCGGCGAGCTCCAGGTCGTCGAAGGCGTTGTCCAGCGAGAGCATCCGCTCGCGGTGCTGGACGGCCGTGAACTCCGTGGCGTACGCGCCCGCGACCTTCTGGGTCGGCGAGTCGGGAGTGCGCAGCTCGGCGTACTGCTCCTCCAGCGCCTCCAGGGCGCGCAGCAGCCGGTCGAACTCCGCGTCGCTGATGACGGGAGCGTCCTTCACGTAGTACCGGAAGCGGTGCTCCTCGATCTGCTCAGCGAGCTGCGCGTGCTGCTCCCGTGCCTCCGAGGGCACCGTCGTCTCCGCTTGACTGTCGCCGGCCACCGTGTCGTCCTCCCGTTACTCTGGGTTGTCCGCGAGGGATCTCGCCGCCCGGACGCAGTGGGCGAGGGCCTGGCGGGCGTACGCGGGAGAGGCCCCCGCGAGTCCGCACGACGGCGTGAGCGTGACCGCCTCCGCGAGCAGCCCCGGTCGCAGCCCCAGCCTGCGCCACAGCGTCCTGACACCCCTGACGCTACCGGCAGGGTCCGACAATGGGGCGTCCACGCCGGGCACGACACCGGCGAAGAGCCGGGTGCCCGCCTCGACCGCTTCACCGATCACGTCGTCGTCACGCTCGGTGAGGAGCGCGAAGTCGAAGGAGACCGCCGCCGCCCCCGCCCGGCGCAACAGGGCGAACGGGACGTCCGGTGCGCACGAGTGGACCACGACGGGCCCCTCGCCGTGCACCCCCACGACGTCCCTGAGCGTGGACTCCACGAGCTGCCGGTCGACGGCGCGATGGGTGTGGTAGCCGCTGGCGGTCCGCACCTGACCGCGCAGGACCGCGGTGAGGGACGGCTCGTCGAGCTGGAGCACGACCTGCGCGCCCGGCAGGCGTCGGCGCACCTCGTCGAGGTGCAGGCGCAGGCCCTCGGCGAGGGAACCGGCGAGGTCGCGGCGGGCTCCGTGGTCGGAGAGCACCGCCTGGCCGTTCTTCAGCTCCAGCGCGGCGGCGAGCGTCCAGGGCCCGACGGCCTGCACCTTGACCTGGCCCTCGTAGCCCTGGGTGAACTCCTCCAGCGCGTCCAGGTCCTCCACCAGCCAGGACCGGGCGCGCTTGGTGTCGCGCCCCGGGCGGTCGCCGAGCCGCCAGCCGCTGGGTTCCACGCGCGCGTACAGCTCGACGAGCATCCCCGCGGTACGGCCGATCATGTCCGCGCCGGGCCCGCGGGCGGGGAGTTCGGGCAGGTGCGGGAAGTTTTCGAAGGACCCGGTGACGGTCTTGGCGGACTCGCGGGCGTCCCCTCCCGGCAGGGAGCCGATGCCGGTGGCGGGGCCGAAACTGAAGTGTGCGTTCACGGGTGAAGCCTACGTAGCCGCACCGGTGCGTCCGCCCGCATGGAGCCGGCCCCCTGTGCGCGCAGCCGGTCTCAGCTCCCCGGACGCACCGTCAGGTCGTTGACCTCCGCGTCCCTCGGCAGGTCGAGCGCCATGAGGATCGTCGTCGCCACCGACTCGGGGTCGATCCACTCCGCGGGGTCGTACTCCTTGCCCTCCTGCTGGTGGACCTTCGCCTGCATGGGGCTGGCGGTGCGGCCGGGGTAGACGGAGGTGACGCGGACGCCGTGGCCGTGCTCCTCCTGGCGCAGGGAGTCCGCGAGCGCCTTCAGGCCGTGCTTGGAGGCGGCGTAGGCGGACCATTCGGCGCTCGCCCGCAGGCCCGCCCCGGAGTTCACGAAGAGCACATGGCCGCGCGCGGCGCGCAGTTGGGGCAGGAAGTGCCGGGTCAGCTCGGCGGGGGCGATCAGGTTGACGTTGAGCTGATGGCGCCAGGTCTTCGGGGTCAGGTCGCCCACCGGACCGAGGTCGACCACTCCGGCGACGTGGAGCAGGGAGTCCACCCGCCCGGGAAGCGTCTGGTGGGAGAAGGCCCAGCTCAGCTTGTCGGGGTCGGACAGATCGCCGACGAGCGTCCGGGCGCCGGGGAACAGGGCCGCCAGCTCCTTCGCGCGGCCCGCGTCGCGCGCGTGCAGCACGAGTTCGTCCCCGCGCGCGTGCAGACGGCGGGCCACGGCCGCGCCGATGCCGGAGCCCGCTCCGGTGATCACATGAGTAGCCATGTCCGCCATGCTCGCATCACCGACGGGTCACCCGATGCCCTGGCTCTCCTCCAGGAAGGCCAGGGCCCCGACCGGCTCCTCCGCGAAGAACACCAGGTCGGTGAGGGGCAGGGGCAGGAATCCCTCGTCCTCCATGCGCCGGAACTGCTGCTTGAGGCCGTCGTAGAAGCCCGCGGTGTTCAGCAGCACGACCGGCTTGTCGGTGTGTCCGTGCTTCTTCAGCTCCAGGATCTCCGTCGCCTCGTCGAGGGTGCCGGTGCCGCCCACCATGATCACCACGGCGTCGGACCTCTCCAGCAGCAGCCGCTTTCGCTCGGAGAGGTCGGCCGCGATCACCATCTCGTCGGCCCCGGGCCGCGCGGTGGCCGCGAGGAAGGCCACCGACACCCCGCACAGCCGCCCGCCGGCCTCCTGCACGCCGTCGGCGACGACCTTCATCAGGCCGACGTCGGAACCGCCCCACACCAGGGTGTGGCCGCCCTTGCCGAGGAGTTCGGCGAACTCGCGCGCGGGGCCGGTGTAGCGGTCGTCGAGATCGGCGGCGGAGAGGAGGACGCAGATACGCATGCGGCCACGGTACGCGGGAAGAACCGCGGGCCCGCGCGTGCTGTTCCGGTATGGCCAATGGACACACGATCACGATCGAGCGGGACGACCGGCGCATCAGGGTCGTCCACAAGGACCAGGTGCTGGCAGAGACGGGCCGGGCGCTCGCGCTGCGCGAGACCGGCTGTCCCGTGCGGTACTACATCCCCGCCGAGGACGTACGGCTCGACCTCCTGACGCCCTCCGACACCCATACGCACTGCCCCTTCAAGGGAACGGCGTCCTACTGGTCGCTCCCGGACACGGCGGACCTCGTCTGGTCCTACCCCGACCCGAAGGAGGACGTCGCCGAGATCAAGGACCATCTCTGCTTCTACGAAGTGGAAGTGTCGCCGGCGGAGGTGTCGTAGCCCGATGAGTGCGGTGCCGTGCGGCAGTCTGCATGAGCATGGACAAGAAGACTGTTTCCCGCGACGGCACCGAACTCGCGTACGAGAGCACCGGCCGGGGCCCCGCGGTCATCCTGGTGAGCGGAGCGATGTCCACGGGCGGCACCATGACGCCCCTGGCCGGCCTCCTCGCGGACCGCTTCACCGCCGTCCGCTACGACCGCCGGGGCCGCGGCGAGAGCGGTGACACGGCGCCGTACGCGGTGGAGCGCGAGGTCGAGGACCTGGCGGCGCTCATCGACGCGGCGGGCGGCGAAGCCGCGTTGTACGGCGTCTCGTCGGGCGGCGCCCTGGTGCTGGAGGCGGCGGCCGCCGGGCTGCCGGTCAGCCGGGTGGCCGTCTACGAGACGCCGTTCGCTCTCGACGACGAGGCCGCGCGCGGGCGCGCCGAGTACACCGCGAACCTCACCGAGGCGCTCGCGCAGGACCGACGCGGGGACGCCGTCGAGCTGTTCCTGCGCCTGACGGGGCTGGCCGAGGAGATGATCCAGGGGGCTCGCCTGTCGCCCATGTGGGCCGGGATGGAGGCCGTCGCGCCCACCCTCGCCTACGACGACGCCGTCATGGGCGACGGCCGGCCGCCGAGGCAACGGCTGGCGTCGGTTCGCGTGCCGGTGCTGGCCGTCGCGGGCGGGGCCAGTCCGCCCTGGCTGCGCGAGGCCGTGCGCACCGTCGCGGACGCGGTCCCGGACGGCGCGTACCGGACGCTGGAGGGCCAGACCCACATGGTCGACCCGGCCGTCCTCGCGCCGGTGCTGGCGGAGTTCTTCGGCGGCGGGGCCTGAGGGTCAGGCGACCGGGGCCGCCGCCCGCACCGTGGACGCGATGGTGGCCGAGCCCACCACGCGCGTGCCGTCGTACAGCACGATCGCCTGGCCGGGGGCCACGCCCCGGACCGGTTCGGCGAACGCGACCTCCAGGCGGCCGTCGACCAGTTCGGCGGTCACCTCGGTCTCGCCGCCGTGCGCGCGCAGCTGGGCCGTGTAGACGCCGGGGCCGGCCGGGGCGGCGCCGCACCAGCGGGGCCTGATCGCCGTCAGCCCGGTCACGTCCAGCGCGGCGGCCGGGCCCACGGTCACGGTGTTGTCGACCGGGGAGATGTCCAGGACGTAGCGCGGCTTGCCGTCGGGCGCCGGGGTGCCGATGCGCAGGCCCTTGCGCTGGCCGATGGTGAAGCCGTACGCGCCCTCGTGGGTGCCGACCTTCGCGCCGGACTCGTCGACGATGTCGCCCTCCGAGCGGCCCAGCCGGTTCGCGAGGAAGCCCTGGGTGTCGCCGTCGGCGATGAAGCAGATGTCGTGGGAGTCGGGCTTCTTGGCCACGGCCAGCCCGCGGCGCTCGGCCTCCGCGCGGATCTCGTCCTTCGTCGTCACCGTGTCGCCGAGCGGGAACAGGGCGTGGGCGAGCTGGCGGTCGTCCAGGACGCCGAGGACGTACGACTGGTCCTTGGCCATGTCGGAGGCGCGGTGCAGTTCACGGACGCCGTCCTGGCCCACGACCACCTTGGCGTAGTGGCCGGTGCACACCGCGTCGAAGCCCAGGGCGAGGGCCTTGTCGAGCAGCGCGGCGAACTTGATCTTCTCGTTGCAGCGCAGGCAGGGGTTGGGCGTGCGGCCGGCCTCGTACTCGGCGACGAAGTCCTCGACGACGTCCTCGCGGAAGCGGTCGGCGAGGTCCCACACATAGAACGGGATGCCGATGACGTCGGCGGCGCGGCGGGCGTCGCGGGAGTCCTCGATGGTGCAACAGCCCCGGGCGCCCGTGCGGAAGGACTGCGGGTTCGCGGAGAGCGCGAGGTGGACGCCGGTCACCTCGTGGCCGGCTTCGGCGGCGCGGGCGGCGGCGACGGCGGAGTCCACGCCGCCGGACATGGCGGCGAGTACGCGAAGGGGGCGGGGGTGCGGCGAGGTCTCAGTCATAACCCTTCCAGGGTACGGGTCGCCGGGAACCGCAGCCCGCGAGTATCCGTTGACGATCACGACGGGCGAGAAAGGGCGCGGACATGGGGGACGGGAAGAGCGATTCCGACCGGCGGATCGGGCGGCGGGCCCTGCTGATCGGCGGGGCGGCGGCCGCCGTCGGCACGGGCCTGCTGGCGCGTGACGAACTGGCGCGGCTGTACTGGCGGTTGCCCGGCGTGCGCAAAGCCCGTGTGGAGGGCGCGGTGGACTTCCGGGGCGCGCGGTGGGTGGCGGCGTCGGAGGCGAACTTCCGCTGGGCGGACCGGCCGGACGACTACGGGATCGACATGGTGGTCGTCCATGTCACCCAGGGCGACCTCGGCAGCGCGGTGAAGGCGTTCGAGGACCCCGGGCACCGGGCGGCCGCGCACTACATCGTCGGCAAGGACGGACGCGTCACGCAGATGGTCCGCGAGCTCGACGTCGCGTACCACGCGGGCAACCGCTCCTACAACGAGCGCAGCGTCGGCATCGAGCACGAGGGGTTCGTGGACCGGCCGAAGGACTTCACCGACGCGATGTACGCGGCGTCGGCCCGGCTCACGGCCGCGGTCTGCCGCCGGTACGGCATACCCGTGGACCGCGAGCACATCATCGGGCACGTGGAGGTGCCGGGCACGGATCACACCGATCCCGGCGAGCACTGGGACTGGGACCGGTATCTGCGGCTCGTCGCACAGGCGCGCGCCACGACCGCCTGAGGGGCGCGTCGCCGCGTGAGGGACGCGCCCGGCGGGGCTGCGGAGCCGGGATCCCGCGGGCAGGGCGAGCGGGCTCCCCGGTCTCCTGGCGCGGGCCGGAGCCCGGTCCGGACGGCGACGACGCGCCCCCGACCCGGTCTCAGCCCACCGCCCTCTTCACGAGGGCGCCGACGAGCTCCTCGTCGGCCGGGGTCAGCTCCTTGAGGGCGAAGGCGGTGGGCCACATCGCGCCCTCGTCGAGCGCCGCCAGGTCGCTGAAGCCGAGCGTGGCGTACCGCGACTTGAACTTCTCCGCGCTCTGGAAGTGGCAGACGACCTTGCCGTCCCTGGCGTACGCGGGCATCCCGTACCAGAGCTTGGGCGAGAGGTCGGGTGCGGCGGCCTTGACGATCTCGTGGACCCGCTCGGCGAGGACCCGGTCCGCGTCCGGCATCTCGGCGATCTTCGCGAGCACGTCCTGCTCCGCCGCCGCCTCCTTCTCCGCCTTGGACGAGCCGCGCCGCGCCGCCGTCCTCTTCTGCTCGCGTGCGTGCTCCTTCATCGCGGCCCGCTCCTCGGCGGTGAATCCCTCGTACTTCTCGGCGGGCGTGCCGGAGTTCTCGACGGGCGACGACGTGGACGGCATGGCGGGTTTCCTCTCGAAGCAGGTGTCTCGAAGAACGTGTCTCGAAGAACGTGCAGGGCTGCGCGGAGTGCCGGCGGGAGTCAGGACCGTGCGGGGGCGTGCGGCGCGGCCGCCTCCCAGGCGAATCCGTCGGGGTCGGTGAAGGCGTCGGCGGTGCCGCCCAGCACGACGCGGTGCGAGCCGGCGCCGTCGGCGGTGACGCCGAGGTCCTTGGCCAGCGCACCGCGCTTGTACAGGGCCAGCTTGACGGTGCTGGACCGGCCGGGGGCGAATTCGGCGTACTTGCCGCCGAAGCTCTTGGCCACGGTCAGGCCCCGGCCCACGTAGAACTGCTTGGTGGCCTTCACGTCCTCGACGCCGAGCAGCAGGACGACCTCGTCGATCTCGCGGGTCGCCGGGCCGGTGTCCTTCTTCGCCGAGGTCGCGATCTTCCAGATCGTCCCGTCCGGGGCCTGGACGACACCGCCGTAGCCCCACAGCGACTTCGAGGCGGGCTTCAGCACCGCGGCGCCCGCCTCCACGGCGGCGGCGACGAAGCCGTCGACGGTGGCCGGCCCGGACACCGTGAGGGCCAGGGTGAAGCCGCGAAAACCGGTCGAGTCCCCCTCGGCCGCCCGCAGCCGGACGTATGTGTCCACGCCGAAGGCGGCGTAGAAACGGCGGGCGGCCTCGGGGTCGGCCACCTCAAGGGTGACGGACGCGAGGTCGGTGCGGGCTGCGGTGGATGTGGTGGTCGCCATGTCCTCAACGCTAGAGGCCGGGCGGTGTCCGGGGCTTCTCCATTCCTGACCGGTCTCGCCGCCCGCCGTCCACGCGCACGGGCGTCCCGGGGAAAGGGGGGACCGCCCGTCTCGGGCCCGGGCTCCGCCGGCCTCTTCCGCGGGCTTCGCCCATCCCCACGACGACCATGACGGGAGCGCGGGCGGGTGAGCGCCGGCCGGTCAGGTGAGCCCGGCTGCCCGGGCGCGCTCCACGGCCGGGCCGATGGCCTTGGCGACCGCCTCGACGTCGGCCTCCGTGGAGGTGTGGCCGAGCGAGAAACGAAGGGTGCCGCGGGCCAGGTCCGCGTCGACGCCGGTGGCGAGCAGGACATGGCTGGGCTGGGCGACGCCCGCGGTGCAGGCCGAGCCGGTGGAGCACTCGATGCCCTGCGCGTCGAGCAGCAGAAGCAGGGAGTCTCCCTCGCAGCCCGGGAAGGTGAAGTGGGCGTTGGCCGGCAGCCGGTCGACGGGGTCGCCGCCGAGGATCGCGTCCGGGACGGCCCTGCGGACCGCGTCGATCAGGCCGTCGCGCAGGGCGCCGATCTCACGGGCGAACCACTCGCGCTGCTCGGCGGCGAGGCGGCCGGCGACCGCGAAGGCGGCGATCGCGGGGACGTCGAGGGTGCCGGAGCGGACGTGGCGCTCCTGGCCTCCGCCGTGCAGGACGGGCACGGGGGTGTGCTCGCGCCCCAGGAGCAGGGCGCCGATGCCGTAGGGGCCGCCGATCTTGTGGCCGGAGACCGTCATGGCGGCGAGGCCGGAGGCGGCGAAGTCGACGGGGACCTGACCGAAGGCCTGGACGGCGTCGGCGTGCAGGGGGATGCCGAACTCCGCGGCGACGTCGGCCAGTTCACGGACCGGCAGGATCGTGCCGATCTCGTTGTTCGCCCACATGACGGTGGCGAGCGCCACGTCGTGGGGATTGCGGACGACGGCCTCGCGCAGGGCGTCGGGGTGGACGCGCCCGTAGGAGTCGACCGGCAGGTACTCGACCGTGGCGCCCTCGTGTTCGCCGAGCCAGTGCACGGCGTCGAGGACCGCGTGGTGCTCGACGGGGCTGGCCAGGACACGGGTGCGGGCCGGGTCCGCGTCGCGCCGGGACCAGTACAGGCCCTTGACCGCGAGGTTGTCGGCCTCGGTGCCGCCGGAGGTGAGAACGACCTCGCTGGGGCGCGCGCCGAGCGCTTCGGCGAGCGTCTCGCGGGCTTCCTCGACCGTGCGGCGGGCCTGCCGGCCGGCCGCGTGCAGGGAGGAGGCGTTGCCGGTGACGCCCAGGTGCGCGGTGAGTGCCTCGACCGCCTCGGGAAGCATCGGCGTGGTCGCGGCGTGGTCGAGGTATGCCATGGTGGCCCCGATTCTACGGGGGCCGGGCGGCGCGCCTCGCTGCCAGGTGGCCGCGACGGTCAGAAGCTCCAGGAGATCGTGGCGTCCGCCTGCATGAAGGCGGCCAGGACCAGCAGGTCGGCGACGCCCAGCGCGAGTCCCAGGTAGGCGCGGCCGCGGCGGGCCGTGCCGCGCCACAGGGCCGCCGCCGCCAGGACGATGGCGGTCGGACCGAGGAAGACGTTGAGGACGAGCAGGCCCAGCAGGCCCAGGATGAAGGACGCGACGGCCATGCCGTCTGCGTCGCGGACGCCGGTGCGGCGGGTGGCCGGTGCGGTGAGTTGCATGGTCGGTCGACTCCTGTCGGTGGGCGGGGCGGTCAGCGGGTCGAGGTGTGGCGGCGGCCGTGACGCTCGCGGAGCGCGAAGATGCCGAGCCAGGCGGCGATCACGGCGGCGGCGACGACGGTGAAGGCGAACGGCGCATGGGCGACGGTGCCCATGACGACGCCCAGCAGAAGCAGTGCGGCGACGAGGAACAGCATGGGATCGGATCCCCCTCCGTAAAGTTTGGGTGAACAGTTGTAGTAACACTTGTTCACTGACTCTTGAGTCTAGCGCGTTCCACGGCTTTTCAATTCCGGAGAACAGTTGTTAACTGGATGACATGAGTCACACCCTCGGCGTCCGTCAGGCCCAGAAGCAGAAGACCCGGCAGGCCCTCCTGGACGCGGCGCTGGCGCTGCTGGAGGAGCAGAGCCTGAGCAGCCTGGGCCTGCGCGAGGTCACCCGCGCCGTCGGGGTCGCCCCGACCGCCTTCTACCGCCACTTCCGCTCCACGGCGGACCTCGGCGTGGCCCTGGTCGAGGAGGCGCTGGGCAGCCTGCACCCGATGATCCGGACCACGGTGACGTCCGCCGACTCCAGCGCCGAACGCATCGAGCGCGCTGTCGAGTTGATAGCCGGTCACGTCAACGCGTACCCCGCACACGTACGTTTCATCGCCCGGGAACGACATGGCGGGGTCCAGCCGGTGCGGGAGGCGATCCGGGACCAGCTGGGCAGGTTCGCCGACGAGGTGAAGACCGAGCTGGCCAAGGACGCGGAGGCCGAGGGCTGGAGCGACGACGACCTGCTGATGCTCTCGCATCTCTACGTCGACCAGATGCTCATCACGGCCTCGCTGTTCCTGGAGGCTCTGGAGGCCTCGCCGGAGGACCGGAATCGGGTCAGCCTGCTGGCGACCCGTCAGATGCGCCTCATCAGCATCGGCCGCCACCACTGGCTGGACTGAGACCCGGCCGGGCGGACGCACGAGCGGCGCACCCGTTTCCGGGTGCGCCGCTCCGCCGGCGGACCGCCGGTCAGCCCTGCCCCGCCTGCTGCCCCTGGCCGCCGCCCTGGCCTCCCCCGGAGCCTCCGCAGCCGCCGCCCTGAGCGCCGCCCCGGCCGCCCCCGGGGCCTCCGGGGCCCCCGCTCGCTGCGCCCGTCGGCACGCCCGTCGGCCGACCCGAGGCCGCCGCGCCGGTCGGCACCGCGGAAGGAGCCCCCGACGGCGCGCCCGACGGAGCCCCGGACGGCGCGCCGCTCGGCATGCCCGAGGCGTCGCCCGACGGCGGCTGACAGGACTGCCGGGAGGAGGCGCCTCCTCCCGAGGAGTCGTCCGAGCCGCAGGCCGCCAGGGCGAGGGGCGAGAGGGCCAGGAGCGCCACCGCGGGGACGAGACGGACGGACATCAGCGCACGCTTCATGAGAGACAGCTCCAGGGAAGATGAGGAGAACCTGAAGCCGAAACTCAACCAACGGCGCCTAGGGCTGCCTTGAGCCCCGTCTGTCCGCCGCCTGTCAGCGCGGTAAAGCGCACCCCAAGCAACCTCTCGGACCTGGGAGTTCACCCCGGAGCCCGGTCGGCGCGCCGGTACGGACCCGTGACACGGGCAGCCGCCGCGACCCCGTCCCGCGGGAAGTCGGCGGCGCCGCCACGCGAGCCGTTCAGCCGAGTCTGACCCGGGCCAGCTGCCGCGACTGCGCGACCAGCCGGTCCGCGCTGTCCCAGACCTCGGCGTCCTCCTCCAGGAAGCCGCCGGCGAGGTTTCGGGTGGTGATGGACACGCGCAGCGGGCCCGGGGCCGGACGGCAGCGGACGTGGACCGTCAGCTCGACGGTGGGGACCCAGCCGCGCAGACCGATCTCGAAGGCGGTGGGCGGCAGGGCGTCCACGGCGAGGAGGAGGGAGAGCGGGTCGGGGTCGCGGCCGTCCTTCAGCCCGAACCAGGCGCGCATCTCACCCCTGCCCGAGGGCTGCCCGAGCGCCCAGCCGAGGGTGGACGGGTCGAGCTTGAGCATCAGACGGTCGGCGATCGCGGAACTGCCGTCGACGGGAGCCGGTCCGTCCTCGGGGCCGAAGCACTGCTCGATCGGCGGGATCGCGGGCGGCTTCGCGGTCGTGCGCACGTCGTCCGGCAGGGAGTCCAGGTCGCCGTAGGAGGCGAGGACGCGGATCCGCTCGACCTCGTCGCCCCGCTCGTCGTACTGCAGGAGCGAGGCCTGGCCGGTGGACAGGGTGCGGCCGGTGCGGACCACGTCCGTGCGGACGACCGCGGGGCCCGGCTGGGAGGCCGTCAGGTAATGGGCCGAGATCGTGAACGGGTCGCCGTGCGGCAGGGCGTCCGCGAGCGCGCGTCCGAGGACCGCGAGGAGGTAGCCGCCGTTGACGGCGCTGATGATCGTCCAACCGGCCGACAGGTCGATGTCGTAGACGCCGGGCGCGCGCCGGGTGAGCGCGGTGTCCCGGTCGAACTCGCTGTCCCCGACGGTGGCCTGCCGCGCCGTCGCCGTAGCTGCTTCTGCCATGGCTGCACGGTACAACACTTGATTACTAAGCGGTAGCTTTTCAGGGTCCGTACAGCACGCTCCGGACCCGCTACTGCAATTTCTTGGTAAGTGTCCGAACTCGTCCGTAACCTCGACGCCTCCTTTTCCCTCTGCTAGGGCATGAGCCTCACCGGGACTCCGTTCCTCTACACCCTGATCGCGCTGTCCGCCGTCGCCGTCGTGCTGCCGCTGCTGCTGTGGTCGCGACTGCGCGGACCGCGGGTCCTGCGCGCCGCGGCCCGGATCATGATGCTGCTGTTCGCCCAGACCACGGCCGTGAGCCTGGTCTTCGTTCTGGTCAACAACGCCAACAACCTGTACGACACATGGGACGACCTCCTGGGCACCGGCACCCATGTGCAGCAGGCCGCCAACCTGGGCGCCGACGGCACCGGCGGCATCGCGCTGGACCGGCTGCCGAAGGTAAGACAGAAGTTCAAACCCGTGGACGGCGCAGCGATGCACGCGGCCGGCGGAGTGCGCATCACCCAGGTGCACGGCCAGGTCTCCGGCGTGAACGCCGAGGTCTACGTCTGGCTGCCCCCGCAGTACAACGAGCCCGCGTACGCCCACCGTTCGTTCCCCGTCGTGGAGTTGCTGCCGGGCTACCCCGGTTCCGCGAAGTCCTGGTTCGGAACACTGCACGTGCACGAGCAGCTGGCCCCGCTGATGCGCGAGGGCAAGGTCGCGCCGTTCATCCTGGCCGCCCCGCGCACCACGCTGCTGCCGGGCATGGACACCGGCTGCGCCAACGTCCCGGGAACCGTCAACGCCGACACCTGGCTCAGCGTCGACGTTCCGAAGATGCTCAGGGACAACTTCCGGACCCAGGCCGCGCCCAAGAGCTGGGCGGTGGCCGGGTATTCGGCGGGAGGCCACTGCGCGACCAAGCTGGCCGTCGCCCACCCCGACCGCTACCGGGCCGCGGTGAGCCTGTCCGGGTACAGCGACCCGGCGGTCGTGCACGACTCCCTGGCCGCCCAGGACCCGGCCGTGCGTCGGGCGAACAACCCGTACCTGCTGCTGGGCAAGGCCGCGTCCCCGCCGCCGGTGGCCCTCTACCTCTCCGGCCAGCCGCGCGACGGCTACGAGGCGGCCCTGGCCCTGCGCAAGGAGGCGAAGGCGCCGACGTCCGTGCACGTCGTGTACATCCCGAGCAAGGCGGGAGGACACACCATGGGGCTGTGGCGGCCGCAGGTGGTGCCGGCGTTCCGCTGGCTGACGACGCAGATGGGCCAGCGGGCGATCGTCGGGAAGGGGTCTACTCCTCACTCACCGTCGAGCGGCGGTTCCAAGCACGCGGAGCTCGCCAGTGGAACCGCATCGCGAGCAACCGCAGGGCGAAAGCGGTGACCGCGGCCACCCCGCTGGCCAGCGGGGTGAGCATGTCGTAGCGGATGCACAGCGCCACCATGGCCGCGCCGGCCATCGCTGGGACCGCGTACAGGTCGCGGTCCCAGCGCAGCAGCGAGGGCACCTCGTTGGCCAGCACGTCGCGCAGCACACCGCCGCCGACGGCGGTCGCGATCCCCAGGGCCGCCGACGCGGTGAGGTTCAGCCCGTAGGCGTACGCTTTCGTCGTCCCCGTGACGCAGAACAGGCCGAGGCCCGCCGCGTCGAAGACGTTGACGCCCAGCTGGATGCGCTCCACCTGCGGATGCAGGAAGACGACCAGCAGGGCGGCGAGCAGCGGCGTGAGGAAGTACCCCAGGTCGGTGAAGGCGGCCGGGGGCACCGCCCCGATCACCAGGTCCCGGAACACGCCGCCGCCCAGCGCGGTGACCTCGGCGAGCATGGCGATGCCGAACACGTCGAAGTTCTTGCGGACGGCCAGCAGCGCGCCCGAGATGGCGAAGACGAAAATGCCGATCAGGTCGAGCGTGTGCTGGACGGAGGGGCTGAAGATTTGCTGGAGCACCCCTACATTCTCACCCAGCACAGAGCCTTCGCCTTACATTACAAGGCGGGTCGGCCTCACAGAGACGGTTTGCCCGGAGTGAAGAGCCAGGTCCGGAAGAGGTCGTCCAGCTGCCGCCCGGAGATCCTCTCCGCGAGACGGACGAAGTCGTCGGTGTCCGCGTTGCCGTAGCGGTGCAGCCTGGTCCAGGCGGGGAGCAGCTTGAAGAAGGCCTTGTCGCCGATCCGCTCGCGCAGGACCTGGAGGGTCATCGCGCCGCGCTGGTAGACGGCGGAGGCGAACATGGTGTCGCGCTGCGGGTCGCCGACGGCCGTCTGCCAGAAGGCGTTGTCGGCGGGGCGGGCGTTGTAGCCGGCCAGGAAGGAGTCGTGCGCCGAGCGGGTTCCCTGGTGCTCGGCCCACAGCCACTGGGCGTAGGTGGCGAACCCCTCGTTGAGCCAGATGTCCTTCCAGTGGGCCACCGACACGGAGTCGCCGAACCACTGGTGAGCCAGCTCGTGCACGATCGTGGACTCGTTGCGGACGGCCGAGTACGCCGGCTTGGACTGCACCTCCAGGGAGAAGCCGGCCTGGGGCATGTCGTCGACGATCGCGCCGGTCTCCTCGAAGGGATACGGGCCGAAGACCTGCGACCAGTAGTCGGTGGCCGCCGCGGTGACGCCGTACACGTCCACGCTGTTGCTGTTCGCGAGCACCGGGTCGATCGCGACGTAGATCGGAGTGCCGCCGGGCGTCGTCCCGGTCTTCACGTCGAACTTCCCGATGGTGGCGGTCGCGAGATACGTGGCCATCGGCTTCGTCTCGCGCCAGTGGGTGTACGTCGAGGCGCCCTTGTCGTACGTCGAGACCAGCCGCCCGTTGGAGACCGCGGTCAGGCCCCGGGGGGCCTTGATCCGGATGTCGTAGGCGGCCTTGTCGGAGGGGTGGTCGCTGGACGGGAACCAGGTGGAGGCGGCGTTGGGCTCGCAGGCCACGAAGACGCCGTCGGCCGTCTTCATCCAGCCGTAGGCGGATCCGAAGACGATGGGGCCGCCGAGGGGCTCGGGGACGCCGCCGTAGGTGACGGCCACCTCGAAGGTCCGCCCCTTGCGGATCGCTCCGCGCGGAGTGATCCGGATCTCGTCGCCGGTGCGGGTGAACTGCGCCCGTCTGCCGTCCACTTCGACCCGGGAGACCTCCAGTTTCTGAAGGTCCAGATCGAAGGACGAGAGGTTCTGGGTGGCGCGTGCGGTGATCGTCGTACGGCCGTCGAGACGGTCGGTGCCGGGGTCGTAGGCGAGGGAGAGGTCGTAATGGCGGGCGTCGAAGCCGCCGTTGCCGAGCTGCGGGAAGTAGGCGTCGCCGATTCCGTCGGCGCCCGGGGTGGGGGCGGAGGAGGCGGCGATGACGAGGAAGGAGGCCGCCGCTGTCGCGAGGGCCCCCCAACGTGCCGAACGGGAGAGTGCCATGTGTCGTCCCTTCGAGCGCGTGCCGTGGTACCGGACGCGGACGACTCTGCACTCTCCCGCTAAGGCATGTACATGACTTTACTAACTCGTCATGCCCTACTTGTCAGTTGACTCCTGGCCCTCGGCCTCGGGGACGTCGGCCGCCTCGGTCTTCGCGACCTCGGTCTTCGCGACCTCGGCCGGCTCGGCGGACTCCGCCGTCGCAGGCTCGGCCGGCTCGGCCGGCTCGGCCGGCTCGGCGACGTCGGTGGACTCGGCCTCGGGAACGTCGGCTGCCTCGGCGTCGGTGGACTCGGCCCTGGTGGACTCGGCAGCCACCTCCGCCGCCAGCGCCGCCGACGTCTCCGCCGACTCCGCGAGCACCTCGTCGGCCACCAGCTCCGCCGCCTCCTTCGCGACGGTCAGCAGAACGGTGTCCTGCGGAGCCTGGTCCTCGAAGTTCTCCGGGTGGTGGCAGGCGACCTGCTGACCGGTCCGCAGCTCGACGAGCTTCGGCTCGGTGGTCTTGCAGATCTGCGTCGCCTTCCAGCACCGGGTGTGGAACCGGCAGCCGCTCGGCGGGGAGATCGGCGAGGGCACGTCGCCCTTGAGCAGGATCCGCTCGCTCTTGGCGTTCTTGCGCCGCGGGTCCGGGATCGGCACCGCCGACATCAGCGCCTTGGTGTACGGGTGCATCGGCGACTTGTAGAGCAGGTCGCGGTCGGCGAGCTCCACGATCTTGCCGAGGTACATCACCGCGATGCGGTCCGAGACGTGCCGGACGACCGAGAGGTCGTGCGCGATGATCACGTACGTGAGGCCGAGCTCCTGCTGGAGGTCGTCGAGCAGGTTGACGACCTGCGCCTGGATCGACACGTCCAGGGCCGAGACCGGCTCGTCGGCCACGACCAGCTTCGGGTTCAGCGCGAGCGCGCGGGCGATGCCGATGCGCTGGCGCTGGCCGCCGGAGAACTCGTGCGGGTAGCGGTTGTAGTGCTCGGGGTTGAGCCCCACGACCGACAGCAGCCGCTGCACTTCCTTCTTGATGCCGCCCTCGGGCTCGACGCCCTGGAGCTTGAAGGGAGCGCCGACGATCGTGCCGATGGTGTGCCGCGGGTTCAGCGACGAGTACGGGTCCTGGAAGATCATCTGCACGTCGCGGCGCAGCGGACGCATGCCGTTGACGCCGAGGTGCGTGATGTCCTTGCCCTCGAACTCGACCTTGCCGCCGGTCGGTTCGAGCAGCCGGGTGATCAGCCGGCCCATCGTGGACTTGCCGCAGCCGGACTCGCCCACGACGCCGAGCGTCTCGCCGGAGCGGACCTCGAAGTCGATGCCGTCGACCGCGTGGACCGCCCCGACCTGCCGCTGGAGCAGGCCCTTCTTGATGGGGAAGTGCTTCTGCAGCCCGGTCACCTTGAGCAGGACCTCGCCGGGGGCGGCGTCCTTGGTGAGGGTCGCCCCCCGCTCGGTCCGGCCGTCGGCCTGCGCGGGAATCGTCACCGCTTTCTCTTCGTCGCTCACAGCTTCGGCGCAATCTCTTCGGTCCAGATACGCTCCCGCTGCTCCTTGCCCAGGTGGCAGGCGGCCCAGTGCCGGCTGCCGACCTCGGCCAGCTCGGGCCGGACGGTGCGGGTGACGTTGTCCTTCGGCAGATCCGCGTACGGGCAGCGCGGGTTGAAGGCGCAACCGGACGGGATGTTGATCAGCGAGGGCGGCGAGCCCTTGACCGGGATCAGCCGCTCCTGCTGGTCGCGGTCCAGACGCGGCATCGAGCCGAGCAGACCCCAGGTGTAGGGGTGCCGGGGCTCGTAGAAGACCTCCTCGGCCGGGCCGCGCTCTACGCAGCGGCCGCCGTACATCACCAGGATGTCGTCGGCGAGTTCGGCGACGACGCCCAGGTCGTGGGTGATGACGATGACCGCGGAGCCGAACTCCTTCTGCAGGTCGCGGATGAGGTCGAGGATCTGCGCCTGGACGGTCACGTCCAGGGCGGTCGTCGGCTCGTCCGCGATCAGCAGCTCGGGGTTGTTGACCAGCGACATCGCGATCATCGCGCGCTGGCGCATACCGCCCGAGAACTCGTGCGGGTAGCTCTCCACCCGCTTGTCCGGCTGCGGGATGCCCACCCGGTCGAGCATCTCGACCGCACGGCGCTTGGCGGTCTTCTTGTCGACGTCGTGGTGGATCCGGTACGCCTCCACGATCTGCTGGCCGATCGTGTAGTACGGGTGCAGCGCGGACAGCGGATCCTGGAAGATCATCGCCATCTCACGGCCGCGCAGCTTGCGCACGTGGTCGGGGTCGGCGGACAGCAGCTCAGTGCCGTCCAGCCAGATCTCGCCGGAGATCTGCGCCTTGCGCTTGCCGTACTGGCCGGCGGTGTGCAGGCCCATGATGCCCAGCGAGGTCACCGACTTGCCGGAGCCGGACTCGCCGACGATGCCGAGGGTCTTGCCCTTCTCCAGCTGGAAGCTGAGCCCGTCGACGGACTTGACCAGGCCGTCGTCGGTCGGGAAGTGCACCTTGAGGTCGCGCACTTCGAGGAAGGACGTCGGCGCGGGCGAAGCGGGGGTGGGCTCGCCCACGGCCGCTCCGCTCTTGCTGAGTTCGGTCACGAGAGCCTCACTCGGGGGTCGATCACGGCGTACAGGATGTCCACCACGAGGTTGGCGACGAGCACCGCGAGGGAAGTGATCAGGGTGACGCCCACGATGATGGGCAGGTCCTGGTTGCGGATGGCGTCCAGTACGGCCCGGCCGAGACCGGGCAGGTTGAACGTGGACTCGGTCAGGATCGCGCCGCCGATGAGGGCGCCGAGGTCCATGCCGAGCATGGTGAGGATGGGCGTCATCGTCGAGCGCATGGCGTGCTTGCCGATGACGGTGGTCTCCTTGAGGCCCTTGGCGCGGGCGGTGCGGATGTAGTCCTCGCCGAGGATCTCCAGCATGGTGGCGCGGGTGATCCGGGCGTACATCGCCGCGTACAGGAAGGCCAGGGTGATCCACGGCAGGATCATGGCGCCGAACCAGCCGGAGAAGCTGTCCTCCAGCGGCACGTACTGCGCGTCGATCCAGTGCAGTCCGAAGGCGAAGATCGCCAGGCTCAGCATGCCGGTGAAGTAGATCGGCAGGGAGACGCCGGCCAGGGCGACCACCATGGCGCCGCGGTCCCACAGGCTGCCCCGCTTGAGCGCGGAGAGCACGCCCGCCGCGACGCCGAAGACCAGCCACAGCACGGCGGCGCCGAGCGCGAGACCCAGGGTCACCGGGAAGCGGTCGGTCAGCACCGGCCAGACGGCCTGCTCGCTGCGGAAGGAGTAACCGAAGCACGGTGCGGCGCAGTGGATGGTGTCGCCTCCGCCGCTGTACGTGCGTCCGGCGAAGATGCCCTTGAAGAACTCCCAGACCTGCGCGTAGATCGGGTCGGCCAGGCCGAGCTTCTCGCGCACGCCCTCGACGGCGGCAGGGTCGGCCTGCTTGCCCACGAAGCTCAAGGCGATGTCGACGCCCGCCCACTTGGGGAAGAGGAAGAAGATGCTGAAGACCACCATGACGATGACCACGAGCATCACTGCGGCGGCGAACAACCGCCTGATGAGGTAAGCGAGCACAGCTCTCGGCCCGCCGCGGACCGCGGGCCACCTGCGGTCCCCCCACTGTCTTATGGACGTGGGAGGTGTCCCCAGATGACCCGCGATCACGCTGCGCCGGCCTTCACCTGCCTTTCGTGCCGTTCGGCGGGTGTGCCGGGATTACTTCTTGGGGTTCTTCAGGCCGAGGTTGACGAAGTCGTACTGACCGCTGTAGCCGTCGGTCGTGTAGACGTTCGCCAGGTTGTCCGAGCGCCAGTTGATGAACTTCTCGAAGGTGAAGGGCAGGTAGTACGCGCCCTCCATCACCTTGTGGTTGATCTCCGTGGCGATCTTGGTCTTGCCGGAGTCGTCCAGCGTGGTGACGTACGAGTCGAACAGGCCGTCGATGGCCTTGTCCTTGATGAGCGCGTAGTTGTTGTTACCGCTCTGCTGGATGTACTTGCTGTCCCACAGCGGCAGACCGAAGCCCTGCACGGACGGGAAGTCCGGGCCCCAGCCCATGATGATGATGCCGTAGCCCTTCTTCGCGACGTTCGAAGGGCTGCCGATGATGCCGGTGGTCTGCGAGCCGTCGAACTGGTCGATCTCGGCGGTGATGCCGATCTTCTTCAGCGACGCCTGCAGGGACTGGGCCGTGGCCACCTCGACGGGCTTGTTGTTGCGCACCGCGATGGTGGTCTTGAAGCCGTTCGGCTGACCGCAGGCCTTGAGGGCCTCCTTGGCCTTGGCCGCGTTGCCGTTCTTGTCCGCGCCGGCCAGCTGGTACGGGTCGTACTTCTGGCCCTCGGCGCCCGCGACGGACGGCGGCAGCATGTTGGTGCCGATGTCGCCACCGGCGATCGGGCCGCCACGGGCGGTCTGCAGCGACACGTGGTCGGCGCCGAGGATGACGGCCTTGCGGCAGTTGATGTTGTCGAACGGCTTCACGCTCTGCGGGAAGACCGCGTAACGGATGTAGCCGGAGACCGGGTTGTCCAGGTTGGCCTTGTGCTGCTTCAGGGCGGTGGTGCGGCCCTGCGGCGACATGCCGGTCTGGGTGAGGTCCAGGTCCAGGTCACCGTTGAGCAGACGCTGGTCGAGCTGGTTGGCGTCCGAGAAGAACTTGACGGTGATCTTGTCCGGGTAGGCCTTGCGGACCGGGTCCGAGGCCTGCTTCCAGGACGTGTTGCGCACCAGCGACAGGTCCTTGCCCGGGCTGTAGGACTCGAACTTGTACGGACCCGAGGAGAACGGGTGCAGCTGGTACTTGGCCTTGGTGTCCATGTCCTGACGGACCGGGGAGGCCGAGATCAGGGCCAGCATCTCCTGGAAGTCGGAGTTGGCCTGCGGGAGCTTGAAGACGATGGTCTTGTCGTCCGGCGTCTCGATGGCCTTCAGGCCCAGCTTGTCCGCGGACGTGTCCTTGTAGGGGCCCTTGTACTCGCCCTTGGGGTCGAGCACGTCCTTCAGGTACGTCGGACCGCCGGACAGCACGTCCTGCGCCCACACGCGCTCGATGCCGTACTTGACGTCCTTGGAGGTGATCGGCTTGCCGTCCTCCCACGTGACGCCGTCGCGCAGCGTGTACGTGTAGGTCTTGCCGTCGTCCGAGACCTTGGCGAGACCGGTCGCGAGGTCGGGGGTCAGCTCGGCGCCGGCCTTGCCCGGCTCCGTCTTGTTCGTGACGAGCTGGCGGCTGTAGTAGCGGGCGAAGTTCCACATCATGCCGTAGTAACCGCGCGTGGTGTCCCACGAGTCGGCGTCCTGGGCGCTGCCGAACTTCAGCGTGCCGCCCTTCTTGGCGGCGGAGGCCTGGGCGACCTTGTTGTTCGCGGCGTCGAAGCCGGCGGCGCCGGTGCTTGAGCCCTTGTCGTCGTCTCCGCCACCGCCGCACGCCGCCGTGGTCAGCAGCGCGGCGACCGCGGCGGCAGCGGCAAGTGCCTGCTTCCGCCGCCCTGAGGTGCGTTGGGTAGTCACGATCTCGGATCCTCCGGATAGATGAGAGCCCCCGTGTGAAGGTCACGGGACGGTTGGGGTGCCGCGTTCGGCGGTGCCGCTGTTCGGTGGTTCAGCGGGATGCCTTCGGGTCCAGCGCGTCCCGGACGCCGTCGCCGAAGAGGTTGAAGGCCAGCACGGTGATGAAGATCGCCAAACCCGGGACCACCATGTACATGGGGTCCGACTCGTAGTAGTCGATCGCGCTCGAAAGCATCTGTCCCCATGAGGCGGTGGGCGGCTTGACGCCGACGCCCAGGAAGCTCAGCGCCGCCTCGGTGAGGATGTTGGTGGGGATCATCATCGTCGTGTAGACGACGATCGGGGCGACCAGGTTGGGCAGGAGTTCCTTGAACAGGATGTACAGCCGGCCGGCGCCGAGGGATCGTGCGGCCTCGACGTACTCGCGCTCACGCAGCGAGAGCGTCTGGCCGCGCACCACGCGTCCGATGTAGGGCCAGCCGAAGAAGCCGATGACCAGGATCATGACGAAGACGCGCACGCTCGAACCGGTCAGGCCGAGCATCTCGTTGGGCATGACGGAGACCAGGGCGATGATGAAGAGCAGCTGCGGGAAGGCGAGCAGGCCGTCCATCACGCGGCTGATCAGGGAGTCGATCCAGCCGCCGAAGAAGCCGGCGAGGATGCCGAGCACCGTTCCGAGGATCACGGCCACGACGGCGGACAGGAAGCCGACCAGCAGGGAGATCCGGGCCCCGTAGAGGATGCGGGCGAAGATGTCGCGACCGTTGACCGGCTCGACGCCGAGCAGGTGGTCGCCGCTCACGCCGCCCAACGAGCCCGTGGGCGTGCCGAAGAGCGGGTCGATGAGGTTCTCGTGGTACTCGTTCGGGTCCTGCCCGAGGAGGCTCGTGATGACCGGCGCGAGGAGCGCGACCGCCACGAGGAGGAGCACCACGATTCCGCCCGTGAGGGCGAGCTTGTCCCGCTTGAGGCGCTCCCAGGCGATCCGGCCCAGGGAACGGCCCTGAACGGCCTTGGCGTCGCCGGCGGCGACCGCCGCTTCCTCGGCCGCGCTCGGGGCCGCTTCCGCGGTCGGCTCGTGCAATGGTGCCGTCATCTGGCAGGGACCCCTCTCAACCGGCGGTAGCCGGCCCGCACTTGCCGCTGTAGCGGCGTGATCAGTCCGTAATACGCAGGGGATAAGTCCCCTGGAGCGGGAGTCTTCAACGCTTTGGCGATCTGTTGCCAGACTTGGCAGTGAATGGATGCGTAAACGTGATGCGGGTAGAGGGGTTCCGTTATCCGGACGGCGGGTAACGCCCCCCGGACGGGGACTTATCCGGACACATTGGGCGCGCCTATCCCATATCGCCGTTATCTACGCGCGAAGAAGTCCGACTCCTGCAACGCGACAGGAGCGACGAATGAGTCAGTAGCGTCCGGTGGGCGGGAATCCGTAGCCGCCCGCGGGAGCCTGTGCGGGGGCGGCGTGCGCCTCGCGGTCGTAGAAGGGCCGCGCGTTGGCGCGCATCCACATCACGACGGGGTCGTACTCGTCGGTCATGGCGACCGTGGAGACCGGCAGCCCGTCCGGCACCGCGCCGATGGACTGCTGCATCATCGCCCGGACGGCGTCCACGGCCGGCGGCGAGGTCTCGTAGACGTCCAGCCCGAGGGCCAGGTAGGGCGCGCCCAGCGCCGGCTGCACCCAGGCCCGGCGCAACGCGCGGACCACCGGGGTGCGATGGGCGTTCTGCGCGAGGAGGGCGTAGAACTGCGGGATCTCGATGCCGGGCTCGGACAGCCGCAGCGGGCCGGCGGGCTGGCGCTCCAGGCCGGTGGCGATACGGCGCAGATCCAGCCAGGGGATGCCCATGCCGCCGCCGGGGGCGTGCGGGTTCAGCCAGAGGCCGTAGTGGTCGGGGTAGAGCGTGCGGGCCGCGTCCAGTCCGTCGATGACCTCGTACGATCTGTTCCAGCCGCTGGCGCTGAGCTCCTGGGCGGAGGTCACGCACGGCGCGTAGCCGTGGCCGTCGACCTCCATGTTCCCGTACTGCGCGTCCGGGGAGCCGGCCTGGCCGTGCCACAGCAGCATCCAGACCTGGCCGGAGGACGGGGTCGCGAGCGCGCGCAGGAGCGCCTCGTAGGCGTCGTAGCGCCCGGGCGTGACCTGGCGCAGCATGTGCTCGACCTGACCGGTCGCGATGCCGCTCGCGCTCACCTGTACCGCCCCTTCTTCTGTGTTGCCCCGCGTCGGGGTCCAGCTTAAGCGTCCAAGGGGTCGGGGGGCGTGGCTCGTTGGCGGGCGCGGTTCGTTTGTGACCGGGCGGCCCCGCGGGCGTGCCGCCCGCGGACGCGGTCCCGGACCGCCGGAGCCGCCGCCGCCGGGCCCGCCGCCCCTCGCGGGTCCGCTAGTGCAGCCGCGTGTAGAAGGGGCGCACCCTTTCCCTCATCCACTCCCCCACCGGGTCCTGGGCCACGTCCAGCAGCACCAGGTTGACGGGCCAGGGCGACGACGTCCTGCCCAGCGCCCTGCCCAGGGCCTCCAGCGGCAGGGCGCGCAGGTCGCCCTCCCACTGGGAGAGCTCCACGCCCACGAACATCACCGGGTCCGCCGTCTCGATCACGGCCAGGCAGCGGCGGGCGGTGCGGACCACGCCGACCGCCTCGAACTCGGCGGAGGCCGCGGCCAGGAAGTCGACGGGGTCGTCCTGCCAGTCCGGCTCGTACAGGCGGACCCGGCCGCCGCTCGCCGGACCGTCCAGCGCGGTGCGGCCCGCCCGGCACAGCTCGGCCACGGCCGGCGGAGGGAGCGGGACGCCGACCACGCCGTCCGGGTTGACCAGGATGCCGACCTGCGGGGGCAGCCCGCGGGCGAACTCCACGGCCGGTGCGATCGTGTACGACATGTGCGCGCCGGCGACCTGGCGGAACTGCTCCTCGGAGCTGAAGACCGGCACGTACACCTGGCCGTCGAGCTCCAGCGTGGGCAGGTCCAGAGGGCCGCTGTGCGGGCCGCCGCCGCCGGGCAGCGGCACCCAGACGAAGCTGCGGCCGAGCACCTCCACGATCCGGCCGCCGGCTTCCGGCATGCCGAGGGAGACGGAGAGCACCTCCTCCAGCTCGTTGCCGGGCCATCCGCCGTGCGAATGGGGGTGTGCCTGCGCCGGGAAATCCGTCGGGAAGTCCGCCGGGGGGAAGTCCATCTGCCTACCGCCTGCTGAGAACCGCTCACGCTGCTGTGTCTGAAAGGCTAGCGGGTGCCGAGAGGGTCGGTCCGGCCCGTGAAGCCGATTCGCCGCAGGACGTCGGCCGCGGACCGGTCGAGGAGGACCGCCGCGCCGCATCCGTCGGGCAGTCGCCCCTTCTCCACCGAGCGCAGCAGCCGGGCCGCCGCACGGCGGTGCCGCAGGAAGGCGTAGCGCGAGACGCCCCGGCCGCGCTCGCGCTGCCCCTCCCTCGCCGTCTCCGCGCCGACGTCGAGGAGGATCAGATGGAGCGTGCCGCCGCGGCGGCGGGCCGCGCGGCCCAGCCAGTCGCGGACCCAGGTCTGCGTGCCGCAGTCGTGCACGACGACGCCCTCGCCGCCGCGCAGGGCCCGGCGCAGTCCGGCGTAGTGGGAGAGCCGCACGAGGGGGCGGTAGAGGGCGTAGGGCAGGAAGCGGGGCATGCGGGCGTCCCAGCGGTCGCGGGTGTCCTGCGAGTCGACGCGGACGCCGCCCACGGTCCGCCGCATCAGCGTGGACTTGCCGCTGCCGGGCAGGCCCGTCACCACGACCAGGTCACGGGGTCCGAAGAGCAGGCCGTGCGGGCTGTGGCCGGCTCGTTCGCGCAGGTCGCGAACGACGGGCGCGGGCTGCGGACCGCACGCCTGCCGGGCCCGGGGGCCGGACTGGGCGGGCAGTGCGACCCCCGCGCCGGTCGCGAACGCCGTGGTCCTCGCCGTGCTCGTCGTCCTGTTCACCGTGATCGGCCTCCCCTGGGGTCAGGTGTTCCTCATCCCCGCCAAGCGTAAAGAGAAGGTAATGCGCGGCGCCTCGCGTTTTCGTGCGCGTACCGACACAGGCCGGTTACAGATACGGCCCTGCCGCGATCGGGGCGAGCCGTGCGATGATGGCCGCGCCAACTGCATACCGGCCGTTTGAATCCGCGCGGGAGAGTCCTCAGCAGCAGCTTCGCTGGGGCGCCGAAGGAGCAAGTCCCTCCCTTGAATCTCTCAGGCCCCGTTACCGCGCGGGCGAGGCACATCTGAAAAGCGGGTCGCCCACGGGCGGCTCCACCCACGGTGCAAGTCACGATCTTCGCGATCATGGCGAACCTCTCAGGTTCCGATGACAGATGGGGAGGAACGACCTCGCCATCCCCCACGCCCGGATCCGCTCGCGCGGGGGACCCCATTGCCCTGGGAGACGACCGACCGATGAGCAGTACCGAATCCACGGCCGTGCGCCGCACCGCGCTCGACGCCCTTCATCGCTCGCTGGGCGCGACGGTGACCGACTTCGCCGGCTGGGACATGCCCCTGCGCTACGGCTCCGAGCGCGACGAGCACAACGCCGTCCGCACGCGGGCCGGGCTCTTCGACCTCTCGCACATGGGCGAGATCACGGTGAGCGGCCCGCAGGCGGCCGAGCTCCTGAACTTCGCGCTGGTCGGCGACCTCGCGGCGGTGGGCGTGGGCCGCGCCCGCTACACGATGATCTGCCGGGCCGACGGCGGCATCCTGGACGACCTGATCGTCTACCGGCTCGCCGACGCCGAGTACATGGTCGTCGCCAACGCCTCCAACGCCCAGGTCGTGCTCGACGCGCTCGTGGAGCGCTCCGCGGGCTTCGACGCCGAGGTCCGCGACGACCGGGACGCCTACGCGCTGATCGCCGTCCAGGGTCCGCAGTCCCCCGGCATCCTGAAGTCGCTGACCGACGCCGACCTCGACGGCCTGAAGTACTACGCCGGCCTGCCCGGCGCCGTCGCCGGCGTCCCCGCGCTCATCGCGCGCACCGGCTACACCGGCGAGGACGGCTTCGAGCTGTTCGTGAAGCCGGAGCACGCCGTCGAGCTGTGGCAGGCGCTGACCGAGGCCGGCCAGGGCGTCGGACTGGTCCCCTGCGGGCTGTCCTGCCGGGACACGCTGCGCCTGGAGGCGGGCATGCCGCTGTACGGGCACGAGCTGAGCACCTCCCTCACCCCGTTCGACGCCGGACTCGGCCGCGTGGTGAAGTTCCAGAAGGAGGGCGACTTCGTGGGCCGCGAGGCGCTCGCCGCTGCGGCCGCCCGGGCCGAGGAGAAGCCGCCGCGCGTCCTGGTCGGCCTGGTCGCCGAGGGGCGTCGGGTCCCGCGCGCGGGGTACGCGGTCGTCGCCGGCGGCGAGGTGATCGGCGAGGTCACCTCCGGCGCCCCGTCCCCCACCCTCGGCAGGCCGATCGCGATGGCGTACGTCGACGCGGCCCACGCGGCGCCGGGAACCTCGGGCGTCGGCGTGGACATCCGTGGCGCGCACGAGCCGTACGAGGTCGTGGCGCTGCCGTTCTACCGGCGCGAGAAGTAGACACCGGGCGCGTCCCCGCGCCCCCATGCGTGAGACTGCGACGCGTGACACAGCGACGCGTGAGACTGCGCACATTCTCGCTGCTCACGCGCGTCCTCAGCCGTCCCCCCTTCATCAGCACTCCCCCGCGTACAGGAGAATTCAGGCCATGAGCAACCCCCAGCAGCTGCGCTACAGCAAGGAGCACGAGTGGCTGTCGGTCGTCGAGGACGGCGTCTCGACGGTCGGCATCACGGAGCACGCGGCCAACGCGCTCGGCGACGTGGTCTTCGTCCAGCTCCCGGAGGTCGGCGACGCGGTGACCGCGGGCGAGTCCTGCGGCGAACTGGAGTCCACGAAGTCGGTCAGCGAGCTGTACGCCCCGGTCACCGGTGAGATCACCGAGGTCAACCAGGACGTCGTCGACGACCCGGCGCTGGTGAACACCGCCCCCTTCGAGGGCGGGTGGCTGTTCAAGGTACGCGTCACGGACGAGCCGGGCGACCTGCTCACCGCCGACGAGTACACCGCCTACACCGCCGGCTGAGGAGTCGCAGACGTATGTCCGTCCTGAACACGCCCCTGCACGAGCTCGACCCGGAGATCGCCGCCGCGGTCGACGCCGAGCTGAACCGCCAGCAGTCCACGCTAGAGATGATCGCCTCGGAGAACTTCGCTCCGCTCGCCGTCATGGAGGCGCAGGGCTCGGTCCTGACCAACAAGTACGCCGAGGGCTACCCCGGCCGCCGCTACTACGGCGGTTGCGAGCACGTCGACGTCGCCGAGCAGATCGCGATCGACCGGATCAAGGAGCTGTTCGGCGCCGAGTACGCCAACGTGCAGCCGCACTCCGGCGCGTCCGCGAACCAGGCGGCCCTGTTCGCCCTCGCCCAGCCGGGGGACACCATCCTCGGCCTGGACCTGGCGCACGGCGGCCACCTGACCCACGGGATGCGGCTGAACTTCTCGGGCAAGCAGTTCGACGTGGTCGCCTACCACGTGGACTCCGCGACCGGGCTGGTCGACATGGCCGAGGTCGAGAAGCTCGCCAGGGAGCACCGCCCCAAGGTGATCATCGCGGGCTGGTCGGCGTACCCGAGGCAGCTGGACTTCGCCGAGTTCCGCCGGATCGCCGACGAGGTCGAGGCGTACCTGTGGGTGGACATGGCGCACTTCGCGGGCCTGGTCGCGGCGGGTCTGCACCCGAACCCGGTCGAGCACGCCGACGTCGTCACCTCCACCACCCACAAGACGCTGGGCGGCCCCCGGGGCGGTGTCATCCTCGCGAAGAAGGAGTTCGCGAAGAAGCTGAACTCGTCCGTCTTCCCGGGTTTCCAGGGCGGCCCGCTGGAGCACGTGATCGCCGCCAAGGCGGTCTCCTTCAAGGTCGCGGCCTCGGAGGACTTCAAGGAGCGCCAGCGCCGTACAGTGGACGGTGCGCGGATCCTCGCCGAGCGTCTGACGGCCGACGACACGCGCACGGCGGGCGTGAACGTCCTGTCCGGCGGCACGGACGTCCATCTGATCCTGGTCGACCTGCGCGAGTCGGAGCTCGACGGGCAGCAGGCCGAGGACCGTCTCCACGAGGTCGGCATCACGGTCAACCGCAACGCGGTCCCGAACGACCCCCGGCCTCCGATGGTCACCTCGGGACTGCGGATCGGCACGCCGGCCCTCGCGACCCGCGGCTTCACCGCCGAGGACTTCGCGGAGGTCGCGGACGTGATCGCGCGGACGCTGACGGCGCCCTCGCCCTTCGCGGAGGCCGACCGGGCGGAGCTGAAGGCCCGGGTCGCCGCCCTGGCCGACAAGCACCCGCTCTACCCCGGCCTGAACAAGTCCTGAACCAGTCCTGATCAGGCCCCGAACCAGTCCTGATCAGGCCCTGAACACGCAAGTCCCCGGTGGGGCGCCCGTCCCGCGCGAACCGGCGTCCGGCCTCCGGCATCCGTTCCGGGTGCGGGCGCCCCACCACCCCCGTCTTGAGGAGTACCCGTGGCCATCTCGGTCTTCGACCTGTTCTCGATCGGCATCGGCCCGTCCAGCTCCCACACGGTCGGCCCGATGCGCGCGGCACGGATGTTCGCGCGCCGTCTGCGCAACGAGGGCCTGCTGGAGTCCACCGCCTCGCTGCGCTGCGAGCTGTACGGCTCGCTCGGCGCGACCGGCCACGGCCACGGCACCCCCAAGGCGGTCCTGCTCGGCCTGGAGGGCGACTCCCCCCGCACCGTGGACGTCGCCGGAGCCGACGACCGGGTGGAGCAGATCAAGGAGTCCTCACGGCTGCGGCTGCTGGGCAGCCACGAGATCCCGTTCTCCTTCGACGACGACCTGGTGCTGCACCGCCGCAAGGCCCTGCCCTACCACGCCAACGGCATGACGGTGTGGGCCCACGACGCCTCGGGCGCGGAACTGCTGTCCAAGACGTACTACTCGGTCGGCGGCGGCTTCGTCGTGGACGAGGACGCGGTCGGCGAGGACCGCATCAAGCTCGACGACACGGTGCTGAAGTACCCCTTCCGCACGGGTGACGAGCTGCTGCGCCTGACGCAGGAGACCGGCCTGTCGATCTCCTCCCTGATGCTGGAGAACGAACGCGCCTGGCGCACGGAGGACGAGATCCGGGCCGGGCTGCTGGAGATCTGGCGCGTGATGCAGTCCTGCGTGTCGCGCGGCATGGCCCAGGAGGGCATCCTGCCGGGCGGCCTGCGGGTGCGCCGTCGCGCCGCCATGACGGCCCGTCAACTGCGGGCGGAGGGCGACGCTTTGGCCCACTCGATGGAGTGGATCACGCTGTACGCGATGGCGGTCAACGAGGAGAACGCGGCCGGCGGCCGGGTGGTGACGGCGCCGACGAACGGCGCGGCCGGCATCATCCCCGCGGTCCTGCACTACTACATGAACTTCGTTCCCGGCGCGGACGAGGACGGCGTGGTCCGCTTCCTCCTCGCGGCCGGCGCGATCGGCATGCTGTTCAAGGAGAACGCCTCCATCTCCGGAGCCGAGGTCGGCTGCCAGGGCGAGGTCGGCTCGGCCTGCTCGATGGCGGCGGGCGCACTGGCCGAGGTCCTCGGCGGCTCCCCCGAGCAGGTCGAGAACGCGGCCGAGATCGGCATGGAGCACAACCTCGGCCTCACCTGCGACCCGGTCGGCGGCCTGGTCCAGATCCCGTGCATCGAGCGCAACGGCATGGCCGCGGTGAAGGCGGTCACGGCGGCCCGCATGGCGATGCGCGGGGACGGCTCGCACAAGGTGTCCCTGGACAAGGTCATCAAGACGATGAAGGACACCGGCGCCGACATGAGCGTCAAGTACAAGGAGACGGCCCGCGGCGGGCTGGCGGTGAACATCATCGAGTGCTAGGGAAATAGGCCCTGACCAGCGTGTTCTTATCTTTCAGCGCTGTCAGGGCCTTCCTCGTGGTGGCGGAGGCCCTCATGGTCGCGGCGGCCGTGCCGCTGGGACTCGTCATCGAACGCATCACGCCCTTGCAGGGCGCCACGCTCGACGCCGTCGTCCCGGTCGCCCCTCTCGCCCGGGCCTCCTAGTCGGTCCCGGCGGGGGCGATCTCCCGGGCGAGCACCGCGTACACGTACTCGCTGCCCCAGCCGCGGTCGTCGCGGTCGTTCTCGATCAGATGCGCCTCACGGCGCATCGACAGCCGTTCGCAGATCCGCACGGAAGCCGTGTTGTCGGCGTCGACACGGGCGAACAGCCGGTGCACGCCCAGCTGTTGAAAGGCCAGGTCGCGCAGGGCGAGCGCCGCTTCCCCGGCATAGCCACGGCCTCCGTGGTCGGGGTGGAGGACCCACCCGATCTCCGCCTGCCGGGCGTGCGCGTTCGACAGGGTGACCTGCACCTCGCCGATCACCCCCGGGGTGTCGCGGCGGCACACCGCCAGGGTGAGGTTGTCGCCGTCCTCCTTCCAGTGGGTGCCCTGTCCGATGCGTCCGACGACCTCGGCGCAGCGGGCGCGGTCGCGCGGCGGCCGGTAGAGAAACCTGGCCACTTCGGGCAGTCCCTGATACGCGTGCATGGCGTCGACGTCGTCCACCGTGAACAGACGCAGCACCAGCCGATCGGTCGTCACCGGCCGCGAAGTCGCCCTATGCATGGGTCCAGCTCCCCCGTTCATGGAATTGACACCCCATCATGGCGTGCTGGGGGTCATGAGCGTCGTGCCGAGCGGGGCGCGGTGCGGCCCGGGGACCCGATCGCGGTCGAGCTGCCCGACGGGCCGCACGCACCCGGACGCCGGCCTTCTAGCCGCGGAACGACGCCGGACGCTCGGGGCTCGCCTCCGCCAGCGCCTTGGCGACCGCCTCGGTCCCGGCCTGCAGACCGTAGACGGGGGTGTCGGGCTGCTGACGCCAGGAGTCGTCGATGCCGCCCGCGTCGACGGTGTCGAAGCCGAGCTCGTCGATCAGGGCGCGCACCTTCGCCTTGGCCGCCTCGTCGTCGCCGGCGACCGGCAGCGCGATGCGGCCGGGGTCGCCGGCCGGCAGCGGGCGGTCCAGGATGTCCTGGGCGTAGGTGCCGTTGAAGGCCTTGATCACGGGGTGGCCGAGCCGGCGCTCGACCCAGCGGCTCTCGGTGAGGCCCTCGTCCTCGATCGCCGCGATCCGGCCGTCGCGCTGCTGCGGGTAGTAGTTGTTGGTGTCGATGACGACCACTCCGTCGGCCGCCCCGTCCAGGACGCCGGACGGCAGGTCCGGGACCGCCTTCAGCGGGACCGTGATCACCACGATCTCGGCGTCGCGTGCCGCTTCCCCGACGGCGACGGGGGTCGCCCCCGTCTCCTTCGCGAGGTCCGTGAGCGTCTGCGGGCCGCGGGAGTTCGCGACCGCGACGTCGTGGCCGAGGGCGGTGAGACGCCGGGTGAGGTTGCCGCCGATGTTGCCCGCGCCGATGATGCCGATCTTCATGACAGGTCCTGCCTTCCGATGCGATCCGAGGTCGGTGAGCGTTCCGTATCAATGCACACGCATGCTTCCGGACGGCGTCAACCTCGCCCTCCGCCCGACTATTCCGCCCCCGCGCGGCGGCCGTCGAACGGGTCATCGAGCTCGCGTGCCAGCACCTGCGCCGCGCCCTCCTCGTCCCCTTCCCGGATCGCGCGCAGCAACGCCTCGTGGGTCTCGTCGCCGGTGTTCGGGTCGTGCTCGCGCAGACCGGTCAGGGCGAGCAGGTCGACCAGGCCCTGTCGCAGCACCGGGGTGAACTCGGCGAACAGGTCGGCCAGGACGGGGTTGCGGGCGGCGGCGACCACGGCCGCGTGGAAGGCGATGTCGGCGTCCACGAACCCCGCGTCGTCGGCGTCGGCGGCCGCGCGCCGGCCGGTCAGCGCCGCCTCGATCGCGGCGAGGTCCTCGGGTCCGCGCCGGCGCGCCGCCAGCCGCGCCGCGTGCACCTCCACCGCCGTGCGGACCTCGTACACGTCGGTCACCGCGGCCCGGCGCAACCGGGTGGGCCAGTCCTCGACGGGTTCGGTCGCGACGACGAAGACGCCGACGCCCTGGCGGGGCCGGACGAGGCCCGCGCCGGCGAGGGCCCGCAGCGCCTCGCGGACGGTGGAGCGGCCGACCCCCAGCTCCTTCGCGAGCGTGGTCTCGCCGGGCAGTTTCGCGCCCACGGGCCAGTGTCCCGCGGCGATCCGCGCGCGCAGGGCCTCGGCGGCCTGTTCGACCAGGGGGCTGGGCCGGACCGGGCCGAGCGGGGACGACGTGGAGGACACCGGAGACACCAACTTGTCTGAGGAGTGAGCGGAAAGTGAGCGGTACCCACTTGTCTGAGGACCTGAGGAGTGGATAGCGTACCCGGCATGACGCTCTGCGGTCTCCTTCTCCTCGGCTGCCGCGGCGGGGCCTGACGCGACCGGCACCCCGCCGCGGGTCGCCGTGCTGCCGGTCCCCGTCCGACCGGGCCACCGAGCCGTCCGAGCAAGCCGAAGGCAGCCTCCCTTGACCACCGAGTCACGCTGGAACCCGCAGCGCTCCAGCCCCATGCCGTACCACCGCTACCGTCCCTTCCACGAGCGGGTGCAGGTGCCCGCGGCCGACCGGAGCTGGCCCTCCGCCCGGCTCGAACGCGCCCCGCTGTGGGTCCCCGTCGACCTGCGCGACGGCAACCAGGCGCTCGCCGAGCCGATGGACACCCTCCGCAAGCGCCGCTTCTTCGACCTGCTGACGGCGACGGGCTTCAAGGAGATCGAGGTCGGCTACCCGTCCGCCAGCCGTACGGACTTCGACTTCGTCCGGCACCTGGCGACCGCCGGGGCCGTCCCGGACGACGTCACCCCGGTCGTGTTCACCCCGGCCCGGCCGGACCTGATCGACCGGACCTTCGAGGCGATCGAGGGGCTGCCGCGGGCCGTCGTCCACCTGTACATCGCCACCTCGCCCGTGTGGCGGGAGGTGGTGCTCGGCCGGGACCGGGCCGAGATCCGGCAGACCGTGCGGGAGGCGGCCGAGCGCATGGCGCGCCGGGCCTCCTCCGGGTCCGTCCGCTTCCAGTTCTCGCCGGAGACCTTCAACCTCACCGAGCCCGACTTCGTCCTCGACCTGTGCGACGGGCTCACCCGGATGTGGGACGCGAGCCCCGACCGCCCCGTGACGCTCAACCTCCCCGCCACCGTCGAGATCGCCACGCCCAACGTCTACGCCGACCAGATCGAGTACCTGCACCGCAACCTCGCCCGCCGGGACAGCGTGATCCTCTCCGTGCACCCGCACAACGACCGCGGTACGGGGGTGGCCTGCGCCGAGCTCGCCGTGCTGGCCGGCGCCCAGCGCGTCGAGGGCTGCCTGTTCGGCAACGGCGAGCGCACCGGCAACGTCGACCTGGTCACCCTCGCCCTCAACCTCTACGCGCAGGGGGTCGACCCCATGGTCGATCTCAGTGACCTGGACGCCGTGCGGGACACCGTCGTGGAGTGCAACCGCCTGCCGGTCCACCCCCGGCACCCCTACGCCGGGGAGCTGGTCCACACGGCGTTCTCCGGGACCCACCAGGACGCCATCGGCAAGGGTCTCGCCGAGCACGCCCGGCGCGCGGCCGAGCTGGGGGTGCCGGCGGCCGAGGCGCCCTGGTCGGTGCCGTACCTGCCGATCGACCCGGCGGACGTGGGCCGCTCCTACGAGGCGGTGATCCGGGTCAACTCCCAGTCGGGCAAGGGCGGGGTGGCGTACCTGCTGCACACCCGGCACGGCCTCGACCTGCCCCCGCGCATGCGGCCGGACTTCTCCCGGGTCGTGCAGGAGGCGACGGACGACGACGGCGGGGAGCTGACGGCGAGCGCGCTGTACGACCTGTTCAAGGACACGTACATGACCGAAGAGCCCCTGAAGCGCGCGGAGTTCGCGGACGCGGGCACGGTGCCCGAGACGCTCGCCGCCCTCACCGCGCGCGGTGTCGACGTGGAGGTCCTGCACCTCGCCGAGGACGACACGGCCGCCTTCGCCGAGTGCCGGGTGGGCGCGGCCGTCGCCTGGGGCGCGGGCGAGGGCGAGGGCGCGCCGGTCCTCGCGGTGCTGTCCGCCGTCAACAGGGCGACCGTCCGATGACCGAGGTGCTGCGGGCCGAGGGCGTCGACCTCGTGCGCGACGGCCGGCCGCTCCTGAAGGGGGTCTCGCTGACCGTGCGGGCCGGGGAGCACTGGGCGCTCCTCGGCGCCAACGGGGCCGGGAAGTCCACCCTGCTCGCTCTGCTCGGCGCCCTCGTGCACCCGACCCGGGGCAGCGTGGAGGTGCTGGGCCGCCGGCTCGGCCGGGTCGACCTGCGGGAGCTGCGGGCCCGCCTCGGACACGTCGACCCCCGTCACGCGCCGTCCGGGCCGCTCACCGTCAGGGAGGTCGTCCTCACCGGCCTCACCAACTCCGTCGCCCCTGCTCCCCGGCTGCGCCCCACCGCGGAACAGAAGGCGCGGACCGACCGCCTCATCGACACGCTCGGCCTGGCCGGAATGCGCGACGCGCGCTGGCCGACGCTCTCACAGGGACAGCGCGCCCGGACGCTGATCGCCCGCGCGCTCGTCCCGGACCCCACGCTGCTGCTCCTGGACGAACCGGCGACCGGTCTGGACCTGCCGGGCCGGGAACAGCTGCTGGACGCGCTGGACGCGCTGCGCCGGGCGCATCCCGGGCTCGCGACCGTCCTGGTCACCCATCACCTGGAGGAGCTCCCCGCCGGCACCACGCACGCTCTTCTGCTGCGCGACGGGCGCGTCCTCGCCCAGGGCCCCGCCCCGGAGGTCCTGACCGCCGACCGGCTCGGTGAGTGTTTCGGCCTGCCGCTGGCGCCGGAGCGGCACGGCGGCCGCTGGAGCGTGCGCATCGAGCGCAGGACATGACGAAGGGGGCGCCGCACGGGCGGCGCCCCCTCTCAGCTCAGCCAGGTTCGACTCGACTCGGCTCAGCTCGGTTCACTTGTCGAGGTGAGCCCAGAACTCGTCGAACGACAGAACCTTGTCGCCGTTGAGGTCACGGCTCTTGATGATGACCTCGGCCACCGACTCCGTGACGTTCCAGTCGCCCCCCTGGGCCAGGGCGGTCTTGAACTCGGCCGCGGTGATGAAGCCGTCACCGTCCGTGTCGATCCGCTGGAACTGCTTGCGCGCCTCTTCGATGTCGGCCACCGATCCGCCCCTCTTGACGATGCCTTGCGGTCATACGTGCTGTCTTGCTGTCCTACTGACGCAGGTCAGATTAACGGCCCCGAGGAGCGCGCAGCGCGGCGACCACCCAGGAGAACGCCTCGTCATGGCTCCACCGCTTCCGCGTCGGCCCCGGGAGCCCGCCGTCCTGGGTCGGCTCGGCCGGCTCCGCCCGGGCGTCCGCCGGCCCGGGCACGGGTGGTCCGGCGGCTCCGCCACGAGGCGGCGGAACGGCGCGTCTAGCGGAAGACGCCCGTGTGGCCGAGCGAGTAGCGGCCGGGCTGGGGGTAGACGGCGAGGCCGTGCGGTCCGCTGCCGACCTTGATGCGGGCTAGCTGGCGTCCGGTGCGGGTGTCGATGGCGTAGACCTCGGAGTTGTACCGCCCCGACAGCCACAGGACCTTGCCGTCCGCCGAGACGCCGCCCATGTCGGGGCTGCCGCCCTGAGGGAGCCGCCACTTCTTCGTGAGCGCGTTCGCGCGGAAGTCGAAGACGGAGACGGTGCCCTCGCCGCGGTTGGACACGTACATCTCGTGGGAGTCGCGGCTGACGTACAGCCCGTGGCAGCCCTTGCCGGTGTGCAGGAACCGCGGCTTGCCGAAGGTGTCGCCGTCGACGATCCACATCCCGTCGGCCTTCATGTCCGCGACGTAGAAGCGTTTCCCGTCGGGCGAGATCTTGACGTCCTGCGGCATCGCGCCCTGGAACGGCAGCTTCTGCTGTCCGACGACCTTCATCTTCTCGGTGTCGACCTTGAGCAGCTCTCCGCTGAACTCGCAGGACACGATGAAGTACATCCCGTCCAGGGAGAAGTCGGCGTGGTTGACGCCGTAGCAGGTGACCGGTTCGGTCTTGATGCGCTTCATGGTGTGCGGGTCGCGGAAGACGAGCTCGCGGTCGAGGGAGGCCATGACGACGGCGTACTTGCCGTCGGGCGTGAAGTAGAGGTTGTACGGGTCGTGCACCTCGACCGACTTGCCGGTCTTCCCGGTCCTGGGGTCGATGGGGGTGAGGGTGTTGCCCCGGTCGTTGTTGACCCACAGGGTCTTCAGGTCCCAGGAGGGCACGACGTGCTGCGGCTGCCGCCCCACCCGGAGGGTGTCGATCACCTGGTACGTCCGCGGGTCGATGACGGAGACGGTGTCGGACTCGGTGTTGGGGACGTAGACCCGGGAGGGGAAGTCGCGGACCACCGGGGAGAGCCGGTTCGGGCGGTCGGCGGCGTAGACGTCCTTCGGGTCCAGCACGGGCGGCATGCCGGGCAGGCCGTCGACGGCCGGCTTCTTCGCCGGCGCGGGGACCGCGGCCCTGGTGGCGCCGTCCGGGCCGCCCTCGGCCGAGCCGTCCTTGGCTCCGGCGCCGCAGGCGGCGAGGACGGCGAGCGCGGCGCCGGTGAGCAGGGTGCGTTTCACGAGGTTCGGGTGCATCAGCCGATCAGCTCCGTGGCAGTGACCGCGCGCAGGCGGCGGCGGGCGAGTTCGTCCAGCAGGACGGGGAGGGCGGCGACCGTGTCCGCGTGACCGAAGTGCAGGCTCACGACGGACCCGTTGCGGATCCCGCCGAGGACGTTGCGGGTGACGGCGGGGGCGCCGGGCGAGGTGAAGTCGAGGGAGTCGACGTCGTAGGAGAGGACGTGCGGGTAACCGGCGCGTCGGGCCAGCCGCTCGACGAGCGGGGAGGCGCGGGCGGCGCGGGAGGGGCGGAACCAGGTGCCGATGGACCCGGTGAGCCTGTGCAGCCGCTCGGCGCACGCGGCGATCTCGGCCGTCGCCTCGGCCTCGGACATCGCGTTGACGTCGAGGTGGCGCTGGGTGTGGTTGCCGAGGTCGTGGCCGCCGTCGAGGATCCGGCGGGCGACGTCGGGGTGCTCGTCGAGCCAGGTCCCGACGGCCAGCACGGTGACCCGCGCGCCGTGCCGTTCGGCCTCGTCGAGCAGGGCGCGGGCGATGGCCGGGTCGCCCTGGCCGTGGAAGGTGAGGGCGACCCGGGGCCGGTCGCGGGGACCGTGCGCGATCTGGACGGGCTGCCGGGGGAAGGCACGCGGCGAGGGCGCGACGGGAGGCCGGCCCGCCGCCCCGGAGGCGGCGGGCGCCGAGGGGGAGGGCTCGGAGGCGGAGGGCTCGGACGTGGAGGTGCGGCGGGCGGCGACGGCGCCGGAGGAGGCTCCGGAGGGCGAGCACGCGGCCGCGATCGCGCCTCCGGCGACGAGCCCGGCGCCCGCCCGCAACGCGGAGCGACGGTCGGATGTGGTCATCCACCCCATTTAAGGGGCGATATGCGGTAATTCGGGTTATTGACGCAGCCTGCTGCCCGAGGCCTTACCCGTTCCTTGCCCGCGCGCGGGCCCACGGCCGGCGCCGGCCCCCTTCCCGCCGGCTTCCCAGCCGCGGCTCATCCCGGCCGCGGCCCCGGGCCGGCTACCGGTCGGCGACCCGCATCTCGAACCAGGTCGTCTTGCCCCGGGGCAGCAGGTCGACGCCCCAGCGGTCGGAGAGCTTGTCGACCAGGAACAGGCCCCGGCCGCTGACGTCGAGCTCCTGAACAGGCATCAGACACGGCAGCCCCCGGGAGGGGTCGCGGATCTCGACGCGGATCCAGCCGCGGCGTCGCCGCATCCGGAGCCCGAAGACCCGGGCGCCGGTGTGCCGTACGGCATTGCCGACGAGTTCGGAGACGAGCAGGACCGCGTCCTCGGTCATCCTGGGGGTCAGTCCCCACTGACGCAGAACGACGATCTGGGCCAGTCGGCGCGCGGTAGCGGCGGACTCGGGGCGGGACGGCAGCGAGACCTCGCCCTCCGTGGGATTTCCGAACAACTCCAGCGCCTTGAGCGCCCGTTCGTCCTCGACCGCAGGCGACCAGCGCGCCGCGGTCGCACGGCTGTGTCCCCGCGGCTGTTCGATGCCCTCCAGCCCCGCCATGCCCCCATCATGGCCGCCCGCCGACCCCGTCGGGGCCGTTCCGCCGGAATACGCCCCCCGGGCGCGAGCCCTCCCCCAGGGGCGGTCGGCATATGCCAGGGGCAGGGCGACCGTCGAGACACCCACACCCACCTGCGCGGACGGCCCACCCGGAGGCGACCGGCGATCACCCCCGGCAAGGCAGCCTTAAGGTCACCTTAAGGTTCCCGTAAACCGCCCCTTCGGGGGACCCGGATGAGACGCCCCGTCAATTGCAAGCGATTCCGGCGACGGCAAAGGAGACGCTGCTCACAGGAACTTGGCCTTGCCCGGGCCCTCCTCCACGAAGCTGCGCATGCCGATCTCGCGGTCGGCGGTCGCGAAGAGACCCGCGAACCAGTTGCGTTCGACCGCCAGCCCCGTCTCGATGTCCGTCTCCAGACCGGTGTCGATCGACTCCTTGGCGGCGCGCAGGGCGATCGCCGGCCCCTGCGCCAGCCTGGCGGCCCAGGCGTGCGCCTCGGTGTACACGTCGGCGGCCGGGACGACCCGGTCCACCAGGCCGATGGCCAGCGCCTCGTCGGCCTTCACCATGCGGCCCGTGAAGATCAGGTCCTTCGCCTTCGAGGGGCCGATCAGCCGGGAGAGCCGCTGGGTGCCGCCCGCGCCGGGGATCAGCCCGAGCTGGATCTCCGGCTGGCCCAGCTTCGCGTTGTCCCCCGCGATCCGGAAGTCCGCGCAGAGCGCCAGCTCGCAGCCGCCGCCCAGCGCGTACCCGGTGACGGCCGCCACGACCGGCTTGGGGATGCGGGCCACGGCCGTGAAGGACTCCTGCAGGGCGCGGGAGCGCAGCACCATCGCGGTGTGGTCCATCGCCTGCATCTCCTTGATGTCCGCGCCCGCCGCGAACACCTTCTCGCCGCCGTACACGACGACCGCGCGGACGTCGTCACGCCGGGCCGCCTCCTCGGCGAGCTCCTTGAGACGGTCCTGGGTGGCCACGTCCAGCGCGTTCATGGGCGGGCGGTCGAGGCGGAGTGTGCCGACGCCTTCGGAGACTTCGAGATTCAGGGTCATGCCAGCAGGTTAACCACCGCTAACGACGACGGGCCCGGTGCCGTGTGTCACAGCACCGGGCCCGTCGGGGAGAGCGTGCGCCCTCGCGACGTCCGCCGTCCTACTTCTTCCACTCCGCCCAGGGGATGTTCCAGCCGTTGAGGCCGTTGGAGGGGTCGACGGTCGGGTCGGTGGAGTTCTTCACGACCACCACGTCGCCGACGATCGAGTGGTTGAAGAACCACGCCGCCGCGACGGAGCTGTCGTAGCCCCCGCGCACGTCGCGCAGGCCGATGCAGCCGTGGCTGGCGTTGTAGTTGCCGAAGGCGTCGCCGCCCCAGTAGTTGCCGTGCACGAAGGTGCCGGAGTTGGTCAGCCGGATGGCGTGCGGGACGTCCTTGATGTCGTACTCGCCGTTGTAGCCGACCGTGTCGCCGTTCATCCTGGTCACGGTGAACTTCTCGCTCATGACCATCTGGCCGTTCCAGGTCGCGTAGCCGGGCTTGCCGGTGGTGACCGGGATGGTCTTGACGACCTTGCCCTCCTGCGTGATTTTCATCGTGTGCTTCTTGGCGTCCACGACGGACACCTGGTCGCGGCCGATGGTGAAGGAGACGGTCTTGGACTGCTTGCCGTAGACGCCCTTGCGGCCCTCGACGCCGTCCAGGTTCATCTGGACCGTCACCTTGGTGCCGGCTTTCCAGTACTTCTCGGGACGGAAGTCGAGGCGGTCGTTGCCGAACCAGTGGCCCTCCACCTCGACGGCCGGCACGGTCGTGATCTTGATGGCCTTCTCCACGTCGTCCGGCTTCGTGATGCCGCGCGTGAAGTTGACCGAGAACGGCATGCCGACGCCGACGGTCGAGCCGTCCTCGGGCGTGAAGTTGCCGATGAAGGTGTTCTGCGGGCTCAGCGTGGTGAAGGACGAGTCCTCGGCCGCCGTCCGGCCCGCGGAGTCCTTGGCGACCGCGTGCACCTGGTACGCGGTGGACGCGGCCAGGTGGGTGGCGGGCGTCCAGCCGGCGCCGTCGGCCGAGATCGCGCCCTCGATCTTCCTGCCCTTGGTGTCCTTGACGGTCACCTCGGTCAGCTTGCCCTTGGCCGCGGTGACCTTCAGGGCGCCGCTGGTGTCGACGTCCTTGGCGCCGGTCTTCGGGGCGATGGTGACGACCGCCTCCGACTGCTTGCTCTCCGCGGCGGTCGTCGCGCCCTTGTCACCGCCTGACTTCCCGTCGGATCCGGAGCCGTCACCGCCGCCGCCGCACGCCGTGACGGCGAGCAGCATTCCGCCGGCGATCAACGCCAGCCGCCTGTTGCGGCCGCGTGAGCGCCCCCCAACCGACGCCCCCGGTATCGGTCGCACGTTCAAAGTCTTTCTCCCCACTCCCCCGGGCCCTCCCCGGGCCGCACAGCGACGCGTCCCCCGCGTTCGCCGCATACTAACCACAAGGTCAGCGGCCTGGACGGGCCGAAAATGTCACCGTTCAGTCCCAACTTGGACCATGGGAAGGCGGGGAAGGTTGCCCCCGGAGGGCGGGGACTTCCCCCGGGTCAGTCCACGGGGGCGGCCGTCCACTCCTTCCAGGTCATGTTCCAGCCGCCGAGGCCGTTGTCGGGGGCGACCTGCTTGTCCTTGCTGTGGACGACCTCGATGACGTCCCCGATCAGGCTGCGGTCGAAGAACCACCCCGCGGGCGTGTCCGAGGCGCCGCCCTTGACGTCCCTGAGGCCGACGCAGCCGTGACTGACGTTGGCGCGGCCGAAGACGTCGTCCGCCCAGTAGTTGCCGTGCAGGAAGGTGCCGGAGCTGGTCAGACGCATGGCGTGCGGCACGTCCGGGATGTCGTACTCGCCCTTGCCGTTCGCCTTCTTGAAGCCGACGGTGGCGCCGTTCATCCGGGTCAGCTCCAGCATCTCGCTCACCACCATCCTGCCGTTGTACGTGGTGTTCTTCGGCCCCCCGGCCGTGATGGGCACGGTGGCCAGCAGCTCCCCGTCGCGCCGGACCTGCATGGTGTGCTTCGCCGCGTCGACCAGCGACACCTGGCTGCGGCCGACGGTGAACGAGAACGACTTCTCCTGCAGCCCGTAGACGCCGGGCGCGCCTTCGACGTCCCGCAGCCCCAGCGCGACCGTGACCCTGGTGCCCGGCTTCCAGTACTCCTCGGGACGGAAGTCGAGCCGGGCGGAACCGAACCAGTGGGGCCGGACCTCCACCGCCGGCTGCGCCGTGACCCGGACGGCGCGCTCGACGGCCGCCCGGTTCTCGATCTCCCGGTTGAACTCCAGCGACACGATCATCCCGGTGCCGACGGTGGAGCGGTCCTCGGGGGTGACGTAGCCGATGAAGCGCTTCTCGGGGACGAACGTGGTGAACGTGGTGTGGCGGGCCGAGCGGTCGCCGTGGCCGTCCAGGGCGACGACGTCCACGGTGTAGCGGGCGGCGAGACCGAGACGGTCGTCGTCCGGCCGCCAGCTCAGACCGTTCGCGGCGATCCTGCCCTTCACCTCCGTCTCCTCGGCGTCCTGCGATCTGACGACCTTCACCGACTCCAGCCGCCCGTCGGGCACCCGCACCCGCAGGCGCTCCCCGGGCCGCACGCCTTTGGCGCCGTCCCGCGGGGTGACGCCGATGACGTCCTCGGGGGCCGGCGGTTTGCCGAGCATCCGGTCGAATCCGCTCCGGCTGTCGCTGTCGCCGCCGGTGCAGCCGGCGGCCCCGGCCAGTAGTCCTGCCCATGTCAGTACGGTGGCCAGTGCGACCCCCGCGCGCCGTGCGCGCCCATGTACGTGCCTCACGGCGTGCCCAACGACCGGGCACGCCCCGGGGAAACGTGAGTGCGAGGGCCGCTCTGGGCAGGAATGGGGGGAGGACGACACGACGGGGAGCCGCGGCCGGGACACCGCGCGCTCTTTTCCCACGTCGTTCCACGAGCCGCGGGAGGCTGAACGGTGTCCAGCGCAGCCGAGCAGGAGGCGGTGGCGGCCCAGCGCGCCACGCCGGCCACCGTCGTGAACGGTGCGCCGCGCAAGGTGCCGGGCCCACCCGTGTGGCCGGGTGCGCCGACGCCCCTGGGCGCCCGGTTCAGAGTCGGCCCGGACGGGGTGGCGGGCACCAACTTCGCCCTGTGGGCGGGCGGTGCGGAGGCGGTCGACCTGTGCCTGTTCGACGAGGCCGGACGCGAGACCCGCGCCCGGCTCACCGAGCTCACCCACGAGATCTGGCACGGCTTCGTGCCCGGGATCATGCCGGGCCAGCGGTACGGCTACCGGGTGCACGGCCGCTGGGACCCGTGGACCGGCGGCCGCTGGAACCCGGCGAAGCTGCTGCTCGACCCCTACGCCCGCGCGGTGGACGGCGAGTTCGCGCTGCCCGCGGAGGTCTACGGGCACGTCCGCGACTGGCCCCAGCAGCAGGTCGCCGACACCGTGCGCGACGAACGGGACTCCGCGCCCCACGTCCCCAAGGGCGTCGTCGTGCACGACGACGACGACTGGGCCGACGACCGCCGCCCCAAGACGCCCTGGGCGGACTCGGTGATCTACGAGCTGCATGTGCGCGGCTTCACCCGGCGGCACCCGGAGATCCCCGAGGAACTGCGCGGCACCTACGCCGGGCTGGCCCACCCGGCGGCCGTGGACCACCTGGTGAGACTGGGTGTGACGGCGGTGGAGCTGCTGCCCGTCCACCAGTTCGCGCACGAGGACCATCTGCTGCGCCGCGGCCTGAAGAACTACTGGGGCTACAACTCGATCGGCTACTTCGCCCCGCACGCCGCCTACTCGGCCGCCGGGACGACGGGCCAGCAGGTCGGCGAGTTCAAGCGGATGGTGCGCGCGCTGCACGCGGCCGGGATCGAGGTGATCCTCGACGTCGTCTACAACCACACGGCCGAGGCCGGCGAGCTCGGTCCGACCCTGTCGCTGAAGGGCGTCGACAACCGCGGCTACTACCGCCTCCAGCCCGACGCCCGGCGCTACGCCGACTACACGGGCTGCGGCAACACCCTGCACGTGGTCCAGCCGCACGTGCTGCGGCTGATCACCGACTCGCTGCGCTACTGGGTGACGGAGATGGGCGTCGACGGCTTCCGTTTCGACCTGGCGGCGGCGCTGGCCCGCTCCATGCACGACGTCGACATGCTGTCCCCGTTCCTCGCGGTGATCGCGCAGGACCCGGTGCTGCGCCGGGTGAAGCTCATCGCGGAGCCCTGGGACGTGGGCTCGGGCGGCTATCAGGTGGGCGCCTTCCCGCCGCTGTGGACGGAGTGGAACGACCGCTACCGCGACACCGTGCGCGACTTCTGGCGGCACGCGCTGCCGGACGTGCGGGAGATGGGCTACCGGCTGTCGGGGTCGAGCGACCTGTACGCCTGGGGCGGCAGGCGACCGTACGCGTCGGTCAACTTCGTGACCGCACACGACGGATTCACCCTGCGCGACCTGGTGTCCTACGAGCGCAAGCACAACGAGGCCAACGGCGAGGGCGACCGGGACGGCACGAACGACAACCGCTCCTGGAACGGCGGCGCCGAGGGCGAGACCTCCGACGAACGCGTGCGGGCGCTGCGGCGACGGCAGTTGCGCAACCTGCTCACGACACTGCTGCTGTCGACGGGCGTGCCGATGCTGGTCGCGGGCGACGAGCTGGGGCGCACCCAGCGGGGCAACAACAACGCCTACTGCCAGGACAACGAGATCAGCTGGGTGGACTGGGGGCTGCTGGAGGACCCGGGCTGGCGCGCCCTGTTCGATCTGACCTCCCGGCTGATCGCGCTGCGCCACCGCCACCCGGTGCTGCGCCGCCGCGCCTTCTTCTCCGGCCGGGCGCACTCGGCGGACGGCCTGCGGGACCTGGCGTGGTTCACGGAGCGCGGCCGGGAGATGACGGAGGGGGACTGGTACGCGCCCGCCGCGACGCTGGGGATGTACCTCTCGGGGCGGGACATCCCCGGCCGGGACGAGCGGGGCGCCCCGATCACCGACGACAGCTTCCTCGCCGTCCTGCACGCCGGGGACCGGCCGGTCGACTTCGTCCTGCCGGGACCGCCGTGGGCGGAGCGGTACGAGGTGGTCGTCGACACCTCCCGGGAGGACCAGCAGGAGGCGCCGGGGGTGACGCTGCCCGCCGGGACGGCGGTGACGGTGCCGGGGCGGGCGGTGCTGCTGCTGCGGGTGACGGGCTGAGCCGACGCTCCCGGCCGGGACGGGGCCGGCGCCCCGGCCGGCTCGCCCGAACGGGCGTCGGCCGATCGGTGGATGCGTCGGTGCGGCCCGTCGAACACGCAGGTCGTAGGACCTGCGACCGAGCCCGGTCGGGTCGAAACTCGGTGGGCGATGTCACTGCCGGTCCGTAGGCTCGCGGTGATGGCCGAGACACGTGCAACCACCGCCCCCGACCGCTCCGCCGTACGGTCCCTGCTGCGCCTGTGGCCGTACGTCCGCCCCGTACGGCTGCGGCTGTTCACGGCCGCCTTCGTCGCCGTGCTGGCCTCCTGCACGGGGCTGGTGATCCCGCTGGTCCTGAAGTGGATGGTGGACGGCCCGGTGGCGGACCGGGACACGGCAGGCGTCTGGCTGGGCGCGCTCTTCCTGCTGCTGCTCGGCCTCGCGGAGGCGCTGCTGTTCGGGATGCGGCGCTGGCTGGTGGCGCGTCCGCTGGCGCACGTCGAGGCGGAGATGCGGGCGCGGCTGTACGGGCGGCTGCAGCGGCTGCCGGTGGCGTTCCACGACCGCTGGGCGTCGGGCCAGCTGCTCTCGCGGGCGACGGCCGATCTCGGGCTGGTCCGGATGTTCCTCGCCTTCCCGCTGACGTTCCTGCTGGTCAACTCGGTCACGATCGTCTTCGGCGTCGTCATCATGCTGCTGCAGGACTGGAGGCTCGGGCTGGTCATCCTCGGGCCGGCCGTCCCCGTCGTCGTGATGTGCATGTACTTCGAGCGCCGGTACGCCATCGCGGCGCGCCGCGCGCAGGACCAGGTCGGGGATCTGACGACGGTGGTCGAGGAGAGCGTTCTCGGCATCCGGATCATCAAGGGCTTCGGCCGGCACCGCACGCAGGCGCGCGCCTTCCGGGAGCTGTCCTCGACGCTGCGCGGCACGGAGCTGAGCAAGGCCCGGCTGCTGGCCACGATCTGGGCGGTCATCGTGACGCTGCCCGAACTGGCCGTCGGCGCCGCGCTGGTGCTGGGATCGGTCCAGGTCGCGGACGGGGAGCTGTCCGCGGGAACCCTGGTCGCCTTCCTGTCCACCGCGCTCGCGCTGCGCTGGCCCGTCGACTCGATCGGTTTCCTGCTCGCGATGAGCCAGGAGGCGGCGACGGCGACGGAGCGGTACTTCGAGGTGATGGACGAGGAGCCGGAACGGGACTCCGTCGTGCGGTCGGAGCCGTCGCCCGACACCGGGCTGCGCTTCGACGGCGTGGTCTTCCGCTACCCGGACGCCGACCCCGGCTCCGGGCCCGTCCTCGACGGGGTCGACCTGCACGTCCGCCCCGGCGAGTCGATGGCCCTGGTCGGGGCCACCGGCAGCGGCAAGACCACCCTGACGGCCCTCGTCCCCAGGCTGCACGAGGTGACGGCCGGGCGCATCACCCTCGACGGCGAGGACGTCGCCGCGCTGCCCCGCGAGGAACTCCGCGCACGGGTCGCCGTCGCGTTCGAGGAGCCCACCCTGTTCTCCGCGAGCGTCGGGGAGAACGTCCTGATGGGCGCCGACGACCGGGCGGGCGCCGTCGAGCTGGAGCGGGCGCTGGCCGTGGCGCAGGCCGAGTTCGTGCACGCGCTGCCGCAGGGCTCCGACACCCAGGTCGGCGAGCAGGGGCTGAGTCTGTCCGGCGGGCAGCGGCAACGGCTCGCGCTGGCCAGAGCCGTGGTCGGCCGGCCCCGGTTCCTCGTCCTCGACGACCCGCTCTCCGCGCTGGACGTGCACACCGAGGCCGCCGTGGAGGCCGCGCTGCGGCAGGTCCTCGCCGACACCACCGCGCTGATCGTCGCCCACCGCCCGTCCACCGTGCTCCTCGCCGACCGGGTGGCCCTGCTGTCCGGCGGCCGGATCACCGCCGTGGGCACCCATCACGAACTGCTGCGCGACAACCCCGAGTACGCCCACCTCATGTCAGGAACCGGCCGCCAGGAGGACGACCGATGAGCGCCCCCGCCACCTCCTCCCCCACGACCGACGGCGGACCGGGACGACCGCGCCCGAAGGCCGTGGAGGATCCCTTCGACAAGGACGTCCTGCCCACCCCGCCCGGCGCCACCGGCCTGCTGCTGCGCTCCCTGCTGGCCCCGCTGCGGGGGCGCGTCGCCCTCACCACGCTCCTGCTGCTGCTCCAGCAGGCGGCCGTGCAGACGGGTCCGCTCCTGGTGGCGTACGCCATCGACCGGGCCGTGCCCGCGTGGCGGTCGGACGACCACGGGCCGCTGGTCGCGGTGGGCGTCGGCTATCTGCTGTGCGCACTGGCCTCCGGCGCGCTGCAGTACTCCTTCCTGATCGCCTCCGCCCGCGTCAGCCAGGACGTGCTACTTGACCTGCGCGGCCGGATCTTCCGGCACGCGCAGGCGCTGAGCCTGGACTTCCACGAGCGCTACACCTCGGGCCGGCTGATCTCCCGCTCCACCAGCGACGTGGAGGCCCTGCGCGAGCTGCTTGAGGAGGGTCTCCAGGAACTCGTCACGGTGGTGCTGTCCTTCCTGTTCATCTCCGCGATGCTGCTCTGGCTGGACCTGGGCCTGGGAGCCGTCGCGGTCGCGTCGTTCGTGCCCCTGTACCTTCTGGTCCGGATCTACCAGCGGCGCGCGGGCCGGGTGTTCACGGCCCGGTCCACCGCGATCGCGGCCGTGATCGTGAAGTTCGTGGAGACGATGAACGGGATCCGGCCGGTGCGCGCCTTCCGCCGCGAGGCGGCCAACGAGGCCGGGTTCCAGGTCCTGAACCACCGGCACGAGCGCCGGAACGGCGACGCGCTGCTGGAGATGGCCCGCTACGTGGTCGGCTCGCGGCTGGTCGCGAACGCGGCGGTCGCGCTGATCGTGCTGTGGGGCGCCACCCGGGTCGCGGACGGCTCGCTGGAACTGGGCGTGCTGGCGGCGTCGGTGCTGTATCTGCGGCGGCTGTACGACCCGATCGACCGGCTCGGCATGTTCCTCAACTCCTATCAGTCGGCCGCCGCCTCGCTGGAGAAGATCGCGGGCCTGCTCGCGCAGACGCCGTCCGTGCCGGAGCCGTCGGCGCCGAGGGAACTGCCCGCGCCCGGAGGCGGTCTGCCCGGTCGCGAGGTCGTCTTCGACGGCGTCTCCTTCGGCTACCGCACGGGCGGCGAGGTCCTTCCCCGCTTCGACCTGGTCCTCCCCGCCGGGCAGACGGTCGCCGTGGTGGGCTCCACCGGCGCCGGCAAGTCCACGCTGGCCAAGCTGCTCGCCCGCTTCTACGACCCCTCCCGGGGCCGGGTGCTGCTGGACGGGGTCGACCTGCGCGAGCTGTCCCTGCCCGAACTGCGGCGCGGGGTGGTGATGGTGACGCAGGAGGCGTTCCTGTTCTCCGGGACGGTCGCCGAGAACATCGCCATCGGGCGGCCGGACGCGTCCCGGGAGGACATCGAGCGGGCGGCGAAGGCGATCGGCGCGCACGAGTTCATCAGCGCTCTTCCGGACGGCTACGACACGGACGTCCGCAAACGCGGCGGCCGCATCTCCGCCGGGCAACGCCAACTCGTGGCGTTCGCACGGGCGTTGCTCGCCGATCCCGCCGTGCTGATCCTCGACGAGGCGACCAGCTCGCTCGACGTGCCGGGCGAGCGGGCCGTACAGGCGGCGATGACGACGGTGCTGAAGGGCCGCACAGCGGTGGTGATCGCGCACCGGCTGTCCACGGTGGAGATCGCCGACCGGGTGCTCGTCATGGAGCACGGCCGGATCGTCGAGGACGGCGCTCCGGCCGAACTCGTCGCCGGCGCGGGCCGCTTCGCGGACCTGCACCGCGCCTGGCGCGACAGCCTGGCCTGACCCGACCGGCACGACCCGACGGCCCGACGGCCCGACCCCGGGGGGACTGTGTGATCGACGCGTACGAGGATCCCGGCACGCCCGACACCCGCGGCGGCTGGGCGTACCTCGCCTGGCTGGTGCGCTGCCAGCCGTGGCGGTCGGCGGCCGGCGCGGTGCTGGCCGGTGTCTGGATGGTGCTGCTGGCGGTGGCGCCCTATCTGCTGTCGAGGGCGGTGGACGACGGGCTGGAGCCCGGTGACACCGCCGCGCTGGTCGGTTGGACGAGCGCCCTGTGCGTCGTGGGCGCGCTCAACGCCTGGGTGAGCATCATGCGGCACCGCACGATGACCCGGGTGCGCATGGACGCCTACTTCCGCACCACGAAGGTCGTCGTCGAACACGCGGCGCGCCTCGGCGGCACGCTCTCGCGCGGGGTGGGCAGCGGCGAGGTCGTCACCATCGGCGTCGGCGACGTGCACACCATCGCGGGCTCGCTGACGGTGGTGGGGCCCGGCGTGGGCTCGATCGTCGTGTACGTGTTCGTGGCCGGGCTGCTGCTGTCGGTGTCGCCGCTGCTGGCGGCAGTCGTGCTGCTGGGCATGCCGGTCGTCGCCCTGCTGGTGGGGCCGCTGATGGCGCGGCTGCAGGGCACGGAGGCCGAGTACCGGGAGCGGCAGGGCGTGCTCACCGCGCGGATCGGCGATCTGGCGGGCGGCCTGCGCGTCCTCAACGGCCTCGGCGGGAAGGGGCTGTTCGCGGACGCCTTCGACCGTGACTCGCAGCGGCTGCGGGCGCAGGGCTACCGGGTCGGCGCGGTCACCAGCTGGATGCAGGCGCTCGGGGTGGGCCTGCCCACCCTGTTCCTCGCCGTGGTGACCTGGCTGGCGGCCCGGCTCGCCGCCCAGGGCGAGCTGACGGTGGGCGAGCTGGTGTCGGTGTACGGCTATGTCGCCGTCCTGGTCGGCCCGGTGGCGTTCCTCGTCGACATGGGCTACCAGCTCAGCCGGGGCGTGGTGGCCGCCCGGCGCGTCGTACGGCTGCTGCGCGTGGAGCCCGAACCGGACACCGGGACCGCCGAGGGGCCCGCCGAACCGGCGGTGCTGCACGATCCCGCCTCGGGCGTGCGGGTGGCGCCGGGCCGGCTGACCGCGCTGGTCGGCGCGCGGCACGCCGAGGTGACCGCCCTGGTGGACCGGCTCGGCCGCTACGGTCCCACGGACGTCGTCTGGGGCGGGGTGCGCCTGGACGCGCTGCCCCTGGACCGGGTCAGGGCCGCGATCCTGGTCGCCGACAACGAGGCCGACCTGTTCGCGGGGAGTCTGCGCGAGGTCGTGGCCGGACGGCGTGAGCCCCGGGAGGCGGACATCGCGCGGGCCGTACGGGCGGCCGCGGCCGACGACATCGTGCAGGGTCTGCCGGAGGGGCTCGACTCGCCCGTGACCGCGCAGGGCCGCAGCCTCTCCGGGGGCCAGCGGCAGCGCGTCCGTCTGGTGCGGGCGCTGCTCGCCGATCCCGAGGTGCTGCTGGCCGTCGAGCCGACGTCGGCGCTCGACGCGCACACGGAGGCGGTCGTCGCGCGGCGGCTGAGGGCCGCGCGGGCCGGCCGGACCACGGTCGTGACCACCACCTCCCCGCTGCTCCTCGACCAGGCGGAGACCGTGCACTTTCTGGTCGACGGCAAGGTGGCGGCGACCGGCCGCCACGGCGACCTGCTGCGACGCGAGCCCGGCTACCGCGCGTTGGTCGCGCGCGACGACGACGACCACGACGGCGAGCGCGACGACGACCGCGACCGCGACGACCGCGACGGCGACGCGGAAGGAGACGGCGAGCACGTCGGCGGCGTCCGACGCGCCGGACGCGCCGACGAGGTCCTCGGGCCCGCTGGGACAGAGCCGGATGACATCGATGCCGAGGAGGCCCTGCGATGACCGCCCCGACCAGGCCGACCGAGCCGACCGGGCCGGGCCGGCCGACCAGGTCCGGCGTGCCGCCCCGGATCGCGGAGGGGGACGGCGACCCGGGGCGGCTGCCGGTCGCCGGGCGGGCCGAAGTGCGCCGGGCGGCGGTGCGTCTCGTGCGGGCCGACAGCCGGGCCTTCGCCGCCGCGCTCGCCCTGAACGTCCTCGCCGCCGGGGCCGGCCTCGTCGGCCCGTGGCTGCTGGGCCGGATCATCGACGAGGTGCGGGCCGGACACGGGACCGGCGTCGTGGACAGGCTGTCGGCGGCCATCGTGGTCTGCGCGCTGGCCCAGTTGCTGCTCGCTCGCTGGGCCCGGTACGCGGGACACCGCTTCGGCGAGCGGACGCTCGCGCGGGTCCGGGAGGAGTTCGTCGGGCGGGCGCTGGCGCTGCCCGCGTCGACGGTCGAGCGGGCCGGCGCCGGCGACCTGACCACCCGCGGCACCGCCGACGTGGCGGCCGTCGGCACGACCCTGCGGGACGCCGGGCCCGAGCTGCTGGTCTGCACGGTCCAGGCGCTGTTCACGCTCGGCGCGGTCTTCGTGATCGACCCGCTGCTCGGTGCGGTCGGCGTGCTCGCCCTGACCCCCATCCGGTTCGCCCTGCGGTGGTATCTGCGCCGGGCCCGCGCCGGCTATCTCGCCCAGGGCGCGGCCGATTCCGAGGTCGGCGAGATCGTCGCGGCGACGGCGGCCGGGGCGCGCACGGTCGAGGCGTTCCGGCTCCAGGAGCGGCGGACGGCGGCGAGCAGGGACGCGCTGGAGGTCTCGCGTCGCTCCCGCTTCCACACCCTCTACCTGCGCACGGTGTTCTTCCCGGCGGTGGAGGTGTCGTACACGCTGCCGGTGGCCGGGGTGCTGCTGCTGGGCGGGGCGCTGCACGCGCGGGGCACGCTGAGCCTGGGCGCGGTGGTGGCGGCCGCGCTGTATCTGCGGCAGTTCACCGAGCCGCTGGACCAGATCCTGGTGCGCGTGGAGCAACTGCAGAGCAGCGGCGCCTCGTTCGCCCGTGTGGAGGGCCTGGCGGAGGCGCCGCGCGCCGTGGCCGACGGCGGGGCGCCGACTCCGGCCGACGACCGGATCGACGTGACCGGCGTGCGCTATGCCTACGAGCGCGGCGGCGAAGTGCTGCGCGGGGTCGATCTGACGGTGCGGCCCGGGGAGCGGCTGGCGGTCGTCGGACCGTCGGGGGCGGGCAAGACCACGCTCAGCAGGCTGCTCGCGGGGGTGGACGCGCCGAGCGCGGGTTCGGTGACGGTGGGCGGAGTGCCGGTCGCGGAGCTGGCGCCCGAGACGCTGCGCCGCCAGGTCGTTCTGGTCACCCAGGAGCACCATGTCTTCCTCGGCACGGTCCGCGACAACCTGCTGATCGCCGAACCGGCGGCGACGGACGAGGAGTTGTGGTCGGCGCTGGGCGCGGTCGGCGCCGCCGGCTGGGTGCGGGAGCTGCCGGGCGGCCTGGACGCCGAACTGGGCGGAACCGGCGGTCGTACGGACGGCTCGCAGGCCCAGCAGCTCGCCCTGGCCCGGGTGGTGCTGGCCGACCCGCACACGCTGATCCTGGACGAGGCGACGGCCCTGCTGGACCCGACGACGGCCCGGCACACCGAGCGCGCGCTGGCCGCCGTGCTCCGGGGCCGGACCGTGATCGCCATCGCCCACCGGCTGCACACCGCCCACGACGCGGACCGGGTCGCGGTCATGGAGGACGGCATGCTCACCGAACTGGGCACGCACGAGGCGCTGGTGGCGGGGGACGGCGCGTACGCGGCGCTGTGGCGGACCTGGCACGGGGAGCCGGCGGACGACCGGACCGGGTCCGGGCCGCGCCCGTCCTGAGTCCCCGCGCGTCCGTCCGCGGCCGGGCCCGGCGTCGCGGACTGCGCCTCGCAGCGGCGCCGGAGCAGACCCGACCGACCGGAAATCAACGGGTCCGAATATCGAACATGAACAACCGGACAACGGACCATTTCCGGCCAACTTCCTGACGCGCTCCTGACAGACAGCGCAATCCACTGCCACTCTTCCCACTGCCAGTTCACAGCAACCCCACAGCAACACCTCGCTCCAGGTTCCGCCTTGGTTCTGCGTACCGCCTTTGTCGTGCCCGTACGGCCCACCCGCCGTCGGGTCTCCCCTGGCCGCGTGATCCGCGGCCGCGCAGAAGGAGTCCGTGTTGAGCAGCAGTCCCTCTCGCAGACGCACCCCCCACACCACCCGTCGTGCCGCGGCCGTCGCCCTCGTCGGCGTCTCCGCGCTCATCGCCGCCGCCGTGCAGTCGGGGGCCGCGACCGCAGCCCCCGCGCAGTCGCCGCGGGCGGCCGGTCAGTCCAATCCGGGCGCCGAGTCGCTGCGCCTGACCCCCGCCCAGCGCGCCGCGCTGATCCGCGACGCGGACGCCGGCAAGGCCGCGACCGCCAAGGAGCTGGGCCTCGGCGCCAAGGAGGCGCTCGTCGTCCGTGACGTCATCAAGGACGTCGACGGCACCGTGCACACCCGCTACGAGCGCACCTACGCCGGCCTGCCGGTGCTCGGCGGCGACCTCGTCGTCGAGAAGGCGAAGTCCGGCGTCACCGAGGGCGTCACCAAGGCCACGCGGGCCGCCATCAAGGTCGCCTCGCTCACCCCGGCCGTCAGCGCCGACAAGGCGCAGAAGCAGGCGCTGGGCCTCGCCGCCGACGCCGGCGCCTCCAAGCCGGCCGCCGACCAGGCCCCGCGCAAGGTCATCTGGGCGGCCGACGGCACGCCGGTCCTCGCGTACGAGACGGTGGTGGGCGGCCTCCAGGAGGACGGCACCCCCAACGAGCTGCACGTCATCACCGACGCGACCACCGGCAAGAAGCTCTTCGAGTACCAGGGCATCGAGACCGGCACCGGCAACACGATGTACAGCGGCACGGTGACGCTCGGCACCACGCAGTCCGGGTCGACGTACAACCTGACCGACGCGGCGCGCGGCGGCCACAAGACGTACAACCTCAACCACGGCACCTCCGGCACCGGCACGCTCTTCTCCGGTCCCGACGACGTCTGGGGCAACGGCGCCGCCTCCAACGCCGAGACGGCGGCCGCGGACGCGCACTACGGCGCGGCCCTCACCTGGGACTACTACAAGAACGTGCACGGCCGCAGCGGCATCAAGGGCAACGGCGTCGGCGCGTACTCGCGGGTGCACTACGGCAACAACTACGTCAACGCGTTCTGGGACGACGGCTGCTTCTGCATGACGTACGGCGACGGCTCGGGCAACACGCACCCGCTGACGGCGATCGACGTGGCCGGCCACGAGATGACGCACGGCGTCACCTCCAACACCGCGGGCCTCAACTACAGCGGGGAGTCCGGCGGCCTCAACGAGGCCACCTCGGACATCTTCGGCACCGCCGTGGAGTTCTACGCGGCGAACCCCTCCGACGTCGGCGACTACCTCATCGGCGAGGAGATCGACATCAACGGCGACGGGACGCCGCTGCGGTACATGGACAAGCCCAGCAAGGACGGCGGCTCGGCGGACTACTGGTCCTCCGGCGTCGGCAACAAGGACGTGCACTACTCGTCCGGCGTCGCGAACCACTTCTTCTACCTGCTGAGCGAGGGCAGCGGCGCCAAGGTCATCAACGGCGTCAGCTACAACTCCCCGACGTCGGACGGTCTCCCGGTCACCGGCATAGGCCGCGACAAGGCGGAGAAGATCTGGTTCCGCGCGCTGACCACGAAGTTCACCTCGACCACCAACTACGCGGCGGCCCGCACCGGCACGCTGGCGGCGGCCGGTGAGCTGTACGGCACCACGTCCACCGAGTACAAGGCGGTCCAGGACGCGTGGGCCGGCGTCGCGGTCGGCGCCCGCTCCGGCGGTGGCGGCGGTGGCGGCACCTCCTTCGAGAACACCGCCGACGTATCGATTCCGGACAACGGGGCGGCGGTCACCTCGTCGATCACCGTCTCGGGCCGGACCGGCAACGCGCCGTCGAACCTGGCGGTGGCGGTCGACATCGTCCACACCTACATCGGCGACCTCCAGGTGCAGCTGGTGGCCCCCGACGGGTCGGCGTACACGCTGAAGGCCTACGGCACCGGCGGGAGCGCGGACAACATCAACACCACGTACACCGTGAACGCTTCCTCCGAAGTCGCCAACGGAGTCTGGAAGTTGAAGGTCCAGGACAACGCGGCTCAGGACACCGGCTACATCAACAGCTGGAAGCTCACCTTCCCGTAGGGAGCGGGCCCCGCACGGGCCGCGCACAGCCGCCTGCAAGGCGACGCACAGGACGCCGTCCCGGGGGTTCGACTCCCCCGGGGCGGCGTCCCCCTTTTTACGGGCCGTATACCCGTGTCCTGTTGGGCCTTGACCGAGGTCGACGCCGTTCACATTGCGGCAATGTTCACCGGACAGTCGAATTTCGGCCAACATCACTTGGGGGTCCTGACATGTACGCGCCTTGATGTCACTCTTCCTTCACCCGCCGCACAACTTCACACCCGTCTCGGGTGGCGCCCCACGCCGCCTGGACCCCCCACATCCAAGGAGCTTGTGTGACCTCCCTCTACGCGCGTCGCAAGCGCACCACTCTGGCCATCGCCACCGCTGTCGCGGCCGGAGCCCTGCTCACCACCGGTCTGACCACCGGTACCGCCGCCGCCCAGACCCCGGCGGAGTCGGGCGGCAAGTCGGTCCAGCCGGCCGCGCCGGTCCAGCTGTCGGCCGCCGCCCGCACGACGCTGATCAAGCAGCAGCAGGTCGACGCGCCCGAGACCGCCCAGGCGATAGGCCTCGGCGCGAAGGAGAAGCTCGTCGTCAAGGACGTCGTCAAGGACGCCGACGGCACGGTCCACACCCGCTACGAGCGCACCTACGCGGGCCTGCCGGTCCTCGGCGGCGACCTCGTCGTGCACGAGTCCGCCACCGGCGCGACCAAGGGCGTCACCAAGGCCAACACGGCCACCATCAAGGTGGCCACGCTGACCCCGAAGGTCGCCTCCGCCAAGGTCGAGAAGCAGGCGCTGACCGCCGCCAAGGCCGTGGGCTCCGAGTCCACCTCGGCGGACCAGGCCCCCCGCAAGGTGATCTGGGCCGGCAACGGCACTCCGGTCCTCGCCTACGAGACGGTCGTCGGCGGTCTTCAGGACGACGGCACCCCGAGCCAGCTGCACGTCATCACCGACGCGGCCACCGGCAAGAAGCTCTACGAGTACCAGGGCATCGAGACCGGCACCGGCAAGAGCCTCTACTCGGGCACCGTCACCCTCGGCACCACCAAGTCGGGTTCGACGTACAACCTGACGGACGGCACGCGCGGCGGCCACAAGACCTACAACAAGTCGCACGGCACCTCCTCCTCGGCGGGCACCCTGTTCACCGACGCGGACGACACCTGGGGCACCGGCGCGGCCTCCAGCTCCGCCACGGACCAGACGGCCGCCGTGGACGCCGCCTACGGCGCCCAGGTCACCTGGGACTTCTACAAGTCCACGTTCGGCCGCAGCGGCATCAAGAACAACGGCGTCGCCGCCTACTCCCGCGTCCACTACGGCAACGCGTACGTCAACGCGTTCTGGGACGACAGCTGCTTCTGCATGACGTACGGCGACGGCGACGGGAACAACCACCCGCTGACCTCGCTGGACGTGGCCGGCCACGAGATGAGCCACGGCGTCACCTCGAACACCGCGGGCCTGAACTACTCCGGCGAGTCCGGCGGTCTGAACGAGGCCACCTCGGACATCTTCGGCACCGGCGTGGAGTTCTTCGCCAACAACGCGTCCGACAAGGGTGACTACCTCATCGGCGAGAAGATCAACATCAACGGCGACGGCACCCCGCTGCGCTACATGGACAAGCCCAGCAAGGACGGCGGCTCGGCGGACTACTGGTCCTCCACCGTCGGCAACAAGGACGTGCACTACTCGTCCGGCGTCGCGAACCACTTCTTCTACCTCCTGAGCGAGGGCAGCGGTTCCAAGACGATCAACGGCGTGTCCTACAACTCGCCGACGTCCAACGGCTCCACGGTCACCGGCATCGGCCGCGACAAGGCGCTGCAGATCTGGTACAAGGCGCTCACCACGTACTTCACGTCGACGACGAACTACAAGTCGGCGCGGACGGGGACGCTGAGCGCGGCCTCCGCCCTGTACGGCTCCAGCAGCGCCGAGTACAAGGCGGTCGCGGCCGCCTGGTCGGCCGTCAACGTCGGCTGACGCTGCGATAGCGAGTCGAGGGCGGCACCCGGGGAGAAGGCGTCCCCGGGTGCCGCCCTACTCTTGGCTCCCATGTCTTCGAAGGACTTCACGTACGACGAGGTCGGCGCGACCCGCGACCGCCCGGGCTTCTGCCCTCCGGGGTTCCACCCCCTCCACGTCCGCACCCGCCTCGGCGAGGGCCACGACGTCTTCCGCCGCGCCGCGGAAGCCGTCATGACGTGGGAGATGCACCGCGCCCTGGGCGTGGGCGTCGACGCCTCCGCCGACCGCGCGGCCCCGGACGTGGACGTCACCGTCACCCTGGCCGGCATCGTCAAGGCCCCCTGCCGGGTGGTCTGGACGGTGGACGAGCACCGGCGCGCCGGCTGGGCCTACGGCACCCTCACCGGCCATCCCGAGGCCGGCGAGGAGGCGTTCGTCGTCGACCGCACCGGAGACGGCACGGTCTGGCTGACGGTCTCCGCCTTCAGCCGGGCCGCGAAGTGGTACGCGAGGGCGGGCGGCCCGGCCACCAGGGGCCTGCAACAGGCGTACGCACGCCGCTGCGGGCTGGTGTTGCGGGCGCTGTGCGCGGACGAGGAGTCGTAGCCGGGCGGGGGCCGCGGTTCCCGCCCGGCACGACGGGGCTCAGGTGCGGGACACCACGCCGCAGCCCTTCTCGCTGTCGTCGGCCAGGTCCCTGCTGCGGTCGTACGGGTCCGCCGTCGGCCCGGTCGGAGCGGCGCCCGTGGGCTCGTCCGTCGTGCCGGCCGTCGGGAACGAGGGATGCAGAAAGCCGTCGTAGACGTCGCAGGCGGAGTTGCCGATGTCCCGGTCGTACCTCACGACGGTGATCCTGCCCGGCGTGGAGGCGTACCGGTTCGGCTTGTCCGGATCGAAGAACTCAAGGTCGAGCGCGCGCCGGACGATGGTGCGGGCGACCTCGCCCGAAGCGCTCCCGTCGACGCGCGTCACCGGGTAGACGAAGGTGTAGTCGGCGTGCACGACGACGGAGGCCTGCTCACCGGCCTTGAACGTCATCCGTCCGCGCGTCTTGACCACGTGACCGACCAGGCGCAGTTCGCGGGGGTCGAAGCGGCTGAACATCGACAGCGGGTCGTGCTTCTCGTCCGGCTTGCTCAGGCCGGTGTTCAGGAGGTTCAACAGGTCCTTCTGCTGCGGCTCGATCGCCGAGAGCACCGCCCCGGGACGTTCGCCGCGCAGGGTCGCCGGGTCGAGGTTCGCGTCGATCAGCAGCTTCCTGCTCTGCTGCAGCGCCTTCTCCACCTGGGCCTTGGACAGCGACCCGACCGCGGTCGCCTCGGGCACGACGATGCCGGCGGCGCCGTCGGCCCACCCCAGCGCGGGGGATCCCGCGAACGGTCGCTCCAGGGTGGGCTTCTGGGGATCGACCGCCCCGGGCGCACCGGTCGGGGCGGCGGTCTCGGCAGGCAGCGGCGAGACCGCGGCCTCCGGGTCTCCGGAGCCGAAGGGGTCGCCGGGCAGCAGCGAAGGCCGCATGGCGACGACGGCCAGGACCGCGGCGACGGGCAGCCCGATGATCGCCCACAACCGCCGCTTGCGCGCCGTCCGGCGCTGTGTCTCCTGGAGGGTCGGCCCGTTGCGCCAGCCCGCCGGCGACTCGCCGCGCGCCTCCTGCTGCCGCAGCCGCTCCGTCACCATGCGGGCCCGGGCGGAGGGCTCCTTGGGGGCGGAGGCGGGTATCCCGCGGGCGCTGTCCTCGACGAACTTCGCCCATTCCTCATCGGATATGGAACTGCCGGCCTCCGGAGACGACCCAGCGGCGCCGTCGTCCCCCTCTTCAGAACCGGATCTGTGCTCTTCGGACGATCTGTCGGACACGCGCCGTCGGCCTCTCTCTGCGTCGGTCACCGGGCGCCACAGCCTATGACAGCCCTTTCCCGGGCGCGGCGAGAGGCCTGACGGCCGGTCAGCCGATCTCCACCACCCGGGCCCAGGCAGGCGGGAATCGCGGGACGCGATCGGGATCGTCCTCGTCGTAGGACCTCGGACTCCGCGGGAACAGGCCCACCACGGTGCGGCACGGCGGCCGGGCGCCGGGCCAGGGCGTCCGACCGTCGGTCAGGGCCACGACGACGTCGGGGCGGGGCCGGGCCCGCAGGGCCCTGGTGAATCCCGCGCGCAGGTCCGTTCCCCCGCCGCCCAGCAGGGGGATCCCCTCACCCCGGCACAGGGGGTGGACGAGATGCGCCGCCGCGTCGCAGGGCACCACCGTGACCATGTCGCGCCGGCCTCCCACGGCCCGGGAGATCGCGGCGACCTCCAGCAGGGCGCTGCCCAGTTCGGCGTCGCTGACCGACCCCGAAGTGTCGACGACCACGCTCACCCGGGGCGGTCGGCGGCGCAGGCTGGGCAGCACCGCCCCGGGGACGCCCGCCGAGCGGCGCGACGGACGGCCGTAGGAGTAGTCCTCGCCCGCGCCGGGCCCGGACACCGCCGAGCGGATCGCCGCGCCCAGCAACTCCCGCCACGGCTGCGGCGGATGGAAGGCCTCCTCGGCCCAGCGCCGCCACCCGGCGGGCGCCGTCCCGCGGCGGCCGGAGATGCCCTGCGCCACGCGGAAGCGGACCGCGTCGCGTTCCTGTTCGCTGAGCCCGTGGGCGCCGTCGGGGCCCAGATCCCACTCCCGTTCCCGTCCGTCGGCGCCGCTGCCGCAGTCCAGCCACGCGAGGTCCTGGGTGTGCGGGCCGAGCCGGAACCGACGCAGGTAGTCCTCCATCAGTTCACCCTCCGGCAGGCCCAGTCCGGCCGGTGTGACGAGGTCCCCGGGCTGGGCCAGTCCGTCCCCGTACGCGTCGTCGTTGATCTCGCTGTCCGCGGCGATGTTCATCCGCAACCGCTCGCCGGGGCCGGTCAGCCCGCGTTCCCGGGCGACCCGGTCGCTGCGCCCGTGATGGTCGCGCAGCAGGTGGGACACCTCGTGCACCCATACCCCGGCCAGGTCCTCCACCGGCGTGCGGTCCACGAACGCCGGTGAGACGTAACACCGCCAGTGCCGGTCCACGGCCATCGTCGGCACGTGTCGCGACTCCACGGGGTGCAGGGCGAACAGGGCCGTGGCGAGGTAGGGCCGGGCCCGGGCGGCCTGCAACCGGGCGGCGAAGAGCTTCTCGACGTCCAGGGCCCTGGGCCCGCCCGTGGGCGGGAGGGCCGGGTCGCGGGGCTCCTCGGGGCTCACCGGCCCGCCTTCGCGCCGCTCGCGGTGCGGGCCGCGGCCCGGTCGGCCGCACGGTCCGCCCGGCGCGACAGGGTCACCACTCCGGCGAGCTTCTCGATCGTCGCCGGCACGTCCCAGTCGTCCCGGCGCAGCGAGGCGAGCGTCGTCGCGGGGACGACCACCAGATCCGGCGCGCCGGTCTCCAGGGCCCGCACGAGGAGCGCCCAGGCCGCGTCCCAGCGGGACCTCTCCGGACGGGCGCGGACCGCCGCCACCACACCGTCGAGCACGGCCTGGCGCAGGTCGCCCCGGTCGGGCAGTTCGGCGGCCGCCGGGTCCGCGAGCAGCGTCTCGGGGTCGGGAAGGTCCATCCGGTCCAGGCTCGCCAGCAGCTCCAGCCCCGGTCCGTCCCCGACCGTGCCCCTGACGAGCAGGGACAGCACGTCGCGGCCGGAGCCGGCCGCCGTCGCGAAAGCGATCAGGGTCAGCGTCATCTCCCAGGTGCGGGGCGACGGCCACGGCCCGCCCCGGCGCGCCTCACCGGCGGGCAGCCGGTGCACGAGCTCGGGCCGGACGGTGAGCAGCCCGCACACCGCGCGCCGGGCGAAGTCCACGGCGTCCGCCAGCCTCGCCGGGTCGAGCCGGGGCAGGGTCGCCCGGGGCCAGGTCCCGCCGAGGCCGCGCACGACGACCTCGTGGTCGTGGGTCCACTGCAGATGCACGAACCGGTTGGCCAGCGGCGGGCTCAGCTCCCAGCCGTCGGCCGCCGAGGACCGCGGGTTGGCGGCGGCCACGATCCGCACGCCGGGCGGCAGCGTCAGCGCTCCGATCCGCCGCTCCAGCACCAGGCGCAGCAGCGCGGCCTGCACGGCGGGCGGCGCCGTGGACAGTTCGTCGAGGAACAGCAGTCCGCGGCCGGCCCGCACCAACCGCACCGCCCAGTCCGGCGGGGCCATCGGAACGCCCTGCTCCGCGGGATCGTCCCCGACGACGGGCAGGCCGGAGAAGTCGGACGGCTCGTGCACGCTGGCGATGACGGTGGTCAGCGGAAGGCCGAGGGAGGCGGCGAGCTGGGTCAGCGCGGCGGTCTTGCCGATCCCCGGCTCACCCCACAGCAGCACGGGCAGGTCGGCGGCCACGGCCAGGGACAGGGCCTCCAGTTGACTGTCGGGGCGCGGTTCGGTGGAGGCGTGCCGCAGCAGGGACGACAACGCGTCGGCCACGTCGAGTCCGGAGACGGGGGCTTCGACGGAGGAGGAGCACGACGAGGACGAGGAAGAGGAGGGCGAAGAAGAGGAGGGCGAAGGGGAGGAGGGCGAAGAGGAGGAGGAAGAGGGCGGGACGAAGGGGGTGAGCGGCGCGAAAGGGGTGTGCTTGGGCATGGGTCATCACCTTTGACGTGGGGTGTGAGGCGCGAGGTGGGCAGGGCGGAGGGTGCGGAATCGAGACAGGGGCGGCGGGCCGCGGGCGGCGGGCGGCGCGCTCAGCTGGCGTGGCGG
>NZ_JAHHIU010000094.1:0-44302 GCF_024539815.1 Streptomyces hayashii
CGAGGGCCCTGCCGGAAGTCTCCGGCAGGGCCCTCGTCCGTTTCGTCACCGCGGAGCGGTCAGCCGCCGCCTCCGCCGAAGAAGCCGCCGCCGTTGTTGCCGCCGTTGCCGCCGTTCTTGATGGCGATCAGGTTGACCGTCTGTCCCCTGTTGACCGTGCTGCCGGGAGCCGGGTCCGAGCTGATGACCTGGGCGTCGTCGTCCGAGGAGCCGGCGATGTTGCCGACGTTCAGGCCGGCGTCCTGCAGTGCCTTCTTGGCGTCCTTCACGGACATGCCCTGGAGGTTGCCCGGGACCTGCACCTGCTGGGGCTGGGCGCTCTTGCCGATCTGGATCTGGACCGTGGAGCCCTTGTCGGCCTGGGAGCCGATGGCGGGGACGGTCTGGACGACCTTGCCGACCTGGTTCTGGTCCTGGGTGTCGACCTCGACGCAGTTGCCCTTGAGGTCGTTCTGCTCCATCTGGGCCTTGGCGTCGTCGCAGCTCTTGTTCGAGACGTCGGGGACGGTCGCCTTCTGCTCGGCCTTGGCGACCTCAAGGGTCACCGTCGAGCCCTTCTCCAGTTCCTTGCCCGGATCGGGGTTCTGGCTGAGGACCGTGCCCGGATCCTGGGATGACTCCGTCTGCTTGGTGTCGACCTCGAAGCCCTTGTCCTGCAGCTGCTTCGTAGCGGTGTCGACGTCCTTGTCGATCACGTTGGGGACGACCACCTTCGGCGCCCCCGTCGACACGACGAGGTTGATGGTGTCGCCCTTGTTGACGTCCTTGCCGGCCGCCGGGTCCTGCGAGCAGATGTTGCCCTTGGCGGCGTTGTCACAGGGCTTCTGCGTGAACACCGGCTTCAGCTCGGCGTTCTTGGCCATCGAAGTGGCCTCGACCTGTGTCTTGTTCACGAAGTTCGGGGCCGGGAAGGGCTTGTCGGCGGCGCCGTCGCCGGTGAACACCCACTTGCCGATCAGGACCGCGCCGACGAGCACCAGGACCGCGGCGAGGACCAGCAGGATCGTCGAGGTGTTGGACTTCTTCTGGCGGCGCCGGTCGGGGCGGTCGTCGTAGCCGTAGCCGCCGTCGTCCGGGTTCATGGGCGGCAGCATCGACGTGGCGCCGGCGTCGGCGCGCATGGCGGTGGTCGCCTGGTCGTCGCCGTAGCCGCCGTAGCCGACCGAGCCCATCGCCGCCGTCGCCGCGACGGGCTGGCCGTCGAGGCAGGCCTCGATGTCCAGGCGCATCTCGTCGGCGGACTGGTAGCGGTAGTTCGGGTCCTTGACCAGCGCCTTGAGGACGATGGCGTCCATCTCGGGGGTGATCTCGGGGTCGAAGACGCTCGGCGGCTGCGGTTCCTCGCGCACGTGCTGGTAGGCCACGGCGACCGGGGAGTCGCCGACGAAGGGCGGCCGGACCGTGAGCAGCTCGTAGAGCAGGCAGCCGGTCGAGTACAGGTCGGAGCGCGCGTCGACCTGCTCGCCCTTGGCCTGCTCGGGCGAGAGGTACTGGGCGGTGCCGATGACCGCGGACGTCTGCGTCATGGTCATGCCGGAGTCGCCCATGGCGCGGGCGATGCCGAAGTCCATGACCTTGACCTGGCCGTTGCGCGTCAGCATGACGTTCGCGGGCTTGATGTCGCGGTGGACGATGCCGGCTCTGTGCGAGTACTCCAGGGCCTGGAGGATGCCGATGGTCATCTCCAGCGTCCGCTCCGGCAGCAGCTTGCGGCCGGAGTGGAGCAGCTCGCGGAGCGTGGAGCCGTCGACGTACTCCATGACGATGTACGGGATCGAGACCCCGTCGATGTAGTCCTCGCCCGTGTCGTAGACCGCGACGATCGCGGGGTGGTTGAGCGAGGCGGCAGACTGGGCCTCCCGGCGGAACCGGGCCTGGAAGGAAGGGTCGCGCGCGAGGTCCGCGCGCAGCGTCTTCACCGCCACGGTGCGGCCGAGACGGGTGTCATGCGCGAGGTAGACCTCCGCCATGCCACCACGACCGAGCACGTGGCCCAGCTCGTACCGGCCGCCGAGGCGACGCGGCTCTTCCATAGCTACCTACCAGCCCTCTCCGTCGGTCCCGACCGGCACACGTGTGCGGTCGGAGGCTGCCGTCCGGGCTTACCGTACCCGGACGGAGCTGTGTGACCTGGCCAAGCCCGTCACCCGATACAGGACCGGTATCGCAACGTGCACCGATGTGCAGGTGACGTGATCGGGGTCACTTCTTGCTGCCGATGACTGCCTTCATCACGTCCCTCGCGATGGGGCCGGCGAGACCGCCGCCGGTGATGTCCCCGCGGTCGGCCGCTCCGTCCTCGACGACGACGGCGACGGCCACCGGCGCGCTGCCGTCGGACAGCTTGGCGTACGAGATGAACCAGGCGTACGGCTTCTCGCTGTTGTTGAGGCCGTGCTGGGCGGTGCCGGTCTTGCCGCCGATCTTGGCGCCGTCGATCTTGGCCTTGCCGCCGGTGCCCTGCGGGTCGTTGACGACCGTCTCCATCATTTCCTGGAGGGCCTGCGCGGTCTTGGAGGAGACGGCCTGGGACAGCTGCTGGGGCTGGGTCGTCTCCAGGGTGTCCAGGTTGGGGGCCTTGAGCTGGTCGACCATGTACGGCTTCATCAGCTTGCCGTCGTTGGCGACCGCCGAGGCGACCATGGCCATCTGGAGGGGGGTGGCGCGGTTGGAGCCCTGGCCGATGCCGTCCAGCGAGTTCTGCGGCCGGTTGTCCTCGGGGAAGATGGATTCGGCGGCGCGCACCGGGGTGTCCAGCTCGGCCTCGTTGAAGCCGAACTTCTCCGCCTGCTGGATCATCTTCGCGTTGCCGACGTTGTCGGCCATCTTCGCGAAGACGGTGTTGCAGGACACCATGAGCGCGTAGCGCAGGGTGGCGTTCTCGCAGGCGCCGTGCTCGTTGGTGAGCTTGCTGGTGGACTGCGGCAGCGGGAACGGGTCCGGGGTGTCGGTCTTCGTGTCGACGCCGGGGACCTCGCCGTTCTCCAGCGCTGCGGCGGCGGTGACGACCTTGAAGGTGGAGCCCGGGGGGTAGGTCTCGCGCAGCGCGCGGTTGAGCATCGGGTCGTCGGGGTCGTTCTTCTTCTGGACCTTCTTCCACGCCTCGGCGTCCGTGTCGGAGGACCCGGCGAACTTGGAGGGGTCGTACGACGGGGTGGAGACGAGGGCCAGGATCTTGCCGGTGGAGGGTTCGATCGCGGCGACGGCGCCCTTCTTGTCGCCGAGGCCCTGGTAGGCGGCCTTCTGCGCGGCGGGGTTGAGGGTGGTGATGACGCTGCCGCCCTCCTTCTCCTTGCCCGTGATCATGTCCAGGGTGTTGCGGAAGAAGAGGCGGTCGTCGTTGCCGCTGAGGATGCCGTCCTCCAGCTTCTCCAGCTGGGTGGCGCCGAAGGCCTGTGAGGAGTAGCCGGTGACCGGGGCCCACATCGCGCCGTTGGACCAGGTGCGCTTGTACTTGTAGTCGCCGCTGGTCTCCACCGAACCGGTGATGGCCTTGCCGTCGACGATGATGTTGCCGCGCGGGGTGGAGTAGCGCGTGATGTTGACGCGGCGGTTCTTGGTGTCGCTGGCGAGGCTGTCGGCCTTGACGTACTGCAGGTAGTTGTCGCGCAGCAGCAGGGTCAGGACCAGGAGGCCGCAGAAGATCGCGATCCGGCGCAGGGGTTTGTTCATGACGGGCGGACCACCTGGGTCATCTCGGCGTCGGGGTTGGAGGCGGGTGCGGGCGCCGGGCGGCGCGCGGTGTCGCTGATTCTGATCAGGATGCCGATCAGGGCCCAGTTGGCGATGACGGAGGAACCGCCGTACGCGAGGAAGGGCATCGTCATACCGGTGAGCGGGATGAGGCCCATCACACCGCCTGCGACGACGAAGACCTGGAGGGCGAAGGCGCCGGAGAGGCCGATGGCCAGCAGCTTGCCGAAGGGGTCGCGGGCGGCCAGGGCGGTGCGCACACCGCGTTCGGCGATCAGGCCGTACAGCAGCAGGAGCGCCATGATGCCGGCGAGGCCGAGTTCCTCGCCGAAGGTGGCGAGGATGAAGTCGGAGTTGGCGGCGAACTTGATCAGTTCGGAGTGGCCCTGGCCCCAGCCGGTGCCCAGCGTGCCGCCGGAGCCGAAGGCCCAGAGTGCCTGCATGGCCTGTTCGGAGTGGCCGCCGACGCCCGCCTGGGAGAGCTTGTACTCCTTCATCGGGTCGAGCCAGGCCTGCACACGCTGCTGGACGTGGCTTTCGAACTGGGCCACGCCGACCGCGCCGACGGCGGACATGAGCAGACCGAAGACGATCCAGCTGGTCCGCTCGGTGGCGACGTACAGCATGATCACGAACATGCCGAAGAACAGCAGCGAGGTGCCGAGGTCGGTTTCGAAGACCAGGATCAGGATCGAGATGAACCAGACGACGATGATCGGGCCGAGGTCGCGGCCGCGCGGCAGGTACAGGCCGAGGACGCGGCGGCTGGCGAGGGCGAGCGCGTCGCGCTTCACCATCAGGTAGCCGGCGAAGAAGATGGCCAGGACGATCTTGGCGAACTCACCGGGCTGGATGGAGAAACCGGCCACCGAGATCCAGATCTTGGCGCCGTAGATGTTCTGCCCGAGGCCGGGGACGAGGGGCAGCAGCAGCAGGAAGATCGCGCCGACCATGGAGATGTAGGTGTAGCGCTGAAGGACGCGGTGGTCCTTGAGGAAGATCAGCACGACGATGAACAGCGCGATGCCCAGGGCGGTGTACAGCAGCTGGCGTGGCGCGGCGGTGCCGGCCTGGTGGGCCTGCTGGAGGTACTTCGACTGGTCGAGCCGCCAGATCGCGACGAGTCCGAGCCCGTTCAGCAGGGTGGCGACCGGCAGCAGCAGCGGGTCGGCGTAGGGCGCGAACTTGCGGACGACGAGGTGCGCCACGCCGGCCAGCAGTCCGAGGCCGAGCCCGTAGCTCAGGAGGCCGGACGGCACCTGCTCGTTGATGGCCAGACCCACGTTGGCGTAGGCGAAGACCGGGATCACGACGGCGAACACGAGCAGCGCGAGCTCGGTGTTGCGCCGGCTCGGGGTGCCGATCGAGCCGATCGTGGACGTGTGGTGCGTCGGCGAGTTGGTAGTACTGCTCATCGTGTGACGGGGCCTCTCACGGCTTGCCTACTGCTCACCGCACCGCGAGACGACCTTCTGCTCCTCCTCCGACAGGCTCGGGCCGGGGGTGGGAGTGGGGGTCGCGGGTGCGGTCGGGGACGCGGTTGCCGAGGGGCTCGGCGATGCCTTGGACGTGAGGGAGACGGGGGTGGTTCCCGTGGTGGCGCCCGCCTGGCCCTCACCGGTCTTCGAGCCGGCCTTGGAACCGGTTGTGGAACCGGTTGTGGAACCGGTCTTGGAGCCGGTGGCGCCCGCGGCGGCGGAACCGGCCTGCTTCTTGCAGGCGGAGGCCTGGACGGCCAGCTCGTCGATCTTCTTCCTGGCGGTGGGCAGGTCGCCCTCGGCGATCGTGGCCTCCACCAGCTTGCGCTGGTACTCCGGGAGGTACTTGAGTTCGATCTCGGGGTGGTCTTTCTCCACCTTCGACAACGACACCCATGCCAGGTCCTGGCTGATGCCCCGGTACAGCGCGACGTGCTCGCCCTTGGTGCCGACGTAGTACTGCGTCTGGGTCCAGCGGTAGCCGCCGTACAGTCCGCCGGCGATGACGGCGAGTGCGAGGACGCCGTAGAAGGATCTCTTCAGCCACCTGCGGCCCTTGCGCGGCTTGACGAAGTCGTCGTCGGTGTAGTCGCCGAAGCCGTCGGTGGGGATGAAGCCGGTGATGTCGCCGCCGGAGCCGGGCGGGCCGAACTCGCCGCCTCCGCCGTGCCCGTGCTGTCGCCGGCCGAGGCCCGAGGCGCGGCCGGCGGGGGTCTGCATGATGCCGTTGTCGTGCTGCTGGAGCTGGTTCTCGGCGACGGCGCCGACGACGACCGGGGTGTCGGACAGCTGCCCGGCGAGCGTGTCGCCGGTGTCCAGGTCGAGGACGTCGGCGACGATCACGGTGATGTTGTCGGGGCCGCCGCCGCGCAGTGCGAGCTGGATCAGCTCCTGCACGGTCTCCTGGGGGCCCTGGTAGCTGGCGAGGGTGTCTTCGAGCGTCTGGTGGGAGACGACGCCGGAGAGGCCGTCGGAGCAGATCAGGTAGCGGTCGCCGGCCCGGACCTCACGGATCGACAGGTCCGGTTCGACGTGTTCGCCACTGCCCAACGCCCGCATCAGCAGGGATCGTTGGGGGTGGGTGGTGGCCTCTTCCTCGGTGATGCGGCCCTCGTCGACGAGGCGCTGCACCCAGGTGTGGTCCTGGGTGATCTGGGTGAGGACGCCGTCGCGCAGCAGGTACGCGCGGGAGTCGCCGACATGCACGAGGCCGAGGCGCTGGCCCGTCCACAGCAGGGCGGTCAGGGTCGTCCCCATGCCTTCGAGCTGGGGGTCCTCCTCGACCAGGGCGCGCAGCTGGTCGTTGGCGCGCTGGACGGCCGTGCCGAGCGAGGTGAGGAGGTCGGAGCCGGGGACGTCGTCGTCGAGGGCGACGATGGTGGAGATGGCCTCGGAGGAGGCGACCTCGCCGGCGGCGGCGCCGCCCATGCCGTCGGCGATGGCGAGCAGGCGCGGACCGGCGTAACCGGAGTCCTCGTTGCCCTCCCGGATCATGCCCTTGTGCGATCCGGCGGCGAAGCGCAGTGACAGACTCATGCGCACCTCGCCCGTCGGCCCCGGGTACAGCCGGTCGTGTCGAGCCACACTGCCCACCCTCCGGTCGGGAGCACACCGGGGCCCTGGGTGCCGGCCGCCGCCGCGTGCTCGCTCCGCTCGCGCTCACTCATGATGTAGCACTACTTCCGAAGCTCGATGACGGTCTTGCCGATACGGATCGGCGCACCCAGCGGGATCGGTGTGGGAGTCGTCAGTCGCGATCGGTCGAGATAGGTGCCGTTGGTGGAGCCCAGGTCCTCGACGATCCACTGGCCGTCGCGGTCCGGGTAGATCCTGGCATGGCGGCTGGAGGCGTAGTCGTCGTCCAGCACGATGGTGCTGTCGTGCGCCCGGCCCAGCGTGATGGTCTGGCCTTGGAGTGCGACGGTCGTGCCGGTGAGGGTGCCCTCGGACACGACCAGCTTCGTCGGTGCGTTGCGGCGCGTGCGGCCGGCGGCGGCCGGCTGCTGGCGCTGCTGCGGGGGCGCCTGCTGGCGCTGGGCCTGTTGCTGTGCCCGTCCCGCCTCCCGGCGCGAACCGCGCTGGGTGACACGCGTACCGAAGAGGTCGCTGCGGATGACCTGCACGGCCACGATCACGAACAGCCACAGTACGGCCAGGAAACCCAGCCGCATGACCGTGAGGGTCAGCTCTGACATTGCCCCCGCTTCACCCTTCGGCTTGCCGGTAAATGATGGTGGTGCTGCCCACGACGATCCGCGAGCCGTCGCGGAGCGTAGCGCGGGTGGTGTGCTGCCCGTCCACCACGATGCCGTTGGTGGAGCCGAGATCCTGGATCGTCGAGGGCGAACCGGTCCGGATCTCGCAGTGCCGGCGCGAGACGCCGGGGTCGTCGATCCGCACGTCGGCCTCGGTGCTGCGGCCCAGCACGAGCGTCGCGCGGGAGATCTGGTGGCGGGTGCCGTTGATCTCGATCCAGTGGCGGGTGCGGGACCCGGGCTGCGGAGCGCCGGCCAGTCCCGCGCCGCCGGGGCGCTGGGCGCCTGCGGCGGGCGGGTAGCCGTAGCCGCCGGGGCGGGCGCCGGGGGCGCCGGGCGGCGGAGCGGACGGCATGGGTGGAGCGGCTGCGCCGCCCGGTCCGCCGGGGCGCGGTCGGCCGCCGGCGGGCGCGTCGTCGGCCTGGCTGGTGGAGGAGGCGAGCGTGCGGCTGCGCACCCGGTACAGCCCGGTGTCGAGGTCGTCGGCCTTCTCCAGGTGGACCTTGATCGGTCCCATGAAGGTGTAGCGCTGCTGCTTGGCGTAGTCGCGCACCATGCCGGCGAGCTCGTCGCCGAGCTGGCCGGAGTAGGGGCTGAGGCGCTCGTAGTCCGGTGTGCTCAGCTCCACGATGAAGTCGTTGGGGACGACCGTGCGGTCGCGGTTCCAGATGGTGGCGTTGTTGTCGCACTCGCGCTGGAGTGCGCCGGCGATCTCCACGGGCTGGACCTCGGACTTGAAGACCTTGGCGAAGGTGCCGTTGACCAGACCCTCAAGACGCTGCTCGAATTTCTTCAGGACTCCCATGGGGCACCTCCTCCGTCGTGGCTGTCGTCCCGAGCCGTGCTGCTTACCTGGTACTGCTTACTGATCGTATCCACGCGCCGGTGAATCGGCTGGTTCCCCCTGTCGGCCCCGTCGACGGGTGTCGACGTCCTCTCGCTCACCTGCTCCTCGTACTCACTTCTGCCCAGGATCGTAGAGGCGGCCGTGGACCAGTGTCCCGCACCTGGCTGTGCTCCTCGTCCGGCTCCTGGGGAGACGGCCGCCATAGGTACGAGGTTGATACGTGAACCAGTCACCGCCGAGACGTACGGGGCCGCTGACGGGTCCCCACCTGCTCCCTGCCCGCCAGAAAGGGATGTGAACGCACCCTGGACCGCGTGCTAATGTTCTGCATGTCGGAAGGCGGCAGGCCGAAAAGCCCACAAGCCCGAGGACACACCCAATGCGCGGGTGGCGGAATAGGCAGACGCGCTGGATTCAGGTTCCAGTGCCCGAAAGGGCGTGGGGGTTCAACTCCCCCCTCGCGCACCAGTCGAAAGCCCCGTAGGTCCATGACCTACGGGGCTTTCGCATGCCCTGGAGCGGCCGGGCGCGAACCGGTGCGGGTTGCTCACCGTGTGTGAGGAACATCTCAGGGTCGTGGCCGGTGAGGGCGCGTGGGGTTTCACGTGAAACATCCCCTGCGACGACCGGAGCGGACCGAGACCTCCAGGGTCTGACGGGTGCCCGCCCGCGGCTGTACGGTCTGCACGAGTTGATGTTCGGCTCGTCGGCTCGACGGGCGTACGTGTGCGGGGGAGGCGGTCATGGCGACCGAGGCCGAGGGTGCAGGGGCGGGAACGGGCGAGGCGCGCAGGCTCCCCCGGGTGCGAGGGTTCGCCGAGTGGCCCGTCGGGCGTGCCGACGCGGCGGGACCGGACGCGGCTCCCATGACGCCCAAGGCGGAGGGCCGGCACCTGCGCCGCAGGGTGCCGCGGTCGGCGCACGCCGAACTCGTCGAGGACGCCTCCAGGCCGGACGCGGTGGCGGCGGTCGAGGAGTCCGGCCAGGGCCGGATCCCCGAGCTCACGCCGATAAGGGTCGGCCGGATGGCGGCGACGCCGTTCGCCTTCCTGCGCGGCTCGGCGGGTCTCATGGCGTACGACCTGGCCCGCACCCCGATGACCGGCGTGCGCGCGCAGATCTGCGGGGACGCCCACGCCGCCAACTTCGGTCTGTACGGCGACGCCCGGGGCGGCCTGGTCATCGACCTCAACGACTTCGACGAGACGGTCGAAGGCCCCTGGGAGTGGGACCTCAAGCGGCTCTCCGCCTCCCTGGTGCTCGCGGGCCGGGAGGCCGGCGCGGACGAGGACACCTGCCGCCAGGCGGCGCACGGCGCGGCCGGCTCCTACCGGCGCACCATGCGGCTGCTGGCCAAGCTCCCGGTGCTGGACGCCTGGAACGCCATCGCCGACGAGGAACTCGTCTCCCACGCCGACGCCCGCGACCTGCTGGGCACGCTGGAGCGGGTCTCGGAGAAGGCCCGTGCCAACACCAGTGGGCGGTTCGCGGCCAAGTCGACCGAGGTGACGCAGGACGGCGGCCGCCGCTTCGTCGACGCGGCGCCGGTGCTGCGCCGGGCCCCTGATGCGGAGGCCCATGCGGTGGCCGCGTCCCTGGAGCACTATCTGACCACTCTGTCCGAGGACCGTCATCCGCTGCTGTCCCGTCACGCGGTGCACGACGTCGCCTTCCGCATCGTCGGCACGGGCAGCGTGGGAACGAGGTCCTATGTGGTCCTGCTGCTGGACCACCAGGGCGAGCCGCTGATCCTTCAGGTGAAGGAGGCCCGTGCGTCGGCGCTGGTCCCGCACTTGGCGACCGCCGGTTTCGACGCGCCCGAGGTGGACCACGAGGGCCGCCGGGTGGTGCTCGGCCAGAAGCGCATGCAGGTCGTCAGCGACATCCTGCTGGGCTGGACGACAGTCGACGGACGCCCTTTCCAGGTGCGGCAGTTCCGCAACCGCAAGGGCAGCGTCGACCCCGCCGCGCTGGCCGCCGACCAGGTCGACGACTACGGCCGGATGACCGGCGCCCTGCTGGCCCGCGCTCACTCCCACAGCGCCGACCCCCGGTTGATCGCCGGCTACTGCGGCAAGAACGAGGAACTCGACGAGGCGATCGCGGCGTTCGCCGTGGCCTACGCCGACCGCACCGAGGCGGATCACACGGACCTGGTCGCGGCGGTGCGGGCGGGAAGGATCGCGGCCGAGACGGGGGTCTGAGTCGCTTCGGGCCTCACGGGCGCGCGCGGCGGGGTGCACATGCGAGCCGCGTGCGCAGAGGTGCTCGGCGTGCGCGCAGGTACTCGGCATGCTCGGCACCACATCAATTGGGCGTCGGTCCGGGGGCGGGTCCGGGGCCGGTCCGGCCAAGATGCGTCGGAGAGGCCCTAGGCTGGTCGGGTGACGACCCCCGAAGCTGAGCAGCCCCGGCCCGAGGCGCGGCTGGAGCAGGCCGTGCGGGCCGCCGAGCAGGCGTTGATCGAGTTCGAGATCGCGGTGGAGACCTTCCGCGTCGAGGTCGAGAACTTCTCGCGGCTCCACCACCAGAGACTCGGTCCGATGTACGCCCGGCTCGACGAGCTGGAAGCGCAGATCGCCGAGGCCAGGGCAGCCCGCAGCGGTGACCCCGAGGATCTGCGCCGGGCCGCCGAGGCGCGGGCCAGGGTGCTGCCGATGCCCGGGGTCGAGGAGCTGTTCCACGGCTGGATGGACGGCGAAGGGCTGTTCCCCGAGGCCGCGGCGATGCTCACCGACCAGCCGGTGCGGCCGCCCGATCGGGTCCGGCCCAGCGAGGGGGCCCGCAAGCTCTACCGTGAGCTGGCCCGCAAGGCCCATCCCGACCTGGCCCAGGAGGACGGCGAGCGGGCTCGGCGCGAGGAGTTCATCACCCGCGTCAACGCGGCCTACGCGCGGGGCGACGAGGTTCTGCTGCGCGAGCTGGCCGAGGAGTGGGCGGCCGGTCCGGCGCCCGCCGAGCGCGCCCCGAGCCCCAGCGAGGAGCTCTACGCGCGGCTGGAGTGGCTCGCCCAGCGCAAGGAGATGCTCACGCTGGTCGCCCGGGAACTGGAGGACAGCGCGATCGGCTCGATGCTGCGGATGGCCCCCGACGACCCCGACCGTCTCCTGGACGAGATCGCCGACAAGCTTCTCGCCGACGTCTCTGCCCGCGAGGCGGAGCTGGCCGAGCTGGTGGGCTGACGCCGTCGTGCCGTGACGCCGGTCGGGTAGCGTCGGGTCCATGAGTTTCGGAAATGGTGTGCCCACGGTCGAGGTCGGGGACCTCAAGGACGACGACTTCCTGCTGGACGTCCGCGAGGACGACGAGTGGCAGGCCGGGCACGCCGAAGGGGCGCTGCACATTCCCCTCAGCGAGTTCGTGGCCCGCTACGGAGAGCTGACCGAGGCGGCTCCGCAGGACGGGCGGATCCATGTGATCTGCCGTTCCGGCGGACGATCGGCCCAGGTCACCATGTACCTCGCGCAGCAGGGCATCGACGCCGTCAACGTCGACGGCGGCATGCAGACCTGGGCCGTCACGGGCCGCCCGGTCGTCACGGACCAGGGCGAGCCGGGCTTCGTCCTCTAGGACCGTCTCGTCCCACGGTCCTGTGGGACGGCCTTGCCGGACTGTTACGTGATCCAGTGGGGCGGCCCTTGCCGGACCGCCCCGTGGCCGCATGGCCGCATGGCCTCACGGTCCAGTGGGCCCGCGCCGCCGTTCCGTGGTCCCGTGGGCGGTTCCCGGGGCGGAGGTGTCCCGCGGTTTCCGGCCGTCCCGGTCGAACGGTGGGGGCGGGGCGGGGCGCTCGGATGCCGGGCGCCGGGCCAGGGGCGGACGCGGGTCAGCCGAGGGGATGGGCGGCGAGCAGGTCGCCCAGCGCCTCCTCGTGCGCCGCGGCCGGGCCCAGCGACAGTTCCAGGTGCTTGGCCCAGGCGTGGTACCGGTGCAGCGGGTAGTCGACGTCGGCGCCGAAGCCTCCGTGCAGATGCTGCGCGGTCTGCACGACCCGCCGGACGCCGTCCGAGGCCCAGATCTTGGCCACCGCGACGTCACCGGACGCCGGCAGAGCGCCCGGCGCGCCGGAGGCGATCCGCCACGCGGCCTGCCACAGGGTGACCTCCATCGCACGCAGGTCGATGTAGCGGTCGGCGGTCTGCACGGCGACGGCCTGGAAGCTGGCGACGGGGTGACCGAACTGCTCGCGCTTGCTCGTGTAGTCGCCGGTCATCCGCAGTACGCGTTCGCCCAGCCCGAGGGCCAGGGCGCAGGTCCCCGTGGCGAGCAGGGAGCGCAGGCGCTCCCATGCGCCGTCGGCGGTGATGACGTCCCGAGCGGTGATCCGCGCCGACTCCAGGCGCAGTTCGCCGAGCCGTTCGCCGGTGGTGGAGATCTGCTCGGCGAGTACGACTCCGGGGTGCTCGCGCGGCACGAGGGCGAGGATGCTGCGGTCGTCCTCGGTCCGCGCGGGAACGAGGACGAAGTCCGCGTCGTACGCCCACGGCACGGCCGTCTGTACGCCGTCCAGCACCCACACTCCACCGCCCGTGCCGCCCGCACTGTTCCCGGAGCCCGGGGCGGAGCCGGAGCCGGAGCCCGAGCCCGGGGCGGAGCCCGAGCCCGGGGCGGGGTCTGTGGTGGTGTCCGCGTCCTTCCCGTCCTCCAGCCGAGCGGCGACGGCCAGTTCGGCCGGGTCGTGGCCGGTGCGGCCGTTGGCGGCGACCGTCAGGACGATCTCGCCCCGCCCCGCCCGGGCGAGCAGAGCCGACCTCGACTCCGGCCCGCCGTAGGCCTGTACGGCGGCCAGGGCGGCGCTGTGCTCCAGCAGCGGCACCCGTGCCAGCACCTTCGCCGACTCCCGCAGCACCAGACAGAGCGCGACCGCGTCGAGGCCGGAGCCGCCGGACTCCTCGTCCAGCAGCAGACTCAGCAGGTCCGCCGCCGCGAGCCTGTCCCACAGCGCGCGGTCGAAGGAGTCGGCCACGGCGCCCCTGGTGAGCGCGGGGCTCGGCACGCCGTCGGGGGCCACCCCGGCGAACACTCCCCGCGCCGCCTCGGCCGCGGCCTGCTGCTCCTCGGTGAAGGTGAAGTCCACGGCCTGTCCTCCCGACGGGTCAGCTGATCTGACGGGTCGTCAAGATAGAACAGGTTCTAGGAGAAGGGAACGGGCGGTCGCTCAGCGGTCGAAGTCCACCTCCACCGCTTCCGTCACCGGGTGCGACTGGCAGGCCAGTACGTACCCCGCGTCCGTCTCCTCCGGCTCCAGTGCGAAGTTGCGGTCCATGCGGACCTCGCCGGAGACCAGGAAGGCCCGGCAGGTCCCGCACACCCCGCCCTTGCACGCGTAGGGCGCGTCGGGGCGGTTGCGCAGCACGGTCTCCAGGACCGACTCCCCGTCCTGCACGGGCCAGCTGCCGCCCCGGCCGTCGAGCCGGGCCGTCACGGTGCTGTGCGCCGGGACCGCCGTCCGCGTGGCCGGCGGTGCGGCGTCCACGTGGAAGATCTCCTCGTGGATCCGGGACCGCGGGACTTCGAGCTCGCGCAGCGCCTGCTCAGCGCCCTGTACGAGCCCGAGCGGTCCGCACAGGAACCACCCGGCCACCTGCCGAACCGGCAGCAGCGAGGGCAGCAGACCGGTCAGCCGCTCCCGGTCCAGCCGCCCGGTGGGCAGCCCCGCCTGCTGTTCCTCGCGGGAGAGGGCGGTGACCAGCTGGAGCCGCTCGGGGAAGCGGTCCTTCAGGTCGGCGAGTTCTTCGAGGAACATCGTCGAGGCGGCCGTCCGGTCGCTGCGCAGAAGGCAGAAGCGGGCGGAGGGCTCACGGGCCAGCAGCGTGGCGACGATCGACAGCACCGGAGTGATGCCGCTGCCGCCGACGATCCCCGCGTAGAGGCCGGGCGCGGGGTCGAGAGTGAAGCGGCCCGCCGGAGTCATCACGTCGAGCTCGTCGCCGACGCCGATCTCCTTCATCGCGTACGTCGAGAAGGCTCCCCCCTCGACCAGCCGCACGCCCACTCGCAGGGTGCCGGGCCCCGGGCCGCCGGGGTCGGGCGCGGGCGAGCAGATCGAGTACGTCCGCCGGACCTCGAAGCCGTCGGCCCCGTCGAACCCGTCCACCTCATCGGCCCTGTCGGCCCCATCCGCCCCGTCGGTTGTCTCGGCGTCGAGGGCGGCGTCGGTTCTCCTGGTCACCCGGCGCAGGGCGAGGTGCTGTCCCGGAGCGTGCCGGAACTCCTCGCGCAGCCGCTCGGGGACCGTGAGGGTGAGGGCGACGGAGTCGTCCGTGAGGCGGTCCACCGCGGCCACCCGGAGCGGGTGGAAACGCGCCATCACAACTCCTTGAAGTGGTCGAAGGGTTCACGGCAGGCCAGGCATCGCCGCAACGCCTTGCAGGCGGTGGAGGAGAAGCGGCTCAGCAGCTCGGTCTCGGCGGAGTCGCAGAGCGGGCACCGGATCGGATCCTGCGCCGCGGCGGGTTCCACGCCCGGGCCCGCGCCCGGGTCCGCGGCCGGGTCCGCGGCCGGGACGGTGACCGCGACCGCGGACTCGGCCGGGACCGTGTGCGCGATACCCGCAGCGGGCCGGGCACGGTCGGCGGTCCGGTCGGTGGTCCGGTCTGCGGTCCCGCCGGCCCGGGTCGGTCCGAGTTCCAGTGGGACCGGTCCCGGGGCCCGCACGGTGCGCGGCGGCGCTATGCCGAACTCCCGCAGCTTGCGGCGCCCTTCGGCGGAGATGTCGTCGGTCGACCAGGCGGGCGTGAGCACGGTGCGCACCGTCACCTCACGCACCCCGTGCTCGTGCAGCGCTCGTTCGATGTCCAGGGACATCGCCTCGATCGCCGGGCAGCCGGTGTAGGTGGGCGTCAGCTCCACCTCGACGGCGTCCGCGTGCCCCAGGCGGACCGCGCGCAGCACGCCGAGTTCCTGGAGGGTGAGCACGGGCAGTTCGGGGTCGGGCACCGAGCCGGCGACCTCGAACAGTTCCGCCTCCAGTGCGGTGGGCGTCACCATGTCGCCCCCGGGTGGCTGCGGTGCAGGTGCTGCATCTCGGCGAGCATGCGGCCGAAGGACTCGGTGTGCAGGCCCTCACGGCCCGCGCCGGCCGTCCACGCTCCGGTGCGCGGCCCCTCCGGCAGTGCCAGACCGGCCCGCCCCAGGATGGCGCCCACCGATTCCAGCCAGACCGGTTCCAGGTCCGCCGGGTCGAGGTCGAGCCCGTCCAGGGGACGGAACATCTCGCCGGTGAACCGCCACAGGGCCGTACAGGCGCGACGCATGCGCTCGTGGGCGACCTCGGTGCCGTCGCCGAGCCGCAGCGTCCACTGCTCGGCGTGGTCGCGGTGGTAGGCGACCTCCTTGACGGCCTTGGCGGCGAGCCCCGCCAGCGGGCTCCGACCGGCCGCCAGCCGGTCGTACAGCAGGTGCTGGTACGTGGAGAAGTACAGCTGGCGGGCGATGGTGTGGGCGAAGTCGCCGTTGGGCTGTTCGACCAACTGGACGTTGCGGAAGGCGCGTTCCTCCCGCAGATAGGCCAACTCGTCCTCGTCGCCGGCCATCGACAGCAGGATCCGGGCCTGGCCGAGCAGGTCGAGCGCGATGTTGGCGAGCGCGACCTCCTCCTCCAGCACGGGCGCGTGGCCCATCCACTCCCCCAGGCGGTGGGAGAGCACCAGTGCGTCGTCGCCCAGGGCGAGGACGGCGGTGGTCGTGTGCGCCGCCGTGGGCGCGGGTGCTTCGTGCGTCACAGGTGCTTCACCCCCTCCGGGATCTCGTAGAACGTCGGGTGACGGTAGGGCTTGTCGGCGGCCGGTTCGAAGAACGGGTCCTTCTCGTCCGGCGAGGAGGCCGTGATCGCCGAGGACGGCACGACCCACAGGGACACGCCTTCGCCGCGGCGGGTGTACAGGTCGCGGGCGTTGCGCAGGGCGAACTCGGCGTCCGGCGCGTGCAGGCTGCCGGCGTGCGTGTGGGAAAGGCCGCGCCGGGAGCGCACGAAGACCTCCCACAGGGGCCAGTCGGTGTCGGTCATGCCTGCTCCACTTCCGTCCTGGGGCTGTGCTTGGCCGCGTAGGCCGCGGCTGCCTCGCGTACCCACGCGCCCTCGTCGTGTGCGCGTTTGCGCTGCGTGATGCGCTGCTTGTTGCACGGCCCGTTGCCCTTGAGGACCTCCTTGAACTCGGTCCAGTCGATCGGGCCGAAGTCGTGGTGGCCGCGCTCCTCGTTCCACTTCAGGTCGGGGTCGGGAAGCGTCAGGCCGAGGGACTCCGCCTGCGGGACGCAGATGTCCACGAAGCGCCGACGCAGTTCGTCGTTCGAGTGGCGCTTGATCTTCCAGGCCGTCGACTGCGCGGAGTGCGCGGACTCGTCGTCGGGCGGGCCGAACATCATGAGGGAGGGCCACCACCAGCGGTCCACCGCGTCCTGGGCCATCGCGTGCTGCTCCGGGGTGCCGCGGCTGAGGGCCAGCAGGAGTTCGTAGCCCTGGCGCTGGTGGAACGACTCCTCCTTGCAGACGCGGACCATGGCGCGCGCGTACGGGCCGTAGGAGCAGCGGCACAGGGGGACCTGGTTGGTGATCGCGGCGCCGTCCACCAGCCAGCCGATCGCGCCGACGTCCGCCCAGGTCAGGGTCGGGTAGTTGAAGATCGACGAGTACTTCTGGCGGCCGGTGTGAAGCTTGTCGAGCAGGTCTTCACGACTGGCGCCGAGGGTCTCGGCCGCGCTGTACAGGTAGAGCCCGTGACCCGCCTCGTCCTGGACCTTCGCCATGAGGATGGCCTTGCGGCGCAGGGACGGCGCCCGGGTGATCCAGTTGGCCTCCGGCTGCATGCCGATGATCTCGGAGTGAGCGTGCTGGGCGATCTGGCGCACCAGCGTCGCGCGGTAGGCGTCGGGCATCCAGTCGCGTGGCTCGATGCGTTCGTCGGCGGCCACCGTGGCGTCGAAGACGCGCTGGTACTCGTCGGCGTCGATGCCGCCCTCCTGCCCGGCGTGCCCTTGTGTGCGGGCCGTCTGGTGCGCGGCTGCTGTCGCCATGCGGTCCCCCTTGACCTAGGGCCTCGGCTGGGCGCCGTGGCCTCGGCTCTGCCCGAGCCTTCTCCCGACCGATCGTTCGGTCCGTGCGATTCCATGGTGGGACGGCCGTCGTATGGTGTCAACCGCTGTGGATAACCTGCGGGCGTCCCCTGTGGACAACCTCTTCGCCCCCGGCCCGTTCCCGGCGCCGCCGGGGGGAGGGCTGCGCCGAACGGGTGATGCTGAGTACCGTTCGCGATTGCGCGACGCAGCGCGATGACGACCGGGATCGGGGAACGGGGCGGAATGGACGCGTACGACGGAGGCTCCGGCGCTCCACAGGGGCGCAGCGGATCGGGGGAGGCGCAGCCGCCGCCCGGCGAGGACGCCCTTCCCGGCGGCGCCTTGCCCGTCCCGCGATCCGAACTCCCGCCCCCTGAGGCCGGACCGCGCGCCGAACCCGGTGAAACCGGGGCCGCAGGCCCGGAGGCCGGACAGCCTGAGGCCGGACGTCCCGAGGCCGACGTCGCCGCCGAGGCCGAAGCCCCCGAGGCGGGCAACCCTGCGCCGGGTGAGCGGGAGGCCATCGCTCCTGAGGCCGGTGACCCGGCGGTGAGTGCGTCGGAGGCCGGTGGTCCGGGGATGAGTGCGTCGGAGGCCGGTGGTCCGGGGGTGAGTGCGTCGGAGGCCGGTGGTCCGGGGGTGAGTGCGTCGGAGGCCGGTGACCCGGTGGACGGTCCCCTTGAGCCCCGCACCGGTGTGGCGCCCCTCTCCCCGCGTTATCAGGTCTGCGCCGCGCTGGCGCTCGCCGTCGTCGCGGTCACCGTCTGCCTACAGGTCGGGATGGTGTTCCTGCACGTCGCGCCGTCGAACACCGTCACCAAGGCGCACGGCAAGGCGATCGACGACTGGATCTACCCGGAGTTCGAGCAGAACTGGAAGCTGTTCGCGCCGAACCCGCTCCAGCAGAACATCTCCGTCCAGGTCCGCGCCCAGGTGCGCACCGAGGACGGCGGATCGCGGACCACGGGCTGGTACGACCTGTCCGCGCAGGACGGCCGGGCGATCGACGGCAATCTGCTGCCGAGCCACACCGAGCAGAACGAGCTGCGCCGTGCGTGGGACTTCTTCACCGCGACGCACGACAACGACAACCGCTCGGCCGGCGTCCGGGGCGCCCTCGCCGAGACGTATCTGCGCCGCATCGTGGTGCTGCGGCTGGAGCGCGGCGGCGCGGCCGCCGACGGCGTCGTCGAGCGGGTCCAGGTCCGCTCCCGGACCACCAATGTGACCCCGCCGAAGTGGAGCACCGAGAAGGTGTCGACGAGCCCCGTGTACCGCGAACTGTCCTGGTGGTCGGTGCCGGACGGCGCGACTGAGGGAGGCACGAGGTGAACCGGTTCTCCTTGTCGGTGTCCGCCGGCATCGCCCGTGTCACGGAGTCGGCGTTCGGGCCGTACCAGAGCGCTGTGGTCCGCATCGGATTCAGCGTGACCTGGCTGCTGTTCCTGTTGCGCGAGTTCCCCCACCGTGAGGAGCTCTACGGTCCCGACGGCCCCTGGAACTGGGAGCTGGCCCGGCAGCTCATCGACTCCAACGGGGCGTTCACCGCCTTGATGTGGTCCGACGGGCGGGGCTGGTTCGAGTTCGTGTACGCGCTCGCCGTGCTCTCCAGCGCGCTGCTGCTGCTGGGCTGGCGCACCCGGGCGATGTCGGTGCTGTTCATGGTCGGCGTGCTGTCGCTGCAGAACCGCAGTGTCTTCGTCGGCGACGGCGGCGACAACGTCCTGCACCTGATGTCGATCTACCTGGTCTTCATGCGCTGCGGCCGGGTGTGGTCGCTGGACGCGCGACGGGCCCGGCGCGGGCAGGAGGCACGCGCGCGGGGTGAGCGGGTCACGGACCGGGTCGGCCCCGCGCTGTGGGCCGTGGCCGGGTGCGCACTGGTCACGGTGACCGCCGCGGACCGTTTCCACAGCGAGTGGACCATTCCGGCGCTTCTGTGGGCGGCGTGGTGCGCGCAGGGGCTGTGGTGGGCCGCCGGGCGGCTGAGGAAGTCGGCGGAGCCGCGAATCCTGTTCGACGTGATCGGCAACGTCCTGCACAACGGCGCCATGGTCGTGATCATGGTCGAGGCCTGTCTGATCTACGCGACGGCCGGCTGGTACAAGATCCAGGGCTCCCGCTGGCAGGACGGCACCGCCGTGTACTACCCGCTGCACCTGGACTACTTCTCACCCTGGCCGATGCTCGCCGACCTGCTGTCGGCCAGCGGCACGATGGTCATGATCGCCACCTACGGGACCGTCATCGTGCAGGTCGCCTTCCCGTTCACTCTCTTCAACCGGCGGCTGAAGAACGTCCTGCTGGCGGTGATGATGACCGAGCACGCGGTGATCGCCGTCGTGCTGGGACTGCCGTTCTTCTCGCTGGCGATGATCGCGACCGATGCCGTCTTCCTGCCCACTCCGTTCCTGCACCGGCTCGGCGGCTGGGCGGCACGCGCGCGTGAGCGACTGTTCTCCGGCGACGGCGACGGCGACGGCAGCGGGGTCGGGGACGGCAGCGGGGTCGGGGACGGGAACGGGAACCGGGGCGGCAGCGGGAGCCGCAAGGCCGTGCCGGAGCCGACGGACGAGGAAGGCTCCCCGCCCGCGCGCGTAGGGTTCACGGCATGACCGACCCCGTGACCGCCGACCGCGATCCCCTCGGCCGGTGGCGCAGGCTCGTCGACGGCGCCGTGCTGCTCGACGGCTTTCACGCCCTCAAGCACGCCGTGCGTTTCGGGGCCGAGATCCCGGTGGCGGTCGCCGTCGACCGGCGTGCGGCCCTCGCCCTCGCCGAGGAACTCGCTCCCGACGTGCGCGAGACGCTGGACGTGCTGCTGACGGAGGTCGCGGAGGCGACGTACGCCTCCCTGGTGCCGCGCCCGCATCCCACAGCGGTGGCCGCCCTGGCCGTGCGACCCACGCGCGCGGCCAACCTGGAGCGGCTGGGGCGCGCAGGCCGGACCGCCCCTGTCGTGGTCCTCGACCACCCGCGCAACCTCGGCAACGCGGGAGCGGTGATCCGGCTGGCCGCCGGGTTCGGGGCGACCGGAGTGGTCACCACGGGCACGCTCGACCCCTGGCATCCGACCGTGCTGCGCGGCGGGGCGGGGCTGCACTTCGCGACCGCCGTCGAGCGGATCGCCGTCGACGAACTGCCCGCCGGCCCCGTGTTCGCCCTCGATCCGGAGGGCGACGACATCCGGGGCGTCAAGCTCCCCGACGACGCCCTCCTCGCGTTCGGCTCGGAGCGCAGCGGGCTCTCCGCCGAACTGCGCGCGCGGGCCGACCATCTCCTCGCCCTGCCGATGCGCCCCCAGGTCTCCAGCTACAACCTCGCGACCAGTGTGGCCATGACGCTGTACCACTGGAGCGCCTACGGGGACACGTCGACCGGCACGTCGACCGGCACGCCGCCCGTTCCGTAGCCCCTTGGGCCCGCCCAGGGACCGCAGGATGCCCTGCGGCCCTCAGGCGTCTCTGCGGACCTCTCGGCCCTCAGGCGTCTCTGCGGACCTCCACCACCCGGAAGCGGTTGGCGACGAACGCGCCGTCGGTGAGGGCTGCGTTGGCCGCGGGGTTGCCGCCCGAGCCGTGGAAGTCGGAGAAGGCGGCCGTCTGGTTGACGTAGACCCCTCCGGTGAGGTTCAGGGACAGCTGGGCCGCCTCTTCCAGACAGACCTCCTGGATCGCCTCCTCCACCTCGCCGTCGGTGGTGTACGCGCCGACCGTCATCGCGCCCTTCTCGCGCACCGTGCGCCGCAGCAGGGCGACCGCGTCGGCCGCCGAGTCGACCGCGACGGCGAAGGAGACCGGGCCGAAGCACTCGCTCATGTAGGCGGCCTCGTCGTCCGGCTTGGCCCCGTCCAGCTTGACGATCACCGGGGTGCGCACGACGGCGTCCGGGAATTCGGGGTTGCTCACCTCGCGAGAGGCGAGGGCGACCTCGCCGAGGCCCGCCGCCGCCTCAAGTCGCGCCTTGACGTCAGGGTTCACGATCGCGCCGAGGAGGGCGTTGGCGCGGGCGTCGTCGCCGAGGAGGCCGTCGACCGAGCGGGCGAGGTCGGCGACGACCTGGTCGAAGCTCTTCGGGCCCTCGTCGGAGCGGATGCCCTCGCGGGGGATCAGCAGGTTCTGGGGGGTGGTGCACATCTGGCCGCTGTACAGGGACAGCGAGAACGCCAGGTTGGCGAGCATGCCCTTGTAGTTCGCGGTGGAGTGCACGATCACCGTGTTGACGCCGGCCTTCTCGGTGTAGACCTGCGCCTGGCGGGCGTTGGCCTCCAGCCAGTCGCCGAAGGCCGTGGAGCCGGTGTAGTCGACGATCCTGATCTCGGGTCGGGTCGCCAGGGTCTTGGCGATGCCCTCGCCGGGGCGTTCGGCGGCCAGCGCCACCAGGTTCGGGTCGAAGCCGGCCGCGGCGAGCACCTCCCGGGCGACGCCCACGGTGAGCGCGAGCGGCAGCACCGCGCGCGGGTGGGGCTTGACCAGGACCGCGTTGCCGGTCGCCAGGGAGGCGAACAGGCCCGGGTAGCCGTTCCAGGTGGGGAAGGTGTTGCAGCCGATGAGCAGGGCGATGCCGCGCGGGACCGGCGTGAAGCTCTTGGTCATCGCGAGGGGGTCCCGCTTGCCCTGGGGCTTGCTCCACTCGGCGGTGCCGGGGGTGCGGACCTGCTCCGCGTACGCGTAGGCCACCGCTTCCAGACCGCGGTCCTGCGCGTGCGGGCCGCCCGCCTGGAACGCCATCATGAACGCCTGGCCGGAGGTGTGCATGACCGCGTGCGCGAACTCGTGCGTCCGGTCGCTGATCCGCTTGAGGATCTCCAGACAGACCACCGCGCGGACCTCCGCGCCCGCGTCCCGCCAGGCGCGTCGGCCGGCGTTCATGGCGGGCAGCAGCACGTCCACGTCCGCGTGCGGGTACGTCACGCCCAGCTCGACGCCGTACGGCGACGTCTCGCCGCCCACCCAGTCGTCGGTGCCGGGCTGGCCGAGGTCGAGGCGGGTGTTCAGGACGGCGTCGAACGCGGCCTTGCCGGCCGCCGCGTCCAGGCTGCCGTTCTCCCCGTAGGCCTTGGGGTGTTCCGGGTGCGGGGACCAGTACGCGCGGGTGCGGATCGCTTCCAGGGCCTGGTCGAGGGTGGGCCGGTGCTGAGCGATCAGAGCGTGCGCGGTCAGTTCGGCGGCGGCCATGCGGGACCAACTCCTCGTCTTGAGAACTCTCCGTCGAGCTCATGGCCTGGCGGAAACCTGGGCGGGAACAGCCAGTCACCGCTAGAGTAACCGAACGATCGGTCGGGACAAGGGGGCCTGCCGCATCTGTGGAAAACCCCGTGCGGGAGGATCGCGCACATGACAGCACTCGACCTCAGCAGCCCGGTGGCCGTCGTCGGCACCGGCACCATGGGCCAGGGCATCGCCCAGGTCGCGCTGGTCGCCGGCCACCCCGTGCGGCTGTACGACGCCGTCCCGGGCCGCGCCCGTGAGGCGGCCGCCGCGATCGGCGCCCGTCTCGACCGGCTCGTCGAGAAGGACCGCCTCGCGGCCGGCGACCGCGACGAGGCACGCGCCCGTCTGCACGCGGCCCAGGATCTCGCCGACCTCGCCGACTGCTCGCTGGTCGTCGAGGCCGTCGTCGAACGCCTGGAGGTCAAGCAGGAACTGTTCCGGCAGCTGGAGGACGTGGTCGGCGAGGACTGCCTGCTCGCCACGAACACCTCGTCCCTGTCGGTGACCGCCGTCGGCGGCGCCCTGCGCAACCCCGGCCGGTTCGTGGGCCTGCACTTCTTCAACCCGGCGCCGCTGCTGCCGCTGGTCGAGGTGGTCTCGGGGTACGCCACCGACGTCACCTCGGCCACGCGCGCGTACGAGACCGCCCGCTCCTGGGGCAAGACGCCGGTCGCCTGCGCCGACACCCCCGGCTTCATCGTGAACCGCATCGCGCGGCCCTTCTACGCCGAGGCGTTCGCCGTCTACGAGGCGCAGGGCGCCGACCCGGCCACCATCGACGCCGTGTTGCGCGAGTCGGGCGGCTTCCGGATGGGCGCCTTCGAGCTGACCGACCTGATCGGGCAGGACGTCAACGAGTCGGTGACGCACTCCGTGTGGCAGTCCTTCTTCCAGGACGCGCGCTTCACGCCCTCGCTCGCCCAGCGCCGCCTCGTCGAGTCGGGCCGGCTCGGCCGCAAGTCCGGCCAGGGCTGGTACGACTACCGGGAGGGGGCGGAGCCCGCCGAACCGCACACCGCGGAGAAGGCCCAGCCGCCCGCCTACGTCGTCGCCGAGGGCAACCTGGGCCCCGCCTCGGAACTGCTCGCGCTGATCCGGGAGGCGGGCATCCAGGTCCGCGAGGAGGAAGAGGACCACGGCACCCGGCTCGTGCTGCCGGGCGACGGGCAGCTCGCGCTCGCCGACGGACAGACCTCCGTGGAGTTCCGGGACGTCGTCTACTTCGACCTCGCTCTGGACTACCGCAAGGCCACCCGCATCGCCCTGTCCGCCTCCCAGGACACCAGCCCGCAGACCATGTCCGAGGCGATCGGTCTCTTCCAGGCGCTCGGCAAGGACGTCAGCGTCATCGGGGACGTTCCCGGCATGATCGTCGCCCGTACGGTCGCCCGGATCGTCGACCTCGCGCACGACGCCGTGGCCAAGGGCGTCGCCACCGAGGAGGACGTCGACACCGCGATGCGTCTGGGCGTGAACTACCCGCTCGGCCCCTTCGAATGGAGCCGCAGGCTGGGCCGTATGTGGGCCTACTCCCTCCTGGACGACCTGCACGACCGCGACCCCGGCGGCCGGTACGCGCCGTCCCTCGCGCTGTACCGGCACTCCTACGCCACCGAGAAGCGGGAGGGCGCCTCGTGACCACCGCCAAGCGCGACACCTACACACCGGAGACCCTGCTCTCCGTAGCCGTCCAGGTGTTCAACGAGCGCGGCTACGACGGCACCTCCATGGAGCACCTCTCCAGAGCGGCCGGAATCTCCAAGTCGTCGATCTACCACCACGTCGCCGGCAAGGAGGAACTCCTGCGGCGGGCCGTCAGCCGTGCCCTGGACGGCCTCTTCGGGATCCTCGGCGAGGAGCACGCGCGCGTGGGGCAGGCCTCGCACCGCCTGGAGTACGTAGTCCGGCGCATGGTCGAGGTGCTGATCGGCGAGCTGCCGTACGTGACGCTGCTGCTGCGCGTGCGCGGCAACACCGACACCGAGCGGTGGGCCCTGGAACGGCGGCGGGACTTCGACCACCGCGTCGCCGACCTGCTGCGGGCGGCCGCCGACGACGGGGACGTCCGCGGCGACATGGAGGTGCGGCTCGCCACCCGGCTGGTCTTCGGAATGATCAACTCGATCGTCGAGTGGTATCGGCCCGGCGGCCGGGGGATGGTCGAGAGCGAGGTGGCCGACGCGGTGGTGCGGCTGGTCTTCGAGGGCCTGCGAACGGCCCCGACCGGACCGGCCCCCTCGACCGGACCGGCTTCCTCGAACGGGCCTGTCCGCCCGACGACCTGAGCTCGCGCGCCCCGAGGCTCAGCCCCGGGGCTCAGCCCCGCGCTCGGCTCCACGCTCAGCCGTGTGGCTCCCGCGCCTGTGGTTTCCAGGCTCAGCCCTGCGGTTCCAGGTCCTCCTCCTCGAACACCAGCAGGGTGCGGGTGCTGAGCACTTCGGGGATCGCCTGGAGCCGGGTCAGCACCACTTCGCGCAGCGCCCTGTTGTCGGGCGTGTGCACCAGCAGCAGGACGTCGAAGTCGCCTCCGACGAGGGCGATGTGGGAGGCGCCGGGCAGCTGTCTGAGCTGCTCGCGCACCGTCCGCCAGGAGTTCTGCACGATCTTCAGGGTGATGTAGGCGCTCGTGCCCTGGCCGGCGCGCTCGTGGTTGACGCGGGCCCCGAAGCCGCGGATGACGCCGTCGTCGATGAGCCGGTTGATCCGCGCATAGGCGTTGGCCCGCGAGACGTGGACCCGCTCGGCGACCGACCGTATCGAGGCGCGGCCGTCCGCCTGGAGCATCTGCAGGATGTCCTGGTCGATGGCGTCGAGCGGCCGTGCGGGCGGCAGCGCGGCGGCGGACGGCGGCAAGAGCCCGGCCGACGGCGCGGGTCCGCCGGACGGCGACGGGCCGGGTCCGCCGGACGGCGGCCCGCCCGACGGCGGGATATCGGTCGCCGGCGCGGGGCCGCTCTGCGCGGAACTGGTCGGCGAAAGCGCGGCACCGTTCTCCGGCCCCTCGGCCATTTGTTCAGGTGCCATGTCCCCCCGCCTTCCCAGCATGGACGTACTGCGTCCATCTCAGGCTGTGGAGAACCGTTTGTCCACAGCCTGAGGGGGCCTGTAGCCAAAATGTGCCGACGACCGAACAATCGGTAGGTGAGGCGGGTCACAGCCGACACGCCTCCCGTAGCCGCTTCCCCGAGGAGGTGCCGTCATGACGGTCATGGAGCAGCGGGGCACATACCGGCCGACTCCGCCGCCGGCCTGGCAGCCCCGTACCGACCCCGCGCCGCTGCTGCCCGACGCGGAGCCGTACCGCGTCCTCGGCACCGACGCGGCCGCACAGGCCGACCCGGAGCTGTTGCGCCGGCTGTACGCCCAGCTGGTGCGCGGCCGCCGTTACAACGTCCAGGCGACCGCCCTCACCAAGCAGGGCAGACTCGCCGTCTACCCCTCCAGCACCGGCCAGGAGGCCTGCGAGGTCGCCGCCGCGCTGGTGCTGGAGGAGCGCGACTGGCTCTTCCCCAGCTACCGCGACACCCTCGCCGTCGTCGCACGCGGCGTGGACCCGGTCGAGGCCCTCACCCTGCTGCGCGGTGACTGGCACACCGGCTACGACCCCTACGAGCACCGGGTCGCGCCCCTGTGCACCCCGCTCGCCACACAGCTCCCGCACGCCGTGGGGCTCGCGCACGCCGCCCGCCTCAAGGGCGACGACGTGGTCGCGCTCGCCATGGTGGGCGACGGCGGCACCAGCGAGGGCGACTTCCACGAGGCGCTGAACTTCGCCGCCGTGTGGCAGGCGCCGGTCGTCTTCCTCGTGCAGAACAACGGCTTCGCCATCTCCGTCCCGCTCGCCAAGCAGACCGCGGCGCCCTCGCTGGCCCACAAGGCCGTCGGGTACGGCATGCCGGGACGCCTGGTGGACGGCAACGACGCGGCCGCCGTGCACGAGGTGCTGGCCGACGCCGTGCGCCGGGCGCGGGAGGGCGGCGGTCCGACCCTCGTGGAGGCGGTCACCTACCGCATCGACGCCCACACCAACGCCGACGACGCCACCCGCTACCGCGGCGAGGCCGAGGTGCAGACCTGGCGTGAGCACGACCCGATCCAGCTGCTGGAGCGCGAGCTGACCGCGCGTGGGCTGCTCGACGAGGACGCCAGGCAGTCCGCGCGGGACGCCGCCGAGGCGATGGCCGCCGACCTGCGCGCCCGGATGAACCAGGACCCGGCCCTCGACCCGATGGAACTGTTCTCCCACGTGTACGCCGAGCCCACTCCGCAACTGCGTGAGCAGCAGGCGCTGCTGCGGGCCGAGATCGAGGCCGAGCAGGAAGGCGCGCACTGATGACGACTGTCGCCCTCAAGCCCGCCACCATGGCACAGGCCCTCACGCGGGGGCTGCGCGACGCCATGGCCGCCGACCCGTCCGTGCATGTCCTCGGCGAGGACGTGGGCGCCCTGGGCGGCGTCTTCCGGGTCACGGACGGGCTGGCGAAGGAGTTCGGGGAGGACCGCTGCACGGACACCCCGCTCGCCGAGGCCGGCATTCTCGGCACCGCCGTGGGCATGGCCATGTACGGTCTGCGGCCGGTCGTGGAGATGCAGTTCGACGCGTTCGCCTACCCGGCGTTCGAGCAGCTCATCAGCCATGTCGCCCGGATGCGCAACCGCACCCGCGGCCGGATGCCCCTGCCCATCACGGTCCGCGTGCCCTACGGCGGCGGCATCGGCGGCGTCGAGCACCACAGCGACTCCTCCGAGGCGTACTACATGGCGACCCCGGGCCTGCACGTCGTCACGCCCGCCACGGTCGCCGACGCCTACGGTCTGCTGCGCGCCTCCATCGCCTCCGACGATCCGGTCGTCTTCCTCGAACCCAAGCGTCTGTACTGGTCCAAGGACGCCTGGAACCCGGAGGCGCCGGCGGACGTGGAGCCGATCGGGCGTGCGGTCGTGCGGCGTCCGGGCCGCAGCGCCACACTGATCACGTACGGGCCGTCGGTTCCGGTCTGCCTCGAAGCCGCCGAGGCGGCGCGCGCCGAGGGCTGGGACCTGGAGGTCGTCGACCTGCGCTCGTTGGTGCCCTTCGACGACGAGACGGTCGCCGCGTCGGTACGTCGTACCGGCCGCGCGGTCGTCGTCCACGAGTCGGGCTCCTACGGCGGACCGGGCGGCGAGATCGCTGCCCGCGTCACCGAGCGCTGCTTCCACCACCTGGAGGCGCCGGTGCTGCGCGTGGCCGGGTTCGACCTGCCCTATCCGCCGCCGATGCTGGAGCGCCACCACCTGCCCGGCGTCGACCGCATCCTCGACGCCGTGGCGCGGCTGCAGTGGGAGGCCGGGAACTGATGGCACAGGTACTGGAGTTCAAGCTCCCCGACCTCGGCGAGGGGCTCACCGAGGCGGAGATCGTCCGCTGGCTGGTCCAGGTCGGCGACGTCGTGGCCGTCGACCAGCCGGTCGTCGAGGTCGAGACGGCCAAGGCGATGGTCGAGGTGCCCTGCCCGTACGGCGGTGTGGTGACCGCCCGTTTCGGCGAGGAGGGCACGGAACTGCCCGTCGGCGCGCCGCTGATCACGGTCGCGGTCGGCGCGCCGGCCTCCGACGCCCTGGCCGAGGCCGTGGCCGGCACGGAGGGCTCGGGCAACGTGCTCGTCGGGTACGGCACTTCGGAGGCGCCCGCGCGCAGGCGGCGGGTCCGCTCCACGCGGCCCGAACCCGCCGCCGCCGTCACGGTCGACGGCGCGGCCCCGATGGTCCCGCTGACCCCGGCGGTCCCGGCCTCTTCGGCGGTCCCGGCCGAGGCGCGCGGCGGGCCCGTCCCCGTGATCTCCCCGCTGGTGCGCAGGCTCGCCCGGGAGAACGGACTGGATCTGCGGGAGATCACGGGTTCCGGGCCCGAGGGGCTGATCCTGCGGGCGGACGTGGAGAACGCGCTGCGGGGCGCCGTGCCGCGAGAAGAGACGGCGCAGGCGGCCCCGCAGCCGGCCGTGCCCTCCGCCCTCACCGGTGGCCGTCGCGTCCCGCTCAAGGGCGTCCGGGGCGCCGTCGCCGACAAGCTCTCCCGCAGCCGGCGCGAGATCCCCGACGCGACCTGCTGGGTGGACGCCGACGCGACCGAGCTGATGCGCGCCCGGACCGCCATGAACGCGGCAGGCGGGCCGAAGATCTCCCTCCTCGCGCTGCTCGCCCGCATCTGCACCGCGGCACTGGCCCGTTTCCCGGAACTCAACTCCACCGTCGACCAGGCCGCCCGTGAGATCGTCCAGTTCGACCAGGTCCACCTCGGCTTCGCCGCACAGACCGAACGGGGCCTCGTCGTGCCCGTGGTCCGTGACGCGCACGCGCGGGACGCCGAGGGGCTCACCGCGGAGTTCGCCCGGCTCACCGAGGCCGGCCGCCAAGGACGCCTCACCCCCGCGGAGCTGACCGGCGGCACGTTCACGCTGAACAACTACGGAGTGTTCGGCGTCGACGGCTCCACGCCGATCATCAACCACCCCGAGGCGGCCATGCTCGGCGTCGGGCGCATCGTCCCCAGGGCGTGGGTGCACGAGGGCGAGCTGGCGGTGCGCCAGGTCGTCCAGCTCTCGCTCACCTTCGATCACCGGGTGTGCGACGGCGGCACGGCGGGCGGCTTCCTGCGCCATGTCGCGGACTGCGTGGAGCAGCCGGCGGTGCTGTTGCGCACCCTGTGACCGCGGGCGCGTCGACGCGCCCGCGCGTTCTTCGTGGTCCCGAGAGGCCCGCATCGCCGGGATCGGCCCCCATACTCGGGGGGTGACCTCGAACGAGCCCGCCGCCCACGACGCCGTCGTGCTCGCCGGCGGCGGCGCCCGTCGGCTCGGCGGGGCCGACAAACCGGGCGTGCGGGTGGGCGGGCGCGCGCTGCTGGACCGGGTCCTCGGCGCCTGCGCCGGCGCCCGTGCCACCGTCGTCGTCGCGGACCCCCGCCCCACCGCCCGGCCCGTGCGCTGGGCGCGCGAGGACCCGCCCGGCGCGGGGCCCGTCGCCGCACTCGACGCCGGGCTGCGCCCGGTCACGGCGGACGACGTCCTCGTGCTCTCCGCCGATCTGCCCTTCCTCGCCCCGGACACCGTGCGGCGGCTGCTGACCGCCCTGCGCTCCGGCGGAGCCGAGGGCGTGCTGCTCACCGACGCGGACGGCCGCGATCAGCCGCTCGTCGCCGCGTACCGCACGGCGGCGCTGCGCCGCGAACTGGCGGTGCTCGCCGCCGCACACGGGGGCCTCGCCGGGCTGCCCCTGCGCCGGCTGACCGCCGGACTCGACCTCGCCCGCGTCCCCGACCCGGTCGGGTCGTTCGACTGCGACACCTGGGACGACATCGCCACTGCCAGGGCCCGTATCAGGGAGCATGACCACGTGTTGGACGAATGGATTTCCGCAGTCAAGGACGAACTGGGCGTCGACCTCGACGTCGACACCGGCGTCCTCCTCGACCTCGCCCGCGACGCCGCCCACGGTGTGGCCCGGCCGGCGGCCCCTCTGACCACCTTCCTGGCCGGTTACGCGGCCGCGCAGGCCGGGGGCGGCCCCGAAGCGGTCGCCGAGGCCGCCCGCAAGGCCGCCGCGCTGGCGGTGCGCTGGGCAGAGGAGGGCGAGCAGGAGGCCGACGGGGAAGCCGGCCAGGACAGGGCCGCCGGGACCGGCGGTCCGGGACCGGACGCCGGATGACCCCGCACGGCGCCCGGCAGGGCCTCGACGCCGAGGACCTCGACGTCGAGGAGGCGCTCGCCCTGGTGAAGGACGGCAACGGCTCAAGCCGCCCGACCGGCGGCCCCCGCCCCGAGCAGCGCGAGCCCGACGGCTCGTCGTCGGCCCGGGCCGCGGACGCGGGTCGCCCGGCCGCCACGGAGCATCGCCACCGCGCCACCGCCTGGCCGGAGGCCCGGACGATCGCCGCCCGCGCCGCCCGGTCGGGCACCCGTCCCGCTCCGGTCTCCGTCGGCATCGGCGACGCCCTCGGTCTGGTTCTGGCCGGTCCGCTGACCGCGCTCACCGACCTGCCCTCGTTCGACACGTCGGCGATGGACGGATGGGCGGTCGCGGGTCCCGGGCCCTGGCACGTACGGCAGGAGGGCGTGCTCGCCGGAGGCTCCGCGCCCGCTCCCCTCGCCGACGGGGAGGCCGTCCGGATCGCCACCGGAGCCCGGATCCCCCTGGACACCACCGCGGTGCTGCGCAGCGAGCACGGCCTCACCGATGACAACGGCCGACTGCATCCGACCCGCGAGATGCAACACGGCCAGGACATCCGCCCGCGCGGCCAGGAGTGCCGTTCCGGCGACCAGCTGCTGCTCGCCGGTGCGGTGGTGACCCCGGCCGTGCTCGGTCTCGCCGCCGCCGCCGGGTACGACACGGTGACCGTCGTGCCCCGGCCCCGGGTCGAGGTGCTGGTCCTCGGCGACGAACTGCTCACCGAGGGCCGCCCGCACGACGGCCTCATCCGGGACGCACTCGGTCCGATGCTGCCGCCGTGGCTGCGGGCCCTGGGCGCCGAGGTCATCGCCGTACGCAGGCTCCGTGACGACGCGAAAGCCCTGCACAGGGCCGTCACCTCGTCCGGCGCGGATCTGATCGTCACCACGGGGGGCACGGCCTCGGGGCCTGTCGACCATGTGCACCCCACCCTGCGCCGGATCGACGCCGAGCTCCTCGTCGACGGCGTCAAGGTGCGTCCCGGGCACCCGATGCTGCTGGCGCGCGTGAAGGAGGGCCAGCACCTCGTCGGTCTGCCCGGGAACCCTCTCGCGGCCGTCTCCGGCCTGCTAGCGCTCGCCGAGCCACTGCTGCGCGGCCTCGCCGCCCGCGGAGCTCCCGAGTCGTACACGCTGCCCTTGCGGGAGGCTGTGCACGGGCACCCGCACGACACCCGGCTCATCCCGGTGGTCCTGCGGGGCGACCACGCCGTGCCGCTGCACTACAACGGTCCGGCCATGCTGCGCGGCATCGCGGCGGCAGACGCCCTCGCCGTCGTACCGCCGGGCGGGGCGCGGGCAGGTCAGGAGGCGGAGGTGCTGGACCTGCCCTGGGCGACGGCCGGGATCGGCGCGTGTTTCACGTGAAACACGCACGCTGTTTCACGTGAAACTCCGTCGTTGTTTCACGTGAAACGCCGTCAGGCCTGATCGGGAGCCGGAACGGCTCGACTGACCGCGATCACCCGGTCCCCTTGCTGCAAATGGGTCAGCCGGGGATCGGTGTAGTCGAGCATCTCCTTGCCCCGGACTACGGCCACGACGAGATCCGCGCAGGCGCGGGGATCCTTGCCCGCTTCCGCCTTGGTGATCGGGCGCTCGACGAGGTCCAGGCCGCTGCCGATGGTCATCAGGTCCTCCAGCGTCCTGGCGACCGTCGGGCTGACCATCGACACACCGAGCAACCGTCCGGCGGAGCTGGAACTGGTGATCACGGTGTCCGCGCCGCTCTGCTTGAGCAGCGGCACGTTCTCGTCCTCCCGGGCGGCGACCACGATCGTGGCGCGCCGGTTCAGCTGGCGGGCGGTGAGGGTGACCAGGGCGGCCGTTTCGTCGAGCTGGGGCGAGACGATCACTCGGGAGGCGTTCTGCACCTCGGCCTTGACGAGCGTCTCGGAGCGGGTGGCGTCCCCGGTCACCGAGACCAGCCCGTCGTCTCCGGCGACGAGCGAAGCCTTGCGCTGGGCGTCCACGACGACGATGCGGTCCTTGGGGATGCCCTGCCCCACGAGGGTCTCCACGGCGTGGCGGCCCTTGGTGCCGTATCCGACGACCACGATGTGTCCGCTGATGCGGGCGCGCCAGCGGTGGATGCGGACCTGCTGGCGTGTGCGCTCGGTGAGCACCTCCAGGGTGGTGCCGACCAGGATGATCAGAAACAGCACGCGCAGGGGTGTGATGACCAGGATGTTGACGAGCCGGGCCGTGTCGCTGACCGGGGTGATGTCGCCGTAACCGGTGGTGGAGAGGGTGACGGTCGCGTAGTAGGCCGCGTCCAGCAGGCCGACGGAGCCGTCCGAGTTGTCGTTGTAGCCGTCGTGGTCGGCGTAGACGATCAGCGCGGTGACGGCCAGCACCAGCAGTCCCAGGGCCAGTCGCCGCAGCACCTGTTGGAGCGGGGGCACACCGACGCGCACGGGCATCGTGATGGAACGCCCCGCCTCGGCGTCGTCGCGGGCTTCGGTGCGTGAGCGGTACCAGAGGGACCTGAACAGTGAGAGCCTGGCCGGGCCGGGCTGTCGTTCGTGGTCCTTCATCGTGTGCCCCCTGCTGACGGTGATCCGGTCGGTGGGCACCATGGTTCCCGGCGGGTTCGCGCCCGTCATGAATCAACACGTGTCCGTGGCCCCCCAGACGCTCATGATCCCCGGAGGTCCCCTTGCGTGACCACACTGTCGTCGTCGGCTTCGGCACGAAGGGCCGGTCCGCGATCCGGACGGCCTGCACGGCGGGTCTGCGCAAGGAGCAGGTCGTGGTGATCGACCCGAGTGCGAAGGCGGTCGACGCGGCGAAGGCCGAGGGCTACGAGGGTGTGGTCGGGGACGCGACGCGCAGCGACGTGCTGCGGCGGGCCGAGGTGCAGCGGGCGGGGCGGATCGTCATCGCCACCCAGCGCGACGACACGGCCGTCCTGGTCGCACTCACCGCCCGCCAGCTCAACCCGGGGGCGAAGATCGTGGCGGCGGTCCGCGAGGAGGAGAACGCACCGCTGCTGAAGCAGTCGGGCGCCGACGAGGTCATCACCAGCGCCGGGGCGGCCGGACGGTTGCTGGGCCTGTCCGTGCTGAGCCCGGCGGCGGGCCGGGTCATGGAGGACCTCATCCAGCAGGGCGACGGGCTCGATCTGGTCGAGCGTCCGGTCACCAAGGCCGAGGCGGGCCGCGGTCCGCGCGAGACGGCCGACCTGGTGGTCAGCGTCGTGCGCGGACATCGCGTCCTGGCCTACGACGATCCCGCGATCGGGGTGCTGCAGCCCACGGACCGGCTGGTCTCGATCGTGCGGGTGGGGCCGGACAGGGCGCACGCCAACCTGGGCGGTCCGGGGATGCCCGGGGTGCCGCCGCTGCCGCCCGCCTGAACTCTGCGACGACCGCCCGTCGTTACGCCGCGGTCCTCCGGCCCGGGGCGAGGAGTAGCGTCGTCCTCATGTATGCGATCACGATTCCCGAACCCGGTGGTCCCGAGGCGCTGGTGTGGGACGAGGTTCCCGATCCCGTACCCGGCGAGGGAGAGGTCCTGGTCGAGGTGGTGGCCGGCGCCGTCAACCGCGCCGACATCCTGCAGCGGCAGGGCTTCTACGACCCGCCGCCCGGCGCCTCCCGCTACCCCGGCCTGGAGTGCTCCGGCCGGATCGCCGCGATCGGCCCCGATGTCTCCGGTTGGGCCGTCGGTGACGAGGTGTGCGCGCTGCTCTCGGGCGGCGGCTACGCGGAGAAGGTCGCCGTGCCGGCCGGCCAGCTGCTTCCGGTACCCGAGGGCGTCGACCTCCGGCAGGCCGCTGCGCTCCCCGAGGTGACCAGCACCGTCTGGTCGAACGTCTTCATGATCGCCCACCTCCGTCCCGGCGAGACGCTGCTCGTGCACGGCGGCTCCAGCGGCATCGGCACCATGGCGATCCAGCTGGCCAAGGCCGTCGGCGCGCGGGTCGCCGTCACCGCGGGCACCAAGGAGAAGCTGGAGCAGTGCGCCGAGCTGGGCGCCGACATCCTGATCAACTACCGCGAGCAGGACTTCGTCGCCGAGGTGAAGCAGGCCACCGCCGGCGCCGGCGCCGACGTCATCCTCGACAACATGGGCGCGAAGTACCTGGACCGCAACGTCCAGGCCCTCGCCGTCAACGGCCGTCTCGCGATCATCGGCATGCAGGGCGGCGTCAAGGCCGAGCTCAACATCGGCGCGCTCCTCGGCAAGCGTGCCGCCATCAGCGCGACCTCGCTGCGGGCCCGTCCGCTGGAGGAGAAGGCCACGATCGTGGCGGCCGTGCGCGAGCACGTCTGGCCGCTGCTCGCCGCCGGCCGGGTACGCCCCGTCGTCGACCGCGAAGTCCCGATGAGCGACGCGGCCGCCGCCCACCGCGTGGTGGAGGAGAGCGGCCACATCGGCAAGGTGTTGCTGGTCGCGTCCTAGGCCCGTTCGGAGCGGGCCGCGTGCAGCCGCGCTCCGCGGTCGCCGGCCTGAAGCCGTTCGGTCGGTGTCGTCCGTCCGGGGCCGTGCGGCGCGGAGCGGTTGTCAGCCGCGGCGCAGCCGGAGGGCGGCGATAGCGAGGGCGATTCCGAGACCGATGAGGACGAGGCCGCTGCCGAGCGGCAGGATCTGCAGGACGGGCCCGTCGGCCCGCTCCCCCTGTGTGGCCGCCTGCCGCACGGAGTCCTGCGGCTCGGCCGAGGTCACGGGAGCGGATGCCCCGGGAGGCTGGGACGCGCTGTCGTCGGCGTGGTCGCCGTCGCCGGCCTCCGTCTCGCCGTCCCCCGCGTCCGAGTCCTCGCCGGAGACGTCCTCGCCGCCCGTGGCCCGAGCCGTCGCGTCCTCGTCCTCGTCCCCGTCCTCCCGCCCGGGCCGGGCGCGTCCCTCGCCCGCCCGGCTGCCGGCCCGGTCGGGTTCGCGCGGGGAGGGGGAGGGCGTGGCCGACGCGGGCGCGTCGGGATAGGCGAAGACGCGTCGGGGCGGCGCCCCGGTCGCGTAGGACGCGGCACCTCCGTACGACAGGACGAGGACTCCCGCCAGGGCCGTCAGAGCCGCCCGTGTGCCGCACCATGCCCACTGCCGTGGAGTCACGTCCGTGACCCCCTCCCGATGAACGGTCGCCAAGAAAACACCCACCAAGCGTTACATCGGCGAATTTTCACCGCATTCCGGACTCCGCCGAACGGAAACGGTGGATCACCTTTCGCGGGGGGCACCACGGTGATGAGGTGGGGACGTGCGAGAGAATGACGGCATGGAGATGCCGAGGAACGAAAGGTCGCCGGAGAACGCCCAGAAGATCCTGGTCGTAGGCCAGGACGGCATGGCGCTCGGCGGCATCGACGCCGACGAGGACTCCCGTGAGATCCCGGTGACGGAGCAGGTCGAGCAGCCGGCGAAGGTCATGCGGATCGGAAGCATGATCAAGCAGCTGCTGGAGGAGGTGCGCGCGGCTCCCCTGGACGAGGCGAGCCGGGCCCGGCTGAAGGAGATCCACTCAAGCTCGGTGAAGGAGCTGGAGGACGGCCTGGCCCCGGAGCTGGTCGAAGAACTGGAACGGCTGTCCCTGCCGTTCAACGAGGAGTCGACGCCGAGTGACGCGGAACTGCGCATCGCGCAGGCCCAGTTGGTCGGCTGGCTGGAGGGCCTCTTCCACGGCATCCAGACCACGCTCTTCGCTCAGCAGATGGCCGCGCGGGCCCAGCTGGAGCAGATGCGCCGCGCGCTGCCGCCCGGCGCGAGCCATGAGGGCATGGACGACCCGCGCGCCGCGGGCGGCCGTTCGGGCGGACCGTACCTGTAGTCCTCTGCAGTACACGTCAAGGGCCCGGCGTCGAACGCCGGGCCCTCTCACATGACGTCGGACGAGGCCGGACGACGCCGGACGTGCCGGCCGGTCGTCACGCGGGGTTGCCGGTGGAGACCTTGAGCTCGATCTCGGGCATGTCCTTGGGGTCGACGTCCGTGTCGGCCGAGGGGAACTGCTCCATGACCGCCCCGTCGCCGTAGGTGTTCTCGTCGACCTTGGTGATCTTGTACTGCCAGCCGGCGGCCTGGAAACACGCCTTGACCGAGCCGATGTACTTGAATTTGAAGTTCGGCACCCGGATCTTGGCGGGGTCGTTGTACGACTCCTGGGGCTCGGAGCACTCCGTCGGGTCGATCGTCTTGGAGGTGTCCGGCGCTCGGTAGTCCGCCGCCTTGGTCGCCGCCGGAGAGGAACTCGCCGTCCCGCCGCCGCCCTTGGCGTCGTCGCCCTTGCCGCCGCCCATGCTGAGGCTGGCGATCAGACAGCCGACCGCGACCACGGCGACGACGGCCGAGCCGATGAGGACCGGCTTGGTGTTCCTGCGGCCGCCGCCGGAGGGAACCGCGGTCGACGGCTGGGGGCTGAGGTTGTACGCCGCCGGGCTGTGCGCCGACTGGTTGTACGCGGGGGCGGGCGTCTGGTAGCCGGCCTGCTGCGGATAGCCGTAGGACGCGGCGGGCGCCGGAGTGCCGTAGGGGTTCGGGTTGGGGCCGGTCTGGTACGGCGTCTGCACGCTGCCCTGCGGCGGGGTGCTCTGACCGACCGGCGGGAAGACCGCCGAGCCGACGCCCGCGCCGCTGGACGTCTGCGCGCCCGGGACGATGCTCGGCGGGGCCGGCTGGAAGGACGCGGCGACGCGCAGGCACTCGTCGCGCATGGCGACGGCGGTCGGAAAACGCTCGTTCGGGTTCTTCTTCAGCGCGCGGGCGACGAGCGCGTCGACGGCCGGCGGCAGCGCCCGGTTGATCGAGGAGGGAGCCACCGGCTCCTCCTGCACGTGCGCGTACGCGATCGCAAGCGGTGAATCGGCCTCGAACGGCAGCCGCCCGGTGACCAGTTGGAACAGCATGATGCCGACCGAGTAGAGGTCGGACCGGGCGTCCACCCCGCGCCCCAGCGCCTGTTCGGGCGAGAGGTACTGGGGGGTTCCGACGACCATGCCCGTCTGCGTCATCGAGGTGACGCCGGACTGCATGGCCCGCGCGATGCCGAAGTCCATCACCTTGACCACGCCGCGCTTGGTCATCATCACGTTGCCGGGCTTGATGTCGCGGTGGACCAGCCCCATCTCGTGGCTGATCTCCAGCGCCGCCAGCACGTCCGCGGTGATCTTCAGCGCCTTGTCGGCGGGCATCGCGCCCTGTCGGTGCACGTCCTCGTCGAGCACCGAGCCGAGCGGGCGGCCCTCGATGTACTCCATGACGATGTAGGGCGTGGTGAGCCCGTCCACGTCGTCCTCGCCCGTGTCGAAGACGGAGACGATGTTGGTGTGCGTGAGCTTGGCCACGGCCTGCGCCTCACGGCGGAAACGCTCGCGGAAGGCCTGCTCACGGCCCAGTTCGGTGTGCAGGGTCTTCACCGCGACCTGACGGTCGAGCACGGCGTCGTAGGCGAGGTGGACCGAGGCCATGCCGCCCTCGCCGAGCAAGTCGCGCAGCTGATAGCGGCCGGCGGCGAGCGCCCGCCCCGCGTACCGGCCCTGCGCGCCGTCCTGGCTCATCTTCTGCGTCCCCCGTTGGCCTTCTGGCGCCGTTGACTGTCGTTGATCCAAAGCGCTATTCCCGGCCAAGTCTGCCGTAGGGCACCGACACGTCAAGTTCGGTGCCCGTTCCGTGACCCTACGAGAAAGAAGCGTCGCGGAAGCGTTACAGGTGCCGTACGGCCGGTACACAGAATTTGCACGGCTGCACGGAGTACGGGTTTGATGGCCGGTCCGTCCCGGACCGGCGCCGGGGTCCGCCCCGGGGATCGTTCCGGGGATCGTCCCGGACCGGCGGCTTGCGCGGAGGCTGTAGCGTGGCCGACGGAGACCGTGACAACACCGCGCGCACCGCGGGCAGAAACGACGGCGAGGACTGATGGCACAGCAGCGCGCTCAGGGCCCGTCCGACCCCGAGGCGACTGGCGGCGGTATGTCAGATGCGCCGGAGAACTGGGGCAACGGAGGGCTGGTCGGAGACGGCCGATACCGGCTGACCCGCAGACTCGGCCGAGGCGGCATGGCCGAGGTGTTCGCGGCCGAGGACGTACGACTCGGCCGCACCGTCGCGGTCAAGCTGCTGCGCGCCGACCTCGCCGAGGACCCCGTGTCCAAGGCCCGCTTCACGCGCGAGGCCCAGTCGGTGGCCGGCCTCAACCACCATGCGATCGTCGCCGTGTACGACTCCGGCGAGGACTTCGTGGGCGGCCAGAGCGTGCCGTACATCGTGATGGAGATCGTCGAGGGGCGCACGATCCGTGACCTCCTCCTCAACGCCGAGGCGCCGGGCCCCGAGCAGGCGCTGATCATCACCTCCGGTGTGCTGGAGGCGCTCGCCTACTCGCACCAGCACGGCATCGTGCACCGCGACATCAAGCCCGCGAACGTGATCATCACGCACAACGGCGCCGTCAAGGTGATGGACTTCGGCATCGCGCGCGCCCTGCACGGCGCGTCCACGACGATGACGCAGACCGGCATGGTCATGGGCACCCCGCAGTACCTCTCGCCGGAGCAGGCGCTCGGCAAGGCCGTCGACCACCGCTCCGACCTGTACGCCACGGGCTGTCTGCTGTACGAGCTCCTGGCGCTTCGGCCGCCCTTCACCGGCGAGACGCCTCTGTCGGTCGTCTACCAGCATGTGCAGGACGTCCCGGTGCCGCCGTCGCAGACCTCGGGCGGGGAGTGCCCGCCCGAGCTGGACGGCCTGGTCATGCGCTCCCTCGCCAAGGACCCCGACGACCGTTTCCAGACGGCGGAGGAGATGCGCGGCCTGGTCCAGTACGGGCTGCAGATGCTGTACGACCAGGGCGGCCACACCGGCACCTGGAACACCGGCCCGGTGAGCGCGTCGGGCGGCGTCGGCACACCCGCCGGGGGCTTCGCGAGCACGACGGCCGTGCTGCCGCACGGCGCCGACGGCTCCAGCACCTCGCAGATCCCGCAGCCGATCCTGCCCACCGGTTACGGCGGCGGGGACGACGGCGGTTTCGAGGGGCACGGCAACAAGGGCAGCGGCCGCGGCAAGCTGTGGATCCTCGCCATCTTCGCGGTGATCGCCATCGCCGCGGGCGTCGCGCTCGCCCTGAACACCAAGAACGACGGAACCGGCGGCGGCGGGACCTCCCCGTCGCCCTCCGCCTCGCCGTCCGTCTCGGACACCGCTCCGAGCGAGAAGCCCAGCGACGAGGAGAGCGATACGTCCAGCGGCGACTCCTCGGACGACAACACCGGTTCGAACACGAACCAGAACTACTCGCCGTCGTACTCGCCGTCCTCGTCACCGTCCTCCTCGCCGTCCCCGTCCGCCACGGGCGAGCCGACGGACGAGGAGACGGGCAGCAAGCCCTCGGACGAGCCCACCGACACGGAGACGGAGCCGAGCGCCCCGGCCACGGGCAACGAGACGGGCGGTACCGACCCGGGCAACACCACCCTCGGCGGGGGCCTCGGCGGCGGGTGACCCGGTCGGCGGGTCCCGCCCGGCGCAGCCGTTCTCTTCTCTCTCCACGCGCGCGTGGGGCCCTGACCGGGCTCCACGCGCGCGTGCGCGTTCCGCGGAACCGGGCGGAGCCCCAGGACCCCACGGGTCGGCCGGGGGCCCCGCGGCTGCGCCCGGTCAGTCCGTGAACGCTCCGCAGACGGCGTCGTACTCCCGCGTCCACCACACGGCGAGCGCCGAGGACGCCGGGAACTGGGAGTCCGCGCGGGTGTCGCCGCGCTCGTAGTGCCAGCGCAGCATCCAGAAGTCGTTGAGGCGCTCCCACCACACGCGGTGCACGGCCGCCGCGAGTTCGCGGGGCGAGGCGCCCGCCGCCCGCCGGTACGCGCGTGCGTACTGCCTCGTCTTCGGCAGGTCGAGCGTGCCGTCGGGCCGGACGAAGAAGATCGCGGCCGCGCGGACGGCCTCCTCCGCGCGGGGCTGCACCCCGAGCCGGTCCCAGTCGACGATGGCGGCGGGGGCGTCCCCGCGGTAGAGCAGGTTGAAGGGGTGGAAGTCCCCGTGCACCCAGCCGACCGGGCCGCCGTGCGGGGGACGCCGGTCGGCGTGCCGTTCCAGGAGCCCGCGCCGTTCGACGAGGCGGTGGCGGGCGAGTTCGTCGAAGGAGCCGGCGGGGCGGTGCCGCCGCACGCGCGCGAGGAGATCCTCGATGAGGACGAAGGTGTCCGCGGGGTCGGGACTCGGGGCGGGGGCTTCGGGCCGGGCGGGAGCGGCGGACCCGAAAGGTGTGGCGGGCCCGCCCGGGGGCGCCGGCTCGGCGCGGCCGGTCGAGTCGGCCGCCGCGGCGGGTGCGGCGAGGGCGGCAGGGGCGGCAGGGGTTGAGGTATCGGCGGGCGCGAGAGGGCCGGCGGGCGCAAGAAGGCCGGCCGGAGGTGGGACGGTCGCGGAACAAGGGGTGTGTCGCGGGTGAGGGGGGCGCTCGGCGCGCGCGCCGAGCGCGGCCGTGGTGGTGCGCTCCGGGTCGCGTGCCGGAGGCACCCGCTCCCCCCGCCCCGGCGACGGCTGCCCGGTGGGCGGGCGCATCACATGCTCCAGGCTGGCGTGCACCACCCCGAGCAGGGCTCCGAGGAGGCCGCACTGGCCGGGGGTGAGCTGGGAGCCGTGGCGGTGACGGCCCTCGACCCACGGGTGCAGGGCATAGGCGTGGCCGCCGACGACGGCGACCGTACGGCCGTCGCGGCCGGGCAGCGGGGGAGCGACCGGGACGCCCAGAGCGGCCAGCCGCTCGGTGGCCCGGTGCTGGCGGGCGATCGACGCGGGGTCGGCGGTGTCCGGGTCGAAGTGGTGCTTCAGGAAGTAACGACCGCGGGTGGTGCGCAACCGGTATCCGCGGTTGAGCAGCCCCTCCTCGACGGGCTCGCAGGCGAGCGCGGAGCCGGCGGAGTACCGGTTGAGCAGAGCGCCCAGAGGGGGCGCGTGGGGCATTGAGGGGGGTACACAGGAGCGCGGCACGCGCCCGATGCTAGGCCACCGGTCCGGCCTGTGAGCTGGGCGTTGTCACAGATGGTCACCAGTCGACAACATGGGTCACGGACGGTCGCATCAGGTCGTGGCGAGGGCCCCCGCGAGGGCGTCGGCGAGGGGCCCGCCGGGCACGGCGCCCGGTGTGCGCAGGGGCCCGCCGACGGCGGTCCCGACCCCCCGAACGGCCGCAGGTCGCTCCCCGAAGGCTCTTCCCGTGGCGCGGGTGCCCGGGATAACGTGCCGTTGCTCCGGCCTCCTGCAAGGCTGTGACCAGGCTCCTTCCCGACTTTGCCGATTTACTTGGAAATCCAAGCAAAAATGCAGGTCAGGAGGGGTTTCACAGAAATGTGAAGCACTGGGTAACGTGTCGAACGCAGGGCGCTCGCCGGGGCACCTGTCACGCCTGTTCCGGCCGAGTGACACCCACCCCGTGCACGGGTGTCGGAAACAGGTGAGCCGCTCCCTCAGGCTCTTGGAGAGCCGGGGGGACCCCAGCCACCCGGCGACCCCGGGGGCCGGACCGACGGAGGAGCACACGTGACCGTGGAGAGCACTGCCGCGCACAAGCCGCGACGCAGCGCCGGAAGCAAGGCCGGCGCCAGCGGCACCGAGCGCACCCGCACCACCGCGAGGAAGAGTGCCGAGCCCGAGCTCGTGCAGCTGCTGACGCCGGAGGGCAAGCGGGTCAAGAACGCCAAGAACGCCGAGTACGCCAAGTACGTCTCCGGTGTCACCCCTGAAGACCTCCGCGGCCTCTACCGCGACATGGTGCTCACCCGCCGTTTCGACGCAGAGGCGACCGCCCTGCAGCGCCAGGGCGAACTGGGCCTGTGGGCCTCGCTGCTCGGCCAGGAGGCCGCCCAGATCGGCTCCGGCCGGGCCACCCGTGAGGACGACTACGTCTTCCCGACCTACCGCGAGCACGGCGTCGCCTGGTGCCGCGGGGTCGACCCGACGAACCTGCTCGGCATGTTCCGTGGCGTGAACAACGGCGGCTGGGACCCCAACAGCAACAACTTCCACCTCTACACCATCGTCATCGGTTCCCAGACGCTGCACGCGACCGGGTACGCGATGGGCGTCGCCAAGGACGGCGCGGACAGCGCGGTCATCGCCTACTTCGGCGACGGCGCCTCCAGCCAGGGCGACGTGGCGGAGTCCTTCACGTTCTCCGCGGTCTACAACGCGCCGGTCGTGTTCTTCTGCCAGAACAACCAGTGGGCGATCTCCGAGCCCACCGAGAAGCAGACCCGGGTCCCCCTCTACCAGCGCGCCCAGGGCTACGGCTTCCCGGGCGTCCGCGTGGACGGCAACGACGTGCTGGCCTGTCTCGCCGTCACCCGGTGGGCCCTGGAGCGGGCCCGCAACGGCGAGGGCCCCACGCTCGTCGAGGCGTACACGTACCGCATGGGCGCCCACACCACCTCCGACGACCCGACCAAGTACCGGGCCGACGAGGAGCGCGAGGCCTGGGAGGCGAAGGACCCGATCCTGCGCCTGCGCCGCCACCTGGAGGCCTCAAACCACACGGACGAGGGATTCTTCGCGGAACTCGAAGCGGAGAGCGAGGCGTTGGGCAGGCGAGTGCGCGAAGCGGTCCGCGCCATGCCGGACCCGGACCACTTCGCGATCTTCGAGAACGTGTACGCGGACGGACACGCGCTGGTCGACGAGGAGCGGGCGCAGTTCGCCGCGTACCAGGCGTCGTTCGCGACGGAATCCGAGAGCGGCTTCGCCGCGGGTACGGGGGGAAACTGAGATGGCGGACACCGCAACCACCAAGAACCTGGCCCTGGCCAAGGCGATCAACGAGTCGCTGCGCCACGCCCTGGAGGCGGACCCGAAGGTCCTGATCATGGGTGAGGACGTCGGCAAGCTGGGCGGCGTCTTCCGGGTCACCGACGGCCTGCAGAAGGACTTCGGCGAGAGCCGCGTCATCGACACCCCGCTCGCCGAGTCGGGCATCGTGGGCACCGCGATCGGGCTGGCCCTGCGCGGCTACCGTCCGGTGGTGGAGATCCAGTTCGACGGCTTCGTCTTCCCGGCCTACGACCAGATCGTCACCCAGCTCGCGAAGATGCACGCGCGTTCGCTGGGCAAGGTCAAGCTCCCGGTCGTCGTGCGCATCCCCTACGGCGGCGGCATCGGCGCGGTCGAGCACCACTCGGAGTCGCCGGAAGCGCTCTTCGCGCACGTGTCGGGTCTGAAGATCGTCTCCCCGTCCAACGCGTCCGACGCGTACTGGATGATGCAGCAGGCCATCCAGAGCGACGACCCGGTGATCTTCTTCGAACCGAAGCGGCGCTACTGGGACAGGGCCGAGGTCAACACGGAGGCCATCCCCGGCCCCCTGCACAAGGCCCAGGTGGTCCGCGAGGGCACGGACCTGACCCTCGTCGCCTACGGCCCGATGGTGAAGCTCTGCCAGGAGGTCGCCGCCGCGGCCGCCGAGGAGGGCAAGAACCTGGAGGTCGTGGACCTGCGCTCGGTGTCGCCGCTGGACTTCGACTCGATCCAGACGTCGGTGGAGAAGACCCGCCGCCTGGTCGTCGTCCACGAGGCGCCCGTGTTCTTCGGCTCGGGCGCGGAGATCGCGGCCCGGATCACCGAGCGCTGCTTCTACCACCTGGAGGCGCCGGTTCTGCGGGTCGGCGGCTATCACGCCCCGTACCCGCCGGCGCGCCTGGAGGAGGAGTACCTGCCGGGCCTGGACCGGGTGCTCGACGCCGTCGACCGTGCCCTGGCGTACTGAGGAGAGGGTCGTGACGACGATGACGGAAGCGTCCGTACGCGAGTTCAAGATGCCCGACGTGGGCGAGGGGCTCACCGAGGCCGAGATCCTCAAGTGGTACGTCCAGCCGGGTGACACGGTGACGGACGGCCAGGTGGTCTGCGAGGTCGAGACCGCCAAGGCCGCGGTGGAACTGCCCATCCCCTACGACGGCGTCGTGCGCTCGCTGCACTTCCCCGAGGGCACCACGGTCGACGTGGGCACGTCGATCATCGCGGTGGACGTGGCGGGCGGCGCAGGCGCCGCCCCGGTCGCCGAAGTGCCGGCGCAGGCTCCCGCGCAGACGCCGGCCGCTCCCGAGGAGTCCCGGCCTTCGGCCGGGAC
>NZ_JAHHIU010000094.1:44312-76767 GCF_024539815.1 Streptomyces hayashii
TCACCGTCCCGGCCGAAGGCCGGGACGGTGACGGCCGGTACCGCGACGCCCGAGGCGGCGAAGCCGGTGGGCTCGGGCCGGCAGCCGGTGCTCGTCGGCTACGGCGTGGCCGCGTCCTCCACCAAGCGCCGGCCGCGCAAGGGCCCGCAGATCACCGTCCCGCAGGTCCCGGACGCCCTCCAGGCGGAGCTGAACGGCCACGGCGGCGCGACCGCCGTGAGGGAGCGCCCGCTGGCCAAGCCGCCGGTCCGCAAGCTGGCCAAGGACCTGGGCGTCGACCTCGCCACCGTGGTCCCGTCCGGTCCGGACGGCATCATCACCCGCGAGGACGTCCACGCGGCGGCGACCCCGGCCGCCGTGGCCGCACCGGTCGTCGAGCCGGCGACCCCGGCCCCGGCCGCCCCGGCGACGCAGGCCCCGGTCACGGCCCCCGCGGCCGCGCCCGTGGCGTCGTACGACACGGCCCGGGAGACCCGCGTCCCGGTCAAGGGCGTGCGCAAGGCGACGGCGGCGGCGATGGTCGGCTCGGCGTTCACCGCGCCGCACGTCACGGAGTTCGTGACGATCGACGTGACCCGCACGCTGAAGCTCGTCGAGGAGCTCAAGCGGGACAAGGACATGCAGGGCCTCAGGGTCAACCCGCTCCTCGTCATCGCCAAGGCCCTCCTGGTCGCCGTCAAGCGCCACCCGGAGATCAACGCGTCCTGGGACGAGGCGGCGCAGGAGATCGTGGTCAAGCACTACGTCAACCTGGGCATCGCGGCGGCCACTCCCAGGGGGCTGCTGGTCCCGAACATCAAGGACGCCCACGCCCAGACGCTGCCGCAGCTGGCGGAGTCCCTCGGCGACCTGGTGTCCACGGCGCGGGAGGGCAGGACGTCCCCCGCCGCCATGCAGGGCGGCACGGTGACCATCACCAACGTCGGCGTCTTCGGCGTCGACACCGGCACCCCGATCCTCAACCCCGGCGAGTCCGCGATCCTCGCGATCGGCGCGATCAGGCTCCAGCCGTGGGTCCACAAGGGCAAGGTCAAGCCCCGCCAGGTCACCACCCTGGCGCTGAGCTTCGACCACCGTCTCGTGGACGGGGAACTGGGCTCCAAGGTGCTGGCCGACGTGGCGGCGATCCTGGAGCAGCCGAAGAAGCTGATCACCTGGGGCTGAGCGGTACGGCCCGGCGGAGGGAGCCGCGCCCCGGTCACCCGGGTCGCGGCGCCCCCTCGTCGAGCCGCTCGGGGACGGGTTGCCGTCCTCAGGCCGGCACGTGCACCGTTTCCACCCTGCTGGCCACCAGCCGCTCCCGTTCCCGGCGGGCCGCCCGACTGCGCAGGCGCAGGATCTGGCTGACGCCGAGGGCCTGTAGGACGAAGACGAAGGAGAAGGCGATCGTGTAGTCGCCGCCGGTCGCGTCCAGCAGCACGCCGATCGCGAAGAGCGTCGTCATCGACGCCACGAAGCCGCCCATGTTCGTGATGCCGGAAGCCGTCCCCTGGCGCTCGGGCGGGTTCGCCGGCCGGGCGAAGTCGAACCCGAGCATGCTGGCGGGGCCGCACGCGCCGAGAACCGCGCAGAGCGCCACGAGCAGCCACATCGGCGCGCGGTCGCCGGGGCAGGCCAGCGTCGCCGCCCACATCAGGGCCGTCGCGCCGACCGTGCCCAGGGCCAGCGGCAGCCGCGCCCCGTGGTGACGGGCGACGATCTGGCCGTAGACCAGGCCCACGACCATGTTGCACAGCACCACCAGCGTGAGGAGCTCACCGGCGGTCGCCCGGGTCAGACCCTGTGCCTCGACCAGGAAGGGAAGCCCCCACAGAAGAAGGAACACCATCGCGGGGAACTGGGTCGTGAAGTGCACCCACAGGCCCAGCCGGGTGCCCGGCTCACGCCAGGACGCGGCGATCTGGCGGCGGACGTAGGCCGCGCCCCGGTGCGGGAACGGCTCGGGCTCATGGCCCTCCGGGTGGTCCTTCAGGAACAGCAGCAGCAGGACCAGCACCACCACGCCCGCCAGCGCGCTGCCCGCGAAGGCCGCCGTCCAGCCGACGCCGTGCAGCAGGCGCGCCAGGACCAGGGTGGAGACGAGGTTGCCCGCCATCCCGGCCAGGCCGGCGAGCTGGGCGACCATCGGTCCGCGGCGCGCCGGGAACCAACGGGAGCCCAGCCGCAGCACGCTGATGAACGTCATCGCGTCCCCGCAGCCCAGCAGGGCGCGCGAGGCGAGGGCGGTGCCGTAGGAAGGGGAGAAGGCGAAACCGAGCTGACCGGCCGTGAACAGCACGACGCCGATGGCCAGCACCTTCTTCGTGCCCAGCCGGTCGACCAGCAGGCCCACCGGTATCTGCATGCCCGCGTAGACGAGCAGTTGCAGGATCGAGAACGTCGACAGAGCCGAGGCGTTCACCTGGAAGCGCTCGGCGGCGTCGAGGCCGGCCACGCCCAGCGACGTGCGGAAGATGACCGCGACGAAGTAGACCGAGACGCCGATCCCCCAGACGGCCATGGCGCGACGCCCGCCGGGAGGGTCACCCGGAAGGGTGGAGTTCACGCGGCGGGGCACGGTGCTCATCGGACCTCCCCGCGGGCGAGATGGGAGAACCAGCCGATGTGCCGGTGCACGAGCTCGACGGCCCGCTCGGCGTCGCCGGAGCGCAGCGCCTGAAGGATCTCCGCGTGCTCGGTGAGGGTCTTGGCGATCCGGTCGGGGTGCGAGTGCAGGACGGCGACGCCCATCCGCAGCTGGCGGTCGCGGAGTTGGTCGTAGAGCCGGGACAGGATCTCGTTGCCGCCGCTGCGGACGATCTCGGCGTGGAAGCAGCGGTCCGTCACCGCGGCCGCGGCCAGGTCGCCCGCGGCCGCCTGTTCCCGCTGCTGGGCGAGCAGTTCCTCCAGGCGTGCGACGAGAGCGGCCGGCGCGGGCACGGCCTTGCGCGCCGCGTGCTCCTCGACCAGCAGACGGGTCTCCACCACGTCGGCGATCTCCTGTGCGGAGACCGGCAGGACCAGCGCGCCCTTCTTCGGGTAGAGCCGGATCAGCCCTTCCGCCTCCAGCCGTAGCAGCGCCTCGCGCACCGGTGTGCGCGAGACCCCCACGGCCTCGGCGAGCTCGCCCTCGGTGAGAAGGGCGCCGCCCTCGTAACGGCGGTCCAGGACACCCTGTTTGACGTGCGCGTACACGCGATCGGCGGCCGGCGGCTGCTTGACGGGGACGGGTGCGGGGACAGGGACGGGCGGAGCGGAGGACTGCATGCCCACAGGATAGATACAACGCGTACGCATGGCGGGACCGGTCCAGGATGCGGACCCGCGGACGGGGTTCGAGGGGCGTCGGCGGGTGGGGTCCGGGTAAGGGATGGATCAAGTAATCGGAAATTCTGCCCGGCAGGCGCACAACTTTGTGTGCTACTTACGTGTCACACATGTGCGGCCCATCTCTTTCCCCCTTTGAACTTGGCCGCACCGCAGGGGCATTCGACGTAATCGGGGTATTTCAGTTGATAACCGCCATCAAGGGCATTCGAGTCCGCAGGGCCGCCGCCGTCGCCGTCACCGCAGGCGCAGTGCTCGCGACCGGCGCCCTCACCGCGGCGCCCGCGCAGGCTGTCGCGACGCCCACGATCGCCGCCAAGACCGGCTTCGTGATGAACAACGCGAACGGTGCGGCGCTTTACAACAAGGGCATGGACAGCAAGCTGTCCACCGGCTCCACCACCAAGATCATGACGGCGAACGTCGTGCTCTCGCAGTCGAACCTGAACCTGGACGCCAAGGTCACCATCCAGAAGGCGTACAGCGACTACATCGTCGCGAACACCGCGTCGTCCGCGCGGCTGATCGTCGGTGACAAGGTCACGGTCCGTCAGCTGCTCTACGGGCTGATGCTGCCGTCCGGCTGCGACGCGGCGTACGCCCTGGCCGACACGTACGGCACGGGCACGACGCGGGCCGCGCGCGTGAAGAGCTTCATCGCCAAGATGAACGCCAAGGCGAAGACGCTCGGCATGACGAACACGCACTTCGACTCGTTCGACGGCATCGGCAGCGGGGCGAACTACTCGACCGCCAAGGACCTCACGAAGCTCGCCAGCAACTCGCTGAAGAACGCGAACTTCCGTGCGGTCGTCAAGACCAAGTCGTACACCGCCAAGACCGTCACCAAGACCGGCTCCATCCGCACCATGGGTGCCTGGACCAACACCAACACGCTGCTGAGCAGCTACAGCGGCGCCATCGGCGTGAAGACGGGCTCCGGCCCGGAGGCGAAGTACTGCCTCGTCTTCGCCGCCACCCGGGGCGGCAAGACCGTCGTGGGCACGGTGCTGGCGTCCACCAGCGTGACGGTGCGCGCCGCCGACGCGACGAAGCTGCTGAACTACGGCTTCGCCCGCCTCGGCTGACCTCCGGTCAACCCCTGAGCGTGCAGAACGGGCCCGTCGTGATCGTCACGACGGGCCCGTTCCCGTGGGGTGCCGCACCTGGCCGCCGCCGGCTACCTGGTGACCGCGAAGTTCCGCAGGACGGCCGCCGTGAGCTCGGGCTCGCCCTCCGCCTTGACCCGGTCGGCCACCGCCTCCGCCGTCACCCGGCCGCAGGCCAGGCGGACGTACGTCTCCCAGTCGAGGGTGAACGCGGCGGCGGGCCCGAGCGCGGGGGCCGTCTCCAGGGTCCCGCGGCCCTGGATGTCGACGCGGATGGTCCGCAGGAACTCGATCGGGCCGTGCACGTCGAAGACGACCGCGGAACTGCGCGGCGCGTCGGCCTTCTCGGCGACGACCGCCGGGAGCTCGGCGAGGAGCGCGTCCCGGGCGATGTGCGCGCCGGGGGAGTCGAGGTTGCCGGGGCGGCCGAGGGCGGCGCGCAGATCCTGTTCGTGCACCCACACGTTGAACGCGTGCAGCCGCATGGACTCCTCAAGGGTGAGCTCGGTGCCGAGCGGCCCGCGCACCTTCGCCGTGGGCTGGCGTGACTCGTTGCGCAGCTGCCGGTTGCGGCGGATGACCGTGTACTCCAGCTCGGACGTCATCTCGGGGGCCGTGTGGTGGCGGCGGACGTCGACCTGCATCTCCATGTAGCGCTGGAAGTCGTTGGTGACGTGGAAGAGGTCGCGGGGGAGGGTGTGGATGGGACGCGGGTCGCCGTACATCTCGCAGTCCAGGCCGATGACGTGCGACACGATGTCGCGCACCGACCAGCCGGGGCAGGGCGTCCGGCGGTTCCAGTCCGCCTCCACCAGCGGCTCCACCAGCTCGGATATCGCTTCGATGGAGTGGGTCCAGGCGTCGGCGTAGGGCTGGAGGGTGGGATGCAGACTCACGGAAACGGGACCCCTCGGCGATCGGTACTCGGGTGGACTGTGGCGGCGTTGCCGGCGGGAGCGGGCGCTGTCGGCGGCGTCTCGTCGAGACTCCCCCCGTTCTCGGCTGCGCTCGAATCGGGGGGACCCCCAAGTTACGCTGCTGTGAGGCACCCCGGCAGTGCTTTCGTGTGACGATCGTAGGCCCTGTGGACTACTCGAATACCAGGACGGTGGTAGTGTGCGCGCCTCTCTGATCCAGATCGCCGTAGACGAGGACGAATCGGTCGAATCGCGGCGGTCGAGGGTGGCCGCGCTGGTCCGGGATCAGGCGGGCGCCGCCGACCTGGTGGTGCTGCCGGAGCTGTGGACGACGGGAGCGTTCGCCTACGAGGAGTTCGGCAGCGAGGCCGAGTCGCTGGACGGGCCGACGGCCGAGGCGATGGCGAAGGCCGCGAGCGACGCGGGGGTGTGGCTGCACGCGGGATCGATCCCGGAGCGGGCTCCGTCCGACGACGCCGAGGGCGGGAGCGCTCTCTACAACACGTCCCTCGTGTTCTCCCCCTCCGGCGAGCTGGCCGCCTCCTACCGCAAGATCCACCGTTTCGGTTTCGACAAGGGCGAGGCCGTGCTGATGGCCGCGGGCGAGGACCTGGTGACGGTCCGTCTGCCCGGGACGACGGTCGGCGTCGCCACCTGCTACGACCTCCGGTTCCCCGAGCTGTTCCGCGGTCTCGTCGACGCCGGCGCCGAGACCCTCGTCGTCTCCGCGGGCTGGCCGGAGCGCCGCAGGGCGCACTGGACGCTGCTCGCCCAGGCCAGGGCGGTCGAGAACCAGGCGTTCGTCCTCGCGTGTGGAACGGCCGGGACGCACGCCGGAGTTCCGCAGGCGGGCCACTCGATCGTGGTCGATCCGTGGGGCGAGGTCCTCGCGGAGGCGGGATCCGGCGAGGAGGTCCTCACCGTCGACTTCGACCCGGCGAAGGCGGCCGAGACCCGCGAGCAGTTCCCGGCCCTCAAGGACCGGGTGCTCGGACTGCGGCCCCCGCGCCGGTGACCGCTCAGTCGTCCGCGCCCTCCTTGTCGGCCCGCTCCTTGTCGGCGAGGTGGATCACGCACACCGCCACCGCGATCAGCAGCGCGATGTCGGCGTCCTCGCGCACCACGTCGACGCCGTAGGTCTCCCGCACGTGCAGCCATCGCCGGGAGACCACGGCCAGCAGTTCGCCGTCGTACTCGACCGCGAACTCCCGGTCGAGGATCTTGCCGCTGACGTCGAGCTCGGTGCGGCCGTCCGCCAGGGCCACCCGGTAGTGGTTGCGCAGCAGCGACAGCCGCTTGCGGCGGATCGTGGCCAGCGGCTCGCCGTCCCGTTCGATCACCATGGTGTCCCGCAGGGCGAACATCTTCTGGTGGATGTCGATCAGGACGCGCCCGCGGGTGTCCTTCAGCTCGAAGGTGTCCCGCAGCCGCATCGCCTTGCCGTCGACGAGGTAGACCTTGTTGCCTCGGTCGTCCTCGATCCAGTAGTCGTCACCGAACCCGAGGAGCCGGTCGCGCACGAGGAATCTCATACGGGTACTGCTTCCCCGGACAGCGGGACGTCTCCCGGCGGCGACGGCATTTCACGACACGGTTGACCCGACTGCCGACGCGGCGGTACGGCCCGGCAGGTCTTCCCGCCGGGCCTCAGGAACCCGTGTCCTCACCATCCCGCGTCTTCACGATATTCACACAAAGGCGCCGGGCATACCCGGATGCGGAATGCTCGGAACACGCCGCTTCTGCCGGTTCGTCAGACGCCGTAGCCGCCGCTGTATCCGTCGCCGGGACGCCGTTCGGTCTCGACCACCGTGGTCGAGGCAGGCGGCACCATGACCCGGCGGCGCCGGGCGATGCTGCTGAAGGTCGTCACACCGATCAGGCCGACGATCATCAGGATGACGCCGACCAGGTCGAGGTTGACCCCCTGCATGTGCCAGTCGGTCGCAAACGTGAGGATGGCTCCCACGGCGATGAGGATGATGCACCCGCCGAGGCCCATGATGTCGCCTCCCTGTCAGGATCACCGGTCGGTCCGGCTCCGACATCCGGGTACCCCCGCGGGCAAGTCCCATGCGGGGGCCTACCCTTGCGCCCCGTCCGGGACCGGGCCCGACGGCCCGCGGGCTACCCCTGAAGGAACGCCGTCAGGGCGTTGGCCAGCAGGTACGGGTCTGCGTCGCCGCACAACTCCCGCGCGCTGTGCATCGACAGGATGGCCACGCCGATGTCGACCGTGCGGATGCCGTGCCGGGCGGCGGTGATGGGGCCGATGGTCGTGCCGCACGGCATGGAGTTGTTGGAGACGAAGGTCTGGAAGGGAACGCCGGCCTTGTCGCAGGCGGCGGCGAAGAGGGCGTGGCCCGTGCCGTCCGTCGCGTAGCGGTTGTTGACGTTGACCTTGAGGATGGGTCCGCCGTTGACCCGCGGATGGTGCGTGGGGTCGTGCCGCTCCGCGTAGTTGGGGTGGACGGCGTGCCCGGTGTCGGAGGACAGACAGACGGTGCCCGCGAAGGCTCTCGCCCGGTCCTCGTACGCTCCGCCGCGCGCGAAGACCGAACGCTCCAGCACGTTGCCGAGGAGCGGGCCGTCGGCGCCCGTGTCGCTCTGCGAGCCGTTCTCCTCGTGGTCGAAGGCGGCCAGCACCGGGATGCACGGCAGTTCCTCCCCGCCGGCCGCCACGGCGGCCAGCGCCGCCGTCCCGGCGTGCACGGACAGCAGGTTGTCCATGCGCGGGCCGGCCACCAGCTCCTCGTCGCGGCCCAGGTAGGCGGGCGGCTCCACGGAGTGCACCATCAGGTCCCAGCCGGTGACCTGGCCCGCGGCCAGCCCGGCCTCCTGCTCCAGGAACGCGATGAGGTCGCCGTCGCGCAGGTCGCCGCCCAGACCCCAGACCGGCTGGAGATGGCGCTGCTTGTCGAGCTTGAGACCGTCGGAGTTGACCGACCGGTCCAGATGGATGGCGAGTTGGGGGACGCGCAGCAGGGGACGGCCGACGTCCACCAGGCGTGTCGTGCCGTCGCGCAGGGTCAGCCGTCCCGCAAGGCCCAGGTCGCGGTCGAGCCAGGAGTTGAGCAGCGGGCCGCCGTAGATCTCCACGGCCACCTGGCGCCAGCCGTGCGCGCCGGTGTCGGGCTGCGGCTTGACGCGCAGGTTCGGGGAGTCGGTGTGCGCGCCGATGATCCGGAACGGCGTGTGCGGCGTGGCGCCCTCGGGCACGTACCAGGCCACGATCGCGCCCCCGCGCAGGACGTACTTGCCGCCGTTCGTCCCGTCCCAGGCGTCCGTCTCCGAGACCTGCCGGAAACCGGCCTTCTCCAGCCGCTCGGCCGCCGTCGCCACGGCGTGGTACGGCGACGGGCTCGCCGTCAGGAACGTCATGAGGTCGTCGGTGTGGCCGCGGTCGAAGCGGGAGGGTTCGCTCATGGGGTTCACCTTAACGACGTACGAAAGCCCGCTCCCGGCGATGGGAGCGGGCCCTCGTGAGGACAGTGTGGAGTGCTGAGCTGGAGTGCTCGGCCGGGGCGCTCCGAAGAGCGCCCCGCCGTTGTCCGGGTGGTCCGGGTGGGTCCGGGTGAGTCCTAGAAAGCGGCCTCGTCCAGCTCCATCAGGTCGAGTTCGACGCCCTCGGCGATCTTGCGGGCCAGGGTGACGCCGGGCAGGACGTTGGCCGCGAAGAACTTCGCCGCCGCGATCTTGCCGGTGTAGAACGCGCGGTCCTTCGCGGAGGCCGTCTCCAGCTTCTCGGCGGCGATCGCCGCGCCCTTGAGGAGGAGGTAGCCGACGATCACGTCGCCCGAGGCGAGCAGCAGGCGCGTGGTGTTGAGGCCCACCTTGTAGATGTTCTTGACGTCCTGCTCGGTGGCGGCGAGGTCGGTCAGCATCACGCCGACGATGGCCTCCAGCTCGACGGCGGCCTTGGCCAGGTGCTCGCGGGCGCCCGCCAGGTCCTCGCCGCCGGTGCCGAGCGCCAGGAACTTCTTGATGTCCTCGGCGAGGGAGTTCAGCGCCGCGCCCTGGTTGCGGACGATCTTCCGGAAGAAGAAGTCCTGGCCCTGGATGGCGGTGGTGCCCTCGTAGAGGGTGTCGATCTTGGCGTCGCGGATGTACTGCTCGATCGGGTACTCCTGCAGGAAGCCGGAGCCGCCGAAGGTCTGCAGCGACTGGGCGAGCTGCTCGTAGCCCTTCTCGGAGCCGTAGCCCTTGACGATCGGCAGGAGCAGGTCGTTGAGCGCGTGCTCCGTCTTCGCGTCCTCGCCGTTGGCCTCCTTGACGGCGATCGCGTCCTGGATCGAGGCCGTGTAGAGGACGAGGGCGCGCATGCCCTCCGCGTACGCCTTCTGCGTGATCAGCGCGCGGCGCACGTCGGGGTGGTGGGTGATGGTGACCTTGGGCGCGGCCTTGTCCATGAAGTTCGCCAGGTCGGGACCCTGGACGCGCTCCTTGGCGTACTCCAGTGCGTTGAGGTAGCCGGTGGAGAGCGTGGAGATCGCCTTCGTGCCGACCATCATGCGGGCGAACTCGATGATGCGGAACATCTGGCGGATGCCGTCGTGCTTGTCGCCGATCAGCCAGCCCTTGGCGGGGTGGCGGTCGCCGAACGTCATCTCGCACGTGTTGGAGGCCTTGAGGCCCATCTTGTGCTCGACGTTCGTGGCGTAGACGCCGTTGCGCTCGCCCAGTTCGCCGGTCTCGAAGTCGAAGAGCGTCTTCGGGACCATGAACAGGGACAGGCCCTTGGTGCCGGGGCCGGCGCCCTCGGGACGGGCCAGCACGTAGTGGATGATGTTCTCCGACATGTCGTGCTCGCCGGACGTGATGAAGCGCTTGACGCCCTCGATGTGCCAGGAGCCGTCCTCCTGCTGGACCGCCTTGGTGCGGCCCGCGCCCACGTCCGAGCCGGCGTCCGGCTCGGTGAGGACCATCGTGGAGCCCCACTGCTTCTCGACGGCGATCTGCGCGATCTTCTTCTGGACGTCGTTGCCCTCGTCGAAGAGGATGCCGGCGAAGGCCGGACCGGAGGAGTACATCCACACGGCCGGGTTCGCGCCGAGGATCAGCTCCGCGAAGCCCCAGATCAGCGACGGCGGGGCGGTGGTGCCGCCGATCTCCTCGGGCAGGCCGAGACGCCAGTACTCGGAGTCCATGAAGGCCTGGTAGCTCTTCTTGAACGACGCGGGCACAGGCGCGGTGTTGGTCTGCGGGTCGAAGACCGGCGGGTTGCGGTCGGCGTCCGCGAAGGACTCCGCCAGCTCGTTCTCCGAGAGGCGGGTCAGCTCCTCCAGGATGCTTTTCGCGGTCTCGGTGTCCATCTCCTCGAACGGGCCGGAGCCGTACAGCTTGTCGCGCCCGAGTACTTCGAAGAGGTTGAACTCGATGTCGCGGAGATTCGACTTGTAGTGCCCCATGGCGACGGCTCCCGGCTCCCTAGAGAGATCGGCGAGGCACTGGATCCTCGCGCTAGTTCACGTACCAACAAGTAGCTACGATGATGCTACCCGTCGGTAATAAGTCGCAACCCCTACTCCGCCAAGTGTGAGAAGGGTCTATTCGACGGGATACGGGACGGCGGCGACCGCCGGGCGGTTCCAGGGCTGCGGCGGGATGCTTCCCCTGCCACTCGCCGACCGGGCGGTCTCGGTACGCTTGCGCCCATGTACGGATACGGCCAGCCCATGGACGGGGCCGCACAGCAGCAGTACGCCCCGCCGCAGCAGCAGATGCCCGGCGGCCACGGCGGCTACGGCCAGCAGCCGCCGCTCTATCCGGAGCCGTCCCCGCCGTCCCTCGCGGACGCCGTGCGGGCCTTCACCACCGGCCAACTGGCGGCCGAGGACTTCCAGCAGGTGTTCGCGACCTCCAAGGTCTACTGCCCGCGCGGCGACAACCCCGGCTTCCTCGCTCTGCACAACACCCAGCAGCCGGTGATCCCGATGTTCACCAGCCTCAAGGAACTGCGCCGTTACGCGGGCAAGGAGTCCAAGTACTTCGTGATCACGGGGGCCGAGGTGATCGACCTGCTGCCCACCGGCTACGGCTTCGTCCTCGACATGGAGGGCGAGCACCGGATCGTCTTCGACGCGAAGGCGGTCGAGCAGATGGTCGACTTCGCCATGCGCCGGATGTACGGCTGAGCGTTTTCCAGGTCCTGCCCCGCCCCGCCGGCGGGAGCGCCCGGAGGGAATGCCCTCCGGGCTTTCGCTGTTATGGGTGGCAGAAAGTTCAATGCTCAACTAAACTGGGACGTACGTCGCCCAAGGAGGTACGGACATGCCCGCAGTGACCGTCGAGAACCCGCTGACCCTGCCGCGCGTCGCGGCGCCGGCCGACGCGGTCGCACGTCCCGTGCTCACCGTCACGACCGCCCCGAGCGGTTTCGAGGGTGAGGGCTTCCCGGTGCGCCGCGCGTTCGCCGGGATCAACTACCGCCACCTCGACCCGTTCATCATGATGGACCAGATGGGCGAGGTGGACTACGCGCCGGGAGAGCCCAAGGGCACGCCCTGGCACCCGCACCGCGGCTTCGAGACCGTCACCTACATCATCGACGGGATCTTCGACCACCAGGACAGCCAGGGCGGCGGCGGCACCATCACCAACGGCGACACCCAGTGGATGACGGCCGGTTCGGGCCTCCTGCACATCGAGGCGCCGCCGGAGTCGCTGGTCATGTCCGGCGGTCTCTTCCACGGCCTCCAGCTGTGGGTGAACCTCCCGGCCAAGGACAAGATGATGGCCCCCCGCTACCAGGACATCCGCGGCGGAAACGTACAGCTCCTGACCACCCCGGACGGCGGCGCGCTCCTGCGCGTCATCGCGGGCGAGCTGGACGGCCACGCCGGCCCGGGCATCACCCACACCCCCATCACCATGGTCCACGCGACCGTCGCACCGGGCGCGGAGCTCACTCTTCCGTGGCGCGAGGACTTCAACGGCCTCGCCTACGTCCTGGCGGGCCGCGGTTCGGTCGGCGCCGAGCGCCGCCCCATCCGCCTGGGCCAGACGGCGGTATTCGGCGCGGGCTCCTCGCTGACGGTCCGCGCGGACGAGAAGCAGGACTCGAACACGCCCGACCTGGAGGTCGTCCTCCTCGGCGGCCGGCCGATCCGGGAGCCGATGGCCCACTACGGCCCGTTCGTCATGAACACCCGGGACGAGCTCCAGCAGGCCTTCGACGACTTCCAGAAGGGGCGCCTGGGCACCATCCCGGCGGTCCACGGAATGACGGAGAGCGGCCCGTGGAACGCCTGAGTTCCGGTACCTTGCGACAGGGCCCGAAGCCGCAACCTACGTTTGCGACTTCGGGCCCGTCCCGCGTGCGGGGGCCGTTACGGCAGTGCGTAGACGGGCGTTCCCTCGGGCGTGCATCCCGTCTGACGCACACAGCCGCGCTTGAGCAGCATGCGCAGACAGTCGTGGACGCGCTCGTGCGGGAGTCCCGTGCGGGTGGCGATCTCCTCCACGCGATAGCGGGCCTCGCCGCGCGTCAACGCCGGGGCGAGCAGTGCGGCGACCGCGTGCACGTCCTCGGTGACGACGAGGTTCTTCGATTTCCAGGTGGCGAGGAGCTCCCGGGGCGTCGGCTTCGAAGCGTCGACGGCGGGGGTCCGCAGAGAATCGGCGATGTCCCTCAGCACGTCCGCCATCACCCGCTGGTTGTCGAGGATCTGCGTGAGGACGTCGTTCGTCCGCGTGGCCCGTTCTTCGAGCCGGACGATGGCGTCGACGACCTGCTCCGGCATGACGTACGCGGTGCCGTTGGCGGGGGCGGGCTGCACGGGGGCCGGTTCCAGGGAGTAGGAGCCCTCGTGCTGGATGGTCGCGATGACCTGTGAGACCCAGAGCTTGAAGGGCTGCGCCTCCGGTTTGGTGCAGGCGCTGACCATGAGGATCAAGCCCTGGAGGTTGACGACGTTCATGTCTCGTCGCCACTCTCTACCTGCGGGAATGCCGAGAGTGTGCCTCTGGAGCACACTCTCGACGCTGGCGAAGTTGGCTGCGTCGGCGATGTTGCGCAGAGTGGATCCGACGTGCGCGTAGCCCAGGTTCTTGCACACGTCGACCGCCGGGAACCAGTGCGTGCCGTCCGGCGTGGTGAGCCTCCGCACGCGTGCGCCTGTCGCCGCGTACACGAAGTCACTGATCTCGATCGCGTCCTGCCGTGCCGCCGTCCGAGGCGGCGGTGTGTTGTTCTGCTCGTACATCGAGCATCACCTCCGCCTCGGACGCTAGGCATATGCCCCACGGATGGGTGTGCCCCTTACGGAGGTTCATCCTTATAGGGGACGTTGAGGCATCGATTCTGCGGGTTTGCCGGGGTCCTGGGGCTCGTACAGCTCGAACCAGATGCTCTTGCCCTCGCCCCGCGGCGCCACCCCCCAGGTGTGCGCGAGGAGTTCCATGAGGACCAGGCCGCGGCCCGAGGAGGCCAGTTCGCCGGGGCGGCGTCGGTGCGGGAGGTCGTCGCTGGTGTCGGTGACCTCGATGCGCAGCCGGCGCTCGCCGGGCGCGCCAGTGACCTCGGCGACGAGCAGCGCGTCGGCGTCGGTGTGGACGAGGACGTTCGTGAGGGTCTCGGAGACGAGCAGCACCGCGGAGTCGACCTGGTCCTCGCAGGTCCAGTCGTGCAGCAGCTCGCGCACCTGCTGCCGGGCGACGGCGATCCGCTCCGGCTCGGCCTGCGCGACCGTCAGCATCGAACGGCGCACGAGCCGCCGCGCCGGAAGGGGGGCCGCCTCCGGACCGCAGCCGCCCTCGCCCTGCCGGCACAGGAGCAGCAGGGCTATGTCGTCCTCGCGACGGTCCGCGAGGGGGCCGGTGGTGTGGTGGGAGGAGGGGCCGTGGACCGCCTGGACCAGGGCGTCGGCCAGTTCCTCCAGGTCGCCCTCGTGGGCCTCCAAAGTCTTGCGGACGCGCTGCCAGCCGGTGTCGAGGTCGTGGCCCCCGGTCTCCAGGAGACCGTCGGTGCACAGCATCAACGTTTCGCCGGGCTCCAGGACGAGCCGGGTGGTGGGGTAGTCGGCGTCCGGGTCGATGCCCAGGGGCAGGCCGCCGGCGGTCGCTCTGACCAGCACCGTTCCGTCGGCCATCCGGATCGCCGGGTCCAGATGACCGGCCCGGGCGGCTTCCAGTACGCCGGTCGCCGGGTCGACCTCGACGTAGAGACACGTGGCGAAGCGCAGGTCGGCGCCCCCGGCCGCGTCGGCGAGACCGTGCAGGAAGCCGGAGGCGCGGGAGAGTACGGCGTCCGGGCGGTGCCCCTCGGCGGCGTACGCCCGCAGCGCGATGCGCAGTTGGCCCATGAGGCCCGCCGCACGCACATCGTGACCCTGGACGTCCCCGATGACCAGGGCGAATCGTCCTCCCCCGGGTTTCGTCCGGGAGGCGCCCCCGGGCAGCGGGATCATGTCGTACCAGTCGCCGCCCACCTGGAGGCCGCCCCCGGTCGGTATGTAGCGGGCGGCGAGCGTCAAGCCCGGTATCTCGGGGCCCAGGGTCGGCAGCATCGAGCGTTGCAGGCCGTCGGTCAGCTCGCGCTGGGTCTCCGCCGCGCTCGCGCGGGTGAGCGCCTGGGCGAGCATCCTGGCGACGGTCGTGAGCACGGACCGCTCGTCGGGGGTGAACGCCACCGGATAGGCGAAGGCCGCCATCCACGCGCCCATCGTGCGGCCGGCCACGGTCAGCGGGAGGAAGGCCCACGAGTGGCGGCCGAACTGCGCGGCCATCGGCCAGGTGAGGGGGTAGCGCTCCTTGTACCGCTCGGGCGAGGACAGATAGACGGCCCGACCGGTGCGCACGACCTCGGCGGCCGGATAGTCCGTCTGGAGGGACATCTGCGTGAAGGGGACCTCGTCGCCGGGCTGCTGCCCGTGGTGGCCGATGATCGTCAGCCGGTCGCCCGTGACGCCGAAGACGGCCAGTCCGTCAGGGGAGAAGCCCGGCATCGACAGGGCCGCCGCGACCCGCAGCACCTCCTCCGTGGAGCGCGCCTCGGCCAGTGCCCGGCCCGCGTCCAGCAGGAACGCCTCGCGTGAGCGCCGCCAGTCACCGGTGACGGCGGTCCGTCCGGCGGCGGTGCCCGGAGTCGGTTCGGTGACCTCCTGGAGGGTGCCGATCAGCTCGTACGCCTTCTTGACCGGGTCGAAGGACGGCTTCGAGCGACTGCGGACGACCCGCACGACCCGCCCCCGGTCGTCCATGATCCGGATCCGCACCTCGGCGAGGGTCCCCTCGGCGACGGCGAGCTGCACCACGCCGGTGATCTCGTTCCAGTCGACGGGGTGCAGACGGGCCCGGGTCTGGGCCTCCGTGAGGACGGTCTCCCCGGCGGGCAGCCCGAGCAGCCGGGCCGCCTCGGCGTCGACCGTGACCAGCCCGGTGGCGGTGTCCCAGTGCCACACGCCGGTCGCGAGGGAGACCAGGACCTCCCCCACGGCGGGCAGCGGCTCGCCAGTACGCATTGCCCCACTTTAAGAAGAGGAGAAGGAAGAGTGCCACTGCTCACCGCCGCCGCCGGCACCCGGTAATGGTGGGAGTCGATCACCACGTGCCCGGTACGCTGGGGTTGTTTCACGTGAAACACCATGAAACACAGACCCCGATCCGCGAAGACTGGATGAACGACGATGCATCGGTACAGGTCCCACACCTGCGGCGAGCTCCGCGCCTCTGACGTCGGGAGCGACGTCCGGCTGAGCGGCTGGCTGCACAATCGGCGCGACCTGGGCGGCATCCTCTTCATCGATCTGCGCGACCACTACGGCATCACGCAGCTCGTCGCCCGTCCGGGCACGCCCGCGTACGAGGCCCTCGACAAGCTGACCAAGGAGTCGACGGTCCGCGTCGACGGCAAGGTCGTCTCGCGCGGCGCGGAGAACGTCAACGCGGAGCTGCCGACCGGTGAGGTCGAGGTAGAGGTCGGAGAGGTCGAGCTGCTGGGCGCGGCCGCGCCGCTGCCCTTCACGATCAACGCCGAGGACGGGGTCAACGAGGAGCGGCGCCTGGAGTACCGCTTCCTGGACCTGCGCCGTGAGCGCATGCACCGCAACATCATGCTGCGTACGGCGGTCATCTCGGCCATCCGGCACAAGATGACGGCGCTGGGCTTCAACGAGATGGCGACGCCGATCCTGTCGGCGACCTCTCCCGAGGGCGCCCGCGACTTCGTCGTCCCGTCCCGGCTGCACGCGGGCAGGTTCTACGCGCTCCCGCAGGCCCCGCAGCAGTTCAAGCAGCTGCTGATGATCTCGGGCTTCGACCGCTACTTCCAGATCGCCCCCTGTTTCCGTGACGAGGACGCTCGCGCGGACCGGTCGCCGGGTGAGTTCTACCAGCTCGACGTCGAGATGAGCTTCGTCGAGCAGGAGGACGTCTTCCAGCCCATCGAGAAGCTCATGACCGAGCTGTTCGAGGAGTTCGGCGGCGGCCGTCATGTCACCTCCCCGTTCCCGCGGATCCCGTTCCGCGAGTCGATGCTGAAGTACGGCTCCGACAAGCCGGACCTGCGGGCCAAGCTGGAGCTCGTCGACATCACCGACGTCTTCGAGGGGTCGGAGTTCAAGGCGTTCGCGGGCAAGCACGTGCGTGCGTTGCCGGTGCCGGACGTCTCCGCTCAGCCCCGGAAGTTCTTCGACCAGCTCGGCGACTTCGCCGTCTCGCAGGGCGCGAAGGGTCTGGCCTGGGTCCGCGTGGCCGAGGACGGCTCGCTGACCGGCCCGATCGCGAAGTTCCTGACCGAGGCGAACGTGGCCGAGCTGACCAAGCGCCTGTCCCTGGCCGCCGGTCACGCGGTGTTCTTCGGCGCGGGCGAGTTCGACGAGGTCTCGAAGATCATGGGCGCGGTGCGGGTCGAGGCCGCCAAGCGCGCCGGGCACTTCGAGGAGGGCGTCTTCCGGTTCTGCTGGATCGTCGACTTCCCGATGTACGAGAAGGACGAGGAGACCGGCAAGATCGACTTCTCGCACAACCCGTTCTCGATGCCGCAGGGCGGCCTGGAGGCCCTGGAGACCCAGGACCCGCTGGACATCCTCGGCTGGCAGTACGACATCGTCTGCAACGGAGTCGAGCTGTCCTCCGGCGCTATCCGTAACCACGAGCCCGAGATCATGCTCAAGGCGTTCGAGATCGCCGGTTACGACCACGAGACCGTCGAGGAGAAGTTCGCCGGCATGCTGCGCGCGTTCCGCTTCGGCGCCCCGCCGCACGGCGGCATCGCGCCCGGCGTCGACCGCATCGTCATGCTGCTGGCCGACGAGCCGAACATCCGCGAGACCATCGCCTTCCCGCTCAACGGCAACGCCCAGGACCTGATGATGGGCGCGCCGACGGAGCTGGAGGAGGCCCGGCTCAAGGAGTTGCACCTGTCGGTGCGCAAGCCGCAGCCCAAGTAGCGGGGCGAGCGGCAGGCGGGACGCGCAGAGCAGAAGCGCGGAAACGCGGGGGTGGCCCGGAACCGATGTCGGTTCCGGGCCACCTTTCGTTCTCCCCGGCAACCGACAGCTCCCGCCCGTGCTCCCGTCCGGCGATGAGAACCAGGGCAACGGGAGACGGTCAGGGCCTGCCGCCGCAGCCCGGCGCGCCGGCGTCGGCCGCGGTCCACCCGGGCGGACCGCGGCCGGGGGCGACCTCACCGCGGCCCCACAGGAATCCCGGGGTCCGTCCACAGCGCTCTGCCGTCTCATGGAGGAGCGGGACGGACGACGGCCGACAAGGGTCGGCGGGGGCAGGGAGGAAGCCGGCGATGGGGTCTACGGGATGGACGATCACTCTTGCGGTGCTGCTGGTCGCCGGCGCGGCGGCAGCGTCGGTGGCACGGCGCCGCCCCCGGCGCGAGCGGCCTCCGTCCGGTCTGGACGCGGAGGCGGAGGCCAACCACTGGCTGGTACGGCTGACCGGCGGGCTGGTCCCGCCGGACGTACGGGCGTGGGCGCGGGCGGACGAGGCGGCGGGCCGGTCCCTGACGAGGGCGGCGGAATGCCATCGTGCGGCACGGGCCCGGCTGGCCGCGGCCCGTACGGCGGCGGAGTACGGGGAGGCGACCCGGCTGGCCCGGGAGGGGCTGGAACACCTGAGGGCGGCACGCACGGCCCTGGCCCCGACCCCGGCCGCTGCCTCGGCGCCGGACTTGGACCCGGCCCCGGATCCGGACCCGGTTTCGGCACCGATCTCAACGCCGGTCCCGGCCTCGACACCGGCGGCGCCCGAGGCGGCGAGAGCGGCGGCTCTGCTCTGAGCAGGACGACGCTCATCCGTCCGGTGACGCCCCTTCCTCCAGCAGCCGCTCCGCGATGTCCGTCGACCACGACTGGGCCCATGCCCGCAGGGCGGCGATGTCCGGTTCGGCGAGCCCGTACTGCGTGAACGCCGAGTCCGGGTAGTGGTCCGTGCCTTCCAGCCGCGCCTGGAGGGTGGGCAGGTCGAAGTCGTCGCGGGCGTGCCTGCGGGCCGCCTCCTCCAGGTCGGGATGGGTGAACAGGGCGTTCGCCGCCCGCGCGTCGATCAGGTCGACGGCCAGTCCGCGGTCGTACAGCGCCCGGATCTTCGTGCCCACCGCGTCCTGAGGCGAGAGGGCGGGGCCGCAGGGGGTCAGGACGGGCGGACTCCAGAAGGTCTCCTTGTGCAGAGCCAGCCGTAGATCGACGCCTGTCTCACGGTCCCGCACGGACAGGTGCGCGGACAGCGGGTCCAGGTCCTGTGGCGTCGCCTCGTGGCGGCCCAGGGAGCTCAGCGCGGAGGCCAGCGTCTCCGCCAGCAGCGGCATGGGCTCCGCGCTCTCCGTCGCCAGGTCCACGTTGTCGTGGGGGCGTCGCAGCAGTCCGTGCGCCTGTAGCGCGTAGCCGCCGGCCAGCACCCAGGAGGTCGTGGGGCCGGGCATGCCGAAGATGTCGGCGAGGAGGCGGAGGTGGGGTCGAAGAAGGTCCACCGAGTAGTCGTAGCAGGTCCGGCCGGTACGCGGGGCCGGCACACGCGGCGCGGCCGGAGCGGCGGCGGGGCGGCCGACGTGGCGGCGGGGCGGCCGACGTGGCGGGAGCGGTCGGCATGCCGGGAGCGGTCGGCGTGGCGGGAGCACGGTCGGCGTGGCGGGAGCCGCCGGAGCAGAGCAGCCTTAACCGTCGGTGTGGCCGTCCGGGCTGAAAAAATTCTTCTCGGGCGGCAACTCTTCACATCGCGGCTACCACTGACGGGTCGTAAGCACGCTTCTCCCGTAAGGATCCCCCGTGGCAGCTCCCTCCCACCGCAGGTCCCTCCGCTCGCGCCGTGTCCTCGTGGTCACGGCCGCCGCCGTGGCCGCCGGAGTCGGCGCCGGCGTCGTCGTGATGAACGCCGACGCCGGGACCGTCGACCTGTACCACCAGACGCTCGCCGCGAAGGACGGCTGGGCCTCCTCCGGCACGGGCACGACCGGTGGCGCCAGGGCCGACGCCGCGCACACCTTCACCGTCTCCACACGCGCCGAACTCGTGAAGGCCCTCGGATCGGCCACCGACACCACACCCCGGATCATCAAGGTCAAGGGCACGATCGACGCCAACACGAGCGACTCCGGCAAGAAGCTGACCTGCGCGGACTACGCGGCGGGCACCGGCTACTCGCTGTCGGCGTACCTCAAGGCGTACGACCCCGCCGTCCACGGCCGGTCGAAGCTGCCCTCCGGCGCCCAGGAGAAGGCCCGCGCCGCCGCCCAGACCAGGCAGGCGAAGAACATCGTCTTCAAGGTGCCGGCCAACACCAGCGTCGTCGGCGTCCCCGGCACGGCCGCCGGGATATCCGGCGGCATGCTGCAGATCCAGAACGTGGACAACGTGATCGTCCGCAACCTGAGCTTCGCCGCCACCGAGGACTGCTTCCCGCAGTGGGACCCGACCGACGGCTCCGAGGGCAACTGGAACTCCAACTACGACTCCGTCACCCTGCGCGGCGCGACCCACGTGTGGGCCGACCACAACTCGTTCACCGACGCGCCCCACCTCGACTCGGCCAACCCCAAGTACTACGGCCGCGAGTACCAGATCCACGACGGCGCCCTGGACATCACCAAGAGCTCGGACCTGGTGACCGTCTCGCACAACAGGTTCACCGACCACGACAAGACGATGCTGATCGGCAGCAGCGACAGCGAGCCCGCCGGCAAGCTGCGCGTGTCCCTCCACCACAACGTGTGGAAGGGCATCGTCCAGCGCGCCCCGCTGACCCGTGTCGGGCAGGTGCACATCTACAACAACTACTACGACGTCACGGCCCTCGACGGCTACGCGACGCAGTACAGCATCAACTCGCGCGCCAAGGCCCAGGTCGTCGCCAAGGACAACTACTGGAAGGTCCCGGCAGGCGGCAAGGTCGCGAGGCTCCTCAGCGGTGACGGCACCGGCGCGGTCAAGGGCTCCGGCAACCTGGTCAACGGCACGGTGACCGACGTGGTCGCGGCCTACAACGCGGCGGCGTCGAAGAAGCTGAAGACGACCGTCAACTGGACCCCCACCCTCACGTCGGGCCTGGAGACCTCGGCGAAGAACCTGCCGACCACCCTGGCGACGACGACCGGCGCGGGCGTCCTGAAGTAGCGCGGACACGCGGGGCTGCGGCGTCTCGGGGAGGCTCCGATGGGTGACGGGCCCTCGGAGCCTCAGGTGTCGTACGTGCCGTCCCACGGGTCGGCGAAGGCGAGACGGTCCGGGTAGAGCTCCGCCCAGGTGTCGGTTTCGCCGTCCTCGTCCTTGTCCTCGCGGATCACCAGTCCGAACAGGACGTTCTCGTAGGTGAGCCGGAAGGGGCGGACGGCGATGTCCGTGTAGGAGCGGCGGGGCAGGCTGCGCAGGAGGGTGGCGAGACGGACACGGGCGCGGGTGAGGACCGAGTCGTCGCCGTGCGGGTCGCGCTGCTGCTCGGCCCAGGTGCCGGCGCACCAGATGTCCGAGTCGCGGTAGACGCCGTCCGCGTCGAAGGTGTGCAGCACGGTGTAGAGGCGTTTGTGCTCTTCCCAGCCGTCGTCGAGACGGAAGCCCTGGGGGAAGGCGTACGTGACCGACGCGAGGAACTGCCCGTCCGCGTACCGACCGATGGACTCGGTGCGGTGCCTCGGCTCATAGGCGATCGGAATGACCTCGGGGACTGCCATGGCGGAAACCATACGGCTTGGCGAGAACATGCCGAAGCGGGGGGAACCCCTCCGCCTTTTCCTCTACATCTTCTCCTTTTACATCTTCTCCTTTGCGCGCGGACGACAGCACTGCTGACGCCGGCGCACGGACCGGCCGAGCGGGGGCCCGGGAGGAAGCAGGCTCTTCCGGGCCCCCGTCGCGGCGGCGAGAACGCTATGCGTTCGGCTTCTCCTCCAGGCGCGGGAAGAGCACCGCGCCCTTGGTGACGGTGGTGCCGGCCGGCAGGATGCCCCACTCGCCGGCCTCCTGGACCCGCTGGTCCGCGAGGGCGCCGAGGGTCGCCTCGGCGCCCAGGGAGTCCCACAGCTTCTGCGAGGTGTCCGGCATGACCGGGTTCAGGAGAACGGCGACGGCCCGGAGCGACTCCGCGGCGGTGTAGAGGATGGTGGCGAGACGGGCCCTGCCCTCGTCACTGGCGTCCTTGGCGACCTTCCACGGTTCCTGCTCCGTGATGTAGCCGTTGACCTGCTTGACGAACTCGAAGACCGCCAGGATGCCGCCCTGGAAGTCCAGTTCCTCGCCGATCTTCCGGTCGGCCGTCGCGACCGCCTGCGCCAGCCCGTCGTGCAGCGCCTTCTCGGCCTCGCCGTCGGCGGTGGCCTCCGGGAGGACGCCCTCGAAGTACTTGCCGACCATGGCGGCCACGCGGGAGGCGAGGTTGCCGTAGTCGTTCGCCAGCTCGCTCGTGTAGCGGGCGGAGAAGTCCTCCCACGAGAAGGAGCCGTCCTGGCCGAAGGCGATGGCGCGCAGGAAGTACCAGCGGTACGCGTCCACGCCGAAGTGCGAGGTCAGATCCTGCGGCTTGATGCCCGTCAGGTTCGACTTCGACATCTTCTCGCCGCCGACCATCAGCCAGCCGTTCGCGGCGATCTTCCCGGGCAGCGGGAGGCCCTGAGCCATCAGCATGGCGGGCCAGATCACCGCGTGGAAGCGCAGGATGTCCTTGCCGACCAGGTGGACGTCGGCCGGGAAGGTGGCCTCGAACTTCTCCTGGTTCTCGTTGTAGCCGACCGCGGTGGCGTAGTTCAGCAGGGCGTCGACCCACACGTAGATCACGTGCTTCTGGTCCCACGGGATCGGGATGCCCCAGTCGAACGTGGAGCGCGAGATGGAGAGGTCCTGAAGGCCCTGCCGCACGAAGTTCACGACCTCGTTGCGTGCGGACTCGGGCTGGATGAAGCCGGGGTTCGCCTCGTAGAGGGCGAGCAGCTTGTCGCCGTACTCGCTCAGCTTGAAGAAGTAGTTCTCCTCGCTGAGGATCTCCACGGGCTTCTTGTGGATGGGGCACAGCTTCTGACCCGCGAATTCGCCCTCGCCGTCGAGCAGCTCGCCCGGCAGCTTGTACTCCTCGCAGCCGACGCAGTACGGGCCCTCGTAGCCGCCCTTGTAGATCTCGCCCTTGTCGTACAGGTCCTGCACGAACTCCTGGACGCGGTCGGTGTGCCGCTGCTGCGTGGTGCGGATGAAGTCGTCGTTCGCGATCTCCAGGTGCTCCCAGAGGGGGCGCCAGGCCTCGTCGACGAGCTTGTCGGCCCACTGCTGCGGGCTGACGCCGTTCGCCTCCGCGGTGCGCATGATCTTCTGACCGTGCTCGTCCGTGCCGGTGAGGTACCACACCTTCTCGCCGCGCTGACGGTGCCAGCGGGTGAGCACGTCGCCTGCGACGGTCGTGTAGGCGTGGCCCAGGTGAGGAGCGTCGTTGACGTAGTAAATGGGGGTGGAGACGTAGAACGCCTTGCCACCCTGCTTCTCGGTTCCAGTGGCCGCCATGCCCGAAATCCTACTGGGCGTGTGCAGGTCGCCTCACACGCGTTTCGGGGGGTGGACGGGACGGTATGTGCTCCGTCCCGTCCACCCCCCGACGTCGCTCGGTGGGGCGTTACGGCCGCCAGGCGGCCAGTACGCCCTCGTAGAGCTCGGCGTCCGTGAGCTCGCGCGGGGTGGGGCCCGCGTGGAAGAAGGACGTGTTGGGGGTCTTGAGCTTGCGGAGGTAGTCGAAGGCCTTGTTGTCGTGCTCACCGAACGCGACGAAGGAGAAGAAGACGGCGGGGTGGTTCTTCGCCGCGTCGGTCAGGGCCTGGGTGGCCGGGGTCTTCGCGTCCGGTGCGCCGTCCGTCTGGAAGACCACCAGGGCGGGGACGTCCGGGGCGGCCTTCTTCTCGTGGTGCCCGACGACGGCCTCGACCGCCGCGTGGTAGCTGGTACGGCCCATGCGGCCGAGGCCGGCGTGCAGCTCGTCGATCTTGTTCTCGTGGTCGGTGAGGGTCAGCTCGCCGGTGCCGTCGAGCTCCGTGGAGAAGAAGACGACGTGGACCTTGGCCTCGGGGTCGAGGTGCGCCGCCAGGGCGAGGGTCTGCTCGGCGAGGGCCTGGGCGGAGCCGTCCTTGTAGTACGGGCGCATGCTCGCGGAGCGGTCCAGCACGAGGTAGACGTCGGCGCGGGCCCCGGTGAGGCCGCTGTTCCCGAGGGCGGCGGCGGCTGCCTGGTAGGCGGTGGCGAGGCCGGCGAGGGCCTCGGCCGGCAGCTTGGCGGGGGCCTGTGCCTCGTCCCCGTCCGCACCACCCGTGGCGCTCTCGTCGGCGGCCGCGGGCGTCTCCTGCGGGGCGTCCTCCTCGGCGGCGGGCGCGGGCACGTCCGGCTCCTCGACGTCCGCGGGCTCTCCCGCGTCGGCCGTGGACGCGGCCTCGGGCTGCGGTTCGGCGACGGCTTCCGCCTCGGCCTCGGGCTTCGCCTCGGCCTCGGGCTTCGCCTCGGCCTCGGGCTTCGCCTCGGGCTCGGGCTTCGCCTCCGCCTCCGGAGCGGACTCAGTCTGCTCCGCAGCGATCACCGGCTCAGGCTCCGGCTCCGGCTCCGGCTCCGATGCCGCCTCCGCCGCCACTGCCTCCGGTGCCACCTCGGCCTCGGCCTGCGGGTCCGTTCCATCGGCGGCCGGCGTTTCCGCGGCGGCCTTCGCCTCGGCCTCGACCGCGACGCCGGCGTCCTCCGCATCGGCATCGGCATCGGCATCCGCAGCCTCAGCTGCGGCCTCGGCCTGCGGCTCGGCGTCTGCCTCGGCGTCCGCGTCAGCCGTGGCCTCGGGCTCGGCGTCCGTGTCAGCGGTGGCCTCGGGCTCGGCGTCCGTGTCAGCGGTGGGCTCGGGCTCGGCGTCCGCGTCGGTCTTCGTCTCTGCGTCTGCGTCTGCGTCGGCGTCGTCGACCTTGGCCTCGGGCTCGGACTCGGTCGCGGCCTCGGCGTCAGTCGTGTTCTCGGCCTCGGGCTCGGCCTCGGCCTCGGCGGCAGTCGTGCTCTTCGCGTCGGGCTCGGTCTTCGTCCCGGCGTCGGCGTCGGGCTCGACTCCTGCCTGCGCCGCGTCGGCGGCAGCCTCGGTGGCAGCCCCGGCGTCGGCGGCGGTCTCGGTCGCGCTCTCAGCGCTCGTCTCAGCGCTGGTCTCAGCGTCCGCGTCCGCACCCGTTGCCGTGTCCGCTTCCGGGCTCGGTGGGGCCGGGGTGGCGGATTCCGTCGACTTGGTGGGCTTCGGGACCGATACGTGGTCGAAGGCCGCTGCGACGAGGTCGTGTTCGTCCTCGGTTGCCGGGCGGGGTTCCGGGACCTTGGCGACCGTCGGGTCCGGCTTCGGCTCGGTCGGGGGCGTGGGGGCGGCCGGAATCGGCTGCTCCTGTTCCCGTCCCTCGGCGGCGGTCCGTTCCTGCGAAGGAACCTGTTCCGCACCCTCTGCCTCGGCGGTACGCCCCTTGCGGGACCTGCCGAACGCATTCCGCAGGAGAGTGAGAATGCCCATTTGCGCAACCCTTCGCATGAGTTGATCCCGTCAATCCCTGGCCAGGACGGACACGTAAGGTTAGCGGCCCCGTGTGGTGATCTTGGGCAGGGGTGAGTGTGCGGAACCGGGGTGTGTCAATACCGCCTCGATGCCCGCCCCGTGCCTCCCCGACGCCCCTCTGGCTGCCGGGGATTCACTCTCCGTTCACGCTGCCGCAGCTCCCGCGCACATACGCGCCCCTAGCGTCACGTTCACACCAAGGGAATGCAAGGGGAGTTTAAAGGTGCGCAAGCTTCTGCCGTTGATCGGAACGCCGTCCCAGTCCCATCCCGGCGGCCGCTCCGCCATGACCTGCCGTTTCCGGTGTGGTGACGCCTGCTTCCACGAGGTGCCCAACACCAGTGACAACGCCTACGCCGGTGACGTCGTCGCGGGAGCGATCGGCCGCCGGGCGATGGTGCGCGCCGCAGCCGTCGTCACCGTCGCGACCGCCGCCGGGACAGCCGGACTCGCCGGTGCTCGGCCCGCCGCCGCCGCGCCCGCCGGGGCAACGGCCCGGACGGCGGCCGGGAAGCCGGGCGTCAGAGCTGCTCGCGGGCTGCGCTACAGCTCGGTCGCGCCGAACACCGCCGACGCCGTCACCGTGCCGGACGGGTACGGGCAGAACGTCGTCATCCGCTGGGGCGAGCCCATCCTCCGCGGTGCTCCGGCCTTCGACCCCGAGAACCAGACCGCCGCGGCTCAGGCCGGTCAGTTCGGCTACAACAACGACTTCCTGGCGCTGCTGCCCCTGCCGGGCGAATGCGACCGGCAGTTGCTCGTCGCCAACCACGAGTACACCGACGAAGTGCTCATGTTCCGTGGCTACGACGCCGCCAACCCCACCCGGCAGCAGGTCGAGGTGGCCTGGGCGGCGCACGGGCTGGGCGTCGTCGTCGTGGAGGAGGACAGGCGGACCGGCAAGCTCACCGCCGTGCCCCGGCACCACCTCAACCGGCGGGTCACCGCCACCACCGAGTTCCGGCTGACCGGGCCCGCCGCCGGGTCCGACCTGCTGAAGACGTCCGCCGACCCCACCGGTCGCAAGGTCCTCGGCACGCTCAACAACTGCTCCGGCGGGACGACCCCCTGGGGCACCACCCTGCACGGCGAGGAGAACTTCAACCAGTACTTCGCCAACGGCGGCCGGGCCACGGACAAGCGGTACGGGATCGGGACCGGGGCGACCGAGCGCAAGTGGGAGCGGTTCGACAAGCGCTTCGACGTCGCCCGGGAGCCCAACGAGGTCCACCGGTTCGGCTACGTCGTCGAGTTGGACCCGTACGATCCGGCGTCCACGCCCCGCAAGCACACCGCTCTCGGCCGGTTCAAGCACGAGGCCGCGACCGTGCGGCTCACCGAGGACGGGCGGCCGGTCGTCTACTCCGGTGACGACGAGCGCTTCGACTACTTCTACAAGTTCGTCGGGAGCAAGCGGATGAGGAAGGGGTCGAGCAGGGCCGCGCGCGAGCACAACCTGTCGCTGCTCGACGAGGGGACGCTCTACGTCGCCCGCCTCACCGGCGACTCCCCCGCGATCGAGGTGGACGGGACCGGCAGGCTGCCCGCCGACGGGGAGTTCGACGGCAGCGGCGAGTGGATCCCGATCGCCACCGCCACCGCGGAGGGCGCCGTCTCGCACGTCGAGGGGATGAGCGCCGAGGAGGTCTTCGTCTTCACGCGGCTCGCCGGTGACAAGGCCGGCGCGACGAAGATGGACCGGCCCGAGGACATCCAGCCGTCGCCCGTCACCGGCAAGGTGTACGTGGCCCTCACCAACAACGCCAACCGCGGTGTCGGCGCGAACGCCAAGGCCGACGAGGCCAACCCGCGCAACGCCAACAAGCACGGGCACGTGCTGGAGCTGACCGAGCGCCGCAACCGTCCCGAGAGCACCACGTTCGGCTGGTCGCTGTTCCTCGTGGCCGGGGACCCCGACGACCCGTCGACCTACTTCGCGGGCTTCCCGAAGGACGACGTCAGCCCGATCTCCTGCCCGGACAACGTGGCCTTCGATCCGCACGGCAACCTGTGGATCTCCACCGACGGAAACCAACTCGGCTCGCACGACGGCCTGTTCGGCGTCGCGACGCGGGGCTCGCGGCGCGGTGAGCTGAAGCAGTTCCTGACGGTGCCGACCGGCGCGGAGACCTGCGGTCCGCTCGTGCAGGACCGGCGGGTGCTGGTCGCGGTGCAGCACCCCGGCGAGGTCGACGGCGCGACGGTGGACAAGCCGGCGAGCACCTGGCCGGACGGGCCCGGGAAGATCGTCCGCCCGGCCGTGGTGGCCGTGTGGCGCAAGGACGGGCAGGACATCGGCGTCTAACCGCCGGTGTGCGGTGAGGTGATCACCCTTGCCGCCGCCACCTCCTGGCGCAGGGGTTCCAGGACGCTGTCGGGCGGGCCCGTCAGGTCGGTGCGGACCGGGTACAGCACGTCCGTGTCGCGCAGGCCGTCGGCCAGTTCCCGCAGTTGCAGCGTGACCTGGGCGAGCTCCGGCGGCGACGGCGGTTCGGCTCCGTGTCCGACCCGGACCCGGGCCGCCGTCGTCGCGTCGACCACGCGTTCCACCGCGACGACCAGCGGCCACCAGGCGGCGGCCCGGCGTCCGGTGGGCGGGGGCTCGGTCAGGGCGCGCTGGAACTCCGTGCGGATGACGGACAGGTCGCGGTAGAGACGGCGGCGCATCCTGGCGCGTTCGGCGGGATCGACGTCGGGGCCGAAGGCGGAGTCGACGTAGCGGGCGGTGTCGGCGACGGCGTCGGCCAGCCGGTCGCCGACCCGGGTGTGCCAGCTCTCCGGCCACAGCAGATACCCGGCGACGAGCGCGATGCCGCAGCCGATCAGGGAGTCCACCAGGCGGGGCAGCAGGAGCGCCGTGCCCTGGTGGTTCAGGATGTCCGACAGCAGCAGGATCACCGGGGTGATCGCCGCCGTCTGGTAGCCGTATCCGCGCGGGGTCAGGGCCGGGATCAGCGGGGCGAGCAGCAGCATCGCCGCCACGTCCCACCATCCGCGCGGCACCTGGGAGAGCACCGCCGCCGCGACCACCAGGCCGGCCACCGTCCCCAGCGCGCGTAGCAGCGCCCGGGAGAACACCGAGCCGAAGTCGGGCTTCATGACGAAGGTGATGGTGAGGGCCACCCAGTAGGAGCGCGGCACCGGGACGCTGGAGACCAGCACCTGGGCGAGGCCGATGCACAGGGCCAGCCGCAGGCCGTAGCGCCAGGACGCGGCGGAGAGGGCGACGTCGCGGGCGGCGCGGGCGGCACGGACGCGCAGGCCGGCCGGACGGCCGAGCCGGTCGTCGAGTCCTCTGGGGTCGGGGTCCGGGGCGGCGACCACCTCCGCGGCGTGCCGCAGGGCGTGGTCGACGGCGCGCGCGGTCTCCGAGCCGGGTTCGGGCAGGCGGAGCCCTATCGGCCCGGTGAAGCCGGTCTCCACCGCCCGCGCGAGGTGGAGGACGGCCTCGGGGACCTCCGCCGGGAGCGGCCGGCCGTTCAGATGCGCCGCGGGGGCCGCCTCGACCACCGGCGTGATGGCGTTCAACTCGGCAACCAGGCGCGTCAGTTCGGCGCTGCGGCCGTGGTGTCCGGTGCGGCGGGCGAGGACGAGGTCGTAGGCCTGGTTGAGGGACTGGGTGACGGTGTGCCGGGCGTCCTCGTACTCGCCGGGGACCTGGCTGCCGCAGGCGGCGAGCAGATCGGCGACGGTGCGATAGGTGGCGGCGACCGCGGTGCGTTCCGGCACCCCGGAGCGCAGCGGCCAGGCCAGCAGGGCGAGCAGCAGCACGAGCAGTCCGCCGCCGGTCATGAGGAGCGGGGCCAGCCACCAGGGGCCGGGCAGGGCGAGTCCGGCCCCCACCACGGAGTTGAGCAGGAGCAGCAGCCCGGACACGGACGCCACGGCTCCGATCGTCGAGATCATTCCGGAGACCAGCGCGACGCCGGTGACGGCGGCCACCGCGAGCCAGCCGTGCCCGTAGACGGCGGATCCGAGGGTGACGCCGACCGCTCCGAACAGCTGGGGGATCGCGATGTTGAGGATCCGCATGCGGTAGGCGTCGGCGGTGTCGCCGATGACGCCGGACAGCGCGCCCATGGAGGCGATCGCACCGTAGGCGGTGTGTCCGGACGCGAGGCCGACCGCCAGCGGCAGCGCCATGGCGAGTGCGGCGCGGGCGACGGCGGGCCGGTTGACGGGGGACCGCTGGGACCGGAGGTTCCGCACCAGCCAGTCCGGAGGGGTGAGGCCGATGGGGAACGCGCGGGACATGCGCTCATTATGAGCACCGCTCGGCGGGCCGTCCGCCCGGCGGCCTCGCGGCCCGGCGGCCTGATGGACCGGTGGGGCGGGTGGTCAGGCTCGGATGCGCGTCGGCTCCGCGGGCGGGGCGGGCGCCGGGGCTGTGGGCGCTCGCCGGCCGCGCATGCGGCGGACCACCGGGGAGCGGGGGTGGGTGAGCCAGGTCGCCGCCGCGACCGTCAGCCCGAGCGCGAGCAGCAGCCAGGACGCCGTGCGCAGGGTGGCGGTGAGCGCGTCGTAGACCGCGCCCGCGGCCGGCCGGCGGGCCTCGTCGGGGAGGTCGGCCAGGGTCAGCCGGCGGCCGACGGCGACGGCGAGCCCCAGGAACGCGCCGCCCAGGGCGGTGCCGAGGGCGGTCGCGGTGATCGCCCGCCGACGGCAGGCGGCGACGGCGATGCCGGCGACCCCGAACACGACGGCGGCCAGGGGCAGCCAGAAACCTGCGACGTCGAGCACGCGGTAACCCTTCCGGAGTGCGGCCAGGTCGTCGGACGGGAGCAGTGCCACCTGGGTGTGCTCGACGGGGAGCCGCTCGGCGAACGGCACGTGCTCGGCCGTCAGTTGACGTTTGAGGGGGGCGGTCACGGTCGCCAGGTCCACGGTGACCGGGCCGTCGTCGCCGTCACCGCGGTCGTCCTGGAGGGCCTTCATGACCGCGGTGTGCGCGGCCGTGTTGCCGGCGTCCCAGGCGGTGCGGTAGGCGCGGGTCGCGGTGAACGAGCGGACGGCGTCCCGCAGGAACACGGGGTTCATCCCGGCCTCGCGCGCCACCCCGTCGCCCACCGTGTCGGCGACGGCGTCCCGGACGGCGGGGTCCGAGGCGAGCGGAGCCATCGCGGTGACGTAGCCGCGGGTGTCGGTGAGGCCGTACGCCGCCCAGGCCGCGAGTGCGCCGAACGGCACCAGCAGGCAGGACAGGGCGACGAGGACGGCCGAGACGGCGGTCCGCAGGCTGGGGGACACCTCTCCAGGCAACGGGCCCGGGGCGGGGAGCGCGAGCCCGTGGCGGCCGTACGGGTGGCGTCCGGCCCCCCGCGGTGCTCGCCCTCGCCGCGCGGCGCCTGCCGGCCCCAGGCCGGCCCTCGGTGCCTCCTCCGGTGGAGGGTTCGCCCGAACGGGTGTTTCCTGGTTCTGGGGAGAGGTCCGGTCCCGGGGACAGGCCCGGCCGGGAGAGCGCGGGGAGGCATCAGGAGGCGTTCCTGAGGCGTTGCTGAGGTGTTCCTGAGACGTTCCCGCGCATGGTGTGACGTCAGGTGCCTCGTCGGGCGGCCGGGAGTTGATCGTCACCGGCCGGCCGGTGAGTGGAGGGATGAGGGAAACGCATGGGCCCCGGCGCGAACCGCCGGGGCCCATGTGGCGATGGCGTCGGACTCAGCGGATGCGGTGTCCCGCCGCGTCCTCGTGGGTGTAGTAGCGGAAGAACAGGATGACGAAGGCGGCCGCCCCGATGACCAGGCCCATCCCGGTGGAGCGCAGGACGCTCGCGCCGGTCTGGGCGTAGAGGAAGCCCATGGCGCAGCCGGCGAACACCGCCCACAGCAGGGCGTGCAGCTCGCGCCGCATCCGGGGGGCGAGCGCGTGGACGCCGGTCCACGACGCGGCGAACACGAGCGCGCTCACGAAGCCGAGCAGGATGTTCCAGCCCGTGATGGGGCCGCCGGAACGGTTGTTGGCCGCGACCCAGTAGCCGTAGACGAGCCCCAGTACCGAGGCCGTCGCCCAGCTCGCGATCCGGTGGGTCCGTTCGCTGAACACGTCGGGCGTCCGGGTTCGCGCGGAAGGGGTCCGCAGTCCCGACGCCGGTGCCGCATGAGCCATGAGAGCGCTCCTCTCTCTCCTCGCCCCCGGCTTCCAGGTCACACCCCGGCCGCGGCCGTGGCAAGTCGGACGACGCGAATTCCCGGAGGCGAATTCCCGGCGGGGTGTGGACGACGGCGCTGCTCGCGGTGCCCGCCCTGGTCGCCCCCGTCCTCAGCGACGCGGCACCGCCGGGGCCGGCTCGCCGACGGCACGACCGTGTGCGCCGTGCACCGGACCGTGGAGGACACGACGAAGGCCCCGTAGGGGGACGTTTGCGGTCCTGAGGCCCCCCTTCGCAGCAGCAGCGGTTACGGTGCTGACGTACTCACGCACGTGATCGACAGGGGGAGGGGCCATGCGCGAGGGGATCATGCCGGGAACGGTGCTGCTGCTCGCGGCCTCGCCCATGGGCAAGGGGTGTCTGGTCGACGCCGCCTCCGTGCTCCCCGTGCTGGCGGCCGTGCCGCCCGCCGTGCTGGCCGGCGCCGACACCGCGAACGTCGTCGAGCTCGCCGATCCGCTGGAGCCGCAGGCCGTGCTGACCCGGCTGCGGGCCGCCGCGGCCGCGCCCGGGCCGCTGACCGTGTACGTCGTCGGCCAGCTCCAGCTCGACCGCCGTCAGCGGCTGCCGCATCTCGCGCTGGCGCGCACCACGCCGTCCACCGTGCGGTACACGGCGTTTCCCTGGCACTGGTTCCGGGAGGAGCTGAGGCTGCGGCCGGCCGGAGCCACGACGGTGCTGCTGGACCTGCACGCGGACGCGGAGACATGGGAGTGGCTGCGGGGGAACCTCCTGGACTGCGGGCCCGCGGTGACCGTGTACGGAAGGGTCGCGCCGCCGGCCGGACGCGGGCGGCGGGCGGTCGCCGCGCCCTCGTACATGAAGGCGGTGGCGACGATACTGCGCAGCGGCGGGCGGCCGGGGATCGAGCAGCTGCACCAGATGGCGACGGCCCGGATCGCCGGCGAGGGGGAGACGGGAGACCTCGTCCTGCCCGCGCGCGCCGAACACGCGACGCCGACGCCTTCCCACCCCGCCGCCCCGCCCGCGCCCGTCCAGCC
>NZ_JAHHIU010000095.1 GCF_024539815.1 Streptomyces hayashii
GCCCGCCCCTCCGACCGCCCCCTCTGCGAGTCGGGACCTCCCTCGCGGCGAAGCCATCGACCCACAGTTTCCGATGAAGGAAACGCTACGTTGCATTCATATGTTCGACAACCGATTTATCGCAGGTGAACGCCGAACTCACAGGCCCAGTCGTAAATTTCGTTGCAACGACTGTGCGAATAACGCAACATGCCCATCAATCTTCGTTGCAATGGGCTAAGGGTGAACGCCGGGGGCCGGCCCATGAGGTTCGACGTCGGCGCGGACCACTCGGCGGAAGACCCCGACCCGGAGAACCGCCTCGCCCTCGCCGCAGACGTCACCGAGCCGGGCGTACAACTCCGCGTCCCGCTCGAAGAGTTCGAGTTCGAGTTCGCGTGCGGCCACGACCGGCTCCGCCAGGAAGCGGGCGCGCGACACCCGGCCACGGACCGGCGCGAGGTCCGCTCGACAGCGTCGAGACTCCGGTCGGCGGCCGCCGGCGCACCGCTGTCGCCGCCGAACACGGCACGCTCATAGAGTTCGGCTTGTCCGACGCACGGGTCCGCAGCCATGTCCGTGATCGATCGACGGCGCGTGGCGGGTACGGCGGACCGGGTCAGGGGCCGTTCATGCGTCGGGCCCCGGAGCGGGAAGCGCTCCGGGGCCCGACGGCGTTCGAGATCAGGCAGGCGTGATGTTCTCCGCCTGCGGGCCCTTCTGACCCTGGGTGATGTCGAAGGTGACCGCCTGGCCTTCCTGGAGCTCACGGAAGCCGGAGGCGTTGATGTTGGAGTAGTGGGCGAAGACGTCCGGTCCGCCGCCGTCCTGGGCGATGAAGCCGAAGCCCTTTTCGGCGTTGAACCACTTCACAGTTCCGCTGGCCATGCTGGTGCCTCCCAGTCGTTGTCGGGAACCGCACCGCGCGGCCCCGGAGGTGATCGCCCTGGTCCGGCACTGCACAGCAAAACGCCCACGCGACGGCGCGGGCAGGTACTGCGAACCACGACAGCTGGCGACGACGCTACACGGCGAGAGCGGCCCCCACCAGAGAGCAACGGCCATGATCCGCCGCCCGTGCGACACCGCAGCGCCCGGTCGGGGCGGACCTCGCCCCGTTGGTCCCCCTCCCGCCGTCCTCGGGAGCAGCTGCGCCCCGAAGGGTTCCGGCCGGTCGACTGCGAGGACGTGCCGTCCGCTCTCGCCCTCGCGGATCGCCCCCGACGTCACCCGACCGGCGGGCGACCGGCCATTCCCCGCACAGGCGATCGGTCATTCCCGGCGAGCGTTGCGTGCGAGAGTTCCGGGCGAATTCGATCCCGCATTCCGCCGCACGGCGACCGGAAGGGAGCTTCCCGTTGCCGTGCGGCGGGCGGTGCGCCGGGAGTCTGCGTCAGGAAGCGCAGCCCATGCACGGGCCCGGCGTTGTCCGCCGGAATGTCACCGTACACATGACGGCACGGTCAGACGGGTTGCCACAGCTCGATCCGATTCCCTTCGGGGTCGGTGACCCAGCCGAACCGGCCGACACCGTCCATTTCCTGCGTTTCCTCTTCCACGGCCGCGCCTTTGGCGCGCAATTGCGCGAGCATCGCGTCGAGGTCTCGGACGCGGAAGTTGAGCATGGTCTGCTGGGCGCGGGACCCGAAATAGTCGGTGCCGGACTCGAACGTCGCGAAGACGGTCGGTCCGGCTCCCTGACTCCACAGGCCGTTGTCGTCGGCTTCCAGGCCGAGGCATTCGCGATACCAGGCGCCCAGGGCCGCGGGGTCGGCCGCCCGCAGGAAATATCCACCGATTCCAAGCACTCGTTCCATGCCGCCATTTTGTCAGGACGGCGATCCGGCCGAGGGTCGACCGTGTCCGTCCGATCGGGCGTCAGCTCTTCTTGAGCTCCTCGGCGAGCATCACGAGGATGCCGCTGGGTCCGCGGAGGTAGGTGAGCTTGTAGACGTCCTCATAGGTCGCGACCCCGCGAAGCGGGTGGCATCCGTGCTTTGCGGCAGCCTCAAGGGCTTTGTCGATGTCGTCGACCGAGAAGGCGACGCGATGCATGCCGATCTCGTTGGGACGGGTGGGCGCCGACTCGATCGCTTCGGGGTGGATGTACTCGAAGAGTTCAAGACGACCGTGACCGTCCGGCGTCTGGAGCATCGCGATGTTGGCGTGATTGCCGTCCAGGCCGACGGCGGTGTCGGTCCACTCGCCGCTGACCGTGTCACGGCCGACGACGGTGAGGCCGAGGTCCGTGAAAAAGGAGATCGTTGCTTCGAGGTCGCGAACGGCGATGCCTACGTTCTCAAGTCTGATGGGCATGCGTCGCATGGTACGGCGTTCTGTTTGCACGATCCTGGACGCGGCCATATGGTGGCAGTAAGTGACATTTCACACCTCGGGAAGCCGCCTCGCACTCCACGGAGGCGTGGCTTCGAGGGTCCGTGACCTCGCATTTGCATCGTGTCGATCCCGGAAGTCCCGCAGCGGGAGTTCATCCCGCGCCCGAAGGCACAGGTGTCAATTCGGCAGCATCTCCTGCTGGTCGATGATTTCGACCCGTTCCCGGTCCTCGATCCGAACCGTGGCGCGCCATGTGGGGCTCGGCTTCTGAATCAACAGGTCAGAGGGGCGTCGGAAACAGAGGGGTGCCGGAAATGAGAATGAGCCTGCCCGAACTGCGTGCCCTCGCCACACAGGCAGGGTTCACCGGAAACGACATCAAGGTGGCGGCGGCCGTAGCCATGGCCGAGTCGAAAGGCGACCCTGGCATCATCGGAGACCAGGGCCTCGTCGACCACAAGTGGGGGCCGTCCATCGGTCTCTTCCAGATTCGCTCCCTCAAGCATCCGGGGCAGTTCTCCCCACCGGACAAGCTCAGGGTCGAGGCAAGGCTCAAGGACCCGCTCTACAACGCCAAGACGGCGAAGGCCATCAAGGACGCGCACGACTGGAACCAATGGTCCACGTTCGTGAACGGGGCCTACAAGCACTTCATGGCCGGCGGGCCCGCCGGCCCCACCGTCTTCGAGCCGTTCCCCGGTGCGCCGTTCTTCCACACCGGACGCAGATCGCCGGTCATCGCCGCAATGCACCACCGGCTCGTCGCCCAGGGCTGCGACCGGTACCAGTCCAACGCCCAACCCGACGTGTGGGGACCGGGCGATGTGAAGTCCTTCGCCGCCTGGCAGGGAAAGCTCGGCTTCAAAGGCGGCGACGCCAACGGCATCCCCGGAAAGACCAGTTGGGACAAGCTGCACGTCCCCAACGTCTGAACGCCGCATGCCGAATGCCGAATGCGTAATGCCGCGACCTCGCTCCGTCGGCCGTTCGTCGAACGCGGAACGGGCGAGGCGCGGTTACTGAACCGAGAGGACGGTGTCATGCCTGGGAAGAACTTCGACGACGTCGACGTGAAGGCGGCCCTTGAGAGGACCGGCACCGGCGATGGACCCGGCACCGACAACCTTGACGACCTTCCGGAAAGCGACTTCGTCGCGTTCGCCGAGGGCGGCGTCGAGAACGACCCGGAGGAACTCAAGTGACCGCCACCATCGCTTACGACCGTTCCGTCTCGAACCTCATCGACGAGCTCAGCGCCACCCACCACGTCACTCACAGGTCCTACCGGAAGACGTCGGTCACGCTGCACCACAACGGTGGCCGGCTTTCGCATCAGGGTGTTCTCCAGGTCTGGAAGACGCGTCCGGCCTCGGCCCACTTCGACGTGGACGCCGCCGGCGCCGTCGCTCAGTACGTCAAGGTGAACGAATACGCCTGGGCCGTCGGGGACGTGACCGGCAACCAGCGCACGATCAGCATCGAAATGGCGGACGCGACACTGGCGCCCGACTGGACGGTCGCCGAGGCCACCTGGAAGAACGCCGCACGCCTCGCCGGATGGAATTTCGCCAAGGTGATCGGCGTACGTCCCAGCAGGAGCAACCTCTTCTACCACCACCACTGGTCCTCGACCGCCTGCGCCGGCCCGCACATGGACAAGATCTACGACAAGGTCCTCGCGGCGGCCCAGGAGGCGTACGACCACTTCAAGGGTTCACACCCCGTCCCCGGGCCGGATACCGAGCCGTTCCCCGGTGCCTCGTTCTTCCACACCGGAAGGAAGTCGCCGGTCATCGCCGCGATGCACCACCGGCTCGTCATCAGGGGCTGCGACCGGTACCAGTCCAACGCCCAACCCGACGTGTGGGGACCGGGCGATGTGAAGTCCTTCGCCGCCTGGCAGGGAAAGCTCGGCTTCAAAGGCGGCGACGCCAACGGCATCCCCGGAAAGACCAGTTGGGACAAGCTGCACGTCCCCAACGTCTGACCGTCCTGGCTGATCCCCCGATCGACGGGCGGGATGCGCACCGGGTCTCCTGCCGGATGGACGGTGCGCGTCGCTCGTCGCGCCACCATGGTCGACGGTCACGGGCTCGTCCCGCTTCACCGCCGGCCGTGGAGGCGCCCAGGTCGTGTCTGATAATTGATCTTGTGGTGGGTCGTGGTGAGCTGACGGATGCGGCGTGGGAGCGGATATCGCCGCTGTTGGCGGGTGTTGACGGGCGGGGTCGTCCGTGGCGGGATCACCGGCAGGTGATCAACGGGGTGTTGTGGCGGTTGCGGACGAGTGCTCCGTGGCGTGACCTGCCGGAACGCTTCGGGCCGTGGCAGACGGTCTATGAGCGGTTTGCCCGGTGGGAGGCGGACGGGACCTGGACCCGCCTGCTCGTGGAGCAGGTCCGCGACGACTCGGTCGGGGCGGTGGAGTGGACGGTGTCGGTCGACTCCACGATCAACCGTGCGCACCAGCACGCTGCTGGCGCCCGCAAAAAGGGGACGCGTCGGGGGACGAACTGGAAGATCCGGAACGCGCGGCGGATCGTCAGGCGCTCGGCCGGTCCCGCGGCGGGTTGACCACCAAGGTCCACCTCGCCTGTGACGGCCGGGGTCTGCCTCTGGCCGTCCTCGTCACGCCGGGCAACCGCAACGTCGTCGAACGCTGCTTCAACCGCCTCAAGCAATTCCGGGCGATCGCAACCCGCTTCGACAAACTCGCCGACCGTTACCGGGCCGGAGTACACCTCGCGGCACTCATCCTCTGGCTCCGCGAACCCAGCCAAGATCGTTTGTCAGACAACGCCTAGGCGATCGCCGCCCGGCATTCACGTGTCCCCAGCCCTCCTCCTCCCCCCGCCACTCTGCGGGCGCATGACCTGTGTCAGCGGAACCACCCGCCGAAGCAGCGTCCACGACTCGTCCGGGACCAACCGCTCGATGAGATCCGTCATGCGTGGCGCTTGTTGGCGAGGAAGCGCGCCTTCTTCTCTCGATTTCCACATGTGTTCATGTCGCACCATTTTCGCGTGCCACCCCGGCTGGTGTCCAAGAACGCGGCCCGGCATGTGGACGATGTACACAGAGAGATCTTTCCCTCCCGCTCTCCCGTAAGGAGACTGATCGCATCGGTAGCGATCACACTGAGCGCATCTTCCACAGAAGAAGAGCTCAGCCGCCATTTCCGGCCTCCATCGGACGTCAAGACAGCCGAGGCCAGGCCCCGCGTGCTGCAATCATTGATGACTTGGACGGCTGAAGAGGGAAGCGGGTTACGGCTTGCAACGGCGGTTGCAGCTGCGTGAATTGATTCCCTCAGCTCTCGGGACCGGTCGAGCTGAGACTGGGTGCAAGAGTCGACCTCGAGTCCATTGACTACAAACCAGTCTGTGAGCCGAGAGGGCACAGGAATGCGCTCCAGCGTTTCTCCGTAACGCTCCGAAACGGTCCCCGTGAAGCTGGTCGCCAGCAGTTTACCCAGGCGAAACTCAGGGAAATGCAGAGTAGCCACGGAACCACCTTAGCCGGTTGCCGCCCGGAGCACAAGCATGCTAGAACCGTCTTAGGTGGTTCTGCGGGAGCCGGGGGCCTCATGGAGCCCCCCGAGTTCAGCAGAAGGAGTCCGGCCACCGACTGGGGCCACTCGGCGCGGATGATCACCGCAGGCGTCGACGGCCCCTGGCACGCCATGTCGAAGCCGGAGGTGTCAACGATGATGGATTTAACGGTACTGCCGAGCTATATGGCGGTGATCCTGCTCTTTCTCGCTCCGCCCGGACCCGATATGGCCTACATGCTCGCAGTAGGCCTCGAAGGTGGTCGCCTTTCCGCAATGCGAGCCATCCTCGGCATAGGCACGGGAATGAGTACCTACGCCGCCACCGTCGTTGCCGGGATGGGGCAGGTTGCCCGATCGCACCCGTCGATGCTTGATGCGGTGCGAATACTGGGTGCAGCATATCTGCTGTGGTTGGCGTTCGTGACCATGCGAAGCGCGCGGCGCGCGAATAATGGACACGGTGACATCAGGACAGGCAGCTGGTATCTGCGAGGAGTTTTGGTCAGCCTGACGAATCCGAAAATCATCCTCTTTTACCTCGCGATACTACCGCAATTCATAGGAAGTGCCGAGAATCCCGAATTGCAGATGGCCGTTCTCGGTGCAATTAACGTCCTGACAGAGGTGATTCTTTACGGGTGCATCGGAGTGCTGTCCGGGTCTTTCCATGCCCGACTCACCGGCTCAACGAAAGCGACTGCTGTGCTGAACTATGTCGCGTGCGCGGTCTATGTCGTGCTGGCAGCTGCGATCACTGTGGAGATTCTCCTGGTCTAGGACTCCACGGTGGCGCTTGCGGACCGCGTCCGCATCCTGGTGCCGCAGAAGCGTCACCAGCTTCGAGCGCGCGGGCTCACCGGGAGAACGGGGTTGGCCAGGACGGCTTGACGCCCTGATCACATCAGTCACGTGAAAAGATCCTTCCACCCCTGTGGGCCGGCCTGGAAAGCTGCGAATCAGCCGCAGCGGCCCGGCTGAAGGCCGAGGAGGAGATCGCCATCGCGCAGCGGACTTTCGCGCTGAAGCAGGCGGAGATCAAGGCCGAGACCGACGAGGCCGCCGCCCGAGCCGCCGAAACGCAGGGCGTCCAGCAGTCGCATGCGCAGGGGATGCGCGAGCCCGCGCAGCGAGCGGGCGTCGACATTGCGGACCTGTGGGTCCTGGGGCTCGTCCATGAGCCTGCGAACACCCATGCAAAGAACCTGTTGCAACGCTTTCTCTGCAACAGGCTCTTTGCAAGGTTCCGCGGTCAGGCGGGGTCGAGGAAGCGCTGCAGAACGGCGGCTTCGGCGCGCAGTCGCACGGCCCGGTCGGCGTGCGCCGGCGCGGTCAACTGCGCTGCGGCTTCCAGCCGTTCGGCGGCCTCCGCACGCACGATGTCCGAGATGTCCTCCTCGGTCAGGTCCCGTCGGGCCGCCTCGGTGGCCCCGACGCCCACCGGTGAGTGTTCGAGGGCCCCACCGCGCAGCCCGGCCTCGTCCACGGGCACCGCCTCCGCGTTGTCCAGTGCGGCGAGCGTCGCGCGCAGCGCGCTCACCGCGACCTTGTCACGGGCGCGCATCGCTTCCGGAAGTGCTTGACGCATGAGAACACGTAGAGACATGCCGGGACCCTACGGTCGTGAAGCATGCCCCACAACGGGTTATCCCCGCACGGAGCAGGGATCGCGCCGACGGGATCGCGCCGACCGCCGGAGTGCCGGCTCAGGACGGTGGTGCGGGTGGGTGCTGCGGCCGCCTCGGCCGTCGGACGAATGTGGGGGCAGGGTCGTGGACTGGCCGGTCGTCCGACCGCCGCCCCGCCCCGCCCCGCCCAGTCGCACGGCACCGGTGGCCCGGTGTCCGCGTCGACACCGGGTGATCCGGGAGCCGCGTCGAAACGGGTGGTCCGGGGTCCGCGTCAACGGCTTGTCACGCGCCCGTGGTGAGCGGGTTCAGGAACGTCAGCACGGAGGCGTCCTCCTCGATCAGCGGGACGAGCGCGGCGTTGAAAGGGCCGCCGTACGGGGCGTTCAGGTGCGCCTTGAAGGCGTCCTCGTCCCAGTACACCTCGAAGATCCAGAAGGCGCGGGGGGCGGCCTCCCTGGTGTAGACGTCGAAGACGAGGTTTCCCTCTTCCTCGCGCACCTTCAGGGCGTACTCGCCGATCATTCGGGCGACCTCGTCCTGTGCGCCCTCACGGGCGGTGAACTCGGCGAGCAGGGTCTTCTTCATGGTCGTGTCCTTGATCGTGGAGGGCGGGTCGGCAGGGGCGGGAGCGCGGAAACGGACGCGGGGAGCGCCGCTCGTCGGGGCCGGCCGATGCCATCGACGGCCTATGTCATCGATGACATCGCGTGCCCGATCATGGACGCAACGGCGCGCGGGAGTCAACGGTGCGGGCGGTGCGCTCGGGGCCGCGGTCCGCACCGGACCTGTCAGACGCCGCCGGCGGGAGCGAGCTGTTCCAGCTGGTCCCGCCACGGCGGATTGGGACCGGCTACCGAGCAGGTCAGGGCCGCGACCTGGGCGCCGAACCGGCATGCTTCCGCGACCTCGTCGAGACCGAGGCCGTCCAGCCGGCCGCCGAGGAGGCCGTGGGCGCCGAGATGGTGCAGCAGGCCCGCGGTGAACGAGTCTCCCGCCCCGACCGTGTCGACGACCCGTGCGGTCACCGCGGGCACCCGCACCCGTTCGCCGTCGAGCGAGGCCAGGGCGCCGCCGGAGCCGAGGGTGATCACGACGAGCCGTGCCCCCGCCGCATGCCAGAGGTCGCACGCCTGCTCGGGCGCGACGCCGGGCAGGAGGAGCTCCAGGTCGTCTGCGCTCAGGCGCAGGATGTCGGCGAGGGCGCACCAGCGGGCCAGCCGGGCGCGGTAGGTCTCGGGGCGCACCAGCAGCGGCCGGACGTTGGGGTCGATGCTGACGGTGGCCCGGGGGGACGCTGCCGCCAGGAAGTCCTCCACCACCGCCCCGCCGGGCTCGCGGATCAGTGCCAGCGAGCCGGTGTGCACGCAGGCCGTGCCGGACAGATCCACCCGCGCCAGTTCCGCCGGCGTCCACTGCCAGTCGGCCGTGTTCTGCGCGTGGAAGGAGAACGCGGCCTGGCCGGCCTGGTCCAGCTCGGCCACGGCCAGCGTGCTGGGCTCGGCGGCGTCGACTGCGCAGGACAGGTCGACGCCGGACGCCTCCAGGTGGGCCCGGAACAGGCGGCCGAAGACGTCGCCGGACAGACGCGCCAGGAAGCGGGCCGACGTGCCGAGCCGGGCCAGGGCCACTGCCGTGTTCGCAGGTCCGCCGCCGGGAAGCACCCGCAGGGCGAGTTCGTTCGCGGCGGGCGCCGCTTCGGTGAAGGCGTCCGCGACGCACTCTCCCACCACGGTGATCTGACGCGGGTTCATGGGCTGCTCTCTCTCGAAAGGGCTCGAAAAGACCGGGTGCGGGCGGTGCGGTGACACAGCCCCTGACCGGCTGCGCGGAGGCGGCGGCTACGGACGTTGCCGATTTGTGACGAGTGGAAGGCATTGACGTTGCCAGGATCCGGAGTCCATCATCCTCGCCAGGCAGTGTCAACGATGACATAAGTCAACGATGACACCCCGGACGGCGCACCCTCATCCCAACCCCGGTGCCGCCCGCTATCCCACAGGAGTCGATCATGTCTCGCACCACTCGCCTGTCCTCCTCCCTCCTCCGAGCAGCCGCGGTCACGGGCGTCGCGGCCCTCACCCTGACGGCCTGCGGGTCCGGCTCCGGCTCGGGCTCCTCCGGTTCCGGCTCGGGCAGCGTGAAGGTCGGTCTGATCACCAAGACCGACACCAACCCGTTCTTCGTGAAGATGAAGGAGGGCGCGGAGAAGGCCGCCAAGGAGAACGGCGCCGAACTGTCCACGGCTGCGGGCAAGTTCGACGGGGACAACGCCGGGCAGGTGACGGCCATCGAGAACATGGTCGCCGCCGGCGTCAAGGGCATCCTGATCACCCCCAGCGACTCCAAGGCGATCGTGCCGGCGATCCAGAAGGCCCGCGCCAAGGGCGTCCTGGTCATCGCACTGGACACCCCGACCGAGCCGCAGAGCGCGGTCGACGCCCTCTTCGCCACCGACAACCTCAAGGCCGGCCAGCTGATCGGCGAGTACGCCAAGGCCGCCATGAAGGGCAAGACGGCGAAGATAGCCGCCCTCGACCTGGCTCCCGGCGTCTCCGTCGGCGTCCAGCGCCACGACGGTTTCCTCAAGGGCTTCGGCGCCACCGACAAGGACGTCGTGTGCGCGCAGGACACCGGCGGCGACCAGACCAAGGGTCAGACCGCGATGGAGAACTGCCTGCAGAAGTCGCCCGACATCAACGTCGTCTACACCATCAACGAGCCGGCCGCTCTGGGCGCGTACACCGCGCTGAAGGCGAAGGGCCGGGAGAAGGACGTGCTGATCGTCTCCGTGGACGGCGGCTGCACCGGCACCCAGGCGGTCAAGGACGGCAAGATCGCCGCGACGTCGCAGCAGTACCCGCTGAAGATGGCCGCCGAGGGCGTCAAGGCCGTCGTGACGTACGCCAAGGACGGAAAGAAGGCGTCCGGTTACACCGACACCGGCGTCACCCTGATCACCGACAAGGCACAGGCCGGGGTCGCCTCGAAGGACACCGCCTTCGGCCTGGAGAACTGCTGGGGCTGAGCCTCCCCTCCCGCACGACACCGTCACTCTTCTCGGCGGGGCGGTCGGCCCATCTCCCGGACCAGGGACGACCGCCCCCTTGTCCCGGCGGCGAGGGTTTCGGCCCTCGCCCTCCGCCAAGGACATCTGTCTTCCGACAAGGACTTCGCATGACAGCCACGACCACGCCCTACTCGGAGCTCAAAGCGCCGACCACGGCCCGCAGACTGCTCACGGCGCCGACCACCGGACCCCTGGCCGCCCTGCTCCTGGCCTGCGCCTTCTTCTCCTTCTCGACCGACCAGTTCCTGACCGGCGGGAACTTCTCACTGATCGTGCAGCAGGTCATGGTCGTGGGCACCCTCGCCATCGGGCAGACCCTGATCATCCTCACGGCGGGGATCGACCTGTCGTGCGGGGCGGTGATGGCCTTCGGCAGCATCGTGATCGCCAAGACGGCGGCCGAGGGCTCCGTTCCGCCGCTCGTGGCGATCGCGCTCGGGCTGGCCGTCTGCGGCGGCTTCGGGCTGCTCAACGGGTTCCTCGTGCAGAAGATCCCGCTGCCGCCCTTCATCGTGACCCTCGGCATGCTCAACGTGGCGTTCGCGCTGACCCACATCTACTCGGCGGAGCAGACGGTCACCAGCCTGCCCGGCCCGCTGACCGCGCTCGGCGAGACCTTCCCGATGGGGCACACGGACATCACGTACGGCTCCCTGGTCACCATCGGCCTCTTCCTCCTCCTCGCCTACGCGTTGAGCAGCACCGGCTGGGGCCGGCACGTCTACGCCCTGGGCAACAGCGCCGAGGCCGCCCGGCTGAACGGCATCCGCACCTCCCGCCTCACCATCGGCATCTACACGGTGGCCGGCCTCCTCTACGGCATCGCCGCCCTGCTGCTCATCTCCCGCACCGGGGTCGGCGACCCTCAGGCCGGTCAGACCGACAACCTCGACAGCATCACCGCGGTGGTGCTCGGCGGCACGAGCCTCTTCGGCGGCCGCGGCTCGGTCCTCGGCACCTTCATCGGCGTCCTCATCGTGGGCGTGTTCCGCAACGGCCTGCAGCTGATGGGCGTCGCCTCCATCTACCAGACCCTGATCACCGGCATCCTGGTGATCCTCGCGGTGACCGTCGACCAGATCTCCCGGAAGAAGGCCCGATGAGCGCCCCCTCCTCCCCCACGCCCGTGCTGCAGGCCCGCGGTCTGGTCAAGCGGTACGGACATGTCACCGCCATCGACGGCGCCGACTTCGACCTGATGCCCGGTGAGGTCCTCGCCGTGATCGGCGACAACGGCGCCGGCAAGACCAGCCTCATCAAGGCCCTCACCGGCGCGGTGGCCCCCGACGCGGGCGAGATACGCCTCCATGGGGAGCCCATCACCTTCTCGGGCCCGCAGAGCGCACGCGCCCACGGTATCGAGACGGTCTATCAGGACCTGGCCGTGGCCGCCTCCATGGACATCGCCTCGAACATGTTCCTCGGCCGCGAACTGCGCCGGCCGGGAGTGCTCGGCAGCGTCTTCCGCATGCTCGACAAGAAGCGCATGCGTCAGGAGGCGGCGGAGCACATGGCCGACCTGAAGATCGGTCTGCGCTCGCTGACCCAGTCGGTGGAGACGCTCTCCGGCGGACAGCGCCAGGCCGTCGCGGTCGCCCGTTCCGTCGCCTGGGCGCAGTCCGTCGTCGTGATGGACGAACCCACCGCCGCCCTCGGCGTCAAGGAGTCGGGTCAGGTCCTGGACCTCATCCGCCGGGTCCGCGACAAGGGCATGCCGGTCGTGCTGATCAGCCACAACATGCCGCATGTCTTCGAGATCGCCGACCGGATCCATGTGCACCGGCTGGGCCGACGCGCCGCCGTGATCAAGCCGTCCGACTACTCCATGGCCGAGGTCGTCGCCATCATGACCGGCGCACTCACCGTCGACGCGGCCGGAGATACTGTCGTAGCGGATTCCGAGGCCGCCAAGGCCGCCGGAGTCCAGGCCACCTGACAGTTCGACCCGCTCTCACAGTTCCGGCCGAGGCCGCGGCCGGAACGGAGAGCCCTCAGGAGACGGTTTCCTCCATGGCAGCGAACCGCCGCCCCACCCTGGCCGACGTCGCCCGCGAAGTGGGCGTCAGCGCCAAGACGGTCTCCCGAGTCCTCAACGAGGACGGACCCGCCTCCGCTCGGACCAGGGAACAGGTCCTGGCCGCCGTGGCCAAGCTCGGCTTCCAGCCGAACCTCATGGCCCGCAACATCCGCGTAGGCGGCCCCGACACCACCATCGGCCTGGTCATCCCCGACCTCGCCAACCCCTTCTTCGGAGCCGTCGCGCGTTCCATCGAGGACACGGTCCGCGAGCGGGGACTGACCCTGCTCATGGGCTCCTCCGCGGACGAACCCGACCGTGAACGCGCCCTGACGGACAAGTTCCTGGCCCGGCGCGTCAGCATCCTCATCGTGGTGCCGTCCGTCGGAGCCGACCACTCCCACCTCAAGTCCCACCGCACGGCGGGGCTGCCGGTCATCTTCCTCGACCGGCCCGGAGTCGGGCTCGCCACGGACAGCATCGTCAGCTCCAACCGTGCCGGAGCCCACGACGGCATCGCGCACCTCGTCGCCCACGGCCACCGGCGCATCGGTTTCGTCGGCGACCTGCCGCCGAAGCTGTACACCCGTCGGGAACGTCTGGCCGGTTATCGCTCGGCTCTGCAGGAAGCCGACATCCCCCACGACAGGACGCTCGTCACCAACGCCCACGACCAGCAGGGCGCCGAGGCCGCCACCGCCCGGCTCCTCGCCCTGCCCGATCCGCCCACGGCGCTCTTCGCCGGGAACAACATCATGGCGCTGGGCATAGTGGCCGAACTGGCCCGCAGCGGACGCAAGGACGTCGCCGTCGTCGCCTTCGACGACGTCGCGCTCGCCGAGGCCCTCGAACCGGCGCTGACCGTCGTGGCCCAGGACCCGGAGGAACTCGGCCGCACAGCGGCGACCACCGCACTGGCCCGGCTCGACGGCGACCGCTCCCGGGCCCGCACCATCACCGTCCCCACCCGGCTGATCGTCCGTGGCTCGGGCGAACTCCCGGTCGCCGTGCTTCAGGAGGCCTGAGCCTGCGGTCGCGGCCCGCGCAGAGGATCCGACTCGGCGTCGCCCTCGGCCGGTGCGGAGGATCCGGAGGCGATCGGGTCGCGCGGGATCGCGGTCGACGACCTGGATCGAGGGCGGGCCCCTTGCCACACGCTGATGCCGGCGTGTGGGAGAACCGGCTCTGCGCGCGGGCGCCTTCGACCGCGAGGTGCGGCCGGGATCCGGCGGTGCGCGCCCGGTCGACCCGGTGTTCGTGGAGGCGCCGTCATCCCACGACGGGCGGCGGTTCAGCGCGCCGAAGTCTTCCTGGCCTCCGAACGACAGAACGCGCATCGCCTGCCCGCGCCGAGCGGGAACGGCGTTGCCCCCGCCCGTGACGGTCACTAAGGTCGGTGGGGTGACTGCCGGGTCGGCCATGCGCCATGCACGAGTGAGGTTCCCGGCCTCGGCGTGAGCGCGAGGCGGGCAAGAGCCCCGCCCCGACTCCGTGTCCTTGTTCCCGGCGCCCTGCTGCGGCGCGGCGCCCCACCCCAGCGGATCCAAGACCCGGAGACACACCACCGATGTCCCATGCCCCGCAGTACCCGTACCGGCCGGAGCGGCCGGCCGTCGCCGTCCAGCTGAACCACACCGCCGTGTACGCCCACGACCGGCGGCTGTCGGCCGAGTTCATCGCCGCGGTCCTGGGCCTCGAAGTCGGCGCCCCGTTCGGGCCGTTCCTGCCCGTCGACCTCGGCAACGGCGTGACGCTCGACTACTACGAGAAGCGCGACGAGCCGATCCAGGCGCAGCACTACGCGTTCCTCGTGCCCGACGAGCAGTTCGACTCCATGATCGCTCGTCTGGAAGCGGTGGGAGTCACCTACTACGCGGACCCCGGTCAGACCGAACCGGGGCGGGTCAACCGCCTGTTCGGCGGCCGTGGCGCCTACTTCGCCGATCCGGCCGGCCACAACATGGAGATCATGACCCGCCCGTACGACCGTCCGTAGCGTGCCGTTGCCGTCGGAGTGGCGCGGCAGTTCATGTCGCTCCGACGGCAACGCCGCCCCGCTGCACGGCATATGGCGGCTTCCGTCTCCCGGTTCCGGCCGCCGCGAGGCTTCACCGGGCGGCGCGAAACCGGCTCCTTGATCGCTTTCCTTCGGTCCACCGCGGCTGGCAGCATCGTCGGTGCGACCAGACGGCCGGCAGCGGTGCGATCCACCCCGTCGCCCCGGCCCCGACACTGAAGGAGACAGGACATGACGGACGCCCCTCGAACGGCCGCCGCCGCGTTCGCGGAGATCCCGGTCACCACCCTCGCCGACGTCGTGGGCCGCGCACAGGTCATGGACATCGGCATGCGCCCACTGTGGTCGCCGGTGCCGCGCGTGGCCGGAGCGGCGTTCACGGTGCGGTGCCCGCCCGGCGACAATCTGATGCTGCACGCGGCCATCCACCGCGCGGAACCGGGCGCGATCATCGTCGTGGAGTCCGGCGACCTGGACTACGCGCTGGCCGGCGGCAACGTGTGCGCCGTGGCACAGCGGCGGGGCGTCACGGCCTTCGTCGCCGACGGGCTCATCCGCGACCTGGCCGAGGTCCGGGACCTGGGCTTCCCCGTGTTCGCCCGAGGGGTGATCCCCGTTCCCGGAAGCAAGAAGGCGGTCGAGCCGCTCAACGAGCCGGTGCGGTGCGGCGGAGTCACCGTGAACGCCGGTGACGTGGTCGTCGCCGACGAGGAGGGCGTGGTCGTCGTCCCCGCCGCCCGCGCCCAGGACGCGCTGGCCGCCGCCCGGACCAAGCTGGCCGCCGAGGCCGCCGAAACCCTCGACGACTGGGAGAAGGCCCACCGCACCCGCATCGACGAGATCCTGACCGCCCAGGGCTTCCAGGGCTGAGACGGAGCCACGGCGGACGCCACGGTTCGCCACCCTCCGGGACGGGCCGACCGCATCGAGCACGCGCCGCGGCCTCCTCACGGTCCCTCTCGTGCAGAGCTCCCAGGGGGGTCGACCACGGACCGGCCGGCGTCCGCCGAGGCCGCCGTCCCGTGATCACACCGCCGGAGAGACACGCCGGAACCCCCGGGAGGGCGGGGAACCCCTGGGACGGGTCGGGGGACCGCCTCCGGACGGGCCGGGGACGACCTCCCCGAGGCCGCGATCACGGCTCGCGGGGATCCCGTCCCACACCACCGGCGAAGGGGGGCTCAGCCCTCCGAGCGCACCGGCAGACGCCATCCCGGGCGGGGGAAGTGGCAGGTGTAGCCGTCGGGGTAGCGCTCCAGGTAGTCCTGGTGCTCGGGTTCGGCCTCCCAGAAGGGGCCGACCGGCTCGACCTCGGTGACGACCTTGCCCGGCCACAGCCCGGACGCGTCCACGTCCGCGATGGTGTCCTCGGCGACCCGCTTCTGCTCGTCGTCCACGTAGTAGATCGCGGAGCGGTAGCTGAGGCCGATGTCGTTGCCCTGACGGTTCCTGGTGCTCGGGTCGTGGATCTGGAAGAAGAACTCCAGGATCGCGCGGTAGTCGGTCTGCCGGGGGTCGAAGTGGATCTCGATGGCCTCCGCGTGCGTGCCGTGGTCACGGTACGTCGCGTTCGGCACGTCGCCCCCGGTGTATCCGACCCGGGTCGCCGTGACGCCCGGGAGCCGGCGGATCAAGTCCTGCATCCCCCAGAAGCATCCCCCCGCGAGCACGGCCCTCTGCGTCTGCGCTGCCATGTCGGCTCCTTCCGTTCCGTGGCCGCGGCCACCCTGTGCCGGTGACCCGGCCGCTCTGCGCTCTCGCGCACACCCTCGGCCCCTCGGCCTCTGTCGCTACAGCGCGTACAACCCGTCCGGCCCCCCAACAATTCCACGCCGTCGACGACGGGCCGACGTCACGGCACGAGCCGGTCGCCGACGGGCGCCTCCCGCCGGCCGGACGCCCCGGGACGCCAGTCCCCCACCGTGTCCCACCGCATCCCCCGGAGACGACGATTTCCTCTTTAAACACGCTCAATCCCGTATTTACGGCGGTGAGTTGGCAGTACCTTGGGCGGATGCCCGACACCCGTCCCACCGCACTCGTCCTCATGGCCCTCCCGGTGGAGTACGACGCCATGCGCGCCCACCTGGGACGCACCGAAGAACTCGTCCATGACGACGGGACCCGGATCGAGCGCGGTCCGCTCGACGGCTCGCCCTGGGACGTGGCGATCGCGGAGCTGGGCGAAGGGGCCATGACGGCCGCGGCGCTCACCACGCAGATCGTCGGCTGGCTCCGCCCCGAGGCGCTGCTCTTCGTCGGGGTCGCGGGAGGCCTCAAGGACGACATGGAGATCGGCGACGTCGTGGTGGGCACGAAGGTGTACGCCGTCCACGGCGGCAAGGAGACCCCCCAGGGGTTCCGGGCGCGGCCCCAGAGCTGGCCCGGCTCGCACCGACTGGTGCAGGCGGCGCGTTCCGCACTGCGGCAGATGCGGGACCTCCGGGTGCACCTCAAGCCGATCGCGTGCGGCGACGTCGTCCTCGCCGACGAGAGGTCCGGGTACGCCGAGCACATCCGCGAGCACTACAACGACGCCTGCGCCATCGAGATGGAGGGCTCCGGCGCGGCCCACGCGGCCCACCTGAACGGCCAGTTGGACGCCCTCGTCATCCGCGGCGTCAGCGACCACGCCGACGCCGGCAAACACAGGGCGGACTCCTCGGGCTCCCAGCGGCGGGCCGCCGAGAACGCCGCGAGGGTGGCGGCGGCCGTCCTGCGCAGGCACCGGCCGCGCGGCGGCTCCGCCGGCTCGGGCGCCGACTCCGTCCGGGATCATGGCCGCCCCCTCCCGCGCCCCGACACGGCGGGCGCCCACGGCGGCGACCGCGCGGTCTTCCGCGACGCCGCCTTCCGCAGGCCCGTCGCCGGCGGCGGGGAGACGGAGCGGTGACCGGGGCGTCGGCGTTTGCCGAACCGGCGCGGGGGCGGGCGTACGAGGGGACGTGTCCGTCATGACCGCCCACCTCGAAGAACTCCTGCGTGACTGCACGGTCCTGGTGTGCGACGAGCACGGGAACCCGGCCGGATCGGGGTTCTTCGCGGCCCCCGGGACGGTGGTGACGGCGGCCCATGTGGTCGACGCGGCGGGCGAAGGGATCACCGTCCGTTGGAAGGGGAGCCCGGTCGACGTGCTCGACGTCGAGTGGAAGGACCCGCGGGGCCCCCTCGACGACGGACAGTGGGACCTGCCCGACCTCGCCCTTCTGCGCCTGGACGCGAACGCGGCGCCCGGACATCCGTGTGTGCTGCTCGGTGACGGCAGAGCCGGCGCGAAGGTGCTGGGCGAGGGCTACACCCGGGACCTGAGCGGTGGCCATGCGCCCGACAGCGTGCGCCTGGAACTGGAGTCGGCCCGCCCGATCGGCAGCGTCACCGTGTTCAAGTGCAAGGACTCCGTCGTCGACGACGGGTTCAGCGGCGGCCCGCTCCTCGACGTGGCCGCCGGACGGGTCGTCGCGGTGATCAAAGGGCAGCGCACCGGGCCGATCGCCCTGGGAGGGGTGGCCGTGGGAGTCTCCGTCCTGCGCGACCGGTACCCCGACCTGTGGACGGCGAACGAGCGCTTCCACTACTCCGACCGGCGGTGGGAGTTCGCCCGGCTGAACGACTCGCAGACGACGGACCCGGCCCGGGCGACGGCGGCGTTCCTGCGACTGGTGCAGCGGGCGATCGGCCGGCGGCCGGCCATCCTTCCCCCTGGCGGCAGCAGGCCCGACATCCACCAGATCCCCTCCGTGCGGGTGCTGCCGCTCGATGCGCGCGACTCCGCGGCGGGGCGCGGCGACGGCTCCCTCGACGAGATGGGGCCACGCGACGTGGGCTTCGACGGGGTCATCCGCTGGTCGCCGCTGCGGGCGAGCTGGCGGGCGGTCGTCCTGCGCGGTATGCCCGGCCATGGCAAGTCGTGGTTGCTGAACACGCATGCCGACACGATCGCCGGCGACGCGCTGAGCCGACTCGCCGACGACGCGGACGCGTGGGCGTCGGTCCCCGTCCCGATCCTGGTGGACTGCGCGGCGCTGGGCCGGCTGCTCCCCGACCATGTCACCCATGACGGCGTTCTGGACGCCCTGGTCATGTCCGTCCGGCAGGAGGCCGACTCGCTGGACGGCACGTCCCTGGACGCGGTGGTCCGCCTCGCCCACGCGGACGGCAGGCTGGTGTCGTGCCTCGACGCGCTGGACGAGGTGGGCACGGCCGACTGGGAGAAGGTGCGTCAGGCGCTGCCCATCCTCGTCGAGCACAACAACCGGCTCCTGGTCACCTCCCGGCCCTACAGCCAGCTGCGCACCCATACGTCCAGCCTCGGGGGCTGCCTTCACGCGGAGGTCATCGGCTTCTCCGCGGGGCAGGTGTTCGCGTTCGCCCGCGGCTGGTTCTCCGGCGACACGACGCGCGGCGAGGAGCTTGAGGCCGAGCTTTTGGACCGTCCCGAGCTCCGCGATCTGGCCAGGGTCCCGCTTCTGGGGGCGTTCCTGTGCAGCCTGGCCGCCGAGGGTGATCAGGTGCGGGTGCTGCCGACCACCCGGGCGCAGATCTACCAGTCGGTCATTCTGGGCGCGCTGTCCGGACGGTGGCGCGACCCGGGCCAGCAGGCGGTGGACCCGGACAATCCGCCCGAGCCGAAGCTGAGGCTGAACATCCTCGCCGACGCGGTCGGACGGCTCGGCCGGCCCTGGCGTTCGAGAGTCGACCGTTTCCCCCGTGCGGAACTCGCCGCCGCCCTGCGCGAGCACCCGCGGTACGCGCTCGCCGAGTCCGAGGCGCAGGCTCGCTGGTGGGCCTGGCACAGCCTGCGCCCCACCGCGGCCGACAGAATCAGGCCGCCCGGCCGGGACCCCCTGATCTGGGAGTACATGTTCGACGGTCTCCTCGCCCATGACGTCTCCGACAGCGGCGAACCGGCGCTCCGGTTCGTCCACCCCGTCCTGGGCGAGTTCTGCGCGGCGGCCCACGTGGCGGCGCTGGAGGAGGCCGAGCTGCGGGAGGTCGTGGAGGCCCATCGCTGGTTCGACGCGTCCTGGCAGGAGGTGTGGCCGCTGACCGCGGATCTGATGACGGAGCCGGACACGCTCGTCGCCCTGCTCGTCGACTCGCCGTCGGACGCCTGGTTCGAGCAGACCTTCCTGGCAAGCCGGTGTCTGGCGGCGGCCGGCGCACGGGTCCGTCCTGAGCTGCGCGAACGTGTGGTGTCGCGGGTGCTCGTCGCCGCGCGGCGCTGGCGGCCGTTCGACCGCGACCGCGCTCTGGTCCACCTCGGCGACCTCGTCCGTGCGCGGCTGACGGAGGCCGTGGACGCCGCGCACGCGCTGCTGGGAGACGATCCCGGGGTGGCCGCCCGGATGAAGATCGCCTCCGCACTGGCCGAGACGGGTGACGACACCGGCCTGGAGATCGTCCGGGCGTCACTCACGGACTCCGGCATTCCGGCCGCCTACCGGGCCTGGTGCGCGAGATCGGCGGTCCTCGTCGAGGACGCCGCCGGACTGGCCGCCCTGCTCGCGGCCATCAAGGGCGCGCGTACGGTCGGAGAGCTGAAACTGCTCGTCGGCGCGGTGCCCGTCGAGAGCCGCGTGGGCGGCGATCTGGCGCTTCAGATCCTGCGCGACCAGCGCGTGCACGGAACCATCCGTGCGGCCGTCGGTTCGGCGGTGGTCCACGCGGGCGGCGAGCAGCGGATCCGGTTGGCCAAGAAGCTGGCCGGGACCCCGCTGACCTCCTGGGGGGTGAGAGCCGCGCTGATAGCCGAATTGCTCTCCGTGGGAGAGGACGACGTGCTTCCCCTGGGGCTGAAGCTCTTCGACGACCCCAACCTGTCGGCCGCGCAGCGCGTACCCCTGGTGGAGGCGCTCATCCGGTGCGGTCAGACGGCCGTCGTGCCGCGCGCGGTGGCCATGCTGGAACGCGGCGACGTGTACTGGGACCAGCGGCGGAGGCTGGCCGGTTCCATCGCCGAAGTCGGCGGCGTCGGCGTAGAGGAACTGCTCCGGCAGGTCCGTTCCGCGCTGCCCATCGAGCTGAAGATGCGACCCATCATCGCGTTGGTCGAGGTGGGCGAGTGTCTGGAGCTGGCCGCGGAACTGGTCGCCGACACCGGCGCGCCCTCCTGGATCCGCAGTCGGGTCGCGACGAGTCTGCTGCACCGCGGATACCTGTCGGTGCCGCACGACGTGCTGGACGCGCTCGCCACCGAACCCGACCCTCGGCATCAGTTCCAGGGCGAGTTGATCACCGCCATGCTGGCGCGCAAAGTCCCGGGCGCACGGGACGCGGCGCGTGCGCTGCTTGCGCGCAGCGCTGCTTCGAACGACCCCGACGAGGTGCAGAGCCAGTTCATCGCCGACCTCACGACCGCCGGTTCCGAGGGGCAGAACGCGCTCGTCGACATCGCGCAGGACAGTGATCTGCCCGAGGAGGACCGGGCACTGGCCGTCATCGCGCTGGGCGACGTGGCACCCGACGCGGCGGCGCGTCTCGACTCGGAGCTGTCGGATCAAGTCTCCCGTTTCACCGACTCCCGCATGACCCTGCTGCTCGGCGACAAGGGCGTCGTCGAACTGGCCGACCGGCTGGTGGGGCTGCTGGACGACGAGCCGGCCGTGTACGGCACGCTGTTCCGGTTGCTGGGCAGTTCGCGTGCGGACCGCGAGCTGGTCGAGCGTCTGCTGCCGGCCGGTCACCGTGCGACCGGCGACGCCGCGCCCGGGCCGCGCCCCGCGATGAAGATCGGCACGGATTACCTGGAAGGCGCCGGTCTGGCCTGGTCGTCCGAGGCGGAACGGGACTTCCTCCTCGGATGGATCATGAGCAGGCTGGAGGAGAGGGTCGGCCGCAAGATCACCGTCTTCCTCACTCCGGACCAGCTGAACGAGTTCGGGCAGCTGGAGAGCGCGGAGCAGGGGGTCGACTTCCTGGCCACCCGCTCGGCCGGATATCCGGAGCTGGTGCTCAGCCAGATGGAGGCCGTCCAGGACGAGATCCGCCGGGATCCCTCGACGATCCCGCCGTTCGAAGCGCGTGACGTTCCGCCGCTGCGCCGGCTCGCGTTCGTCGCCGACACGCTGAACGAGTGGGTCGACGTCACGAGGACGCGGGGAGAGGTCACCGGCACCGCCTTCTTCAGGCTCAACGCGCGCACGATCGTCACCAAGGAGGCCCAGGCCCTGCTGGTCGTCGCCTGCCGGATGACGCAGACGCTCAACCCTTACGAGGGCCATCTGTACCTCGTGGAGATGGCGTTGCGGGACGGCACGGAAGCGACCGTCCGCCGTATGACCGAGCCCGTGCGGATGTACGACCTGATGCGCGAGTTCCTCAGCGACGGCAACGGCGGCGCGCTTCTCGACACCGCGCTGGCGAGGCTCGCCCTCGCCCCCCGGTCGGAGGTGGCGTGGTTCTACGGCGCACTGGGCGCGGCGCTCCAGGAACAGCCGGAGCTGAGCGTGCGGTTGATGCAGATGTGCGGGCAGTCTGCCAGTGAGGAGCAGCGGTCCGACGGTCTGACGACCCTCGACCGGCAGGCGGCCAGGTTCGGCTGGCCCGACGACCTCGTGCGTCGGCTGCGGGCCGCGCTCGGCGACGACGGCGCGCAGGACGGATCATGACGGCCGGACGGCATGGCGCCGGGTCGAGACCGTGACGCGCCCCGCATCCCGAGGGCGATCCGGTCGCACGGGACGTGGACCTACGGCGAGGGCTGTCCGTCGCTGCGCGTCGCGGGGATCGCAGCGGACGTCGTCCGGCCCGAGGTCGTCACCGTCGTCGCCGCCCCGCTCGACGGCCGACCGGTCGCCGTCCGGGCCGACGAGGTCCTCGCCCGCGTTCTCCAGCGCGAGTTGGATCATCTCGACGGGATGGCGTACGTGCAGCGCCTCGCCGGCGCGGAGCGAGCGGCGGTTCACGCCCTGATCGAGCGGGGCGGCGGGGACGTCACGTGCCTCCACCCGCGCCCCTACGGTCCCTGAACGGCGGCCGAAGGACGTGCGGCCGGCGGGTCGCCGATGCGCCGGCCGAGCCGGAGACCTCGTGACGTCCTCAGGCGTCGGGGGCCGCGTGGACGCGTGCTCCTTCCACGAAGGTCTCCAGGACCCGGGTGGTCGCGATCTCCTCGGCCGGTCCCGTGAACGGGTCGCGGTCGAGGACGACGAGGTCGGCGGCCCTGCCCACGGTGATGCTGCCGGTGTCGGCGTCGAGGTGGTTCACGTACGCGCTGCCCGCCGTGTACGCGGCGAGGGCGGCTCCGAGGTCGAGGCGCTGGCCGGGCAGGAAGGCGGGGGTTCCGTCGGGGGCGTCCGGGGAGCGCCGGTTGACCGCGACATGGATGGCCTGGAGCGGGTCGGGGCTGCTGACGGGCCAGTCGCTGCCCGCGGCGAGCGTCGCTCCGGCCCGCAGCAGATCGCCGAACGGGTACTGCCGGGCGCCGCGTTCGGGGCCGAGGAAGGGCAGGGTGAGTTCGTCCATCTGCGGCTCGTGGGCGGCCCACAGCATCTGCAGGTTGGCGGTGGCGCCGAGGGCCCGGAAGCGGCGTACGTCATCCGGGTGGACGACCTGGAGGTGCGCCAGGTGGTGGCGGGTGTCGTGGTGACCGTTGGTGGAACGGGCGGTCTCGACGGCGTCGAGCGCCTCGCGTACCGCGCGGTCGCCGAGGGCGTGGAAGTGGACCTGGAAGCCGAGCGCGTCGAGTTCGGTGACGTACTTCTTCAGCTCGCCGGGTTCGACGAAGCTGATGCCGCTGCCGTCCGAGGGGCAGCCGCAGCCGGTGAGATAGGGGTCGAGCATGGCGGCGGTGTGGTTCTCGGCGATGCCGTCCTGCATGATCTTCACGGTGCCGGCACGGAACAGGCCGGTGCTCAACTCCTCGCGCCGGGCGATGAGTTCGGGGATCTGCTCGGCGCCGCGTTCGCGGTCCCACCACAGCGCCCCGACGACGCGGGCGGTGAGCAGGCCCCGGTCCTGGGCCGTGCGGTACGCGGGCGCCGGGTCGGTCATGTTGGCGTAGGCGCCGACGATGGCGTCCTGCCAGGCGGTGACGCCGTGGGAGTACAGCACGGCCTGGGCGCGCAGCAGGGCGGCCAGTTGTTCCCCGGGCGTGGGGACGGGCACCAGACGGCCCACGAGGTGGACGGCGCCCTCCTGGAGCATGCCCGTCGGACGGCCCTCGGCGTCGCGTTCGATGCGGCCGTCGACCGGGTCGGCGGTGCGGGCGTCGATGCCGGCCCGTTGCAGCGCGAGGGTGTTGACCCAGGCGCCGTGGTGGTCGCGGTTGGGCAGGAAGACGGGCCGGTCGGGGACGACCGCGTCGAGGGCCGCCGCGGTGGGGGCGCCGCCGGGGAACGCCTCCAGGGACCAGCCGCCGCCGGTGATCCACTCGGCGTCCGGGTTGTCGTCCGCGTACGCCCTGATCCGCCGCAGGTACTCGGCGGGGTCGACGGTGTCGGCGAGGTGGCACAGGCCGAGTTCCAGGCCCGCGCCCTGCGGATGCACATGGGCGTCCTGGAAGCCGGGGATCAGCAGTTTTCCGGCCAGGTCGACGACCTCCGTGCCCCGCCCGATCAGGGCGTGCACCTCGTCGTGGCCGACGGCCGTGATCCGCCCGCCGTGCACGGCCACGGCGGTGGCGCGGCTGCGGGCCGGGTCGACGGTGTGGACAGGGCCGCCGGTGAGGACGAGGTCGGCGGGGCCCGTGGCCCGGGACTGCGGCATGGGATGAACTCCTGGGAGGGGGAACCGAAGTGGGGCGGGCGGGCTCAGACGGCGGCGCGGTCCATGGGCAGGGCGATGGCCTCGGCGTCGGTGCCGCGGCCCGTGGCGAAGTACGGGGAGCGGCGGACGTACTTGGCGACCGCGGCCATGCCCAGGCCGGCCAGCACGATGACGGCGGGCAGCGAGAACATGAACCAGCCGTTGTCGGGGCTGAGGGCGAAGTGGTCGCTCTTGGTCAGGTAGGAGTAGCCGAGGTAGGCGCCGAGGCCCAGCAGCACCGAGCCGGAGACGGCGGGGACGACCACGGCGAGCAGCGCAGTGCGGAACCCTTCACGGCGGTCGGGCCAGAAGCGGACGGCGCACGCGATGGCGGTGAGGCCGTAGTAGAGGGCGACGAGCAGGCCGATGGAGTTGACGGCGGCCAGCAGCATGTCGCTCAGCCGCGGGATGGCGACGGCGAGCAGAGCGATCACGACGGCGATGGTCAGGACGACGACGGTTCCCGCGGCGGGGGTGCCGTACCGGCGGTGGACACGGGTCCACAGCGGTCCCATGGTGCGGTCGCGGCCCATCGCGAGCAGGCCGCGGGCCGTGGGGATCAGCGTGGACTGGACCGAGGCGGCGGCGGAGAACATCAGGGCGATCACGGGCAGGGTGGCCCAGGGTTCGGCGGCGATTTTCTCACCGAGGTAGGGCAGGGCCTGCGGGCCGTTCTTGATGAGTTCGGTCAGGCTCATCTCCCTTTGGAAGGCGACCGAGCCGAAGAGGAACAGCCCGAGCATCGCGAACAGGGCGATCAGGCCGCCGCGGGCCGCGTCGCCCGGCCTCCTGGTCTCCTCGTTGACGCTGAACGCCGCGTCCCAGCCCCAGAAGAAGAACACCGCGAGGACCAGGCCCTGGGCGAAGGCCGTGCCGTCGGCGATCTCGAAGGGGTTGAACCAGGAGAGCGAGAAGGACTGTTCGCCGGTGATCAGCGCCCAGCCGCAGAAGCCCAGCAGCACGGTGTACTCGAAGACCAGCAGCACGGACTGGAATCGGGTGGTGGCACGCGTCCCGGTGACGGCGAGAGCGGTGAGGCCGAGGAGCAGCACGAGTCCGACGGCCGTGGTGACACCGGTGGACGACGGATCGAGGGCGACGCCCGCCACCGTGTGCAGGCCGGCTCTGTTGGCGAAGATCAGGACGACCGATCCCATGACCGCGCTGGTGTAGGCGCAGAAGATGACCGATCCGACGACGGTGACCCACCCGGTCAGGAAGCCGGGCCAGGGCCCGAGGGTCTTTCCGACCCAGGTGTAGCCGTTGCCGCAGTTGGGTTCCGAGCGGTTGAGGCGGGCGTAGGCGGTGGCGATGCCCAGCACGGGCAGGAAGGCGAGAAGCAACAGAGCGGGCGCCTGCAGCCCCACGATCGTGGCGATCGTGCCCATGCCGATGGCGATGCTGGTGGTGGCGGCCGTGCTGGAGGCCGCGATCGCGACGCCGTCGACGACGCCCAGGGAACGGCGCAAGGGAGTGGATGACATGGAAGGCTCCTCGCGGAGAGGGAGGAAGAGGGAAGAGCCGCGCGGGATGTGATGGAACACCTGACCTTCGCATTGCGTCAATCCTGTTGACATAAGACCGCGGGGGCATCTTCACTGCTGGGACGCCGCCACACCGCCCGCAACGACTGGAGCCGCGGTATGACCACTCGTGTCCCGCAGGAGCGCAGACGCCGTCGGCCCACCCGCTCGGGGGTCGTGCTGTCGGAGGACCTGATCGTGGAGACCGCGCTGCGGCTGATCGGCGAGCACGGACCGGAGGCGCTCGGCGTGCGCCGGCTCGGCACCGCCCTGGGCTGCGATCCCAGCGCCCTCTACCGCTACTTCCGCGGCACCGATGATCTGGTGCTGGCCGTCGCCGACCGCATCATCGGCGACGCCATGGCGGGGTTCGCCCCGCGGGGCGACTGGGTGGCCGACCTGCGCGAGATGGCGGTGCGGGTGCGCTCCGGGTACCTCGCGCACCCACGCGCGGCGGCTTTCGCCTCGTATCGGGTGACACGGCGGCAGAACGAGATCCGTGCCGTGGAGACCGGCGTGAGCCTGCTGCTGTCCGCGGGCTTCGAACCCGTCGAGGCGGCGCGTCTGTATCTGGCGTTCATCGACACCGTGCTCAGCCATGCCGCCATGGACGCCGCGTTCCAGGCGCTCCCGCCCCAGCAGCGCGAGGCCGACCGCGGGGCGTGGCACCAGGTCTACCAGCAGCTCGACCCGGCGTCGTATCCCGCGCTGACCACCGTTCGTCAGGCGCTGCACACCATGGGGAACAGCTCCTTCGAGGAGGCCGTCGACCTCCTGCTGGAGGCGCTGGCCGCCCGCGCCGCGAAGGGGACCGTGGGACGCGCGCCGCGCGCCTCGGCCGGATGACCGTCGGCGCCGTGGCACCGCGACACCGTGCCGCGGCGCCGCGGTGCCACGGCGCCGACGGGACGGCGGTGCGCCCGGCGCGGAAGGCGAACGGCGCCGGGCGGCCGCGTGGCGCCGCTCGCCGTTCCGGCGAGGAGACCTCCGCGCCCAGGATGCGGCGGGGCGAGTGCGTCGCTCCCGACGCCGGCGTCTGTGCTCGCCCTTACCGCACGCCCGCGACGGCGCAGGTCACGCCGTTGAGGAGGTAGGCGTCCGGTGCGGCGGTGTCGCCGGTGTGGGTGGCCTGGTAGCCGATGGTCACGGACGCGCCGGGTGCGATGATCGCGTCGTGGGACAGGTTCCGCGCCGTCACCCTGCCGGACGAGGGCGCGTAGGCGGCGTTCCAGCCGGAGGTGATGGTCTGCCCGCCGGGCAGGGTGAAGACCAGCGACCAGCCGTCGATCGCGGCGCTGCCCGTGTTGGTGACGGTGAGGTTCGCGGTCAGGCCGGAGTTCCATGCGCTGACGGCGCCGCTGACCCGGCAGTCCGCGTTGTCCGGCGGCGGGGTGGAGGTCTGGAACTGCGTGAAGAACTTCCACACCTCGGCGGGCAGCCAGGTCCGCGAGCCGCTGTCGCCGGGGGCCCCGTCCTGCGGGGCGGCGATGTGACCTTCGTCGAACGCGGCCCAGACGACCGGGTGCCCGGCCGAGCATCCGGAGTACGCGGTGATCCGATGCGTCAGGCTGCCCTGCGCCGGCTCGGGCGGGTTCTGGGCGGCGCAGCCGTTGTTCCTGACGAACCGGTCGCGCAGTCCCCGTCCGCCGGCGATGCCGAGGACGTTGTCCCTGACACCGTGCACGCCGAGGTAGGCGATGGGCTGGGTGCCGCCGCTGCATCCGCTGAGCTGCCCGCCGCTCTGGACGGCCACGGCGCGGAAGACCGTCGCCCGGGAACAGGCGAGCGCGTACGACATGGCGGCGCCGTAGCTGAAGCCGACGGCGAACCGCTGTGTCGTGTCGACGCACAGGTCCGACTCGACCCGCTTGAGGATGTCGTCGACGAGGGTGACGTCCTCACCGCCGGCGTTGGCCCAGCCGTTGTCGAGGCCCTGGGGAGCGATGAAGACGGCGCTGTTGCCCGCCAGGCGCTGGAGGCCGTAGTAGGCCCAGGCGCCCGTCTCCACGGTCCGCCCCGTCGACACGTCGGTGGCGGTGCCGCCCAGCCAGTGGAACCCGAACACCAGCCGGTAGGGGCGGTTGCGGTCGTAGCCGTCCGGGACGCGCAGGATGAAGGTGCGGTTCTTGCCGTTGCTCCGGATCGTGTACGTCCCACTGGTCAGGGTGGGGGCCTTGCCGCATCCGGCGGTGGGGGCGGCGGCGCCGCCGTGCGCGGCCGGCGCGCCGGAGGCCGTGAGCACGGCGTCCGCGCCCGGGGCGCTGCCCAGAACCCCTCCTCCTGCGGTCAGCACGAGCAGCGCCGCGATCACGGCGCCCCATAAGTGGAACCTCGGCCTCGTCGTCATGCGACTCCCCTGTCGGCGCCAGACAGGGGATGTCCAGCGCATGGACTCAGACATGGCATGTATATGCCACCAAGGAAACCGTTCGAAATTTCGATACGATTTCGGATCGCTGGCCCTACGGAGGCTAGAGAGACTCCGCAGCCTGTCAAGCCCTCACGGCCGGTCAGCTCTCCAGAAGCGTCCGGACGGCCGCCACTCGGGGCATTCAGGCCCCACGAGCCGACCATTGAAGACCCTCAAGCGCCGAAATATTTCGGAGTAGGAACCGAATCATGCGACACATATTGACGGGAGCTGTCGACCTCCTATCATCCTGATTGCTCGGCAAATCGATTGGCGTTCGCGATATCGACCATCGAAGGACCGCCCCCACCCCAGCACTCCTTCGCAGAGAGATCGATACATGGCTATGTCATGCCCTGATCAACCCGTAGGCCGTCGCCGGGTCCTGGCCACCGCCACCGGTCTCGCCGCCGGCGCCCTGCTTCCGCTCACCCCGGCCCGAGCCGCCGCAGCGACCTACACCAACCCCGTGATCTGGCAGGACTTCGCGGACATCGACGTCATCCGGGTCGGCGCCACCTACTACGCCTCCGCCTCGACGATGCACTACTCGCCCGGCGCCCCCGTTCTGCGCTCGTACGACCTGGTGAACTGGGAGATCGCCGGACACTCGGTGCCCACCCTCGACTTCGGCGCCAAGTACGACCTCAACGGCGCCCGTGGCTACGTCCGGGGCGTCTGGGCGTCGTCGCTGGCCTACCGGGCGAGCAACCGGACCTTCTACTGGCTCGGCCAGATCGACTTCGCCAGGACCTACGTGTACACGGCCACCGCCGCCGAGGGCCCCTGGAGCCGGCTGACGACGATCAGCACGCCGTACTACGACGCGGGCCTCCTCGTCGACACCGACGACACCCTGTACGTGGCGTACGGCAACACCACCATCAACGTGGCCCAGCTCTCGCCCGACGGGCGCGGACAGGTCCGCACCCAGCAGGTGTTCACCACGCCGTCGAGCGTCGGCGCCCTCGAAGGCTCCCGGTTCTACAAGATCAACGGGCAGTACTACATCTTCCTGACGCGCCCCGCGAACGGCCAGTACGTCCTGAAGTCCTCGGGCGGTCCGTTCGGTCCGTACACCCTGCGCCAGGTCCTCCTCGACCTGCGCGGCCCGATCCCCGGCGGCGGCGTCCCGCACCAGGGCGGACTGGTGCAGACGCAGAGCGGCGCCTGGTACTACCTCGCCTTCGTCGACGCCTACCCGGGCGGTCGGATGCCCGTCCTCGCGCCCGTCTCCTGGACCTCGGACGGCTGGCCCGTCGTCCAACTGGTCAACGGCGGGTGGGGCGCGTCCTACCCGCAGCCGGCACTGCCCGCACCGCCCCGCCAGGTCACCCCCATGACCGGCGTCGACACCTTCGACGGCACGACGCTCAAACCGAGGTGGGAGTGGAACCACAACCCGGACCCCAGCAAGTGGTCCGTGGGCGACGGGCTGACCCTGCGCACCGCGACCGTCACCGCCGACCTCTACTGGGCCCGCAACACTCTCACCCACCGCATCCAGGGCCCGACCTCCACCGCCACGATCGACTTCGACGTCTCCGCGATGCGCGACGGCGACCGGGCCGGACTCGCGCTGCTGCGTGACTCCTCCGCCTGGATCGGCGTCAAGCGCGACGGCGGTGCGACACGGGTGGTGATGGTCAACGGACTTACCATGGACGGAAGTTGGAACACCACCGGCACCGGGGTCGAGGTCGCCTCCGCACCGCTGGCCGGCAACCGCGTCCGGCTGCGCGCCAACGCCGACATCCGGCCCGGCTCGGCCCGGCCGGCGGTGTTCTCCTACAGCACCGACGGCTCCGCCTTCGTCCGCCTCGGGCCCGCCTTCTCCATGGGCAACGACTGGCGCTTCTTCATGGGCTACCGCTTCGCCCTCTTCAACCACGCCACCCGGACGCTCGGCGGCTCGGTCCGCGCCACGCGGTTCGAACTGTCCGTCCCCTGAACCCACCCCCGTACCGCACCGTCCATCCGCACCATCATCCGCACCGTCCACCCGCACCCGACCGTACGAGGAGAACCGTGAACCCGCTGAAGCCGCTCGGCCTGCGCCGAGCCTCGCTGTTACCGCTCCTGGCCGTGGCCGCCCTGGCCACACCGGCGGCCGCCACCGCGGCGCCCGACTCGCCCGACGCCGTCCGGGCCTCCACTCTCGGGGCGCAGGCCGCCCAGTCCGGACGCTACTTCGGGGCCGCGGTCGCCGCCGGCCGGCTCGGCGACGGCACGTACACCAGGATCCTGGACCGCGAGTTCAACGCGATCACCCCCGAGAACGAGATGAAGTGGGACACGACCGAACGCTCCCGCGGCTCGTTCAACTTCGGCCCCGGCGACCAGATCGTCAGCCACGCGTCGTCCCACGGCCAGCGCATGCGCGGGCACACACTGGTGTGGCACTCCCAACTGCCCGGCTGGGTCCAGTCCATCAGGGACGCGAACACCCTGCGCAGCGTCATGAACAACCACATCACGACGGTCGCCAACCACTACCGGGGGCGCATCTACGCCTGGGACGTGGTCAACGAGGCCTTCGCCGACAACGGCAGCGGCCAGCACCGCAGTTCGGTGTTCCAGGACGTGCTCGGCAACGGCTTCATCGAGGAGGCCTTCCGCACCGCCCGCTCGGCCGACCCGGCGGCCAAGCTCTGCTACAACGACTACAGCATCGAGGACTGGAACTCCGCCAAGACCCAGGGCGTCTACCGCATGGTGCGCGACTTCAAGTCGCGCGGCGTACCGATCGACTGCGTCGGCTTCCAGTCCCACTTCGGCGCCGGCGGACCTCCCGGAAACTTCCAGACGACGCTGTCGAACTTCGCCGCCCTCGGAGTGGACGTGCAGCTCACCGAGCTGGACATCGCGCAGGCGTCGCCCAACGCGTACACGAACACCGTGCGCGCCTGCATGAACGTCTCGCGCTGCACCGGCATCACCGTCTGGGGCATCCGGGACAGCGACTCCTGGCGCTCCGGGGAGAATCCGCTGCTGTTCGACCGCAACGGCAACAAGAAGTCCGCCTACGGGGCTGCCCTGACCGCCATGGGCGGCACGCCCACGGCGCAGAAGGCCACGCGCGCTGGAGTTCCTGCGGCCCGCTGATTCGCACCGAAGCCGGACGCGACCCACGCCGTCGCGGGCGCCAAGGACCCGACGGTGGTCTGCAACGGCAAGTGCCACGTGTTCACGAGCACGGCGAGCGGCGGTCACCACGGTCTGCCGTGGCGGCTCGGGCCGCTCACCCGGACCGACTCGACGTGCTGACCTGTGCCTTGCCCTGAGCGACGTCCACGGACCCCGGTGTGTGCCGGGGTTCGCGGACGTCAGCAGGACCGGGCCCAGCGGACACGTAGCTCAGGACCTCAGGAAGTCAGGAAGTCAGGAAGTCAGGAGTTCAGGAAGGAGGAGCTCAGGAAGTCAGTAGGGCCGCAACGACATGCCCGCCGCGGTCAGCGACACCTCGATGTCGTCGCTCCACGAGCAGACCTCCAGCCACGACAGGTAGCCGCCCTGGGTGAAGACCAGGACCTCGCCGGGATACTCGCCCGCGTCGGTGACGAACTGCGCTGCCGCCGCCACCACGGTGCCGGGGCCGGTGGGCGCGGCCTCCGCCTCGTCGGCGCGCACCTCGAAGAACGCGGTGCCACAACCGCAGGTGCAGCGCGACAGGACGTTGAGATGCGGGAGCTGCCTTCGCAGCGCGACATGAACGGGACGCTCCGTGTCCAGCATGGCCTTGAGCGCGGCGGCCACGTCGGCGGGCAGATTCTCGGTCATCCACTCACCGTATCCGGCCAGGGACGTCGGCTGTTCTCCCGCTCGGCGGACCAGGTCGGGGCCGGTGCCGTTCGCACGCGTCGATCGGACCCGCGTCGCCGAGCACGTCCAGCAGCACGGCGTCTCGGCGCGCCTTGGCTCGTCCACCGGGACGGACCGGCTCTCGACCCGCGAAGTCCCAGGAGCGGCCGAGCGGTTCGCAGGACGCACACCACGCGCCGGTCGACATGTCGGTGATCGCCGCATGCCGCATGCCGAGGTATGGCGGGGCCCGCCGAGTGGTGCGAGCATGGAAGTGGTGCTGGACACCACTCCGCGCTCTCGCCAGGAGGTGGTCATGGCCAAGCGCCTCGTCGTCTGTTGCGACGGCACCTGGAACTTCGCCGACCAACCGAGCCGAACGAATGTGGCCAAGGTCGCCCTGTCCGTGCGTCCGGGGTTCGCCGCCGGCAAGGAGCAACGCGTCTACTACCACAGCGGTGTCGGCACCCAACGGAGGGACCGGCTGCGCGGGGGCGCGTTCGGCATGGGCCTGTCCCGGAACGTCATCGACGCCTACCGGTTCCTCGTCGAGACCTACGAGCCCGACGACGAGCTGTTCCTCTTCGGCTTCAGCCGCGGCGCGTTCACCGCGCGCAGTCTGGCGGGCCTGCTGCGCAACAGCGGGATTCTGCGCCGGGACCACGCCGACCGGATTCCGGAGGCATGGTCCCTGTACCGGGACCGGGTCGAGCATCCCAACGGTGCGGCGGCCACGCTGTTCCGCCGCTCCTACGCGCGCGAGACGGACATCCGCTTCATCGGGGTGTGGGACACCGTCGGCGCTCTCGGCATTCCGCTCCCGGACGCCGCCTGGCTCCAGCCGGCGGTGAACCGCTTCAACCACCGATGGGCTTTCCATGACACGGAGTTGAGCAGTTGGGTCAGGGCCGCCTTCCACGCTCTGGCCGTCGACGAGCAGCGTTCGGCGTTCCGGCCGACCTTGTGGCACCAGCAGCCGGGCGCCGACAGTGCGGGCCAGGAACTGAAGCAGGTCTGGTTCGCCGGAGTGCACTGCGACGCCGGCGGCGGCTACAAGGAAACGGGCCTGTCCGACATCGCCCTGCTGTGGATGGTCGATCAGGCCCGCAGACACGGGCTGGAGTTCGACCCCGGCGTGCTCAGCGAGGCCGGACCCGAAGTGATGAAGCCCGAGGACAGCATCGAGTTCCGGGTACGGCCGGACGGCTTCGGCGCGCTGCACTCCTCGCGTACGGGTCTGTACCGGCTGGCCAAACCGCTGCACCGGCCGCTCGGCGAGGCGGCGAACACCGAAGGCGGGTTGGACGGCAACGAGTTCCTGTCGGTGCCCGCCAAGGAACGCCGCGACGGCGACCCTCGCTACCGGCCGCCGGGACTGGAACGGTATCTCGCCGTTCAGGAGCGGGTGCGGCTGGAGCCGGTGCTGCTCCCCGACCTCGCGGCGGGCCTGCCGCCCCTGCCGCCTGCGCCGGCGGCCCCCGAGCCGCAATCGGCCGATGCGTCCGAGGGCCTCCGCGAAACGCCCTGACGCCGCACGGACGTCTCGCCCGGTCCGGTCGGGACCGGGCTCACGTCGGGGCCGGTCGAGCCGCGGGCCGAGGCTGCGGCCGTGCCGCTCTGACGGGTCGCCACCGCTCGGGAGCCTCCGAGGGAGAGCCCGCGTCCGAATACGTCAGGTCGTCACCGGTCGGGCCGCAGGCGTCAACGGCGGCCGGACGTCTCCCGGCCGACCCGGTACAACTCCTGTGAGGTGGCGATCAGTTCGCGTCGCTCCTTCTTCGATCCCACCATCGGCTGGGAGCCGTGCAGGGAGACCTGGGCGCTCTCGGGGAGGTAGCGGACCGTGATCAGCCCGATGACGCCGGCCGCCATGAGGTAGTACGCGGGCACCATGTCGTTTCCGGTGATGCTCACCAGCGCCTCCGTGACCAGCGGGGTGGTACCGCCGAACGCGGCCACCGCGAAGTTGAAGCCGATGCCCATCGCGGCGTACCGCACGGCCGTGGGGAACAGCGCCGGCAGGGTCGCGGCGCTCGGCGCGGCGAAGCACGCCAGCAGCGTGGACAGGATCAGCACGCCGAAGATCGGCGGCCATGTCCCGTCCATCTTGATGAGCAGGAAGGAGGGGACGGCGAGCACGATCATGCCGACCGCCGCGTAGCCGTAGAGGGGGCGCCGGCCCACGTGGTCGCTGAGCCGGCCCAGGAAGGTGATCAGCAGCACGATCCACACCATGCCCACCAGCACGAGCACGTCCGCGGAGCTGCTGGAGCGGCCGAGGGTCTCGGTCTGGTAGGTGGGCAGGAAGCCCGTGACCATGTAGTTGGTGACGTTGTAGAGCAGCACCAGACCCATGCAGATGAGCAGGGCCCGCCAGTGGTCCTTGACGATGGTCTTGAACTCGGTGCCCGCCGATTCCTTGGCGAGACTCTGCTCGTGCTCGTCGAGCTGCTGCTGGAATGCGGGCGACTCCTCCAGCTTGAGACGCATGTACAGGCCGATCACGCCGAGCGGTCCCGCGATCAGGAAGGGGATCCGCCAGCCCCAGGAGAGCATCTGTGCGTCGCTGAGGGCGAGGTTCAACGTGGTGACCAGGGCCGAGCCCAGTGCGTAGCCGACGAAGGTGCCGAAGTCGAGCCAGCTGGAGAGGAAGCCGCGACGCCGGTCGGGCGAGTACTCGGCGACGAAGGTCGTGGCGCCTCCGTACTCGCCGCCGGTGGAGAAGCCCTGCAGCATGCGCGCGAGCAGCAGCAGGATCGGCGCGGCGATGCCGATGGTGGCGTAACTGGGGATGAGGCCGATGGCGAACGTGCCGACCGCCATCATGATCATGGTGGTGGCGAGCACCTTCTGCCGGCCGAGGCGGTCCCCGAGGGGCCCGAAGACCAGTCCGCCGAGTGGACGCACGACGAACGCCGCGGCGAAGGTGGCGAAGGAGGAGATCACCTGCGCGGCAGGGGACGCCCCGGGGAAGAAGACCTTGCCGATGGTGGCGGCGAGGTAACTGTAGACGCCGAAGTCGAACCACTCCATGCAGTTGCCGAGCGCCGAGGCGCCGACCGCCCGCCGGAGCAGCGGGGACTCGACGACCTGCACGTCCTCGTCGCGGAAGGGACGCTTGTTCCGCCTCAGCCTGCGGGTCAGGTCCTGGCGGACCTGAGTGGGTAGTCCGGTGATCTGGACCTGCCCGGACCGAGGTGGTTCGGGCTGCCCGTCGGTCAGTACGTCAGCCACTTCAGTTCCTTACTCGTCTCGCCTGAGATGCTTGCGTGAGATGCCCTGTGCACACAGTGAGGCGCCAGGTGCTTTCCGTGCGTAAAGACTCTGTTGCCCGCTTTCCCGTGGCTCACGCAGTGATGGGGGACACGCCGCCGCTCCCACGTCCGGCGGAAGGATCAGCACCCCGTTTGCGGAAAGTAACCGGAGGATCGGCGTCCTGGGCCGAGTTGCGGGACGGGGTGGTGTGCATGATCGGATGAGGTGATGCGCACCCCCCACCGCACAGAGCCGCATCACCGTCCTCACGACCGTTCCGCCGCGCCGCGCGACCCCTACGAGGAGCTCGGCGCCCTCGACGACGGCCCGGTGGAGGAGTTTCCGGGCGCGGACGCCTCCGTCCGCCGGGCGCGGCAGGGGGAGGAGCCGGAGTGGACCGCGCCCGACCACCGCCGCGGTGGACGGAACGGCCGTCGAAGTCGACGTCGGCGTAAGGGCAATCGCTTCCCCGGACCGTCGTTCCTGGTGAAGACGGTGGTCGGGCTGGTCGTCCTCACCGCGTTCGTCGGCCTCGCCGACCGCTGGGCGCTGCTGTACGCGCAGCACAGGGCCGCCGAGAGCCTCAAGGAGCAGCTGGGCCTGGCCGCGGCCCCCGAGGTGGAGATCGGCGGCTTCCCCTTCCTCACCCAGGTCGCCGCCCGCCGACTGGACTCGGTGCGGGTGACCGTGCCGGACGTCGCGGCCGACCGGGTGTCGCTGGCGAGGGTGACGGCCACGGCCCATGACATCCGGTTGGACACCGACGGTTTCACCACCGTGCGCGGCGCGCACGTCTCCCGGCTCGACGGCGACGTGCTGCTGTCCTTCTCGGACCTCAACCGTGAACTCGGCGCGTCTCAGGTGCGGTTCACCGGTGAAGGTCGTGACCGGGTCCAGGCCCGGGGCACCCTGCCGGTCGCCGGACACGATCTGCGGCTGCGTGCCGGGGCCACGATCCAGCGGAACGGTGAACGGGGCATCGCCACCAGGATCGGCGGCATACGTCTGGACATCGGGGATCTGGCCACCTTCCGGCCCGGGACGCGCGCTTCGGACGGCCTGCACCTGACGCCGAAGGCCTCCGCCGACCTCGCCCGGGAGACCCGCAAGGCGAAAGCACTGCTGTCCGTGCCCGCGCTCGTACGACGTCTGGGGGTGCCCGAGGCGACCGCGCGCGCCGCTCTGAGCGACGACGGCGAACTCTCCGAGGTGGCCGGCTCCCCGCGCTTCGCCCGCGAGGCACGCAGCCTGAACCTCATCGACCTGGCAGCGGACCACCCCGAGGCGCTCCGCGCTCTGGGCCTCGAACCCGACCTCCTCGACGCCCTGTCCCGGCTCACCCGCCCGGCCCTCGCCGACCGGTTGTCCCTGGCCTTCGAACTGCCCGAGCCGCCGGACGGGAACGTGCGCCTGCGGTCCGTACACGTCGAACGGGACGGCATCCGGGTCCGGCTCACCGGCTCCGAGCTGGCCGTCGGGGGCTCCTGACCGGCTCAGGGCCACGCATCGTCGTCGGCCCGGGCACGGGCGTGCCGAGGCGGGGTCGCTCACGCTGGGGCGCTGACGCCGGCTCACCGGCCGGCGGCGCGCGACCCCTCCCCCGCGCACCGGTCGGCGACGCGGGCAGACGACTCAGCCGGCCGTGGGCCCCGGCTCCCACGGTCGCGGCCCCACACCGTCCTGCCAGCGCAGGAGCTCCCCGCCGTCCACGCACACGATGCCGCACTGGTCGGCGTACTCGACCGCAGGAGCCGTGAAGTCGCTGGTGGTGACCATGACGGCGACGTCGGCCTCGTGAACGGTGAAACAGGTGCCGCCGAACCGCTGCATGTCCTGGGACCCGACCCGGTTGGTGTCGCGGTACCGCTTGCACTGGATGACGACCAGCCGGCCGTCCGGCGTCCTCGCCACGACATCCGCGCCCAGGTCGCCGGCCCCGCCCACGACGTCCACGTCGAGGCAGCCGTCGCGACGACACAGCTCGGCTATCGCCTGCTCGAACTCGTAGGGGTCCAGCGCCTCGTAGCCGGCCTCCTCGGTGGCCGCGCCGGCGTCGTCCAAGGGTTCGACGAGGGCGCCCGTACGCTCCATGTCGGCGGGTCCGCCGCACGACTGTGCCCCGGCCGCCGCGGGAACGGCGACAGGGGCGGGGGCGTCGAGGGCGTCGAGGGCCGTCGTCGTGGCCTCGTCCAGGGCTTTCGCGGCGCGGCGCGCGATCCTCGCCGCCGATATCCGACGCCCTCCGCGCCGACCGGCCGCCACGCTGCCGACGCCGACGAGGACGAGGGCGACGGCCCAAGCGGGACGGTGCTCGGCGGCGGCCGCCGCCGTACGCGCGACCACGCCCACCAGAGTCAGGAGTACGGCGAGAAGGGCGAAGTACAGGGCCGTCGACCGCAGTTCGAACCGACGGGAGCGGCGTGCGCCACGCGAAGCACGGACGGGTACGGCCATGGTGATGGTTCCTCCCCAAGACGCCAACGAAGATCAACACGCGTCTTCCCGGGTACGGGAGGTTCTATCGAACCGGCGCGATCACCTCGACCGCCCCGGACCGCGCGCCCGGCCGCTCCCCGAGTACGTCATGATCGAACCGGGGCCCGGCCCGGGCGGGACGAGCGGCTGCGTTCAGCGGCTTCGTTTGCGGGCGCCTGGGCAGTCGGGAAAGCGGGCATCGCCCACCGGGGATGCCGCCAGTCGAGCAGGGAGAGCATGGGCATGGCAGGATCGGAGCATGCGGAGACCCGGGACGAGCGGCGTCCGGGGGCGCCTGCCACCCCGCTCGCGGAGGCGCTGGAAGCTCTCAGGGCCGGGGCCTACGTGGTGGACGAGCAGGGCCGCGTCATCGCGATGAACTCCCGCACGGAAAAGCTGCTCGGGTGGTCCCCCGAAGACCTGCTCGGCCACGATGCGCACGACCTCCTGCACCGGGACGCCTACGGCCAGCCCCTGCCGAGGACCCAGTGCCGCATGCGCCAGGCCTTCCACGCCGGACGTCCCGCTCAGGCCGAGGAGGACCATTTCGCGTGCCGGGACGGCTCCGTGCGGCCCATCTCATGGCTGATAACGCCGTTCGATTTCGCGGGCCTCGAACGCAGCACGCTCGTCATCTTCCATCCGCGGCACGCGGAGGAGACGGACGCGCCCCCGGAGCCCGACGCCACGCTGCTGCCGGAGCTCGAACGCCTCGCCCTGCTGGCCGCGACCACCACCCAGCTGACCTCCACCCTCGACGTCGACGAGGCGCTGCGGCGGCTGGTGACCCTGGTCGTGCCCCGGCTGGCGGACTGGGTCGTCATCGACCTCATCACCGAGCGGGACGAGGTGTGGCGCACCGTGGTCGTCGAGGCGGACGGCGTCTCCCTGGTGCGCCACGACGAACTGCAGGGTCCGATGCCGCCGGTCCCCGAGGAATCCCCGATGCCCTTGTCACGCGCCCTGCGCGGGGTGGCCTCGACGCTGGCCGGTCCGCAGACGTACCAGGGGCCGCCCGACTCCGGCATCGCGGTCGAGCAGCGCCGACTGTTCGACGCCACCGGCATCCACTCCGCGGCCATCGCCCCCATCCGCAGCACCCGCGCTGTGCTGGGCGCCCTGACTCTGGGCCGCGCCGCACAGCCCGGGGACTACAACCCCGCCGACCTCCCGCTGATCGAGGACATCGCCCGCCGCGCCGGCCTCGCCCTGGACAACGCACGCCTCTACCAGCGTCAGCGCAAGGTCGCCGAGACCATGCAGAACCATCTGCTCCCCCAGATGCCGCGCGTGCCCGGGCTGCAGATGACGGTCCGCTACCTTCCCGCGCCCGACGCCTCGCAGGTGGGGGGCGACTGGTACGACGCCTTCTCCCTGTCCGACGGGTCCACCGCGCTGGCCGTGGGCGACGTCGTCGGCCACGACCTGGAGGCGGCGGCCGGCATGGCCCAGGTGCGCAACATGCTGCGCACCTACGCCTGGGCCCTGCATGAGTCCCCCAGCCGCATCGTCGACCGTCTCGACGAAGCGGTCATGCACATCACCGACGTCGCCATGGCCACCCTCATCCTCGCCAAGGTCGAGGAGGCCGACGAGGGCCGATGGAAACTGACCTGGACCAACGCCGGCCACCCGCCGCCCCTGCTGATCAGCCATGACGGTCTGGCCGAGTACCTCACCGACGGTCACGGCATCCTGCTGGGCACCGGAGCGCGCAGACCTCGCGCCGACGCCACGGCCCTGCTGCCGCCCGGATCCACGCTCCTGCTGTACACCGACGGTCTGATCGAAGAGCCCGGCCACACCCTCGACGAGGGTCTGCACCGACTCCGCCGGCACGCGGCCGCCCTCGCGCACCGGCCCCTGGCCTCCTTCACCGACCAGCTGCTCCGACGGGTCCGCCCCGCCGCCAACGACGACGACGTGGCCCTCCTCGCCGTGCGAGCCCCCACCCGGCACTGACCCGCACCCTTCGGTGAGCCCGTCGCGGCCGGAGCCCGCCCCCACCGGGTGTGGGACGGGCTCCGGCCATGGGGGACGCTCCCCACTGCTCTCCTGCTGCTCCCGTACCGCTGCTCGAACGCGGCGCGGACAGCCCGCGCCGCACGCCGACGACGACGCCGGGGTCAGGAGTGGACGATGCGGCGCACGTTGTCCACGGCTCCGCAGCCTGCCTTCAGCTGACGCTCCCGTTCCTCCAGGAACTCCCCGCCCAGCTCCTCGCGTCGCTCCATGGCGACGTTCTCGCGGGCGCCGTTGAGGATGGTGCGCTCCTCCTCGTCGGCGTGGTGGGTCACGGCCTCGACGAGCTCCTCCAGCTTCTCGTCCCACTCCTCGGAGCCGACCTCGTCGACCTCCAGGAGTTCCAGGAGCGCCTTGTTGCCCTCCTCGTGCTCCTCCTCGCCGTGCTCGACCTCCTCGTCCTCGATCTTCTTGTAGCGCTTGAGGGCGGGGTACACCTTCGCCTCCTCCGCCAGAGCGTGTGCGATCAGCAGGTCGGCGAACTCCTGAAGGGCGGCGGCCCGGTCGGCTTCCACGCTGCGCATCAGGCGAAAGAGATCTTCCATTCTCCGGTGGTCCTGAAGAATGAGTTCGACGACGTCTCGTGTCTCGGCCATGGAACCGGCATCACTTTCGTACGAGGGGACCTTGCCGGAACCGTCTACCCCGCCCTGCCGTGTTCAGTGGTCAGGTCTTCGTCGAGCACCTCGTCTTCGCCCGTCCGGGCGTACGAGGCGGCCCCGGCGCACCGGGCGACCCGCACGACGGCCGACGAGACGGCCCCGACAGGACCGTCGAGCCGGCGTGTGCGATCGCGGCCTTCGGCCCGGACGCCGATCGGCCCGCGAGGGCGACACTGTAAGGAAGCGCCCGCCCCGCCTCCCAGGAGGAGTCATGCCCTCGACCCGCCTCCCTGTGCCCGTTCCGGCGCCGGTCCGGTCCGGCCGGGACGGGGGGCGGCCCGGCGTCCGCCTGCTGCGGCGGCTGGGCCTGCGCCGCCGCCCGCTGTCTCGTCGTCCCGCTCCGGTGCGTCTGCCGCGCCCTGCCCAGGTCCGGGCGCTGCTCGCCGTGCTGGAGGACGCGGTGGCCGCCCAGCGGCCCACCGATGCGGCGGTGGCCGCGTGCGGCGAACCCGGTCCCGTCCCGGACCGGGCCGCCCTGGCCTGCGGCGACGCCGCCTCGGCTCTTGTGCGGCTGCGAGCCCGGCTGCTGGAGCTGCCGCTCGCCGACGTCGACCTCGTACAGGCGCAGGCATACGCGGGACGGCTGCTCTCCTACGGCCAGTGGATGGTGCGTCAGTCGGCCGACCTCGCGTACCGGGTGCACCCGGACGCCCGCACCGAGGCGGCCCGGCTTCAGCTGAACGGCCTGGGCAGGCCGGCGGACGAGCTGCGACGGCTGCGGGACGCCGTCAAGGAGCAGGGGGCGAACGGGCCCTGAGGGCCGAGGGCGCCGGGGCGTCGCCGCACCCCACCGCTCCCGTCCCTCCCGGCGGTCAGGAGTGCGAGAGGGCGAAGGAGACGAGGAAGCCGCACACCGTGATCAGCCCGATGGCCAGGTGGGCGTCGTCGAACGCTTCGGGGATCATCGTGTCGGCGATCATGGCGAGGATCGCCCCGGCCGCCACCGCGGTCACCCCCGCGATCACAGCGGGCGAGAAGGAGCCGACGACGGTGTAGCCGAGCACGGCGGACACGGTGCTGGCCGCCGCGATCGCCGCCCAGACGCCGAAGACGTATTTCCTGGTGCGGCCGGCCTTCTTCATCCCCGCGGAACTGGACAGCCCCTCGGGGACGTTGCTGATGAAGACCGCGGCCACCGTCACGAGACTGACCGCGCCCCCGTCCAGCAGGCTGACGCCGATGACCGCGGACTCGGGCACCCCGTCGAGCAGGGCGCCGAGAGCCAGCGCCGTCCCTGACCCGCTCTGCTCGGTCTCCGCGGGCTGCGCCTGCTCCGGTGCGTGACCCGAGCGCTTGCGGTACCGCGCGCCCCGGCGGGCCAGCCACATGTTGCCGCCGGTGTAGGCCAGTGCGCCGACCAGTGTGCCGACGGCAGCGGGAGCGAGCCCCGCCTCGTCGTACGCCTCCCCCACCAGCTCGAAGGAGACCGCCGACAACAGCACGCCCGCGCCGAAGGCCATCACCGTGGCGATCACCTTCTGCGGGACTCTCAGCCCGTAGCCCAGCGCGGCGCCGATCAGCAGGGCCGAGCCCGCCACCAGTCCCCACAGTCCCGCCTGTACGACTTCAGCCATGTCGAGGCGTCTACCCGTTCCGGATGTGGATCAACGAGCGACCTCGGTGGGCCGTGCCCGCCGACGACGGACGACATGCCGGGGCCGACTACGCCGACCGTGTGTGACAACCGCCCGATCGGACGCGTGTCGGCCACCGCCGGGCGTCACCCGCCGCCGCGACTCGCGAGGATGACTTCGATTCACGCATGTGCGAGGGCGGACCGCGGACACCTGGAGAAGCTGGCTGTGACGATTCTGAACGACCCGGACCGATCGGCTGCCGCCGCCTACGACACCGAGGTGCCGGTCAGGGGCAGACAGCCCGGCAACGTCGTGGTGAAGTGGCTGACGACCACCGACCACAAGACCATCGGCACGATGTACCTGACGACGTCCTTCGCGTTCTTCCTCATCGGAGGCGTGATGGCTCTGCTCATCCGCGCCGAGCTGGCCCGCCCCGGCCTGCAGATCGTCTCGCCCGAGCAGTACAACCAGCTGTTCACGATGCACGGCACGATCATGCTGCTGATGTTCGCGACGCCGCTGTTCGCCGGCTTCACGAACTGGATCATGCCGCTCCAGATCGGCGCGCCCGACGTCGCGTTCCCACGGCTGAACATGTTCGCCTACTGGCTGTACCTGTTCGGGTCCTCGATCGCGGTGGGCGGCTTCCTCACCCCGCAGGGCGCGGCCGACTTCGGCTGGTTCGCCTACACCCCGCTGTCGGACGCCATCCGCAGTCCGGGGCTCGGGTCCGACCTGTGGATCATGGGTCTGGCCTTCTCCGGCTTCGGCACCATCCTCGGCGCGGTCAACTTCATCACCACGATCATCTGCATGCGGGCTCCCGGCATGACGATGTTCCGTCTGCCGATCTTCACCTGGAACGTGCTGCTGACGGCCGTCCTGGTCCTCTTCGCCTTCCCGGTCCTCGCGGCCGCCCTGTTCGCGCTGGAGGCGGACCGCAAGTTCGGCGCCCACGTCTTCGACGCGGCGAACGGCGGGGCGTTGCTGTGGCAACACCTCTTCTGGTTCTTCGGCCATCCGGAGGTGTACATCATCGCCCTGCCGTTCTTCGGCATCGTCACCGAGGTCATCCCGGTCTTCTCCCGTAAGCCGATCTTCGGGTACATGGGCCTGGTCGCGGCGACGATCTCGATCGCCGGTCTCTCCGTGACGGTGTGGGCGCACCACATGTTCGTCACGGGCGGGGTGCTGCTGCCGTTCTTCTCCTTCATGACGTTCCTCATCGCCGTTCCCACCGGCGTGAAGTTCTTCAACTGGATCGGGACGATGTGGAAGGGGTCGGTGTCCTTCGAGACGCCGATGCTGTGGGCGACCGGGTTCCTCGTCACCTTCCTCTTCGGCGGTCTGACCGGCGTCATCCTGGCCTCGCCGCCGATGGACTTCCATGTGTCCGACTCGTACTTCGTGGTGGCGCACTTCCACTACGTCGTCTTCGGCACGGTCGTCTTCGCGATGTTCGCCGGCTTCCACTTCTGGTGGCCCAAGTTCACCGGCAGGATGCTCGACGAGCGCCTGGGCAAGATCACCTTCTGGACGCTGTTCATCGGCTTCCACGGCACCTTCCTCATCCAGCACTGGCTGGGCGCCGAGGGCATGCCGCGCCGCTACGCGGACTACCTGGCCGCGGACGGGTTCACCGCCCTGAACACGATCTCGACGATCAGTTCCTTCCTCCTCGGCCTGTCGATGCTGCCGTTCCTCTACAACGTGTGGCGGACGGGCAGGTACGGCAAGCCGGTCGGCGTCGACGACCCGTGGGGCTACGGCCGCTCGCTGGAGTGGGCCACCTCCTGCCCGCCGCCCCGCCACAACTTCACCACCCTGCCGCGCATCCGCAGCGAGTCCCCCGCCTTCGACCTGCACCACCCCGACATCGCCATGGCCGAGGCCGAGGCGCACGGGGTCCGTTGATGACGGGGCGGAGGCGGCGATGAGCGAGGCGGCGAGGCAGGAGGCCGCGCAGGCGGGCGGCCTCGGCGACCAGGTGGAGGGTTACCTGCTGTGGCAGGCCACGATCGCGGTGGCCGAGGAACGTGCGCAGGCCTTCGTGGAACCCATGGAGTGGCTGACCACCTCTCAACGCGCCGACGTCGAACAGCGGTACGTCGCCGACAGCCTCCACCACGCCCAGCGCGATCTGGAGCGGATCGCGGCCCGCTGCCGTTCGTTGCGCGGCGAGTACGAGCGACGCTACAGGGAGCTGCGCCTGCGCTGTGTGGGCTGGGCAGTGGCCGTCAGCACCTGCCTCGCCTCGGTGACCGCCGCCACCCTGTCGTTGATCCGGTGACGCCGACGACCTGGGCTCTCGCGTCCGGTCGTCAGCGCTGCGTTCGAGGGGCGGTCCGGTCGGCCGGACCGCCCCTCGCTCGTCGGGCGCGCCGTCCCCTCCAAGGACATGGGCCAGGAACGGCCGTCCGGCCTCGGGCGACGCGCCCGCCCCGGGGAATGCGAAGCTGACGTGTCCCGTCCGCCTCCGCCTTCCGAGCAGAGAGACTCGCCATGATCGAAGAAGTGCTCCATCGCGTCGCCGGATACGAGACGCGGTTCCACACGCTTTTCGAGGAGTACTTCGACACGTTGGGCGTCCGGCTCGACGCGCCGTCGTTCAGCCGCTTCACCCCGGAGTGCCTGGCGCTGGTGCGCGACCTGGCCCTGCGCGGCGGCAAGCGGATGCGGGTGGTGCTGCTGCACGAGGCGGCTCGCCTGGTGTCCGAGGAACCGGCCGAAGGGCTCGACGCGGCGGCGCTGAGCATAGAGCTCCTGCAGACCCACGGGCTGATCCACGACGATCTCATCGACGACAGCCCCACCCGCCGGGGCGGCCCCTCCACGTACTACGCCTACCGCGACCGGTTCCCTCGGCACCCGCAGGCGGCTCTCGGCCTCACGGTCCTCGCGGGCGATCTCGCATTCGCCCTGTCCCTTCAGGTCCTCCTCGACGCGAAGGCGCCTCTCGCCGTGCGGCAGGCCATGGTCGAGACGCAGACGCGGTCGGCCGCCGACACGTTCATGGGACAGATCGTCGACCTGGAGCGGGACTTCGGCACGACGCCGGACGAGGACGTCCTGCACACCGTGGCCGACTACAAGTCCGCTCGTTACTCGATTCTCGCGCCCATGAAGCTCGGTCTGCTGGCGGCGGGCGAGCAGCCCGCGCTCTTCGAACAGGAACTGCGCGGCTATGCGCGGCTGGTCGGGATCTGCGGGCAGATGCGCGACGACTACCTGGATCTGTTCGGGGACGCGGCCGTCATGGGCAAGCCGACCGGCGGCGACCTGCGCGACGGGAAGCGCAGCTACACGGTGAGCGCCCTGTTGTCCGCCGTGACCGGCGCCGAGCGTGCCGTGGTGGAGGCAGCCCTCGGCGACCGGTCCTGCACTCCGGAGACGGTCACCGCGGTGCGGGAGATCGCCGAGAGCAGCGGCGCGGCGGACCGGATGCGTGCGGAGATGCGACGACATGCGGAACAGGCCTGCGCGCTCGCCGCCAGGTGGCGGCCACGGTGGCGGGACGACGCGGTCGAGTTCTTCGAGCTCCTTCCGCTGTGGAGCGTGGACCGCGCCAAGTGACCTGTCCGCGGGCGGCGTTCAGGCGTCCTGGCGCTGCGGTCCGGCTTCCGCGTCGAGGTGGTCCGCGACCAGTGCGGCGAACTCGTCGGGGGCGGCGAGCCGGATGCCGAGGGCCTCGGCCTTGGCGCGCTTGGCTCCGGCGCCCTCTCCGGCCACGACCAGAGTCGTCTTCTTGGACACGCTGGAGGACGAGCGGCCGCCGGCGCGTTCGATGAGCTCGTTCATCTGGTTGCGGCTGAGCTTCTCCAGCGCGCCGGTCATGGCGCCGGTGACGACCACGGTCATCCCTGCCAGCGGGCCGCCGTCCGCTGCGCCCGGCGCCTCCGCGCCGTCCAGGGTCTCCGCACCGTCTCCGGCGCGACGGGCGTCGCCGTCCGCGGCGGGCGCCACCGGGGCCGGCGGGAGGGCGCCGGGCTCGGTCATGTTGACCCCGGCCGCGGCCAGTTTGTCGATGAGCGGGGCGAGTTCGGCGAGTTCGGCGACGATCGAGGGAGCCTTCTCGGCGCCGATGCCGTCGACCTGCCGGATCGCCTCGGCGTCCGCGGCGCGCAGGTGCCCCATGGTGGCGAAGTGCCGGGCGATCCGGCGCGACATGGAGCGGCCCGTACCGCGGACGCCGAGGGCGCACAGCACTCTCGACAGCGGCTGCCCCTTCGCTGCGGTGAGCGCCGCGAGCAGTTTGTCGGTGCTCGTCTCCCCCATGCGTTCCAGGCCGAGCAACTGCTCGCGGGTGAGGGTGAACAGGTCGGCGAGGTCCGCGACGAGTCCGGCTTCCACGAGCTGGACGACACGCGTGTGGCCGAGGCCTTCGATGTCGAGCTGGTCGCGTCCGGCGGCGTAGGAGAGGGCGGCGACGAGATGGCAGTTGCGGCCGCTCTCGCAGCGCCAGCGCTGTTCGCCGGTGTCGATGCCCGATCCGCAGCGCGGGCACGTCTCGGGGAAGACGATCGGCTGTTCGTCGCCGGTGCGCAGGTGGGCCACGGGGGCTTCGATGCGGGGGATGACGTCGCCCGCCCGGTACACCATGACCCGGTCGCCCAGCCGCAGGTCGCGGCGGGTGATGTCGGCCGGGTTGTGCAGCGTCGCGTAGGTGATGGTGGAGCCGTCGATCTCCACCGGTTCGAGGACGGCCCGCGGGGCGATGATGCCGGTGCGGCCCACGTTCCACTCGACCGCCAGCAGCCGGGTGATCTTCTCCACGGCGCGCAGCTTGAAGGCGATCGCCCAGCGCGGGGCACGTGAACCCGATCCCGCGGTGCGCTGGTCGGCGGCCAGGTCCGCCTTGACGACGATTCCGTCGATCCCGAAGGGCAGCGACGGGCGCAGGGCGGCGATCTCCGACACGCGGGCCAGGACCTCCTCGGCGGTGGCCGCGGTGATGCCGGGCACGGCGGTGCCGGCCGTGGTGTTCACGCCGTACGCGGCGGCCCGGTTCATCAGGTCGCTGTGCGCGCACTCCTCCAGCGTTGCGGCCAACGAGGGCTCGGTGTCGGGCAGAGGCAGCAGACCGTATCCGAAGAACGTCATGGGCACGGTGTAGGCGCGGTCCTTCGCGCGCAGGGTGCCGGCCGCGGCGTTGCGCGGGTTGGCGAACGGCGCCCCGCCGTGTGCCGTGCGCACCTCGTTGGCGTGCTCGAACTGGCCGGTCGTCATCAGGACTTCGCCGCGCACCTCCACCGTGACGGGCTCCGCCAGCTCGGCCGGCAGGCCTTCGATCGTTCCGATCGCGTGCGAGACGTCCTCCCCGGCCGTCCCGTCGCCCCGGGTGATCAGTCGCGTCAGGCGGCCGCGGGTGTAGCGGGCCGCGATCGCCAGGCCGTCCAGCTTCGGCTCCACGCTGTAGCGCTCGGCGTCCCGGCCCAGGCGGCGCGCCAGCGAGGCGGTCCAGGCCGTGAACTCCTCCGGTGAGAACACGTTGTCCAGACTCAGCATCGCCGCCGTGTGCGGGACGTCGCCCTCCACGGCGCCGCCGGCCACCTTCCCGGTCGGCGAGTCGGCCAGCACCTCGTCCGGGTGCTCGGCCTCCCAGGTCGCGATGGCGCGCACCAGCCGGTCGTAGGAGTCGTCGTCCAGCGCCGACGTGCCGGCCTCGTAATAGGCGGCCGAAGCCTTCACCGCGTCCTCGACCGCCTGCGCGTAGGCGACGGCGTCCACGATCACTGCAACTGGTGTTGTCATGACCGACATCCTGCCTGCGACCACTGACAACGCCCCTGTGCGAGGACCAGCGCGGAGGCGGGCCGCTCGCGGACGGCCCGGCGGCGATCGCCTATCTTGGCGCGTATGCAGTCCTACACGATCGGCCAGGCCGCACGGCTCCTCGGCGTGAGTCCCGACACCGCGCGACGGTGGGCCGACGCGGGCCGGGTGGCCACCCATCGTGACGAGAGCGGACGTCGTCTCATCGACGGGAGGGATCTCGCCGCCTTCTCCGTGGAGCTGGCCGCGAGCGGCGCCGCCGCCGGGGACGACGTCTCGTACACCTCCGTCCGCAACGCCTTCCCGGGCATCGTGACGGCCGTGAAGCTCGGTGACGTCGCGGCCCAGGTGGAGATCCAGGCCGGGCCGCACCGGTTGGTGTCGCTGCTGACGCGCGAGGCGGTGGAGGAGTTGGGGCTGGAGGTCGGAGTGGAGGCCACCGCCCGGGTGAAGTCGACGAACGTGCACATCGACCGGGCCTGACACCGGCCTGAGCAGGCTTCGGCGGCGCGGGACCCGGTCGTGCCGGTCATTGCCGGATTCGAGCACGCCCCCGCCCAGCCGTCCCGTGCGAACGCACATGCCAGGCATCCGGAACCGCCTTCCGGATTGTGCAAAGCGACCGCAGCCATTGGCCTCGCATCTGCGGCAGTATCATCGGCACACGCACACCTGTCTGCCGACCAGCTCGGTGTCAGCGCCGACACCGCCGAGCGCCTGGTCAAGGTGGCGTGTCCGTGAGGACCGAAAGGGAGTGGACCCGTGATGACCCGTACCGCACGCCGGACTCGTCGGACCCTGCAGGCAGCCGGTGCAGGGGCTGCCGCGCTGCTGGCGCTGAGCGCCTGCTCGTCGTCCGGCGACGACTCCTCGGCGGCGACGTCGGGCTCCTCTGCGTCCGCGTCCTCGGCGGACAAGCCGTCCGGCACGGTGACCGTGTTCGCCGCGGCCTCCCTGAAGGAAAGCTTCACCACCCTGGGCAAGGCGTTCGAGAAGGCGCACCCGGGCACGAAAGTCGCCTTCAGCTTCGGCGGCAGCGACTCCCTCGCCGCGAGCATCACCGGCGGTGCGCCGGCGGACGTGTTCGCCTCGGCCAGCCCCAAGACCATGAAGATCGTCACCGACGCCGGGGACGCCGCCGGCACGCCCGCCGCCTTCGTCCGCAACCAGTTGGAGATCGCCACCCTGCCGGGCAACCCACACAAGATCGCCTCCCTCGCGGACCTGACCGGATCCGGCCTGAAGGTCGTGCTGTGCGACAGGACCGTGCCCTGCGGCGCCGCCGCGCAGAAGGCGCTCGACGCCGGCAAGGTCACGCTCAAGCCCGTCTCCTACGAGCAGGACGTCAAGGCGGCGCTGACGAAGGTCGAGCTGAAGGAGGCCGACGCGGCCGTCGTCTACAAGACCGATGTGCACGCGGCAGGTGGCAAGGTGGAGGGCGTGGAGTTCCCCGAGTCCGCCCAGGCGGTCAACGAGTACCCGATCGTCCGGCTCAAGGACGCCCGCAGCGCCGACGCCGCCGAGGCCTTCATCGCGCTGGTGCGGTCCGCCGAGGGCCAGAAGGTCCTGACGGAGGCCGGGTTCCTCAAGCCGTGACCCCTTTCGACGAGCCCGAGGCCGCGCCCGGCGCTCTGCGCCGGGCAACGCCCCGTCGGCGCGTCCGCAGGGGCGGTGGAGCGCCGCTGCCCCTGCTGGTTCCCGCGCTGATCGGCCTGGCCTTCCTGATCGTGCCGCTCGTCGCGCTGCTCGTACGGGCCCCGTGGCGCAGCCTGCCCGGACTGCTGACCAGCGCCGAGGTGTGGCAGGCGCTTCGGCTGTCGCTGGTCTGCGCGACGGCGGCGACCGCGGTGAGCCTGGTCGTCGGCGTCCCGCTGGCCTGGCTGCTGGCCCGCGTGGAGTTCCCCGGACGCGGTCTCGTACGGGCCCTTGTCACGCTGCCGCTCGTGCTGCCGCCGGTGGTCGGCGGTGTGGCGCTGCTGATGGCGCTCGGCCGCAACGGCGTGGTGGGCAGATGGCTGGACGCCTGGTTCGGAATCACCCTGCCCTTCACCACCGCGGGCGTCGTGATCGCCGAGGCGTTCGTCGCGATGCCGTTCCTCGTCATCAGCGTCGAGGGGACGCTGCGCGCCGCCGACCCGCGGTACGAAGAGGCCGCCGCGACGCTCGGCGCGTCCCGTTTCACCGCGTTCCGCCGGGTCACCCTCCCGCTCATCGCGCCGGGCATCGCGGCCGGAGCGGTCCTGGCGTGGGCCCGTGCGCTCGGCGAGTTCGGCGCCACGATCACGTTTGCGGGCAACTTCCCGGGCCGCACCCAGACGATGCCGTTGGCCGTGTACCTGGCCCTGCAGAGCGATCCGGAGGCGGCCATGGCGCTCAGCCTGGTTCTGCTGGGCGTGTCCGTGGCGGTGCTGGCCGGTCTGCGCGACCGATGGATGACCACGCGTGGGTGACGACCGGGCGGACGACGGAAGCGGACGACGGAAGGAGACTGAGCACAGGTGGATGACCGATGGACGGCCGCACGCCGGAGGACAGCTCCCGCTGCCCGCTCGGAGGCTTCGGGCGCCGTGGATGCGTTCGAGGCCGTCGAGGCGTTCGAGGAGGGCCTCGACGCCCGTCTCGTCGTCGAGCGCGGGGCCTTCCGCCTCGACGTGGCGCTTCGCGTCGCCCCTGGCGAGGTCGTCGCCCTGCTCGGCCCGAACGGCGCCGGGAAGACCACGGCCCTGCGGGCTCTCGCCGGCCTGACCGAGCTCACCGGCGGCCGTCTGCGGCTGGACGGCGTCGAGCTGGACGGCAGGCCGCCGGAGTCCCGCCCGGTCGGCGTGGTCTTTCAGGACTACCTGCTCTTCCCGCATCTGAGCGCCCTGGACAACGTGGCGTTCGGACCGCGCTGCCAGGGCGCGACCAGGGCGCAGGCCCGAGCCCGGGCCGCCGAATGGCTGCGTCGGCTGGGTCTCGCGGACCACGTCGGCGCGAAGCCGCGCAAGCTGTCCGGCGGGCAGGCCCAGCGCGTCGCCCTGGCCCGCGCGCTGGCGACCCGCCCCCGGCTCCTCCTGCTCGACGAGCCTCTCGCGGCGCTGGACGCCCGCACCCGGCTGGAGGTGCGTGCCCAACTCCGCCGCCATCTGGCCGAGTTCGAGGCCGTCGCCGTCCTGGTCACCCACGATCCGCTGGACGCGATGGTGCTGGCCGACCGTCTGGTCGTCGTCGAGGACGGCCGGGTCGTCCAGGAGGGCGCCCCCTCCGACATCGCCCGCCACCCCCGCTCGGACTACGTCGCCCAGCTGGTCGGGCTGAACCTCTACCGGGGCGAGTCCGACGGCCATGTCGTCCGTCTCGACGCCGGCCCTTCCATCACCACCACGGAGGTGCTGTCCGGCCCGGTGTTCGTGGCGTTCCCGCCGAGCGCCGTGACGCTCTTCTGGGACCGTCCGACCGGGGCCAGCGCCCGCAACCTGTGGCGCTGCGAGGTCGCGGGACTGGAGACCCACCGCGACCAGATCCGTGCCGACCTGGCGGGAGAGCTCCCGCTCGCCGCGGACCTGACCACGGTCGCCGCCGCCGAACTCGATCTGCACCCGGGCGCCGAGGTCTGGGCGACGGTGAAGGCCGCACAGACCCACGCCTACCCGGTCTGACGGAGCACGCAAGTAGTCCAGGGCCCGTCACGGTCGCGCCTCCCGCACCGTCCGCACCGGCCCGCGCCCGCCTTCTGGAACGGGTGCGTGCGCTCGGGCCGGAGGCACGCGCCCTCGGACTCTCCGAGGACGAGGCGGTCGGGCTGGTGCGCGACGGCCTCGGAGGAAGCGGAGCCTGACACCGCCGAGCCCCTGGGCCCTCACACGTATTCCGTCGCCGCGTCCAGCAGCCAGTCCGTCAGATAGCCGGCGAAGGACGAGCGGACCAGCACCCAGAATCCCGCCCCGGGGTCGTCCCGGGCGACCAGGACGACCTGGGTGCGGGCCAGCGTCGTCTGGGCGCAGCGTCCGGCTCCGAAGGCGTACGGGTGGAGATCCAGCGCGCAGCCGTGGGCCAGCAGGTCACGGGCGCGGGGGCCGGACACGAGCAGGGTGGTGCGCTGGGCGGAGACGTCGGTGACGGCCACGGGCTCGTCGCCGACGCCGTCCCGGATCCGGCGTTCCAGGTCCTGCCGGCTGCCGGCCGGTCCCACCACCAGCCACTCGTCCGGGCCGAGCCACAGCACACGCACCTCCCCGGCGCGTGCCACGGTGTTCGGTTCCAGGGGCAGTTGCAGGCCCAGCGCGAGACCGACTCCGGCCGCCGCCGCGCCCTTGGCGTCCAGGCGGACGCCGATCTGGGCCAGAAAGGGGAGTTCGGCCAGCCGGACCGCGCCCCGGGAGGCGCGGGTGGCGGCGGCCAGGCGGCCGGCGGACCGGGCCAGCGGGCTGCGGAGCGGGGCGCTGAGGACGCTGGGGACGGTGTCAGCCATCGCGGCGGGCTCCCTCGGGGTCGTAGAGGACGGGGCTTGCGACGGTCACCGGGACCAGCCGGTCGCCCACGGGGGCGTACAGCCGCTCGCCGACACGGTCGCGGCCGCCCTTGACCAGGGCCAGGGCGAAGGTCCGGCCGAGGGCCGCGCTGCGGTAACTGGAGGTGACATGGCCGAGCATCGGGACGGGCGGGGCGGGCAGCACGCTCCCGGCCACCAGCTGAGTGCCCTCGGGGAGGAAGGCGCCCGGGTCCTCGGGGAGGAGGCCGACCAGGTGCTTGCGGTCGGGGCGTACGGCGTCGGCGCGGGCGAAGGAGCGCTTGCCGATGAAGTCGGGCTTCTTCTTCGACACCGCCCAGCTCATCCCGAGGTCCTGGGGCGTGACGGTGCCGTCGGTGTCCTGGCCGATGATCGGGTAACCCTTCTCGGCGCGCAGCACGTGCATGGTCTCGGTGCCGTACGGGGTGATGCCGTAGGGGGCGCCGGCCTCGTGCAGCGCCTCCCAGAGGGTGAGCGCCTCCCACGGTGAGACGTTGATCTCGTAGGCGAGTTCCCCGGAGAAGCTGATCCGGCACACGCGTGCGTCGATGCCCGCCACGGACGTCTCACGCCAGGCCATGAAGGGGAAGTCGTCGTGGGAGACGGCCAGTCGGGGGGCGAGGGAGCCGAGGACCTCGCGCGAGCGCGGGCCGACCAGGGCGACCGTGGCCCACTGCTCGGTGACCGAGGTGCAGTGCACGCGCAGGTCGGGCCACTCCGTCTGGAGCCACTCCTCCATCCAGTCCAGCACGGCGGCCGCGTTGCCCGTGGTGGTGGTGACCAGGAAACGGTCCTGGGCGAGGCGGATGACGGTGCCGTCGTCGAAGACCATGCCGTCCAGTCGGCACATCACGCCGTAGCGGATCATGCCGACCTTCAGCGTGCTCATCATGTTGGTGTAGAGCAGGTCGAGGAAGGCGGCGGCGTCCGGGCCCTGCACGTCGATCTTGCCGAGGGTGGAGGCGTCCATGAAGGCGACGCCGTCACGGGCGGCGGCGCACTCGCGCAGGACGGCCGCCTCCCTGTCCTCGCCGTCGTGCGGGTAGTACCAGGGGCGCTTCCACTGGCCCACGTTCTCGAAGAGGGCGCCGTGCGCGACATGCCACTCGTGCAGGGCCGTGGTGCGGACGGGGTCGTGCAGGGCGCCCCGGTCGCGGCCGGCGAGGGCGGCGAAGGAGACCGGGGTGTAGGGGGGCCGGTAGGTGGTGGTGCCGAGGGCGGAGACGTCCACACCGAGCAGTTCGGCGACGACGCCGCTCGCCAGGACTCCGGAGGTCTTGCCCTGGTCGTTGGCGGTCCCGGCCGTGGTGTAGCGCTTGGTGTGCTCGACGGAGCGCATGCCGGCGCCGGTGGCGCGGGTCAAGTCGTCGACGGTGACGTCTCGTTGGAGGTCGACGAAGCGGGGGGCGCCGTCCCGGCCGGGGACGGTGAAGACCTGCATGGGCGGGGTCTGCGGGGTTGCGCTCACGCGCGGGAGAGCAGGGGTGCCTGGCACGTAGCCCTCGGCCTCCACCGCGCGGGCGCCGGCCGCCGCGCCCTGCGCGAGGACCGCGGCCGGGTCGAACACGCCGTTCGCGCTGCCCGCGACCTCCACGGCCTGGCGGCAGCCGTCGGGGACGAACGTGCCGAGCGTGTCGTCGTGGCGGAGCCTGCCGCCCGCCTGGCTGAACAGGTGCGCCACGGGGTTCCAGCCGCCGGAGACCAGCAGGAGGTCAGCGTCGAACTCCCGCCGCGGCGAGTTCTGTTCGGCGTCGCCTCCGGCCTGTGGACCGGTCCCCCCTCGCGTCGGCCGTCCGTACGGCGCGACGGTCACCGAGGTGACCCGGGTGTCTCCTTGCGTGGCGGTGACGGCGTGGCCGGTGAGCACCTCGATACCCGCCTGCCGTGCCCGGGTCGCCCACTCCCCCGGCTCGGGGCGGGTGTCGACGATCGCCGCGATGTCCGTGCCGGCCCCGGCCAGGTCCAGTGCGGCGGCGTACGCGCTGTCGTTGGTGGTGAACACGACGGCCCGGCGGCCGGGCAGCACGCCGAAGCGGTGGAGGTAGGTGCGGGCGGAGGCGGCGAGCATCACGCCGGGCCGGTCGTTGTCGGCGAAGGCCAGCGAGCGCTCGTGGGCGCCGGTGGCGAGGACGACCCGGCGGGCGCGGATGCGCCACACCCGTTCGCGCGAGACATGGGACGGGGCCTTGGCGCCGAGGTGGCCGGTGCGGCGCTCGACGGCCAGGAGGTGGTTGTCGTCGTAGTAGCCGAAGACGGTGGTACGGCGCAGGACGCGCACCTCGGGGGCCGCGTCGAGCAGTGCGGCCGTCTCGTCCACCCAGTCGAGGAGTTCGCCCGTGCCGAGAAGGCTGCCGCCCGGTTCCGGCCGGTCGTCGGCGAGGACGACGCGGGCGCCGCTCCGCGCGGCGGCCGCCGCTGCCGCGAGTCCGGCCGGGCCCGCACCGACGATCAGCAGGTCGCAGTGGGCGTGCACGGCGTCGTAGCGGGCGGGGTCCGGTTCGCCGGCCAGGCGGCCCTGCCCGGGCAGGCTGCCGGCGACCAGTCCGTCGTACAGCTCCACGGTCGTCGCGGGCAGCATCGGCTCCGGGAAGGGGGCCTCGATCTGGACGACGGCGTTGGGTTCTTCCACTCCGGCGGAGAAGATCCCTCGGGGGCGGCCGAGTCTGATGCTGGTGCCGGCCTGGACGACTCCGCTCGCGAGGAGGGCGGAGGCGAGGGTGTCGCCCCGGTAGCCCCGGTGCTCGACGCCGTCGAAGACGAAGGTGAGGGGGGCCGCCCTGTCGATCCGGCCCCCCGTGGACAGGCGGTTGGGCTGGGACCTGTCCGGGGCCGGGAGCTCGGCCCCAGGACGCCCGGCCGGCACTGAGGGGACGTCGGCTCCGGCCTCGGGCGTCGGGCGGGCCGGTGCCGCGCGCACCGGTCGTGCCGGACTCGGCGCCGAGGCCACCGTTCGCGGCTCGACCGTCTGCGGGCGTTCCTCGCCCGACCGGTACACCGAGAGGATCTCGTTCGTCGACGTGTCCCGTACCGCGTTGAACCAGCGGCGGCAGCCAGCCGCGTGGCTCCAGCGCTCGGCGAACGGACCCTTGGGGTTGTCGCGGAAGAACAGGTACCGGGCCCACTCCTCGTCGGTGAGCTCCGCGGGGTTCTCCGGGTAGGGCACGTGGGCCTGGCCGCCGTAGTGGAACTCGGCCTCGTCGCGGGGCCCGCACCACGGGCAGGGGATGAGCAGCATGGTTCGGCTCCCTAGTGGGCCACCGCGGCCGCGCCGTGCTCGTCGACGAGCGCGCCGGTGGTGAAACGGTCGAGCGAGAAGGGGGCGTTGAGGGGGTGAGGGGTGTCGTGGGCGATCGTGTGCGCGTAGACCCAGCCGACGCCCGGGGTGGCCTTGAAACCGCCCGTGCCCCAGCCGCAGTTGAGGTAGAGGTTGTCGACGGGGCTGAGCCCGACGATCGGCGAGGCGTCCGGGCTGACGTCGACGATGCCGCCCCAGGTGCGCAGGACGTGGGCGCGGGCGAAGACCGGGAAGAGCTCCAGGGCGGCCGACATCTGTTCCTCGATGATGTGGAACGCGCCGCGCTGGGTGTAGGAGTTGTAGGCGTCGATGCCCGCGCCCATCACCAGCTCGCCCTTGTGCGCCTGGCTGACGTACACGTGGACGGCGTTGGACATCACCACGGTGGGGTGCACCGGTTCCAGCAGTTCGGACACCAGGGCCTGCAACGGGTGGCTCTGCAGCGGGAGTTCGACGCCGGCCATGGCCGCGAGGACCGAGGTGTGACCGGCCGAGCAGAGCGCCACCTTGCCCGCCGCGATCGGGCCGAGGCTCGTCCGGACGCCGACGACCCGGCCGCCGACCACGTCGACTCCCGTGACCTCGCAGTTCTGGATGATGTCGATGCCCGCCGCGTCGGCGGAGCGGGCCAGCCCCCAGGCCACGTGGTCGTGCTTGGCGATGCCGGCCCGGGGTTGGTAGGTGCCGCCGAGGACCGGGTAGCGCACGTCCGGGGAGGTGTTGACGATCGGGCAGACCTCGCGCACCTGCTCGGTGTCGAGCCATTCCGCGTCCACCCCGTTCAGGCGGTTCGCCTCCACGCGACGGACGCTGTCGCGGACGTCCTGGAGGCTGTGGGCGAGGTTCAGCACCCCTCGCTGGGAGAAGAGGATGGGGTAGTCGAGCTCCTCCGCCAGGCCCTCCCACAGCTTGAGCGCGTGCTCGTAGATGCCGGCGCTCTCGTCCCACAGGTAGTTGGAGCGGATGATCGTGGTGTTGCGGGCCATGTTGCCGCCCGCCAGCCAGCCCTTCTCCAGGACCGCCACGTCGGTGATGCCGTGGTTCTTCGCCAGGTAGTGGGCGGTGGCCAGGCCGTGTCCGCCGCCGCCCACCACGATCACGTCGTAGCTGCGCTTGGGCTCCGGGTTGCGCCACAGCCAGTCGGGGTGTTCGGGGAGGTCTGCGCCGGGGGTGCGGGGGCTCATCGGGCGTCTCCGGCTTCTGCTCTGGCCTGCGACCGGCGGTGCGGTTCGGCGCGGAGGGCGGCGTGGGCCTCAGGGTCCCGCTCCGCCAGGGGCGTGTTCGGCGCGTTCATACGGCGTTCGCGTTCCTCTCGGCGGCCGCTGCGGCGGGGTCGGACGGCAGCGCCCGGGTGTCGGGTCCGGCTCCTGCGGCGCCCTGCTCGGGACACTCAGCCACGGAGCCGGGACATCGTCGGGTCGAACAACGGCTCCGCGGCGACGACCGCCTCGACGCGCCGGTCGAAGTAGCCGATGTGCAACGCGGCGCCCGGGACGGCGAGTTCGGCCGGGAGCCAGGCGTAGGCGATGCCCTTGCCGATCGTGTGGCCGTGGGCGGCGCTGGTGACGTAGCCGACCGCGCAGTCGCCGTCGTACACCGGTTCCTTGCCCATCACCACCGACCTGGGGTCGTCGATGGTGAGGCAGGTCAGCTTCCGCCGTACGTCTGCCTTACGGCGCTCCAGGGCTGCCTTGCCGATGAAGTCGTCCTTGTCGAGCTTGACGGCGAAGCCGACGCCGGCCTCGTAGGGGTCGTGCTCGTAGGTCATGTCGGTGCCGAAGGAGCGGTAACCCTTCTCCAGGCGGAGGCTGTTGAAGGCGCCGCGTCCGGCGACGATCCCGCCGAGCGGCTCGGCGGCCCGCCACAGCGTGTCCCACAGTTTCCGGCCCTGGTCGGCGGTGGTGTAGAGCTCCCAGCCGAGTTCGCCCACATAGGACAGCCGCATGGCGGTGACGGGCACCGAGCCGATGTGGGCGCGCTTGGCGCGGAAGTACTTCAGGCCGGCGTCGGAGAAGTCGTCGTCGGTCAGGGGCTGCAGGACCTTGCGGGCGAGCGGGCCCCACAGGCCGACGCAGCAGGTGCCGGCGGTGATGTCGCGCACCTGGACCGAGCCGTCGGCCGGCAGGTGGCGGGCAAACCAGTCCAGGTCGAGGTTGCCGTTGGCGCCGACCTGGAAGAGGTCGCGGGCCAGACGGGCGACGGTGATGTCGCTGCGGATGCCGCCGTCGTGATCGAGGAGGAGGGTGTAGGTCACCGAGCCGACGGACTTGGCGACCTTGCCGGTGACCAGCCGCTCCAGGAAGGCGGCGGCGCCGGGTCCGGCGACCTCCAGCCGTTTGAGCGCCGTCATGTCGTACATCGCGACGGTCTCGCGGGTGACCTGCGCCTCGGCCGCGACGATGGGCGACCAGTACCGCGCCGCCCAGTCGTCGGGGAGGGCGAGGGAACGGCCCTCCACGAGGGGGGCGTTGGCCTCGTACCACTGCGGACGCTCCCAGCCGTTCGCCTCCAGGAAGAAGGCGCCGTGCTCCTGCTGGCGGTCGTGGAAGGGGCTGGTGCGGATCGGGCGCGGGTCGCCGGAGGGCTGGAGGGGATGGAGGATGTCGTAGACCTCGACGAAGTTCTGGCAGTCGCGGGTCAGGACGTACTCCGGGGCGAGCTGGTGCGGCTCGAAGCGGTTGACGTCGCACTCGTGCAGGTCGAATGACGAGCAGAAGCCGTCGACGAGCCATTCGGCCATCGCCCGGCCCACGCCCGCCGAGTGGGTCACCCACACCGCCTCCGCGACCCAGAAACCCCTGACGTCGGGGGACTCGCCGAGGAGCGGGAAGTTGTCGGTGGTGAAGGAGAACAGACCGTTGATGCCCTCCTCGATCTTCGCCTCCTGCGTCACGGGCAGCAGGGACCGGGTCTCGGCCCAGGCGGCCTCGAAGTCGTCCGCCGTGAAGCGCATGACCGAGGGCATGGTCTCGGCCTCGTCGAAGGAGAGGATGTCGTCGGCGGAGATCGGCATGGGGCGGTGGCCGTAGTAGCCGATGCCGATGCCGTCGAAGCGGTCGCGGTAGTAGAGGTCGCCGTCCTGGTGGCGCAGGATCGGGCGCACCGCCTCCTCGCTCTGGCCGGCCAGTGCCGGGACCGGGCCGGTCCAGGCGAGCTGGTGGGCGAGCGGGGTGAGCGGCAGGTTCATGCCGACCATGCGGGCGATCCTGGGGCCCCAGATGCCGGCGCAGCACACCACGATGTCGGCGGGGATCTCGCCCTGGTCGGTGAGGACGCCGGTCACCTCGCCGTCGGCCTGCCGGACGTCGAGCACCTCGTGGCGGGCGAGGAAGGTCACGCCGCGCTCGGTGGCCCGGCGGATCTGCGCCTCGACGGCGAGGACGGCCTTCGCGAGGCCGTCGGTGGGGACAAGGAGGCCGCCGAGGACCCGGTCGCGGTTGACGAGCGGGTGCTGTGCGACGCACGCGTCGGCGGTGAGCAGGCGGGCCTCGACGCCCCAGGCGGTGATCCAGCCGTGGCGGCGGTGCAGTTCGGTGAGCCGCTCGGGGGTGGTGGCCACTTCCAGGCCGCCGACCTGGAGGAAGCAGGGCTCGCCGTCGACGTCGAGGGAGCACAGCTTCTCGACCGTGTAGCGGGCCAGCTCGGTCATGGTCTTGGAGGAGTTCGTCTGGAAGACCAGGCCCGGGGCGTGGGACGAGGATCCCCCGGTGGCGGGCAGCGGGCCCTGGTCGACCACGGTCACTTCGGTCCAGCCTCGTGCGGAGATCTCGTCGGCGAGGGCCGCTCCCACGACGCCTGCTCCGATGATCACCACTCGGGGTCCCGCCATCGCCGCACCTCCGAATCAACCGGCCCAGCCGGTTAAGTTGCTGTCTGCGCAACATGCTTCAGGTTGCGCAACTCAATGTGCCCGTCGCGGGGAGGGGGTGTCAAGGGGTCCGCGACGTCGGGGAACAGGCCGTGGCGCGGCATCCGGAAAGAGCCGGGACATGGCGATGCCCGGCGGGCGGCGCGCACAGGTGCGCACCGCCCGCCGGGCATCGCCGACCGTCAGGAGACGGGCGGGGGCAGGGGTTACTTGAGCCAGGCGTCGACCTTGGCGCGGTTGGCGTCCACCCACTTCTTCGCCGCGGCCTCGGGGGTCATCTTGTCGACCGCGATGTACTTGGCCACCGTGTTCTGGTCGTCGTTCGTCCAGTGGAAGTTCTTCACCAGGTCGTAGGCGGGGCTGCCGGACTTGGCGAACTTCGCGCTGACGATCTTGTCCAGGTCGTACACCGGGTAGTCGCAGGCGATCTTCGCCGCGTCGGCGTCACACCCCGCCTTGTACGCGGGCAGGTTCACCTTCACCAGCGGCACCTCGGACAGGAACCACTGCGGCTCGTAGAAGTAGCCGATCACCCATTCCTTGTTCTTCTCGGCCTTGCGGTAGGCCTGGATGAGCGCCGTCTCGCTGCCCGCGTACACCACCTTGAAGTCGAGTTTCAGGTTCTTCACCAGAGCCTCGTCGTTGGTGACGTACGACGGGTCGCCGTCCAGGAGCTGGCCCTTGCCGCCCGACTCGGAGGTCTTGAAGTTCGCCGCGTACTTGTCGAGGTTCTTCCAGTCGGTGATGTCCGGGTGGGCCTTCGCCAGCCACGGCGGCACGTACCAGCCGATGATGCCCTTGTTGCCGGTCGAGCCGGCCGACACGGCCGTCTTCTGCCCGGCGATGTACTTCTTCTTCAGGTCGTCGTGGCCCCAGTTCTCCAGGACCGCGTCCACCTCGCCCGTCCCGAACCCCTGCCAGGCGATCTCCTCCTTCAGGTCCTTCTTGGTGACCTTGCAGCCGAGGTCGTTCTGCGCGACGTACGCGACGACCGCCGCGTCCGCCTCGTAGCCCACCCAGGGGTTGACGGCGAGGTTGAAGCCGCCGCACTTCCCGGAGCCCGAACTGCCGGCGCCCGAGGAGTCGCTCCCGACCTTCGCCCCTCCGCACGCGGTGAGGGTGAGGCCGAGGACAGCCAGGCCGGCCGCGCCGGCTCGCCAGTGTCTTGCCATGTGTCGTGCTCCTTATGCGCTCGCGCGGCGCGCGGCTGCCTGAGTGATCCGGTCGAACATGACTCCGAGCAGTACGATGGCGAGCCCTGCCGCAAGCCCCTTGCCGTACAGCTCGCCCTGCGAGAACCCGGCCACGACGTCGTAGCCGAGGGCTCCGGCCCCCACCAGGCCGCCCACCACCACCATCGACAGCACGTAGATCAGGCCCTGGTTGGTGGCGAGCGTCAGGGCGCTGCGGGCCATCGGCAGCTGGACCTTGGTGATGAGCTGCCAGGTGTTGCATCCGGCGGCGGTGGCGGCCTCCACGGTGGTCTCGGGCACGGCCCGCACACCATCCGCGATGATCTTGATGGCGACCGGCGCCGCGTAGACGACGGCGGCGACGATTGCGGTGAAGCGCGTCGCGCCGAACAGCGCCAGGAACGGCACCAGATAGACGAACGGGGGCATGACCTGGGCCGCGTCCAGACTGGGCCGCAGCACCCGGTCCACGAGCGGGCTGCGCCCCATCCAGACCCCGAAGACGATGCCCGTCGCCATCACCAGCACCGTCGCCACGAGGGTCGACGCCATCGTCGTCATGGCGTCCGACCACAGCCCCGTGCCGACCAGCAGGCCCGCGCACACGGCTGTGGTGACCCCGGCCCTCCAGCCGCCGAGCACCGCGCCGAGCCCGATCAGCACCGCGCCGACGAGCCACCAGGGGGAGTCGGTGAGCAGCGTCTGGAAGGGGTTGAGCAGACCGGTGGTGAGAGCGTCGCGGAAGGCGTTGGTGAGGCCCGACAGGTTGTCCTGCGCCCAGGTCGTCACGTCGTCCGCCGCGCTCGCGACGGCGCTGCCCGTGCTGCCCTCGCCGGGGAACTCGGCCGCCCACAGGTAGGTGTGCGACAGGTAGACCAGGACCGCCGTGACGACCGCGCCCGCGCCCAGGAGCGGTCGCCGCCACGCGAGGAAGCGGTTCTTGGAACGCCGGGCCGCCTCGGCGCGGGCGCTGGCCGCCGTCGTGACCCGGTCCAGGACGATCGCCATCACGACGATGGCGAGGCCCGCGTTGAAGGCCGTGCCGACGTCGAGCGACTGGAGCGCCTGCACGACGGTCTTGCCGAGGCCGGGCGCGTCGATCAGGGCCGCGATGGTCACCATGGCGAGGGCCGCCATGATCGACTGGTTGACGCCCATCACCACGGTCCGCTTGGACATCGGCAGCAGCACCTTCACCAGCGTCTGCCGGCGCGTCGCGCCCAGCGACGCGGCCGCCTCGGCGGTGGTCTCGGGCACGGAGCGGATGGCGTGCGCGGTGATGCGGATCGCGGGCGGAGCCGCGTAGATCACGGTGGCGGTCGTGGCGGACGCCCCGCCGATGAGGAAGAACAGGGTCAGCGGGGCCAGGTAGACGAAGGTCGGCATCGTCTGCATCAGGTCCAGCAACGGCGTCACGAGCCGGTTGAACCGGTCGGACAAGCCCGCCCACACGCCGAGCGGGATCGCGAACAGCAGCGCCACGAACACCGCGGAGAGGGTGAGAGCCAGGGTGTCCATGCTCTCCTGCCACAGCCCCTGCAGCCCGAAGAAGGTGAACCCGGCGACCGCGAGCAGCGCCACCCGCCAGTTGCCCACGGCCCACGAGACGTAGCCGGCGATGCCGACGACGCCGAGCCAGCCGATCTGCGGAACGGGGCGGTCGGCGGACGGCTGGGAGATCAGGTTTTGGACGAAGGTGACCAACTGGTCGACGACCAGCCGGATCTCGTTGAAGAAGTAGAGGAAGACCGGGTTGGAGTTGCGGTTCGCGCCGATGGAGTCGTTGACGTCGTTGAACCAGCGGTGCAGACCCGTGAGGTCGGCCGCGGCCAGGGACAGGGTCTGCCTGCCGCGCAGCACGGCGAAGAGCACCAGCCAGCCGACCAGGATCGCGGCGACGGTCGCCGACCGGCCGAACGGGCGCCGTCCGGTGGCGGGGGCGGGGTGCGGTGGGACGACGGCGGGGTCCGTCTTCTCGGGCTTCTCCACGGCGACGGTCATCACATGCCGCCTTCCTGTCCGGCGACCACCGCGAGGATCTCCTCGTCGCCGACGATGCCGAGCAGTTTGCCGTTCTCGACGACCTTGACCGGTCTGTCGGCCGCCAGCACCGCCCGGGTGGCCTCGCGCACGACGACGTCCGGGCCCAGCTCGGGGCCGTCCAGGGCGTCGCCGTCCGCGGGCGGGCGCATGATCCACCGCAGGGTGAGGACGTCACCGCGCGGCACGTCCTTCACGAACTCGCGGACGTAGTCGTCGGCCGGCGCGCCCACCAGTTCGTCACCGGTGCCGCACTGGACGGTTCTGCCGTCGCGCATGATGAGGATGCGGTCGCCCAGTTTCAGGGCCTCGGAGAGGTCGTGGGTGATGAACACCATGGTCTTGCCGACCTCGTGGTGCAGCCGGATGACCTCGTTCTGCATGTCGCGGCGGATCAACGGGTCGAGGGCCGAGAAGGGCTCGTCGAAGAAGAGCACGTCCGGGTCGCCGGCCAGCGCCCGGGCGAGGCCGACGCGCTGCTGCATGCCGCCGGAGAGCTGGTCGGGGTAGGAGTTCTCGTACCCGGCGAGGCCGACGAGTTCGACGACCTCCTGGGCCCGTGCGGTGCGCTCCGCGCGGCTCATGCCCCGGATCTCCAGGCCGAAGGCCACGTTGTCGACCACCCGGCGGTGCGGCAGCAGCCCGAAGTGCTGGAAGACCATGGAGAACTTGCGGCGGCGCAACTCGCGCAGGCGCCGGGCGTCCGCCTCGCGGATGTCGCCGCCCTCGAAGACGACCTCGCCGGCGGTGGGCTCGATCAGCCGGGTCAGACATCGCACGAGGGTGGACTTGCCGGAGCCGGACAGCCCCATCACGACGAACACCTCGCCCGGCGCGACGTCGAAGGTGACGTCCCGTACGGCGGCGGTGCAGCCGGTGCGGTCCATCAGCTCGCGGCGGGTGAGACCGCAGAGCTCCTCGGAGCCCGGCACCCGGTCGGCCTTCGGCCCGAACACCTTCCACAGGTTGCGTACGGAGACGACCGGAGTGCCGTCCGCGTCCTCGGGTGTGCCGCGCCGCTGCGGCACCTCGGTCTGTGTGGGGGTCACGATCGACCTCATTTCGGCGTTCAGCCGCGGAACCAGCGCTGCGGCCGGGGTTGGATGTTCTGCCAGATGTGCTTGGGCTCTCGGTACTCGTCCAGGCCGGTCCGTCCCAGCTCCCGGCCCACGCCCGAGTGTCCGAAGCCACCCCATTCCGCCTGCGGCACATAGGGGTGGTAGTCGTTGATCCACACCGTGCCGTGGCGCAACCGGCGGGCGACCCGCTGGGCCCTGCCCGCGTCCTGGGTCCAGACGGCGCCGGCCAGTCCGTACTCGGTGTCGTTGGCGATGCGCACGGCGTCGTCCTCGTCGGTGAAGCGCTCCACGGTGAGCACGGGACCGAAGGACTCCTCGTGCACCACGCGCATGTCCTGCCGGCACTCGTCCAGGACGGTCGGCGGGTAGAAGTGGCCGTCGGCGAGGGCGGGGTCCGAGGGGCGTTCGCCGCCGCAGCGCAGCACGGCGCCCTCGGCGACGCCGGCCGCGACGTACGCCTCGACCTTGTCCCGGTGCTGCGCGGAGATCAGCGCCCCGGTCTCGGCGTCGGGGTCGAAGGGGCCGCCGAGGCGGATGCGGCGGGCACGTCGGACGACCTCGTCGACGAGCCGGTCGTGCAGGCGGTCCTCGACGATCAGGCGGGCGCCGGCCGAGCAGACCTGCCCGGAGTGCAGAAAGACGGCCGTGAGAGCGAAGTCCACGGCCGTCTCGAAGTCGGCGTCGGCGAAGATCACGTTGGGGTTCTTGCCGCCGAGCTCCAGTGCCACCTTCTTCACCGTCGCCGCGGCGGTGGCCATGATCCGTCTGCCGGTCTCCAGGCCGCCGGTGAAGGAGACCATGTCGACGGCCGGGTGCTCGGCGAGGGGCGCGCCCGCCTCGGGTCCGGCGCCCAGGACGAGGTTGGCCGCGCCGGCCGGGAGTCCGGCCTCCTCCAGCGCCCTCATCAGCAGGACGGAGGTGGAGGGGGTGAGCTCGCTCGGCTTGAGGACGATGGTGTTGCCGGCGAGGAGCGCCGGAGCCACCTTCCAACTCGCTTGCAGCAGCGGGTAGTTCCAGGGGGTGATCAGTCCGCAGACCCCGACGGGCTCGTAGACGACGCGGCTGACGGCGTCGTCCCGTCCGGTGTCGACGACCCGGCCGGCGTCGACGCCGCCGATCCCGCCGTAGTAGCGCAGGCAGGAGACGACGTCGGCGATGTCGTACTCGCTCTCGACCAGCCGTTTGCCGGTGTCCAGCGATTCGGCCCGGGCGAATTCCTTCGCGTCGCGCTCGACGACGTCGGCGGTGCGCAGCAGGAGCGCGCCCCGCTCCCGCTCGGGGGTGCGCGGCCAGGGGCCCTCGTCGAAGGCTCGGCGGGCCGCGGCGACGGCGGCCTCGGTGTCGGCGCGCGTCGCCTCCGACACGGTCGCCACATGGGCGCCGTCGGCGGGACACCGGATCTCCCGGCGGCCGCCGGCCACCGGGTCACGCCATTCGCCATCCACATACAGGTCTGCCACGCGCCTTGCCCTTCAAACGAAATGCGTTGCGCATTGTGCATCCAATTGCTTGTGGTGGAACACCCTGGCGAATGTCCGGACACACGTCAAGAGGTTGGCTGATGACGATTTCGCCAGGCGGTCAGTTGTCCGGCCACCCTTGACCGCGAGCGGCGTCGAGCCGACCATGTTGCGTATCGCTCACCATGTTGTGCATTACGCACCGACGGAGGCCGACGTGTCCCCAGAGTTCCCTCGCCCGCAATCCGGCCGTGAGTACGTCCTGACCCTCTCCTGTCCCGACCGGGCGGGCCTGGTCCACGCCGTCAGCGGATTCCTCGTCCGCAACTCCGGCAACATCCTGGAGAGCCAGCAGTTCGACGACCGGCTCCAGGACCGCTTCTTCATGAGGGTCCACTTCGACGTCTCCGATCCGAATGCGGATCTGGAAACACTGCGTCACCGATTCGGTCCCGTCGCCGAGGCCCATCGCCTGTCCTGGACGTTGCGGGACGCGGCCACCGCGACCCGCACGCTCATCATGGTGTCCCGGTTCGGGCACTGCCTGAACGATCTGCTCTTCCGGCAGCGCACCGGTTCGCTGAACATCGAGATCGCCGCCGTCGTCTCCAACCACCGCGACTTCGAGGCGCTGGCGGACACCTACGGCATCCCCTTCCACCACGTCCCGGTGACCCGGGACACCAAGGCCGAGGCCGAGGCGCGGCTGCTGGAGCTGGTGCGCGAACTGGACGTCGATCTGGTGGTGCTGGCCCGCTACATGCAGATCCTCTCCGACGATCTGTGCAAGCAGCTGGAGGGCCGCGCCATCAACATCCACCATTCCTTCCTGCCCAGTTTCAAGGGCGCCCGCCCCTACGAGCAGGCCTACGACCGCGGGGTGAAGCTCGTCGGGGCGACCGCGCACTACGTGACGCCGGAGCTTGACGAGGGGCAGATCATCGAGCAGGACGTGGTCCGGGTGGACCACTCCCTCGACCCCGGGCAGCTGGTCACGGTCGGCCGGGACGTGGAGGCGCAGGTGCTCGCCCACGCGGTGAAGTGGCACAGCGAGAGCCGGGTCATGGTGGACGGCAACCGGACGGTGGTCTTCCGCTGAGCATGTCGTATACGAACCGGGGGCGGGCCGGATCTCCGGTCCGCCCCCGGCCGTATACGGCCCTCCCGCCGCACACCCGGCGGCTTCTCAGCCGCCGAGCCGCTCCAGCAGCGCTCGCCGCCACCGCTCGGTCTCGGCGATCTGGTTGAAGGTGAACAGGTGCAGCCCCGCCACCCCGGCCGTCGGGGCGGTCAGCGCGCGCTCGGCCCGGGTGAGCAGCGGCTCGGGCGAGTACCCTCCGGGCGCCGCGAAGCGCAGGAACCACGCCGGATGCCTGGTCAGGAAGCGCGTCGACTCCCCCACGCCGATCTTCGTCGCCATCGAGAGCAGCTTGGCCCGCTGCACCGGCCCCGCGACTCCCAGATGGACGGGCAGGACGACGTCCCGGCGCCTGATCCGGGCGATCCACTCCCCCAGCACCCGCGCGTCGAAGCAGAGGTTGCTCACGATGTACGTGGCGTGTTCGCGCTTGTCCCACATCGCCTGGACGGTGAGGTCGTCGTGGATGAGGGGATGACTCTCCGGGTAACCCGTGATGCCCACACGGGCGAAGGGACTGCCCAGTTCGCCCAGCCGGCGCAGGACCGGCAGGGCGCCGCCGTAGGGCCCGGCGGGCGGGTCGGCGTCGCCCGCGGGGACGAAGACGTCGTCCACACCGGCCTCGCGCAGCCGGTCGACGACGTCCTTGAGATGGACGTCGTCGCGCAGCAGCCGCGCGGGCACGTGCGGGACGACGCGGTGACCGTGCGCCGCGAGCCGGGCGGTGAGGTCCAGGGTCGGCTCCAGGCCCTTGACCGGCGACGCCGTCACGGTGACGACCACGTCGCGCGGGACATGGGCGAGGACCTTGTCCTCGGTGGCCTTCGCGGGCAGCACCTCGTAGCGGACGCGGTCGAGCAGCGTGCGCAGTCCTGCGGCGGCCAACGTCTACCCGGCCTGTTCGCGGGTGTCGTGGTGGCGGTAGTACGCGGCCTTCGAGGCGGGCAGCGGCTCCTTGCCGAGGATCAGGTCGGCGGCCTTCTCCGCGATCATCATGACCGGGGCGTAGATGTTGCCGTTGGTGACATAGGGCATGACCGAGGCGTCCACCACCCGCAGTCCCTCCACTCCGTGCACCCGCATGCTGTCCGGGTCGACGACGGCCATCGCGTCGGTGCCCATCTTGCAGGTGCACGACGGGTGCAGGGCGGTCTCGCCGTCCTTGGCCACCCAGTCGAGGATCTCCTCGTCCGTCGCGACGGACGGCCCGGGCGAGATCTCACCGCCGTTGTAGGGGGCGAGCGCGGGCTGGTTGAGGAGCCCGCGCGCCACCCGGACCGCCTCGACCCACTCGCGGCGGTCCTGTTCGGTGGAGAGGTAGTTGAACCGCAGCGCCGGATGGTCGCGCGGGTCCCTGCTCCTGATCTTCACCGAGCCGATCGCGTCGGAGTACATGGGTCCGACGTGCACCTGGTAGCCGTGTCCGCCGGCGGGCACGGAGCCGTCGTAGCGGACCGCGACGGGCAGGAAGTGGAACATCAGGTTGGGGTAGGCCACGTCCTCGTTGCTGCGGCAGAAGCCGCCGGCCTCGAAGTGGTTCGTGGCGGCGGGGCCCTTGCGGAAGAGCCACTGCAGCCCGATGAAGGGGGCGCGCCACTTGGCCAGGTAGGGCTGCATGGAGACGGGCTGCTTGCAGGCGTACTGGATGTACACCTCCAGGTGGTCCTGCAGGTTCTCGCCGACGCCCGGGAGGTCGTGGACGACGTCGATGCCGAGGGCGCTCAGCTCCTGCGCGTTGCCGACGCCCGAAAGCTGCAGCAGCTGCGGGGAGTTGACGGCGCCGCCGCACAGGATGACCTCCTTGGCGCGCACCTGCCGAAGCGCGCCCCTGCCGCGCCGGTACTCGACGCCGACGGCCTTCTTGCCCTCGAAGAGCACGCGGGTGACGAGGGCGCGCGTGCGGACGGTGAGGTTGGGACGCTTCATGGCGGGCTTGAGGTAGGCCTTCGAGGCCGACAGCCGTCGTCCGCGGTGGACGTTGCGGTCGAACCGGGCGAAGCCTTCCTGCCGGTAGCCGTTGACGTCGTCGGTCGGGGCGTGGCCCGCCTCCTCGGTGGCCTTGAGGAAGGCGCCGAAGAGCGGGTTGGTCGCCGGGCCGCGTTCGAGGACGAGGGGGCCGTCGTGACCGCGGAACTCGTCGTCGGCATCGGCGGCGAGGCAGTTCTCCATCCGCCGGAAGTAGGGCAGGCAGTGCGCGTAGTCCCAGTTCCGCATGCCGGGGTCGGCCGCCCAGCGTTCGTAGTCCATGGGGTTGCCGCGCTGGAAGATCATGCCGTTGATGCTGCTGGAACCGCCCAGCACCTTGCCGCGCGCGTGGTAGATGCGCCGGCCGCCCATGTGGGGTTCGGGCTCGGACTCGTACTTCCAGTCGTAGAACCGGCTGCCGATGGGATAGGTGAGCGCCGCGGGCATGTGGATGAAGACGTCCCACGGGTAGTCGGACCGGCCTGCCTCCAGCACCAGCACCCGGTTCGCCGGGTCCGCGGAGAGCCTGTTCGCCAGTGCGCTGCCGGCCGAACCGCCGCCGACGATGACGAAGTCGTACTGCAAGGGAGCCATGGTGCCTCGTCTCGCTCGCGCCATAGATACGCGACGCATGCTAATGCCAGTACCGCTATACGCACCAGGTTGCGTGCCACGCAACCTGTCGCGGCATGGTCTCGCCCGCGTTACTTGCATCGGCGTTGTTTACTACGCGTATAGTTTCGTTGTGAGCAACCACAGCACAGACACCGAGACAACCAATTCGCAGGCCGGCGGAGTGCAGTCGGTAGACCGTGCCATCAGCGTCCTGGAGATCCTGGCCCAGCGGGGCGAGGCGGGCGTCAGCGAGGTGGCCGCCGAGATCGACGTTCACAAGTCCACCGCGTTCCGGCTGCTCGGCGCCCTGGAGGCGCGCGGCCTCGTGGAGCAGGCCGGCGAGCGCGGCAAGTACCGGCTCGGGTTCGGCATCGTACGCCTGGCCGGCGCGGTCACCGGGCGCATCGACATCACGCAGCAGGGCCGCCCGGTCTGCGAGCGGCTCGCCGAGGAGATCGGCGAGACGGTCAACATCGCCGTCATGCAGGAGCACTACGCGATCAACCTCTACGAGGTCCGCGGCCCCGGAGCCGTCACCGCGCACAACTGGGTCGGCGAGCTGACCCCGCTGCACGCCACGTCGAGCGGCAAGATCCTGCTGGCGCATCTGCCCGCCCAGGAACGCGCCGCGCTGCTGTCCGAGGCCGGCCTGAAGAAGGTCACCCAGCGCACCATCACCGCGAAGGCGAAGCTGGAGAGGAACCTCGCCGACGCCCGCGAGCGCGGCTACGCCTGGACCCTGGAGGAACTGGAGATCGGCCTGCACGCCATGGCCGCGCCGGTCCGCGACCGGGACGGCCGGGTCATCGCCGCGGTCAGCGCCTCCGGCCCGTCGTACCGGCTCACCGAGGAGCGCCTGCACGAGCTTTCGCCGGTCCTGCTGAAGGGCGCGGAGGAGATCAGCCACCGGATGGGTTACCTGGGCTGAGCGCCCGGAACCGCTACCGCGGCTGCCGGCCGGCGCCCAGGCGCTCGCTCACCCAGTCGTGGAAGGCGCCGATGTGGTGCTCACTGGGCACCAGGACACCGCCCTTGGCGTACATCCGGGAGCTCATGCCGGGCTGTGTGCGCTCGCACGCCTCGAAGTCCTGGCGGTTGACCCGGTCGAAGAGCTCGACCGACCGGCTGACGTCCTTGCCGCTCTCCACGACGTGCGGAAGGTAGAGCCAGTCGCACTCGACGATCGTGCGGTCCACGGCCACCGGGTACATCCGGTGGAAGATCACGTGGTCCGGCACGAGGTTGACGAACACCTGCGGCCTGACGGTGATCGCGTAGTAACGGCGGTCCTGGTCCTCGGACACCCCCGGTATGCGGTCCAGGCCCGCGGAGCCGTCGACGGTGAAGCCCTGGACCTCCTCGCCGAACTCGGCGCCGTGCCCGACGTAGTACTGGGCGGCGTAGCCGTCGGCGAACTCCGGCAGCACCTCGGTGAGTTCGGGATGGATCGTCGCGCAGTGGTAGCACTCCATGAAGTTCTCGATGATGAGCTTCCAGTTCGCCTTGACGTCGTAGACGATCCGCTTGCCGACCGAGAGGTTGTCGATGTCGTAGCGCGCGATCGACTCCACGTCGCCGAGGCGGCCGACGACCTCGCCGATGACGTCCTCCTCGAAGGAGGGCGGGTTCTCCGCCAGGCAGACCCACACATAGCCGAGCCATTCGCGTACGGCGACGCTCACCAGGCCGTATTCGGTGCGTCCGACATCGGGCATCTTGGTGAGGTTGGGCGCGGCGACCAGCTTGCCGTTCAGGTCGTAGGTCCAGGCGTGGTACGGGCACTGGAAGGCCCGCTTGACCTCGCCGGTCTCCTCGGTGCAGATCCTGGCGCCACGATGGCGGCAGACGTTGAAGTAGGCGCGGATCGAGTGGTCCCGTGCGCGGGTGACGAGGATGGACTCGCGGCCCACGTCGACGGTGCGGAAGGCCCCCGGCTTCGCCAGCTCGGAGGCGCGCGCGACGCAGAACCACATGGTCTCGAAGATGTGCTCCTGCTCCTGGGCGAAGATCGCCGGATCCGTGTAGGAGGAGCCGGGAAGGGTGGCGATCAGGCTGTCCGGCAGACTGGTCGAGGTCACGGTGCACTCCTCGGGAAACGTCGGGGAGGGGCGGCGCTGCGCGCCACGGGCGGGCGCAGCAGGAAGGGGAAAGCGCCGTCGGGCGCGGGGAACTGCGCGGTGGGTCACCGTGGCGCCGCGGCGCGGCGACGGCCCTTCGGGGTGCTCACAGCGGAGCGCTGATCTGCTTGCGCCAGCGGGCGAACAGTCGCGGCTGGTTCATCCCGAGCACGGCGACCGCATGTCCGGCGCGCCGGTAGACGGCCAGCACGTCCCGGTCGCCTTCGGCGCCTTCCTCGATCGTCACGCTGTCGGCTCCGGCCGCGTGACCGGCGAACTGGATCTTCACGCCGTACTGGTCCGACCAGAAATACGGCGGCCGGGGCAGGGCCGGTTCCACCGCACCCCCGGCCAGCAGCGTGGTGACGGCCGCGTCGGGGCGTTCTCGCGCGCCGGTCCAGTGTTCGACGCGGCGGTGGGCTCCCACGCGCGGGTCGTACCAGTTGGCGCAGTCTCCGACCGCGACGACGCCGGCCAGGCTGGTGCGGCCGTCGGCGCCGCACTTGACGCCGTTGTCGAGCTCGACGCCGGATCCCGCAAGCCATTCGACGCACGGGGAGGCGCCCACGCCGACGACGACGAGGTCGGCCGGGATCGAACGGCCGTCCTCCAGCAGTACGGCGTCGACCCTGCTCTCCCCGCTGAGCCCCTTGACGCCGACGCCGCACAACAGGCGCACGCCGTGGTCCGCGTGGAGGCCGGAGACCACGGCGCCCATGGCCGGGCCGAGCGGTCCGGCCAGGGGCGTGGGAGCCGCCTCGACGACCGTGACGTCGAGCCCGAGCGCGTACGCGGTGGAAGCGACCTCGGCGCCGATGAACCCGCCGCCGATCACGACCAGCCGTCCGCCGCGGGCCAGTTCGTCCCGCAGCGCGCGGGCGTCGTCCAGGGTGCGCAGGGTGTGCACCCCGGCCAGGCCCTCGGCGCCGGGCAGCGTGCGCGCGGCCGCGCCGGTGGCGACGACGATGCCGTCGGCCCGGATCCGTCGTCCGTCGGTGAGCGCTATCGCGCGTTCGGCGCGGTCGAGGCCGACGGCGCGGACGCCCAGCACCCACTGCGCCCGCAGGTCCTCGTCGTCCGACTCCAGCGCGAGGTCCGCCTCACCCAGGGCGCCGGCCAGGAACTCCTTGGACAACGGCGGCCTGTCGTAGGGGCGGTGGGTCTCGTCGCCGACGACGACCAGCCGTCCGTCGTAGCCCTGCTTGCGCAGGGAGCGTGCCGCCGACAGGCCGGCCAGCGAGGCGCCGACCACGGCGACGGTCCTCACGCGGGACCTCCGGCGAGTCTGGCGGTGACGCAGGGCGGCAGGTTGGGCGCCGCCGTGGACACCCGGACGTAGATCATGCCGTCCTCGACGAGGACCCCGTGCGTGCGGACCGGGAGCTTGGCGGGCGGCGCGTCGACGGCGCCGGTCCGCAGGTCGAACTTCGAAGCATGCAGCGGGCATTCCACCTCGCAGCCCTCCAGCCAGCCGTCGGCGAGCGAGGCGTCCTGGTGGGTGCAGGTGTCGTCGATGGCGAAGACCTCGCCGTCGTCGGTATGGAACACCGAGACCGGCGGATCGACGTCGAGCCGGAAGGCCTCGCCTCGCGGGAGATCCGCGAGACGGCACGCGGGAATCATCATGACACCTCGGTGCGTATAGCGAAACGGATTGCGGTAAGCGCAACATCAGTCTGGAGGCGTCCCAGAACCCTTGTCAAGGCGTCCAAGGCCTTGTCTCGCCGGCCTTCGCGGACCTGGCCGAACGCAGCTCGAAACGCCCGTACCACCTGCGGGAACAGGTGGCACGGGCGCCGTGCCGGGGCCCTGACGAGGCGGTCAGAAACCGCGGTCGATCCACTCCTGGAGGTGCGGGCGCTCCGCGGCGATCGTGGTCGTCCCCCCGTGTCCGGTGTGCACGACCGTGTCGCCGGGCAGGGTCAACAGCCGGTCCCGGACGGAGTCGACGATGGTCGGGAAGTCGCTGTACGACCGTCCCGTCGCCCCCGGCCCGCCCGCGAACAGCGTGTCGCCGCTGAAGAGAGCCCCCAGGGCCGGGGCGTACAGGCACACGGCGCCGGGGGCGTGGCCCGGCGTGTGCCGCACGGTCAGCTCGACGCCCGCGACCGTCAGCACCTGACCGTCGGCCAGTTCGCCGTCGGGCAGGCGATCGGGATGGGTCAGCTTCCACAACGGCAGGTCGTCGGGGTGCAGCAGGATCGGGGCGCCGGTGCGCGCCGCGAGCGCGGGAGCGGCGTCGATGTGGTCGTCGTGGGCGTGGGTGCACACGATCGCGCGCAGCGTCCGTCCGCCGAGGGCCTCGACGATCGCCTCGACGTCGTGCGCGGCGTCGACGACCAGGGCCTCGGTGTCGTCGCCGACGATCCACACGTTGTTCTCGACGTCCCAGACCCCGCCGTCGAGCGAGAAGGTCCCCGAGGTGACGAGGTGTCCGATGCGGGCCCCGGCCGTCACAGGATCACGACCGAGCGCAGGACGTCGCCGTCGCGCATCCGCTCGAAGGCCTTCTCGACCTCGTCGAGGGCGATGGTCTCGGTGACGAACGCGTCCAGGTCGAGGCGGCCCTGGAGGTGGAGGTCGACGAGCACGGGGAAGTCGCGGGAGGGCAGGCAGTCCCCGTACCAGGAGGACTTCAGCGCCCCGCCCCGGCCGAAGACGTCGAGCAGCGGCAGTTCGAGCTTCATCTCCGGGGTCGGCACACCGACCAGGACGACCGTGCCGGCGAGGTCGCGGGCGTAGAACGCCTGCCGGTACGTCTCCGGGCGGCCGACCGCCTCGATCACCACGTCCGCGCCGAACCCGCCGGTCAGTTCCCTGATCGCCTCGACGGCGTCGGCGTCGCGCGAGTTGACGGTGTGGGTCGCGCCCATCTTCTTCGCGGTGACCAGCTTGCGGTCGTCGACGTCCACGGCGATGATCTTCGCCGCGCCGGCCAGCCTCGCGCCGACGACGGCCGCGTCCCCGACGCCTCCGCAGCCGATGACGGCCACGCTGTCGCCGCGCCCGACGCCGCCGGTGTTGATCGCCGCGCCTATGCCCGCCATCACCCCGCAGCCGAGCAGCCCGGCGGCGGCGGCCGACGCGGCCCGGTCGACCTTGGTGCACTGGCCGGCGGCGACCAGGGTCTTCTCGGCGAACGCGCCGATCCCGAGGGCCGGGGTGAGTTCGGAGCCGTCGAGAAGGGTCATCCTCTGCTTGGCGTTGTGCGTGTCGAAGCAGTACCAGGGGCGACCCCGCAGACACGCCCGGCACTGCCCGCAGACGGCACGCCAGTTGAGGATGACGAAGTCACCGGGCGCGACGTCGGTGACGCCCTCCCCCACCGCTTCCACGGTGCCGGCCGCCTCGTGGCCGAGAAGGAAGGGGAAGTCGTCGCTGATGCCGCCCTCGCGGTAGTGCAGATCGGTGTGGCAGACCCCGCACGCCTCGACCTTCACCAGCGCCTCGCCGGGCCCCGGGTCGGGCACGACGATGGTCTCCAGACTGACGGGGGCGCCCTTGCCCCGCGCGACGACAGCACGGACCTGGTGAGCCATGGCCACTCCTCGGGTGATACGGGTTCGGGGGACGATGCTGTTGCTCATAGCGGCACACACCTCACGTGCCGCAACACAGCATCGTGGAGCGCCGAGCCGGGGTCAAGGATCGCGCGCACGCCGGCCGGGAGCGGACGCGCCGATGCGAACCGCCGCGCGCGCCACCCCGACCGGAACGAGTGCGGCGGCTTGGCTACGCTTGGCAGCGGATACTCATTTCGTGATGGAACTGGACAATTCCTAAGGAACCGAAGATGGGTCTCGGTGTCGGCCTTCCGGCCGTGAAGGGCAGGTCCCGCGCCCGTGCGTCCACGGCCGTCGCGATCGCCGCCGTCCTGTCCCTGGCCGGCGCCTGCACCGCAGGCGGGGGCGGCGGC
>NZ_JAHHIU010000096.1 GCF_024539815.1 Streptomyces hayashii
ACCCAGGGAAGGGGGACCCAGGGGAGGGGGATCACGCGAGGGGGCCAAGGTGCCCGAGCTGAGCAGCCAGGTGCCGTGCGGGCGCCGTCCCGTGCGGGCGCCGTTCCGTCCCCATGGCACGATCGACCGGTGAGCAGCACCAGCAGCAGCCCGGCCGACACCGTCGAACGCGCCTTCCGGGCCGCCCTCCACGACGGCGCCGACGCCGCCCTCGACGCGGGCGCGTCTCTCCTCGCCGCCGATCCCGCCACGGACGCGGAACTCACGCGCCGGGGCGTGGAGTTCGTCGCGGCGCTGTGGCGGCGGGGCTGGCAGCCCGCGGACGCGGTGCGGATCGTGCGCCGAGAGCTGGACGCCGTCCACGTGGGCCTGGCGACGGCGCTGATCCGCGCGCAGGCGCGTGACGACCGGGCGCGCGGCCGGCGCTGGGCGGACCAGCTGGCGGAGCTGCCGGCCGACCCTCCGGCGTCCACCGACCGCTTCTCGTACGCCACGGCGGTCCTGGAGCTCTACCGCCTGATGCTGCGCCTGCCCGCGCTCGAACCCCTCCAGGAGCGCGAGCCGCACCGGCGGTCCCGCCCGGGCTCGCCCTCGCGCATGCTCACCCGTATCCGCGCCCTGCTCGCCAAGGCCGAGGCGACCGGGTTCCCGCAGGAGGCCGAGGCGCTCACCGCGAAGGCACAGGAGCTGATGGCCCGGCACAGCGTCGACGAGGCGCTGCTCGACGCCCAGGCGCCGGACCCGGACGCGCCCGGAGCCTGCCGGATCGGCGTCGAGCCGCCCTATGAGCAGGCCAAGGCGGTTCTCTTGGACGCGGTCGCCGGAGCCAACCACTGCCGGGCGGTGTGGAACGAGCCCTTCGCCTTCTCCACGGTCGTCGGTTTCGAGGCCGACCTGGAGACGGTCGAGCTGCTGTACACCTCGCTGCTGGTGCAGGCGCAGTCCGCGATGGCGAAGGCGGAGGCGGCGCAGCGGGCCGGTGGACGCAGGCGGACCAAGACCTTCCGGCAGTCCTTCCTCGCTGCGTACGCCCACCGCATAGGCGCCCGTCTCGGCGAGATCGCCGCGGCCGCCGAGACCTCGGTGAACGACGATCTGCTGCCGGTCCTCGCCACGCGCGCGGTCGCGGTCACCGCGGCGACGGACCGGATGTTCCCGCAGACGGTCTCCACGCGTCTGCGCGGAGTCACCGACGAGGCGGGCTGGACCGAGGGCGCCGAAGCGGCCGACCGGGCCCGGATGCGGTCCAGGCCCCGGCTGCCCTGACGCCCCCGGCTGCCCTGAGGCCCCCGGTCGCTCCGGCGCCCCCGGCGCGGGTCAGTCGCCCGCCTGCGTGAAGGCGCTCACCGTGGCGTCCGGCTTGTCCTTGCTCTTCAGCGCGACGTCGCCGTACGACCAGTCGAAGCTCACGGTGGACGAGGCGTCCGGCAGGCCGTACTTGACCGTCTTGACGGCGAGGCTCTTGTCGCCGCCCTTCTCGCCGCGCACATAGGTGATCGTGAAGGAGGCGGTCCCCTGCGCCGGGAGGGTCAGCGACTGCGGCTCGGCGGCTTCGTCCTCCGCCACGGTCGCGGAAGCGCCGTCGGCCTGCAGAGTCACCTTGGGGAAGCCGTTGAGGGTGCACTGCGCACCCTTGTTGGTGAGCGTGACGGTGACGTTGCCGGTGTCCCCGGCGGCGGGTGCGGCGTCGACGGGACCGACCTCCTGGCCGAGGCCGTCGGCGGCACAGGCGCCGCCGGTCGGGGCGGTCGAGCCGGCGGCCTTGCTCTCGTCGCCGCCGGAGTCGCTGTCGCCCCCGCCTCCGCAGGCGGTGAGGAGCAGGGCCGCGGCGAGGGCGGTGACGGTGATGGGAACGGCGCGCATGAGTGATTCCTAGGGTTTCGTGACGGTGCTCGATGGATCATCACGCACGCGTGCGGCGGTACTTCGCGCGCCCCCCGTTTCTGTGACGGCTCGGCTACCCGAGCCCCGGCGTGGGCAGCCCCGTGGGCCACTGGCCGCCCTGCGCCTTGGCGAACGTCTCCTTGCCGGCCGCGCCCGACCAGGTCACCTGGAGGGACTTCGCGTCGACGGAGTCGACCATCCCGGTCGTCCGGTCGTCCTTGCCGACGCTGCACTTGAGGTGGATCATCCGCATGCCCGCCTCCTTGCCCGCCGTGCCGCTGCACACCGCCCCGCCGGTCACGAAGAGGGCGGCCTGCTTCCCGGTGACGATCAGGGCGACGGCCTTGCCGTCGGTCGTGGCGAGCCAGCTCCCCTCCAGGTCGCCTGAGGCGGAGACGGACCCCGACGGCGAGGCGCCGCCCGTGCCGTTCGTGCCGCCGTCGTCAGCGGTCGCCGTCGTGGACGGCGTGGCCGAGGAGCCGTCGGACCCGCCGCCGTCGCTGCACGCGGTCAGCGCGAGCGCGCCGGCCAGCGCGGCGGCCGCGGCCGCCGCCCGCACCGGCCGACGGGACGTGCCCCGCGAGAAGATCGCCGAAGTCACTGCTAGCTCCCAAGCTGTGCTGTAGCCGGCCGGCCCGGTCGTCGGCCGCGTGGACCGCAGGGGCCGAGGCCCGAGGGTCCGCAGCAAGCTACCAGCAAGCCCCGGCAGGGCCCTGGGGGGCCGCCTGTGGCCTACCAGGACGACTTCCGCACCCCGGGCAGACGCCCGGCGTGCGCCTGTTCGCGCAGCCCCAGCCGGGACAGCCCGAACTTCCGGACGTACCCGCGCGGGCGCCCGTCCACCTGGTCCCGGTTGCGCACCCGCGTCGCGCCGGCGTCGCGTGGCTGGGCGCGCAACTCCCGCTGCGCGTCCCGCCGCTGCGCGTCGGTCGTGGAAGGCCGCCGGACGAGCTCCTTCAGCTCGGCCCGGCGCGCCGCGTACCGCGCCACGATCACGCGGCGCCGCTCGTTCTTGACGATCTTGCTCTTCTTCGCCATCAGATCCGCACCCCCCGCGCGCGGATGCGTGCGACGGCCGCCTCGACGCCGATCGCGTCGACGGTCCTGATCCCCTTCGTGCTCAGCCGCAGCCGCACCTGGCGGCCCTCGCCGGGCAGCCAGTACCGCCTGCTCTGGATGTTGGGGTCGAAGCGGCGCGAGGTGCGCCGGTGGGAGCGGGAGACGCGGTTGCCGAAGCCCGGCCGGGCGCCGGTCAGCATGCAGTGCGCGGACACGGGTGACGTACCTCTCCTTCATCGATGCCAGGATCGATAGTGCTAATGGAATTCATTTTCAGTAAGATACCAGCATGGCACGCAACGAACTCCGGCCGGTCATCAGGCTGCGGTCCACGGCGGGAACGGGCTTCACCTACGTGACCCGCAAGAACCGCCGCAACGACCCGGACCGCAAGACCCTGCGCAAGTACGACCCCGTCGTGCGCCGTCACGTCGACTTCCGAGAGGAGCGCTGAGCACCGCATGCGCAACGGAATCCATCCGGCCTACGGTCCCGTCGTCTTCCGCGACCGCGCCGCGAACCACGCCTTTCTCACCCGCTCCACCATGAGCGGGGACAAGACGATCGAGTGGGAGGACGGCCGCACCTACCCGGTCGTGGACGTCGAGATCTCCGACGCCAGTCACCCCTTCCACACCGGCACGGCCCGCGTCCTGGACACGGCCGGCCGGGTCGAGCGCTTCGAGCGCCGCTACGGGAAGCGGGGCGGGGCGTGAGCCTGTCGGTCGTGATCGTCGGCGGGCTGCACGCCGCCGCCCGCCGCGCGACGGTCGCGCGTCTGCTCGCCGACGTCCCCGGCGGCGTCGTCCTGCACCACGACCTGGCGACGGCCGCCGCCGGCACGGTCGTCCGCACCGTCAGCGACGCAACCGGCGTCCTGTCCGCGGGTGAGACGCCCCTGGTCAACGACTGTGCCTGCTGTGCGCTGCGCGAGGACCTGGTGCCCGAGCTGCGTCGCCTCGCCGACGGCGGCGTCACCCGCCTGGCGGTCGTCGAGCTGTGGGACTCCGTCGAGCCCCGCGCCATGGCCGAGGTGGTGGCGGCCGGCGGGTTCACCGTCACCGGCGTCGTCACCGCCGTCGATCCGGCGCTGCTGCTGCCCTGCCTGGCCAACGGCGACGACCTCGCCGACGTCGGCCTCGCCGCGGCCGCCACCGACCGGCGCACGGTCGCCGACACCTTCGCGCGGCAGCTGGAGTACGCCCCCGTCCTGGCCGTCGTCGCGTCCGAGGAGGCCGACGACCAGGACCACGAACTGCTCGCACAACTGCACCCGACGGCCCGCCGGATCCCGGTCCGGGCCCCGGTCCCGGCCGACGGTCATGCCGACGACGGTCATGCCGACGGCCGCCGTGCCGACGCGCCCTCCCCGCTCGCGAACGCGCTGCTCGGCCGTGAGGCGGGAGGTCGTGAGGCGCCGGCCGCGTTCGACGTGGAGGCGGCCGCCGCCGCCCAGCACCCGGCGTGCGCCCTTCTGCCCGTCGAGGCCGAGGCCCACGGGGTGGGCACCTACGTCTGGCGCCGCCGCCGCCCGTTCCACCCGGGGCGGCTGTACGCGGCGCTGGAGGACCTGACCTGCGCGGCCGCCCGCAGCCGTGGCCGGTTCTGGCTCGCCGACAAGCCGGACGTGCTGCTCCACTGGGACGCGGCCGGTGGAGCGCTGTGCGTGGAGTCGGCCGGCCCCTGGCTGGCGTCCCTGCCCGACGCGGCCTGGGACCTGGTCCCGCCGGTGCGCCGGGCCGCCGCCGCGCTGGACTGGCACCCCGAGCACGGCGACCGCTGCCAGCACCTGGTCTTCACGTCTCCCGGCCTGGACCGTGACGGACTCGCACTGCTCCTGGAGTCCTGCCTGCTCACGGACGCCGAGTACGCGGCGGGGCGCACCGCCTGGCAGCAGTTGCCGTCCGCCTTCGACACCCTCCTGGAGGTCTGAACCCATGACCCGCAAGCCCGATCGCAAGCCCGATCGCAAGCCCGCGCGCGAGTCCGGACGCAAGCCGGCCGCGTCCCGTCCCAACCCGCTCGACCAGGCGGGCGTCGTCTACATCGACTACAAGGACACCGACCTGCTGCGGAGGTTCCTCTCCGACCGCGGAAAGATCCGCAGCCGCCGCGTCACCCGGGTCACCGCGCAGCAGCAACGGCGGTTGTCCCGGGCGGTCAAGAACGCCCGGGAGATGGCGCTCCTCCCTTACGCGACCACCCGCTGACCCGTCCCGCGCTCCGGCCCGGGCCGTCCCCCTTCCGGCCCGGGCCGTCCCCCTTCCTGCTTCCGGCCTGGGCCGGAACGCGCTTCCGTTCGGGCCGGAACACGCTTCCGTTCGGGCCGGAACACGCTTCCGTTCGGGTGCGGGGAGGAAGAGGCCCGTCTCCGCCGGGTGGTGTCCTGTACGCGACCCTTCCGTCCATTCCCGCCCGCCTGAAGGCCGCCGTCCTGCGCAGGGCTGCCTCCGCCGGGTCCGTAGACCGCCTCCTTCGTACGTACGAGCGGATTCGCTCGGTTCGTCCACCCGCCGGGGTCGTGAGCGCCCGCCCCCTCACCGACGAACGGCCGACCCGTCGCTCATACGCCGGGCCGCTCCGGCCTCGCCCTAGCGCCCGATGCCCTCGTCGGCGGGCGGGGGCGCGGTCGTCGTCGGCGGACGCCCTGGACAGGTGGCGCCCCGCGCCGACGGGCGTCCCGGACCCACGGGCGACGCCGGCTGCGGTCCGACGGAGCCGCCGACTCCGGTCCGCGGGGGCCGCGTAGGGTCCCGAACGGATGCCCGGAGTCCGCCCCAAGGGCGTCCTGCAAACCGGGGCCGGCGTCGCCCGTCGTGTGCCCGCGGCCGATCCGTTCCCCCGCCGAAGGAACAGGACGGGCATGCTGAGCGTCTGTTCCTCATATACGGATGGTTCGATCCGGACGACTCTCGCGGGGAGCCCAGGACGGGCCCGCGAAGCGGAACGGGCCGGGTAAAGCAGGCGTCAAAGCTGTAACCACTCAGGCACCGCGCGTGCACGTGCATCTGCTCATGCGACTGCATGTGAACAGGGCTATGATCCGGGACAGTTGACAACGGCACCAATGGCCACACAAGCCAGTGCACCACCAGGGAGCGACCTGTGGACCACCACGTTGACGGGGGGCACGACGTGTACAACGGCATGACGGCCACACAGCTGTACGGGGTTGCCTGGCAGAAGAGCCGGCACAGCAACTCGCAGGGTTCGTGCGTGGAGTTCGCCCGGCTGCCGGGCGGTGACGTGGCCGTGCGCAACTCGCGTTTTCCCGACGGTCCCGCGCTCGTCTACACGCGCGCCGAGATCGAGGCGATGCTGCTGGGCATCAAGGACGGCGAGTTCGACCATCTGATCGCGAGCTGACGGCGCTCCACGTCGTCGCGTCCGCCCCGCCCCGTCGTCTCTTCAGCGGCCCGTCTCCCCGCTCCGGCGCGACGCGCGTAGAACCGCGGCGTCGGAACGCGCCGCGGTTCGTCATTCCGCGGCGGTGCCCAGCCGGAACAGCGCCCAGACGACCTTGCCGCCCAGGCTGCCGGAGAGCGGGTGCCAGCCCCAGCTCTCGGCGAAGGAGTCGACGAGGAAGAGGCCGCGGCCCGACTCGGCCGAGAAGTCCTCGCCCTCCCGGGGCAGCGGGCTGTCCGGGCTGGGGTCGCGCACCGCGCAGACGAGCCGTTCGGTCCACCGCATCAGATGCAGACGCACGGGCGGATGCCGGTGATCCTGCACGATCGGTGTGTCGTCGGATGCCAGCCCATGTCTCAGCGCGTTGGTGACCAGCTCCGAGACGACCAGGCAGACGTCGTCCAGACAGTCGCCCACGTCCCACTGGTCGAGGGTCCTTCTGGTGAACTGCCGTGCCTCGCGCACCGCTTCGAAACGGGTCGGCAGGGCGCAGGAGGCGGCGTTGGACACGGCCGCGGGATCAAGCGGCGGAAGGCCCTGCCGTAACGGCTGGAGCATGGTCGATCCATTCGTCCCCATGCGAGGCACTCCCGGGATTCGCGGTCGTTGCGATGCAGCGGTGGCGCGAGACCATGGTTTCCGATGCGCACTGTGGATGCAAGGGCAGATGCACGTGCACGTGACCGAAATGGACCCGCCCGTACCGCTTCTTGGCCATTTTTTCCGCCAACTTCTCGCTCAACACGGGCACTTCCCCTCCTTACTCCTCACTGTTCCCACTCATCGCTCTGTGCGTATCCTTTGGCTTCTTTCCATCTCTGTAATCGGACGAGTACTGCTCGGAGTGTTTTAGTGGCAGACTGCGGCCCCTAAGACGGTTGGGGAGGCTGGCGAACGTGAGCGCGGGAGAGCCCGGATCGGTGGTGCGGCGGATGCTGCTCGGCTCGCAACTACGGAGGCTGCGGGAGACGCGCGGCATCACCCGCGAGGCGGCCGGTTACTCGATCAGGGCGTCGGAGTCGAAGATCAGCCGGATGGAACTGGGCCGGGTGAGCTTCAAGACCCGGGACGTGGAGGACCTCCTCACGCTGTACGGCATCACGGACGACGCGGAGCGCCAGGCGCTCGTCGGACTCGCCCGCGAGGCCAACGTGGCCGGCTGGTGGCACAGTTACTCGGACGTCCTGCCCAACTGGTTCCCCACCTACGTCGGTCTCGAAGGCGCGGCCGCGCTGATCCGGGCGTACGAGGTCCAGTTCGTGCACGGTCTGCTGCAGACCGAGGCGTACGCCCACGCGGTCGTCAGCCGCGGCATGAAGGGAGCGACCGCGGCCGACGTCGACCGTCGTGTGGCGCTGCGACTGGAACGGCAGAAGTACCTCGTCGCCGAGAACGCCCCCGACGTCCACATCGTGCTGGACGAGGCGGCGCTGCGCCGGCCGTACGGAGACCGCGGGGTGATGCGCGGACAGCTCCAGCATCTGATCGAGATCTCCGAACGCCCCAACGTGCGCCTTCAGGTGATGCCGTTCAGCCTCGGCGGCCACTCCGGCGAGTCGGGGGCGTTCACGATCCTGAGCTTCCCGGAGTCCGACCTGCAGGACGTCGTCTATCTGGAACAGCTCACCAGCGCGCTCTACCTGGACAAACGCGAGGACGTCGCCCAGTACGAGCAGGCCCTCGAAGAGCTCCAGCAGGACAGCCCCGGACCGGACGCGAGCCGGGACCTGCTGCGCGGTCTGATCCAGCTTTCGTAGGGATCGCCGGGATCGCCCCACGGGAGGCGGCGACCGTCCGAAGTCCCCACCAACTCCCCTGCATCAGCCGTACGATGACGTGTGATCAGATCGTGATGGCGATCGATCGCAGCCGATCGCAGCAGGGGATTGAGGGATCACATGTCGCCTTACTTCACCGACCTGGCCCAGCAGTACATCGACGGCACATGGCGTCCGGGCACCGGGTCCTGGGACATCATCACCATCAATCCCTATGACGGCGAGAAGCTCGCCTCGATCACCATAGCCACGGTCGAGGAGGTCGACGAGGCGTACCGGGCCGCCGCCCGGGCCCAGAAGCACTGGGCCGCGACCAACGCCTACGCGCGCCGCGCGGTCTTCGAGAAGGTGCTGCGTCTGGTCGAGGAGCGCGAGGCGGAGATCGCCGCCCTGCTCGTCGACGAGGCCGGCGGCACCTTCGGCAAGGCCGCCTTCGAGCTCCACCTCGCCAAGGAGTTCCTGCGCGAGTCGATCCATCTGTCGCTGCGCCCCGAGGGCCGCATCCTGCCGTCGCCGATCGACGGCAAGGAGAACCGCGTCTACCGCGAGCCGGTCGGTGTGGTCGGCGTGATCAGCCCCTTCAACGTGCCCTTCCTGCTGTCGCTGAAGTCCGTCGCCCCCGCGCTCGCCCTCGGCAACGGCGTGGTGCTGAAGCCGCACCAGAACACCCCGGTCTCCGGCGGCACCGTGATCGCCAAGCTCTTCGAGGACGCCGGTCTGCCGCCGGGTCTGCTGAACGTCGTCGTGACCGACATCGCCGAGATCGGCGACGCGTTCCTGGAGCACCCGGTCCCGAGGGTCATCTCCTTCACCGGCTCCGACAAGGTCGGCCGCCATGTCGCGACGGTCGCCGCCTCGCATTTCAAGCGGACCGTCATCGAGCTCGGGGGCAACAGCGCGTTCGTGGTCCTGGACGACGCCGACGTCGACTACGCGGTCGACGCCGCCGTGTTCAGCCGCTTCGTCCACCAGGGCCAGGTCTGCATGGCCGCCAACCGGATCCTGGTCGACCGCGCGATCGCCGACGAGTTCACCGGGAAGTTCGTCGCCAAGGTGAGCACCCTCAAGGCCGGCGACCCGCGCGACCCGCAGACCGCGATCGGGCCGGTGATCAACTCCTCGCAGGCGGAGGCCCTGTCCGGTGTCGTCGAGCAGGCGATCGGCGAGGGCGCGCACGCGCTGGTGCACGGCAGGACGGTCGGCAACCTGGTGGAGCCGTCCGTCCTGGCCGACCTCCCCGTCGACTCCGCGCTCCTTCAGCAGGAGATCTTCGGGCCTGTGGTGTTCGTGAACACCTTCGACGGCGAGGAGGAGGCCGTGCGCCTGGTCAACGAGACGCCGTACGGGCTGAGCGGCGCAGTTCACACCGCCGACGTCGAACGCGGGGTGGCCTTCGCCAAGCAGATCGTCACCGGCATGTTCCACGTCAACGACGCCACCGTGCACGACGAGCCGATCGTGCCCTTCGGCGGGGAGAAGAACTCCGGTGTCGGCCGCCTCAACGGCGAGACGACCCTGGAGGCCTTCACCACCACCAAGTGGATCTCGGTCCAGCACGGCCGCAGCGCGTTCCCGTTCTGAGCGCGTCCCGGGCCGGGCGGGGAACCGCCCGGCCGGGGGTGGGCGGATGTGGCGGGCCGACCCGCGGACGCCCGGTCGCCACGCCCTAACCTGGGCGCATGTCAGCGATCCGTCTTCTCGTCCTGGGGGCCGTGCGCCAGCACGGGCGGGCCCATGGCTACCAGGTGCGCGGCGACCTGGAGTACTGGGGCGCCCACGAGTGGTCCAACGCCAAGCCGGGCTCGATCTACCACGCCCTGAAGCAGATGGCCAAGCAGGGACTGCTGCGTGAGCACGAGACGGCCCCTTCCACCGCGGGCGGCCCGCCGCGCACCGAGTACGAGATCACCGAGGCCGGCGCCGAGGAGTACTTCCGGCTGCTGCGCGACGCGCTGACCTCGTACGACCAGAAGACCGACGTGAAGTCGGCGGCCATCGGCTTCATGCTCGACCTCCCGCGCGCGGAGGCGGTGTCGCTGCTGGAGGAGCGCATCCGCGGCATCGACGCGTGGCGCTCCGCCGTCACCTCCCACTACGTCCCCGACGAGGGCCCCGAGCAGTTGGGCCACATCGGCGAGATCATGAACCTCTGGATCCACACCGCCGACGGCGAGGCCGAGTGGACCCGCGGTCTGATCGCCCGTATCGAGGGAGGGGCGTACACCTTCGCGGGGGAGGGCGAGCCGTTCGTCGGCGTGCTGAGGGAGGGCGAGGACAACCCGTACGCCACCGGGGAGCGGCACCCGGGAGACGGTCACTGATCAAGTTTGACGAGTGGAGCCGAAGGGGTTACTTTGAGCTTGTAGTCAACTTTGACTAGTAAGCGGGAGGGGTGGGGGACCGCCATGCCGGATACGGCACACGCGATCGCCGTCGAGGGCGCGCGCAAGAGGTACGGCGACACACAGGCGCTGGACGGGCTCGACCTCACGGTGGCCCGGGGCACCGTGCACGGCGTGCTCGGACCGAACGGCGCGGGCAAGACCACCCTGGTCAGGATCCTGTCCACGTTGCTGCGGCCGGACTCCGGACGCGCCGAGGTGGCCGGCCACGACGTGGTCCGCGCGCCCCGGGAGGTCCGGCTGCGCATCGGCCTGCTCGGCCAGTACGCGGCCCTGGACGAGGAGTTGAGCGGCCGCCAGAACCTGGAGCTGTTCGGCCGCCTCCACCACCTGGGCGGCCGGGCCGCACGCGTGCGCGCCGGCGAACTCCTGGAGCGCTTCGACCTCGCCGCCACCGGCCGCAAGCCGGTGCGCGCCTACAGCGGAGGCATGCGCCGCCGCCTCGACCTGGCCGCATCCCTCATCGGCGGCCGCGGCGGCGCCGACCCGGAAGTCCTCTTCCTGGACGAGCCCACCACGGGCCTCGATCCACGGGGGCGCGCCGAGGTCTGGTCCGCGGTCCGTTCGCTGGTGGGCGGCGGGACGACGGTCGTGCTCACCACCCAGTACCTGGAGGAGGCCGACCAACTCGCCGACCGCATCAGTGTCATGGACAGCGGCCGGGTGATCGCCGACGGCACGGCCGACGAACTCAAGGCGCTGACCGGCGGCGACCGCATCGACGTCGTTCTGCGCGACCCGGGTCTGCTGGGCGCGGCCGTCGCCCTGCTGCCCCTGCCGAAGGAGGACGTCACGGTCGACGCCGACCGCCGCCTGCTCAGCGCGCCGGTCACCGACCGTATGGCCGCCCTGTCCGGCGTCGTCCGGGCGCTGGAGGCAGCCGGCGTCGAGGCCGAGGACGTGGCCCTGCGCCGCCCCACTCTGGACGAGGTCTTCCTCCACCTCACCGGTGGGGACGACCGGACGACCACGAAGGAGACCGTGTGAACGCCTGGGCGCTGACCGATTCCTGGACCATGACCCGGCGGGAACTCGCCCACTGGGCGCGGCAGCCCGGCCGGCTGGTCGTCGGGCTCGTGTTCCCCGTGATGCTGCTGCTGATGTTCGGCTATCTGGTGGGAGGCGGCCGGGGGGTGAGCGGCGACTACCTGGACTACCTGATGCCGGGCATGCTCGCGCTCACCATGGCCTTCGGCCTGGAGGGCACGATGCTCGCCGTCACCCAGGATCTGAACAAGGGCGTCGTCGACCGCTTCCGCGCGCTGCCGATGGCGGACGGCGCGGTCCTGGTGGGCCGGGCGGCGGCCGACATGCTCCAGTCGGCCGTGAGCCTGACCGTGCTGGTCGCCGTCGGCCTCGCCCTCGGCTGGCGGCCGCACGGGACGCCGGACGCCTTCCTGGGCGCGATGGCGCTGCTGCTCCTCTTCCGTTTCGCGATGCTGTGGATCGGTATCCATCTGGCGCTGGTGGCAGGCCGGCCGGAGATGGTGCAGGCCGTGCAGATCCTGGTCTGGCCGGTCGGCTTCCTCTCCAACGCCCTGGCCGCTCCGAAGGCCATGCCCGACTGGCTGGGGGCGGCCGTCGAGTGGAACCCCATGTCCCGCACCGCGACGGCGGTACGGGACCTGTTCGCAGGGACGGACGCCGATCCCGGGCACGTGTGGGCCGCGATCGGCTGGCCGCTGGCCCTGCTGGCGGTCTTCTTCCCGCTGGCCGTGCGGAAGTTCGCCCGCATGAGCCGCTGACGCCCCGGGCCTCCGAGCCCCCGGGCCGCCCGGCTGCCTCGGCCTCCGCGCGCCTCCGTCGGGCCCGGTGCCCGGGGTCTCCGGGTGGGGGTGGCCTCCGGATGCGGGTGGTCTCCGGGCGGCGTTCCAGGCGGCCTTCTAGTGGTGGAAACTCGTCGCCGCCCCCTTGTCCCGGGTCGCCGGCCCCGACTGCCGTCGCAGCTCCGGCAGCAGTCGGGTCAGGTCCTCCAAGAACATCTCGGCGAGGTCCTCCGAGAAGCCGTTTCTGCACACGACCCGCAGCACGGACAGGTCCTCCCGGTTCGCCGGGAAGGTGTACGCGGGCACCAGCCAGCCGCTCTCGCGCATCCGCCGGGAGACGTCGAAGACGTCGTACGCCGTCACACCCTCCGCCGTGGTGAAGGCGAACACCGGCAGTTCGTCGCCGCGGGTGAGGAGCCGGAAGTCGCCGAGCGCCTCCACCTGTCCGGCCAGGCGGCCGGCCACGTCCCGCGTGGACTGCTGCACCGCCCGGTAGCCCTCACGGCCGAGCCGCAGCAGCGTGTAGTACTGCGCGACGACCTGGGCCCCCGGACGGGAGAAGTTGAGCGCGAACGTGGGCATGTCGCCGCCCAGGTAGTTCACGCGGAACACGAGTTCCTCCGGCAGGGCCTCCTTGTCGCGCCACAGCGCCCAGCCGACCCCCGGGTACACCAGCCCGTACTTGTGCCCCGAGGTGTTGATGGACGCCACGCGCGGGAGGCGGAAGTCCCACACCAGGTCCTCGTCGAGGAAAGGGGCGATCATCGCGCCGGACGCGCCGTCGACGTGCACCGGGACGTCCAGGCCGGTGCGCTCCTGGAGGGAGTCGAGTGCCGCGCACAGCTCGGCGATCGGCTCGTAGGACCCGTCGAAGGTGGACCCGAGGACGCCGACCACCCCGATGGTGTTCTCGTCGCACAACTCGGCCGCGAGCTGGGGGTCGAGGTGGAAGCGCTCACCCTCCATGGGGACCAGACGGGCCTCCACCTCCCAGAAGTTGCAGAACTTCTCCCAGCAGACCTGGACGTTGATGCCCATCACGAGGTTCGGACGCGCGCCCGGGTAGCGGTCGGCGTTGCGCTGCGCCCACCGCCGCTTCAGCGCCATCCCGGCGAGCATGCACGCCTCGCTCGACCCGGTCGTCGAACAGCCCACGGCCGCCGACGGGTCGGGCGCGTTCCACAGGTCGGCGAGCATCGCCACACAACGCCGCTCCAGCTCGGCGGTGCGCGGGTACTCGTCCTTGTCGATCATGTTCTTGTCCCGGCACTCCGCCATCAGGACGCCGGCCTGCGGCTCCATCCACGTGGTCACGAACGTGGCCAGGTTGAGGCGCGCGTTGCCGTCCAGCATGAGTTCGTCGCGCACCAGCTGGTACGCCGTCGACGGGGGCGTCGGGCCGTCCGGCAGCCGGTGCTTGGGCGGCGCCTCGATCATGCCGCCGACCGGATCCGCCTCGCCGTAGAAGGGATTGACGGACAGCGGACGCTCGTCGGGCTTCTGGGGACCTTTGTGCAACGGCATGGAATGCCTCCTGAAGGATCGAACGGGTGTCAGCGGACCGAAGTTCCGTCCGCGCGCAACTGCATCTGCGGCCGCCCCGTCACCAGCAGCCAGGCCGGCAGCGTGGCGATGCAGAGCAGGGCGATGATCGACGCCGAGGCCACCAGGACGGCGGCGACGAAGAGACTCACCCAGCCCTGCCGGGTGATGGCCAGGAGAACGCCCAGCACCCCGGCCGCCACGCCCACCGAGGGGTGGACGTCCGGCACGAGGGCGTGGGCCGTCAGACCGAAGGCGGTGCCCACGAACACGGCCGGGAAGATCCGGCCGCCGCGGAAACCGCAGGAGGCGGCGACGAGCAGAGCGGCCAGCTTCACCACCGTCATCGTGGCGAACCGGCCGGCCGACCAGCCGTCGGGATCGGCCGCGAGCTCCCCGACCTCGTCCAGCCCCTTGAAGAGCGTCAGACGACCGCCCAGGGCCCCCAGCAGGCCCAGGACGACACCGCCGAGCGGCAGCATCAGCATCGGGTGCCGCAGCCGTGCGAACGCGCCATGGGTGTACGGGAACGCGCGGACGGCGCACAGAGCCAGCAGCGCGCCCGCCGAGGCGATCACGAGCGCCGCCAGCAGATCGCCCCACCCGGGCCGGTCGAGCCCGGGCAGGCCCAGGTCGAACGTCGGATGGGCCACCAGGGTGGTCGTCATCGAGCCGGCCGAGGCGGCGACCAGCGGCGGGAAGACGTTGTCCCACAGCGGTCCCTCGCTCTGCCGCCCGGCCAGCGCCTCGGAGATCAGCAGCGCCGCCGCCACCGGCGTGCCGAACAGCGCGCCGATGGTCGCCGCCTCCGCGAGCATCACCCACAGCGCCCCCGGCGCCCGCGGCAGCGCCCGTCCGCCCAGCCAGACGGCGAGTCCCACGTTGACGGCGATGATCGGATTCTCCGGGCCCAGGCTCGGGCCGCCCGCCAGCATCAGGGCCGTCGCCACCAGCAGCCCGGGAAGCACCACCGGGGCCAGCACGGGCGCGTTCAGCCCCATCGTGGCCGGATCGGGCCCCGCGTGCCCCGGGGCCTTCCACACCACCAGCCCCACCGCCGCCCCGGTCCCGGTGAGGACGACGAGCATCCACGGCACCGAGTAGCGGCCCACGTCCAGCGCGTCCGGCAGCGTGGCCCACAGCACGTGCTGCAGCCGCTCGGACGCCCCCTCCACCAGCAGGAGCAGCATGCTGGCCAGGACCCCGACCAGCAGAGCGGGCAGGATCGACGGCAGCAGGGCGCGCGCCGGCGTCGCCGGAGGGGCGGACGCACGCTGCGAGGTGTCCTGGGCCACGAGCTCACGATAAGCGGACGAAACGGACATGACATCCGGGCGGAGGCACCCCGGTGGGCAACCGGCTTGCACCTCACGCGGCGTGAGGACGCACCGTGGAGCGCGTACCGAGAAGGGAGCGGACGAAGTGAGCTACTCCGTAGGACAGGTCGCCGGATTCGCCGGTGTCACGGTGCGCACGCTGCACCACTACGACGACATCGGCCTGCTCGTCCCCGGCGGCCGCAGCCACGCGGGCCACCGGCGCTACGACGAGGCCGACCTCGACCGGCTCCAGCAGATCCTGTTCTACCGCGAGCTCGGCTTCCCGCTTGAGGACGTCGCGACCCTGCTCGACGATCCGGCGGCCGACCCGCGCGCGCACCTGCGCCGGCAGCACGAACTGCTGACCGCCCGGATCGAGAGGCTGCAGAAGATGGCCGCGGCCGTGGAACACGCCATGGAGGCACGCAAGATGGGCATCAACCTCACGCCCGAGGAACGGTTCGAGGTCTTCGGCGACAAGGACCCCGGTCAGTACGCCGAGGAGGCGGAACAGCGCTGGGGCGGCACCGAGGCGTACGCCGAGTCGCAGCGCCGCGCCGCCCGCTACACCAAGGAGGACTGGAAGCGACTGCAGGCCGAGGTCGACGACTGGAGCGGGCGTTACGCCGCCCTGGTGGCCGCCGGCGAGCCGGCGACCGGCGACGCGGCCATGGACCTGGCCGAGGAGCACCGCCTGCACATCGGCGACTGGTACTACGACTGCCCCTACGAGATGCACCGCTGCCTGGGCGAGATGTACGTCTCCGACGAGCGCTTCAAGGCGTTCTACGACGCCATGCACCCGGGCCTCGCCGAACACCTCAGGGAGGCGATCCTGGCGAACGCGGCCCGGCACACGGGTTAGCGACGGGGCCGGCCGCCCTGCTCCTGTGCGGCCCCGGCCTGGCCCTGTGCGGTCCTGGTCCTGTCCTGGGCTACTCCCGGGACAGGACCACGGCGGTGCCGTAGGCGCACACCTCGGTGCCCACGTCGGCGGCCTCCGTCACGTCGAAGCGGAACATCAGCACGCCGTTGGCTCCCCGCGCGCGGGCCTGCTCGACCAGTCGTTCCATCGCCTGGTTGCGGGTCTCCACCAGGGTCTTCGTCAGACCCTTGAGCTCACCGCCGATCATCGACTTCAGGCCCGCGCCGATCTGACTGCCCAGATGCCGTGAGCGCACCGTCAGCCCGAAGACCTCGCCGATGACCTGCTGCACCCGGAATCCGGGCACGTCGTTCGTGGTGACGACCAGCACGTCCGACTGGGGGCCCTGCCCGCCGCCGTAATCCTCGATACCCATGGCTCACAGCTTCGCCGCAGCGGGCGCACAGCGCATCCCGGAGACCTCCGTGGAACCTGGGGCCGGCGCATTGCGTTGATAGCTTTGTGCGGCTGCACCATGGACGCTGTACGTTCCCCCCACCCGTCAGGAGCCCGGAAGCGTGACGACGATCGCCCTCGGACCGAGCTGGCTGGACCCCGACTATCTGCTCGACACCTTCGGCATCTGGGGTCTGCTGCTCATCGTCTTCGCGGAGTCCGGCCTGCTGATCGGGTTCTTCCTGCCCGGTGACTCCCTGCTGTTCACCGCCGGTCTGCTGATCACGTCCAACCAGCTGGACTTCCCGCTGTGGGGCGCGGTCGCGTTGATCTGCATCGCCGCGATCCTGGGCGACCAGGCGGGTTACATGTTCGGCAAGAAGGTCGGACCGTCGCTCTTCAACCGGCCGGACTCCCGGCTCTTCAAACAGGAGAACGTCAACAACGCGCACGAGTTCTTCGAGAAGCACGGCCCGAAATCCCTGATCCTGGCCCGCTTCGTGCCCATCGTGCGCACCTTCACGCCGATCATCGCCGGCGTCAGCGGCATGCGGTACCGCTCCTTCCTGACCTTCAACGTCATCGGCGGCGTCCTGTGGGGCGCGGGCGTCACCCTGCTCGGCTCCTGGCTGGGCAACATCGGCTTCGTCAAGAAGAACATCGAAGCGATGCTCATCCTGATCGTCCTGCTCTCCGTGGTCCCGATCGTCATCGAGTTCATGAGGGCCCGCTCCAAGTCCGGGAAGAGCGCGTCGCAGGCCTCGCCGCAGGCCCCTGAGCAGCCCCGGCGCCAGCAGCAGCCCCCGGTCATGGACGACGCGACGACCCAGCTCCGTCGGATCGACCAGCACGACCAGCAGTACCCGTACGGCAACCAGGGACAGCAGAACCAGGGAGAGCAGAATTACGGCCACCACTACGGCCAGGACCACGGCCAGAACCAAGGCCAGAGCCACGGCCAGGATTTCGGCCACCAGGGCCGACAGGACGACTACTACGGCGCGCAGCAGTACCCGCAACAGCAGCAGCACCCGCAGCAGCACGCGCAGCAGCAGTACCCGCAGCAGCAGCCGTACCCGCAGCGGCAGCGGCACACCCAGGACGACTGGCCGCAGCAGCAACAACCGCAGCAGCCGCAGCCGCAGGAACAGCCCTACGGGGCTCAGCCCAACGGCCACAACGGCCAGTACCCCTACGGCGAGCAGGGCTACTAGAAGCGGCGCGAAGGGAGGCGGGGTTCAGAAACCCCTCGTCCGCTTGGCGGCCCGTCGCTTCTCCAGGGAGCCGATCCGCAGGAACATCCGGGACACCTCGGACCCCAGGTTCACCCCGATCGCGATGGCCATCGCCAGCGCCGCCGCCTTGGTGATCGACACCAGCCCCGCGTCCACCTTGCTCTGTGCGATGGCCAGCAGCCCGAAGTAGGTCGCCGAACCCGGCAGCAGGGGCCCGATCGCGGCCGTCGTGTACGGCAGCGCGGAGGCGAACCGGTAGCGCGCCAGCAACTGCCCGAACAGGCCGACCACCCCCGCCGCGACGGCCGTGGACGCGACCGGCGAGATGTCGCCGGTGTAGCGCATCGCGCCGTACACCGACCAGGCGACGCCGCCGTTGAGGGTCACGGCGACCACGGTGGACCGTTCCTGCTGCAACAGCACGGCGAACGTCAGGGACAGCAGCATCGACGCGCCGATCTGCCACAGCGGCCGCTTCGTGACGCCCAGGGCGGCCTCGGGATTGAGATGCGCGCCGAGCTGCACCCCGACGTAGAGCATCACCAGCACTCCCGCCACGATGCCCACGAAGAAGTACATGACCTCCAGCAGGCGCGCGGCCGCGGTGATGTAGAAGCCGGTCAGACCGTCCTGGACGCCCGCCACCAACGCCCGCCCGGGCAGCAGCGCGAACAGGCCACCCGTGATGACCGCGGACGCCTTCACATCGACGTGCGACAGCGTCAGCGCGACGCCGATCGCGGCCGGAGGCATCGCGGCGACCAGGAACTGGTAGAACTCCGGCAGTCCGCGCCCCGCGCACAGCCACGCCAGCCGGTCGCCGAACATCGCGCCGAGCATGGCCGCCACGAACACGACCAGATCACCGCCGACCAGCACCGAGGCCGCGCCCGCGAGCAGTCCGCTCGCCGAGGTGAGCACCCAGGTCGGGTAGGGGTGCCGGTTACGGCGCATCTCCGCGAGCCGCCGATAGGCCTCTTCCAGAGAGAGATGGCTCTCCGGGTCGCTCAGGTCGTCCACGAGCCGGAAGACGGCCGCCAGACGCGTGTAGTCGGTGCCCCGGCGGCGCACCGTCCGCGACGCCGTCACCGGGTCCTCCACCAGGGAGGGCTGGTACGAGATCGACAGCAGGGTGAAGGTGACGTTGGGCTCGCAGCGGTCGAGTCCGTAGGAGCGGCACACCGCGAACATCGCGGCCTCCACGTCCTCGGCGCCCTCCCCGCCGGCCAGCAGCAACTCGCCGATGCGCAGCGTCAGGTCGAGCACCCTGGGGACGGCCGGCCCTTCCTCCTCCGCCGTCTTCGGTCCCTGCTCCGGCGCGGGCCGTTCGGCCACCGGCATGCGCAGCATGGTGCGCATCCGGTCCTGCCACGGCAGGTCCTTGATCAGGCTCACCACCGGGACGCCGCCGGCCGGCGTGAAGGCGACCGGGGCCTGCCGGGCGCTGTACGTGCTCGGCGGACTGAACGCCGACCCCTCGCTCTCCGGGGCGGCCGACTGGACCACGTCCAGCCCCGCCGGGACGGCGAACTCCGACGTGGTCTCCGGCTCGTCCCCGGGTCTGGCGACGGCCAGCCCCGCCGGGATCGCGAATTCGGACGTGATCTCGGGGTCGAAGCCACCCCTCGCCTCGTCCGACTGCGGTTTGCGGTCCTCCGCCTCCGACACTCAGCAACGCTCCCTGGAACGACACCTTCCGTTGGCCTCAGTATGCGCACAGACACGCGAAAGGGCCGCACGCGCATGCGTGCAGCCCTTCACCTACCTTCGCGCAGGCGTTTTACACCGCGAATCCTCAGTGACCGCCCTGGTCCTTGAAGCGCTTGTAGGACCGCTCGATCTCGGCCTCGGCGTCGGTGCGCCCGACCCAGTCGGCGCCCTCGACGGACTTGCCCGGCTCCAGGTCCTTGTAGACCTCGAAGAAGTGCTGGATCTCCAGGCGGTCGAACTCCGACACGTGGTGGATGTCGCGCAGGTGCTCCACGCGCGGGTCGGTCGACGGGACGCAGAGCAGCTTGTCGTCGCCGCCGGCCTCGTCGGTCATCCGGAACATGCCGATCGCGCGGCAGCGGATGAGGCAGCCCGGGAAGGTCGGCTCGTCCAGGATGACCAGCGCGTCCAGCGGGTCGCCGTCCTCGCCGAGAGTGTTCTCGACGAAGCCGTAGTCGGTCGGGTAGGCGGTCGAGGTGAAGAGTCGACGGTCCAGGCGGATCCGACCGGTCTCGTGGTCCACCTCGTACTTGTTCCGCGAACCCTTCGGGATCTCGATCGTGACGTCGAACTCCACCGGTGGCTCCTCCATGATCAACACATAGTTCTGGTGGTTAAGTGTCCCTCACGCAGGTGTGTGATCGCGAAAGGGGCTGGTGTTCGTGCCAGAGCTGAGGCCTTGGCGGACCGCGAGACCGCATGTGGTGCGGGTCGCGGACGCCGTACGACCGCGCCTGGCACGGGCCGCAGGAATCCTACGGCCCCGCCTCGCGCACCTTGCCGCGACCGCGAAGCCGCAGGCCGCGCGACTCGCGCAGGCGGTGCGACCGCAGCTCGCGCGGATCACGAAGGCCGGTCCGAACGCCAGGTCCTGGCAGTACACCGCGGGTGCGGCGACCGCCGGGCTGGCCCTGACCGCCGTCGTGGTGACCGCCGCCGGACCCTGGGACTCCAGCGGTCAGCGTACGGCCGAGCGGGACCGGGTCGCCGCCCTGGAACGAACGGGTGGCACAGATCACGGCCGCCCGGACGATTCGTCCGGTACGTCCGACACGGCGGCCGGAGCGCCCCGGCCCGCGCCCAGCGCCGCCTCCGTCCTCACCGGCCTCGGCGGCGGAGGGGGAGGCGGCGACACCGTGAAGTCCGCTCCCGACGCCCTCCCGACCGGGACGGGTCTCACGGGCGTCCTGGGCCCGCTCCTGGGCGATCCGGCCCTCGGCGCGCAGCACACCGCCTCGGTCGTCGACGTCGCCACCGGAAAGCGCCTCTACGGGGCGGGGGCCGGCCAGGCGCTCACCCCGGCCTCCACCACGAAGATCGCCACCGCGGTCGCCGCGCTCTCCGCGATGGGCGGCGAGCACCGCTTCACCACCCGTGCCGTGCTGGAACCGGACACCAAGGAGCTCGTCCTCGTCGGGGGCGGCGACCCCACCCTCACGGCCCGCGCGAACGCCGGCGGGTGGGCGAGCCTGCGCACCCTCGCCACCTCCGCCGCCGCCGCCCTCAAGAAGCGCGGACTCACCCACGTGACGCTCTCGTACGACACGACCCTGTACGCCGGCACGCGGGTTCACCCCATCGGGGTCAACCCCAACCTCGCCGCCGTCACCGCCCTGAGCGCCGACGAGGGCCGCACCGACCTCTCCGACAGGGGTCCGGCGGCCCGCGTGAGCGACCCGGCCGCCGACGCGACCGCCGCCTTCGCGAAGTTCCTCCAGGCCGCCGGCGTCGGGACCACGTCCCCCGGCCCCTCCAAGGCCACCACCCGCGCGCAGAGCCTCGCGACGGTCTCCTCGCCCCCGCTGTCCACCCTGGTCGAGCGGATGCTCACCAACAGCGACAACGACATCGCCGAGGCCCTCGCCCGCCAGACCGCCGTCGCCACCGGCGTCCGCGCCGACTTCGCCGGCGCCGGCAAGGCGGTCCAGGCCCAGTTGAAGAAGCTCGGACTGCCCGTGGCCGGCGCCCGTTTCAAGGACGGCAGCGGCCTCGACCGCCAGGACCGGCTCACCGCGGACCTGCTGACGGCCCTGCTGGTCAAGGCCGGCGACCCCCGCCGCCCCGACCTGCGCCCCGTCCTCACCGGCCTTCCGGTCGCAGGCTTCACCGGCACCCTCACCAGCCGCTACGCCGATGGCGCGGCCGGTGTCGTCCGCGCCAAGACCGGCACCCTGACCGGCGTCAACACCCTCGCCGGCACCGTCGTCGACCAGGACGGCCGGCTGCTCGCCTTCGCCCTCATGGCCGCCGGCACGACGGACCCGGCGGCGGCCCAGGCGGCGCTGGACAGGGCGGCGACGGCGCTGGCCGGGTGCGGCTGCCGCTGAGCCCTGCCGCCCCCGAGCCGCCCCCGAGCCGCCCCCGGACCCGACCCTGACATCTCCCTGACCGGCCTCCCACGGCCTGCCCTCCAAGGCGGCGCTCACGTACGGTTGACGCATGACGAGCATCGGTGGCGCTGCCTCATCAGGGATGGTCGACTGGAATCTCGCGGTGGCGACCGCGACCCGGCTCGTGCGGCCGGGACCGGAGGTCAGCCGCGACGAAGCGCGTGCCGTCGTCGCGGAACTGCGCCGACACGCCAAGGCCTCGGAGCAACACGTCCGGGGCTTCACTCGTATGGGCACCGAGGACATCCACGACACGCCCATCCTCGTCGTCGACCGTCCGGGCTGGGTGCGGGCGAACGTCGCGGGTTTCCGGGAGATCCTCAAACCGCTCCTGGAGAAAATGCAGGAACGGCGCGGCAACACCCCCGGCGGCGCGGTCCTCGGCGCGGTCGGCGGCAAGGTCACCGGCGTCGAACTCGGCATGCTGCTGTCCTTCCTGTCGTCCCGCGTCCTCGGCCAGTACGAGACCTTCGCCCCCGCCACCCGCGAACTCCCGGCCGGCGCCAACGGGGGCGGCCGCCTGCTGCTCGTCGCGCCGAACATCGTCCATGTGGAACGCGAACTCGACGTGGATCCGCACGACTTCCGCCTCTGGGTCTGCCTCCACGAGGAGACGCATCGCACGCAGTTCTCCGCCGTGCCCTGGCTGCGCGACCACCTGGAGGGCGAGATCCAGTCGTTCCTGGGTGAGACCGACGTCGACCCCATGACCTTCCTGGAACGCGTCCGCGAAGCCGCCCAGTCCCTCGCCGGCGGCCGCCCCGAGGGCGAGGAGGACGACGGCGGCCGCTCCCTGGTGGAACTCGTGCAGACGCCCGCCCAGCGCGAGATCCTCGCGCGCCTCACCGCCGTGATGTCCCTCCTGGAGGGCCACGCGGACTTCGTCATGGACGGCGTGGGCCCCGAAGTCGTGGCGACCGTCGCCGAGATCCGCGAGAAGTTCCAGCAACGCCGCGCCAAGGGCGCCTCCCGGCTCGACATCGCCCTGCGCAGGCTGCTCGGCCTGGACGCCAAGCTCAAGCAGTACCGGGACGGCGAACGCTTCGTGCGGGCCGTCGTCGACGAGGTCGGCATGGACGGCTTCAACCGCGTGTGGACCTCTCCGAACACACTTCCGACCAAGGCCGAGATCGCCAAACCCGCGGAGTGGGTCGCGCGAGTGCACCGCAAGGCCGAGTCCTGAACCGCCGGAACGGGCGGGAACCGAATCAGGCCGCCGGCAGGAGAACGCCTCCGCAATCACCCGTCCGAGGGACCGTGGGCCCTGGGTAGGCGTGCAATGCTCAGGGAACGGCCCGGTTCTGTCACCATCTACACACTCTGAGTGACCGAACCTCGGGCTAACCCCCGAAAACTTCATGAAGGGAACCGGACAATGGGTCCCCATCCTGCGGTCGCGGCGATACGCCTGGCGGTCCGCCGCGTACTTCACGACATCCTCAACGACCACCCCGCCCCCGAAGCGAACCCGCACGAGCGCCCGACACCGCCGCTCGTGCTCGTGGCGTGCTCCGGCGGCGCCGACTCCATGGCGCTCGCCTCCGCCCTCGCCTTCGAGGCCCCCCGGCTCGGCGTCCGCGCCGGCGGCGTCACCGTCGACCACGGTCTGCAACCCGGCTCCGACCTGCGTGCCGCCGAAGTCGTCCTGCGGCTGCGCGAACTCGGCCTCGACCCCGTCGACTCCACCGCCGTGGCCGTCGGCCGCGAGGGCGGCCCCGAAGCCGCCGCCCGCGACGCGCGCTACGCAGCCCTCGACGCGGCCGCCGAAGCCCACGGCGCCACCGCCGTCCTGCTCGGCCACACCCGCGACGACCAGGCCGAGACCGTCCTGCTCGGCCTCGCCCGCGGCTCCGGCATCCGCTCCCTGTCCGGAATGGCCGCCGTCTCCGGGCGACCGGGCGCCGCCCGCCGCTACCGCCGCCCCTTCCTGCACCTGGACCGGCAGACCGCCCGCAAGGCCTGCATGGTCCAGTCCCTGCCCGTCTGGGACGACCCTCACAACGCCGATCCGGCCTACACGCGCTCCCGGCTCCGCCACGAGGGCCTGCCCGCCCTGGAGAAGGCCCTCGGCAAGGGCGTCGTCGAAGCCCTCGCCCGCACGGCCCAGCTCTCCCGCGACGACGCCGACGCCCTCGACGCCTGGGCCGGCCAGGCCGAGTCCTCCGTACGCGACGCGGCCGGCCTCCTGGAGTGCGCCAAGCTCTACGCCCTGCCGCCCGCCGTACGCCGCCGGATCCTGCGCCGCGCCGCGATCGAGGCGGGCGCTCCCGCCGGTTCGCTCTTCGCCCGGCACATCGAAGAGGTCGACCGGCTGATCACCGGCTGGCGCGGCCAGGGGGTCATCAATCTCCCGGGCAAAGTCGTCGCTCAGCGCCAGGGTGGCAGACTGGTGATTCGGCAAGGCTGAATCCGGGCCCTCCGGCAGGACCGCTTACGTGGTCGTGGGCGGTTCCGGCGGCCGGTGGGACAACCGAAAGTGATGCGGGTGGACGCGAAAGACATGGGCACCGACCTCAAAGAGGTGCTCATCACCAAGGAAGAGATCGACGCGAAGCTGGCTGGTCTGGCCGCGAAGATCGACGCGGAGTACGCGGGCAAGGACCTGCTCATCGTCGGCGTCCTCAAGGGCGCGGTGATGGTCATGGCCGACCTCGCCCGGGCCCTGTCCACCCCTGTCACCATGGACTGGATGGCCGTGTCGTCCTACGGCGCGGGCACCCAGTCCTCCGGAGTGGTGCGGATCCTCAAGGACCTCGACACCGACATCAAGGGCAAGCACGTCCTGATCGTCGAGGACATCATCGACTCCGGGCTGACCCTGTCCTGGCTGCTGTCCAACCTCGGCTCGCGCGAGCCCGCATCCCTCAAGGTGTGCACGCTGCTGCGCAAGCCCGAGGCCGCCAAGGTCGCCATCGACGTCGAGTGGGTCGGGTTCGACATCCCCAACGAGTTCGTCGTCGGCTACGGCCTGGACTACGCCGAGAAGTACCGCAACCTCCCGTTCGTCGGTACGCTCGCGCCCCACGTCTACGGGGGCTGAAACCCGAAGGGCGCAAGCCCCTTGGGAAGATCGGGAACCCCGGCGGGCCTCGCGCCGTTGGAGCATGCAGACGGGTGCGCCAGCCGTTCCGTGCGGCTTTGCGTGACGAAGCTGGGGTACCGTCAGAAGAACTGTCTTATCAAACTCACTATGGCAGGAGGGACGGGGCGACACCGCTCCGTATGGATGGACGTGAAGCGATACTTCCGTGGGCCGGTCATGTGGATCGTGCTGGCCGTCCTTGCCGTGGTCGTGTTGATGCAGGTCGTCGGCTCGTCCGGCGGCTACAAGACGGTGGACACAGGCCAGGTCATTGCAGCGATCAACGACAACAAGGTCGAGTCGGCCAAGCTCACCACCGGTGACGAGCAGACCATCAAGGTCACGCTCAAGGACGGCGAGAAGGTCAAGGACAGCTCGAAGATCCAGGCGAGCTACATCGGCGACCAAGGCGTGACCATCGCCAACACGCTGCAGACCAAGTACCAGGACAAGCAGATTCCGGACGGCTACACGGTCTCGCCGACGAAGCAGAACGCTTTCGTCGGGATCCTGCTGTCCCTGCTCCCCTTCGTCCTCATCGTGGTCGTGTTCCTGTTCCTGATGAATCAGATGCAGGGCGGCGGCTCCCGAGTCATGAACTTCGGGAAGTCCAAGGCCAAGCTCATCACCAAGGACACCCCGAAGACGACGTTCGCCGACGTCGCCGGCTCGGACGAAGCCGTCGAGGAACTCCACGAGATCAAGGAGTTCCTCCAGGAACCGGCGAAGTTCCAGGCCGTCGGCGCCAAGATCCCCAAGGGCGTGCTCCTCTACGGGCCGCCCGGCACCGGCAAGACCCTGCTCGCACGCGCCGTCGCCGGCGAGGCGGGCGTCCCCTTCTACTCGATCTCCGGGTCCGACTTCGTCGAGATGTTCGTCGGCGTCGGCGCCTCCCGGGTGCGCGACCTCTTCGAGCAGGCCAAGGCGAACGCCCCGGCGATCGTCTTCGTCGACGAGATCGACGCGGTCGGCCGCCACCGTGGCGCCGGCCTCGGCGGTGGTCACGACGAGCGTGAGCAGACCCTGAACCAGCTGCTCGTCGAGATGGACGGCTTCGACGTGAAGGGCGGCGTGATCCTCATCGCCGCCACGAACCGGCCCGACATCCTCGACCCCGCGCTCCTGCGACCCGGCCGCTTCGACCGGCAGATCGCGGTCGACCGTCCGGACATGCAGGGCCGTCTGGAGATCCTCAAGGTTCACCAGAAGGGCAAGCCGGTCGCGCCCGACGTCGACCTGGCCGCAGTCGCCCGCCGCACCCCCGGCTTCACGGGTGCCGATCTCTCCAACGTGCTGAACGAGGCCGCGCTGCTGACGGCCCGCTCGGACATGAAGCTGATCGACAACCACATGCTGGACGAGGCGATCGACCGCGTGGTCGCGGGCCCGCAGAAGCGGACCCGGATCATGTCGGACAAGGAGAAGAAGATCACCGCGTACCACGAGGGCGGACACGCCCTGGTCGCGGCGGCCTCCCCGAACTCCGACCCGGTCCACAAGATCACGATCCTGTCCCGCGGCCGTGCCCTGGGCTACACGATGGTCCTCCCCGAGGAGGACAAGTACTCCACCACCCGCAACGAGATGCTCGACCAGCTGGCCTACATGCTGGGCGGGCGCGCGGCGGAGGAACTCGTCTTCCACGACCCCACCACGGGCGCGGCGAACGACATCGAAAAGGCCACGGCCACCGCTCGGGCGATGGTCACCCAGTACGGCATGACCGAGCGGCTGGGTGCGATCAAGTTCGGCGGCGACAACACCGAGCCCTTCCTCGGCCGTGAGATGGCTCACCAGCGCGACTACTCGGAAGAGGTCGCCGCTCTGGTGGACGAGGAAGTCAAGAAGCTGATCGAGAACGCGCACAACGAGGCCTGGGAGATCCTGGTCGAGAACCGCGACGTCCTCGACAACCTCGTGCTGCGGCTGCTGGAGAAGGAGACGCTGAACAAGGAGGAGATCGCCGAGATCTTCTCCGCCATCGTCAAGCGCCCGGCACGGCCGGCCTGGACCGGCTCCTCCCGGCGCACGCCGTCCACCCGTCCGCCGGTGCTCTCCCCTCGGGAGCTGGCACTGACGAACGGCGCCAACGGCGCGACGCAGGCGATCTCCACTGCGAAGTCCACCGCGGTGGAGGCCGGCCCGGTCGCCGAGCCCAGCCCGGAGGACCGCCCCGAGAGCTGATCCCGGCTCCGGTAGGCCCCACCAGGCCCGGAATGGATGCCGCGCCCCCCAGGTTCTAGCCTGGGGGGCGCGGCATTCTCCGTATGACCGATTTCGTAGGCTCGCAGACGAGGTGTGTATCCACCCACGCGACCCGCACAGGAACGAGGCCCTCATGACCGACCCCGTGACGCTGGACGGCAACGGCTCCATCGGTGAGTTCGACGAGAAGCGCGCCGAGAACGCCGTACGCGAACTGCTGATCGCGGTCGGAGAGGACCCGGAGCGCGAGGGGCTGCGGGAGACGCCGGCACGGGTGGCGCGGGCCTACCGGGAGCTTCTGGCCGGCCTCACGCAGTCGCCCGAGGACGTCCTGACGACCACGTTCGATCTCGGTCACGACGAGATGGTGCTGGTCAAGGACATCGAGATCGTCTCTCTGTGCGAGCACCACATGCTGCCGTTCCACGGCGTCGCGCACGTGGGCTACATCCCCGCGGAGTCCGGCAAGATCACGGGTCTGTCCAAGCTGGCGCGGCTGGTCGAGGTGTTCGCGCGCCGCCTCCAGGTGCAGGAACGTCTCACCACGCAGGTGGCGGACTCCCTCATGCGCATCCTTGAGGCGCGCGGCGTCATCGTCGTCATCGAGGCCGAACACATGTGCATGTCGGTGCGGGGGATCCGTAAGCCCGGTGCCAAGACCACGACGTCCGCGGTGCGGGGACAGCTCAGGGACGCCACGACCCGGGCCGAGGCGATGAGCCTGATACTGGCGCGCTGACGTGCGCTGACGTGCCCTGAGGGGCTGGTGGCGGCGCGGCGGCGTCAGGCCGCGGTCGCCGCGCCGTTCTCGTGGTCGTCGTCCTCCGGGAGTCTGCAGACGCGCTCCAGGAAGATGGCCGCCGCTATGACCGCGATGCCCGCCAGGACCGAGAAGCCCGCGTAGATGGCCTGCTCCCGGCGGGCGGGGATGTCGAGGGACTCCAGGAGGAAGACGCCCGTGCCTCCGTACATTCCGGAGACGAGGGCGGCGACCAGAGCGCTGGACTGGCCGAAGACCACCGCGCGCGCCGCCATCAGGGGGTCGACGCCCTTGGCCTCGGGGCGGCGCTCGCGCTGGGCCTTGAGACGGGCGCGCAGCGAGAGCGCCGTAGCCGTGAGCACGACGGCGATCAGGGCCAGGACGATGGGGGCGGCCAGCGGGACGCTGGGAAGGGTCCCGATCGAGTTCCACAGGCGCGCGCCCGCCCAGGACAGGATCGCGGCCACGACGAACACGCCGGCCAGCACCCTGATGCGCAGCTCTCTCACGGTGTCCCTTCAGCTCCCCCGCGCCCGCGGCGGGAAGATCTCGCGGGCAGTGGTCTCGTTGACCTTTCTGCTTGACCTTAACGACTAGACGGGCAGGTGGAGTTCCAGGTCCTTGCGGGCTTCGACGCCTTCGTCGGGGAGGGCGCCGAGGAGATCGGCGACGGTGCCGCGGCCGGGCAACTGGGCCTCGGGATCCACGTCGTGCCAGGGGGCCAGCACGAAGGCGCGCTGGTGGGCGCGGGGGTGCGGAAGGGTCAGGTGCGGGTCGTCGTCGACGACGTCGGCGTACGCGACGATGTCGACGTCCAGCGTGCGCGCGCCCCAGCGTTCGTCCCGCACCCGGTGGAAGGCCTCCTCGACCGCGTGGGCGCGCTCCAGGAGCGACGACGGCGGAAGGGTCGTCTTGAGCAGGACCACCGCGTTGAAGTACGACGGCTGGCTGCCGGGCTCGACGCCCCACGGCTCCGTCTCGTACACGGGGGAGACCGCCTTGATGCGGACGCCGGGAGTGTCCTCCAGGGCGTCGATGGCCCCCTGGAGCGTCTCCAGACGGTTGCCCAGGTTGGAGCCGAGGGAGATCACGGCACGTTTGGGGTTGTGCAGGGTGGTGTCGGCGGCGTCGACCTTCTCGACGACGGAGGCGGGCACCGGCTGTACGGTCGGGTCGCTCTGGCCCTCGGTGAAGAACGCGGTCATGCTCGGCTCCGGGTGATGGTGACGGTCACGTCGTCGAAGGGGACGGTGATCGGCGCGTCCGGTTTGTGGACGCAGACCTCGACCTCCTCGACCCCTTCGTGCTTCAGGCAGGCCTGGGCGATGCGCTCGGCGAGCGTCTCGATGAGGTCGACGGCCTCGCCCTGGACGACGGCCACGACCTCCTCCGCCACGATGCCGTAGTGCACGGTCTTCGCCAGGTCGTCGTCGGCCGCGGCCGGTCGGGTGTCCAGACCCAGGACCAGGTCCACGATGAAGGTCTGACCCTCCTCGCGTTCCTTGGGGAACACGCCGTGGTACCCGCGGGCCTTGAGGCCGCGCAGCGCGACACGATCCACGCGAATCACTCCTGCAATCGTCGGTTGGGGCCGGTGCGTACCGGGTGCGGGCGGTGGCCCGGCCTCGAACGAATCTACCTGCGAGCACTGTCGGTCCCGGGCTCCGGCCGCGATGGCCCGGACCGGAGCCGGGAGATTTCACCGGGCGTTTCCCTGGTGGAACCCGGTGGCCCACGGGTTGGTAGCCGCCCCTACCCGTGGGTTCGTGATTCCAACCACTTCTTCGTCCCTATGGTCGACCTGGGCCGACCTGGGCCGGGCCGAGCAGACCGGTGGGGGCCTGAGCGGACCGGAAGGGGCCTGAGGGCCTGCTGCCCCGTCGCGGCCCGTCCATCCGCTCAGGAAGGGGTGTCCTCGTTCCCGGGGGGCCCAGGAGTGCCGGGGCTCCCAGGACTCCCAGGGCCACCGGGGTTGCCAGGGCCCTCGGGGTCCTCGGGGAGCTCCTGGATCTCGGAGTCCTCGGCGTCGTCGCTCTCGGTCAGGACCGGAGAGGCGTGGTGCGACCACAGCTTCCAGCCGTCGGAGGTGCGGCGGAACACGTTGGTGGCGACCACCAGCTGGCCGACGAGCGGCCCGAGCTCCTCGCCGTCCTCGGGGGCCGGCCCACCGCTGAGGATGTTCTCGGTGCAGGTCACCAGGGCGGTGTCGCCGGTGACGGAGACGTGCACGTCGGTGAGGAAGAACTGGATGTAGTCGGTGTTCGCCATGATCAGCGCGTATGACCTGAGGACCTCGCCCCGGCCGGTGAGCACCGGCCAGCCGGGGTGCACACAGGAGACGACGCCGACGTCCGCGGGGTCGTGGTACGTCTCGTCCACGCCCAGATCGGCGGGGGTGAGCCAGAGCGAGGCGACGCCCTCGAAATCGCCCTGTTCGAGCGCCTCGTAGAAGGCGGCGTTGGCGGCTTCGACCTGCTCGACGTCGGTATGGGGGGCGCTCACCGGGCTCCTTCTGCGCGGGGCGTGCCGGACTGGGTTCGCGCTTCGGCCGTGCTTCCCGCGCCGGGTGGGTTCGCCGCCCTCCGCGCCTGCTGGAGTGCGCCTGCGCCTGGCGCGTCCTTCTCCTCGCGCGCCCCTTCCACGGCTCGTGCGACCCGCACCGCGTCCGCCGTCGCGCGGACCTCGTGCACCCGGACCGCCCAGGCGCCGGCCTGGGCCGCGAGGGCCGAGACGGCGGCGGTGGCGGCGTCCCGCTCGCGCGCGGGCGGGGGAGCGCCCTGTGGGCCGGCCAGGACCCGGCCCAGGAACCGTTTGCGGGACGCGGCGACCAGCAGCGGGTGCCCGAGGGCGTGCAGCCGGTCGAGGTGGGCCAGGAGCATCAGGTCGTGGTCGGCCTCCTTGGAGAACCCGAGGCCCGGGTCGACGACGATGCGGTCGGGGGCGACGCCGCCCGCCAGGACGGCGTCCACGCGCGCGTGGAGCTCGTCCACGACTTCGGCGACGACGTCGGCGTAGACGCCCTTGACGTTGCCTCCCTCCAGGAAGCCCCGCCAGTGCATGACGACGAAGGGGGCGCCCGCGTCCGCCACGGTCGGGATCATCGCCGGGTCGGCCAGGCCGCCGCTGACGTCGTTCACGAGGGCGGCGCCGGCCGCGAGGGCCTGGGCTGCGACGGTGGCGCGCATGGTGTCGACGGAGACCACGACGCCTTCGGAGGCCAGGCCCCGGACCACGGGGACGACCCTGCGGAGCTCCTCGGCCTCGTCGACGCGGGTGGCGCCCGGGCGGGTGGACTCGCCGCCGACGTCGACCAGGTCCGCGCCCTCGGCGACGAGCTGCAGACCGTGTTTGACGGCGGCCGTCGTGTCGAACCAGCGGCCGCCGTCGGAGAAGGAGTCGGGGGTCACGTTGACGACTCCCATGACCGCGCAGCGGTCCCATTCGGGAAGCCCGACGACGTGCCCGCGTCCGCTCTGCTTGCTCATGCGTTCAGCGTAGGCCCAGGAGGGAGCCGTGCCGTGGTGCGGCCCGGGCCGAACCCGCGGGGCGGGCGGCGGGGCCTGCGCCCGGGCCGGTCTCGGCGGCCCGGGCCCGGTCGGGGCGGACCGGCATGGCTGCGGCTACGCGGCGCGTACGTCTCTGTCCGCCACCGCGTGCGCACACGCGCGTGCCGGTGCGGTGCGACGGCGCAGGAAGCGCGGCAGAGGCAGGGCGAGGTTGACGAAGCCTTCGGCCTGCATGGCGGCGAAGCCGATGCGGGGAAGGTCGCCGGAGGCCCGGTAGACGACGAAGCGGGGCTCCCAGCGGGGCTGGAACTTGGCGTTGAACTTGTACAGCGACTCGATCTGGAACCAGCGGGAGAGGAACACCAGCAGCCCGCGCCAGGCGCGCAGGACGGGGCCGGCGCCGATCTTCTCGCCGCGGGCCAGGGCCGAGCGGAACATGGCGAAGTTCAGCGACACGCGCGTGATGTCGAACTTGGGCGCGGCCTGGAGGGCGGCGACGATCAGCAGTTCGTTCATGCCGGGGTCGGCCGAGCGGTCGCGGCGCATCAGGTCCAGCGAGGCGCCGTCGGGGCCCCAGGGCACGAAGTGCAGGATCGCCTTCAGGTCGCCGTACTCGCCGGGGACCTCGTCGGTCTTGTGGGCGGTGGCGATCAGGCAGTCGCCGTCGGTGGCGTCGCCGATGCGGCCCAGGGCCATCGAGAAGCCGCGCTCGGTGTCGGTGCCGCGCCAGTCCTCCGCGGCGCGCCGGACGCGCTCCAGCTCGGCCTCGCCGAGGTCACCCACGCGCCGGACCCGGGTTTCGTAACCGGCGCGTTCGATGCGCTTGACCATTTGGCGCACGTTGCGCATCGCGCGGCCGGCCAGGGAGAAATCCGCCACGTCCACCACCGCCTCGTCGCCCAGTTCGAGAGCGTCCAGGCCGGTCTCCCGGGTCCAGACCTCGCCGCCGGTCTCCGAGCAGCCCATGACGGCCGGGGTCCAGGAGTGGGCCTTGGCCTCGTCCATGAAGCGCTCGATGGCGCCGGGCCAGGCCTCGACGTCGCCGATGGGGTCGCCGCTGGCGAGCATCACGCCCGAGACCACGCGGTAGGTGACGGCCGCCTTGCCGCTGGGGGAGAAGACGACGGCCTTGTCGCGGCGCAGCGCGAAGTGACCGAGGGAGTCACGCCGGCCGTGCTTGGCCAGCAGGGCGCGCAGCCGGCTCTCGTCCTCCTCGGTGAGGCGGGCGGCCGGGTGCTCGGGGCGGAAGGCGAGGTAGATCGTGGTGACCGCCGTGATCCAGCCGAGCGCGCCCAGGGAGAAGGCGACGGTCCAGGAGGTGTTGCCCTGGTAGTCGACCGGGCCCTCGAAGCCGAAGAGGCCGTACAGGACGTGCGTGAGGCGATCGGCCAGGCTCGGGTCGCCGATCATGCGGTTGGGGTGGACGCTGACGATGACCAGCCCCAGACCGAGGGAACCGGCACCCATGAGGACGAAGTTGGCGAGCGCGCGCCAGCGGCTGCGCGGGTCGGGCAGCGCCGCGAACTGGTCGCGGTGCAGCAGCAACGGCGCCAGGAGCGCGATCGAGATGAGCGCGCCCACGATCGAGTGGCGGTACACGAACTGGGCGACCGCGCCGGCCGGGAGCAGCACCACAGCGGCCCGCCACGCGCGCCGCTTGCCGCGCTTGAGCCCGTGGGCGAGCAGCAGCAGGAGGATGCCGGCGCTGAGCGACAGCGCGGCCGCGAACGGCCCGAAGGAGCCCGGGAGCACCTCGGCGACCGTGTGCATACGGCTGTGCCGGAACCGCGGGAAGACGCCTCCGGCGACGTCCAGCAGGCCCACGAGGGCACAGGCCCTGGCGACGAGGGCGGGAACGGCCTCAGGGCGCGGACCTCGCACTATCCGCCGCACTCGGCTTGTTCGGCGCGGAACCCCGCCCGACATTTCCGCATCTTCCGTGACAGACATCGCATCCCGTAGTTCCGCGAGAGACCTTGGACCCGGTGCCGATACGGGCATCCGGCGACATTGCGCCCTCTAGGACGGTGTCTTGGGCAGAGAGGTTCACTCATCTCGCCAAAGCCATCGAAAAGGCGAAGGAAAATCCGGGACAAGCCCTCGCGAAGGAGTCGGGGGAAGCGGGTGCGGTCCCGGACGAAGAGCAGGCAGGAAACCACCGCATGGGTCTCACGAGCAACAAAGTGCTGCTGCTGTCAGTGCTGTTCGCCGTACTGCTGTTCATCGGCACGGTCTGGCTGTGGCCGCGGCTGGCCAAGCAGAGCTGGCGGGCCGTCGGCGGCCGGGTCGGGCTGCTGCTCGCCACGCAATTGGCACTCTTCGCGTCCATAGGACTGTCCGCCAATCAGGCGTTCGGTTTCTACGCCAGCTGGGCGGACCTGTTCGGTCAGGAGACGGAGCAGGGCGTGGTCGTCGACCACTCCTCGGGCGGCTCGACGGGACCGCTGAGGGTGGTCGACACGCGGCGGGTGGACGCCGGAGGCAGCGGGCGGCCGCAAGCGGGCGGGCAGGTCCAGAAGGTCGCCATCGACGGGCGTACGACGCACATCACCACGCCCGCGTACGTCTATCTGCCGCCGGAGTACTTCGAGCCGGCCTATCGCACGCGGACGTTCCCCGCGGCCGTGGTCCTCACGGGCTACCCGGGCACGGCAGAGGCGCTCGTGGACAAGCTGCACTACCCGCGCACCGCGCGGCAGCTCGCCAGGGACGGCAGCATGCAGCCGATGATCCTGGTGATGATGCGTCCCACGGTGGCGCCGCCCAGGGACACGGAGTGCGTGGACATCCCCGGCGGCCCGCAGACCGAGTCGTTCTTCGCGAAGGATCTGCGGGACGCCGTATCGGCCCACTACAGAGTGGGCAAGAAGGCGAGCAATTGGGGCATCATCGGGGACTCCACGGGCGGCTACTGCGCGCTGAAGCTGGCGATGCACCACCCGGAGGCCTACGCGGCCGCTGCGGGCCTGTCGGCGTACTACAAGGCGCCGATCGACCCCACCACCGGTGACCTCTTCCACGGGAACAAGGCGCTGCGCAATGAGGCGGATCTGCTCTGGTTTCTGAAGAATCGTTCCGCTCCCGCGACCTCTCTGCTGGTCACGAGCAGCAAGGCCGGAGAAAGCAACTACAAGGCCACGCAGAAGTTCATAGAGCTGGCGAAGGCCACGGGCAAGACCAAGGTCTCGTCGATCATCCTGGAAAGCGGTGGGCACAACTTCAACACCTGGCGGCGGGAGATTCCGCCGACGCTGCAGTGGATCAGCGGCCGTCTGAGCGACCGCTGAGCCGGTGTCGGCACCGAGGTGTGGAGGCGGAGGTGGAGGTGGAGGGAGGCGGAGGTGGGCGCCGGTGAGGAGCGATGGTGAGCGTGGGGCGGTTCTCGGGGGCGTGGACGTGGGCGGGGGCGTAGGCGTGGGCGACTCGCGTCCCCGGTGGCGCGGTCTCCGCCCGGGGCGAAGGCGGGGGGTCTCGGGGGTCCCCGGTCCCTTCCCCGGAGGAGAAATGATCTTGCTTCTTGTGGAATTCGGCGACAAGCCTGTTTCCTGATGCGGTGTGAAGGCTTCGTTATGGCTGTGTTTTTGTGGGGCGGGGCGCCAACAAACGCCTACGCGCGGTAAGTTTCTGGCCATGCCACGAGGACGTCACCGCCATTCCCCTCCTTTGCACAGGCTGCTGCCCCCCTCGGCGATCGCAGGCGTCTCCCTCGTCTGCGCCCTCGGTCCCTGGGTGTTCACGCAGGCGACGGCGCTCCGCGTGCTGGCCGCGGCCGCCGCGGCGACGGCGATCGTCGGTGCGGTCGTGATGCGCCACTGGGACGTGCAGGCCGGCAAGCAGGTCGCCGACCTCACGCGCGCGCGTGCCGGTGACGAGTGGCGCTTCGAGGAGCGCGTCGCCGAGTTGGAGAGCGACCTCGAAGAATCACGTGAACTCCGGGTCAAGCTGGAGCAGCGCTTGCGGGCCAAGCGAGCCGAGCTGGCCGGCCTGCGCAACGAGCACGCAGCGCTGCTGCGCCGCTACGCCACCGCGGAGACCGAGCGTGCCAGTGCCCTGGAAGGCCGTCGCCTGCTTGAGATAGAGGCGGCTCCGTCGCCTGAACTGCCCGCCGCGCGCGGACCGCAGGACACGGAGCCCACCGAGACGGCGGAGGCGTCCGGTGCGTCCAGAACATCCGGGACATCCGAAATGTCCGAGGTGTCCGACTCCGGTGTGTCGACCGAGGCCGTCGAGTCCACCGCGTCCTCCGAGTCCTCCGAGTCCGGCGAGTCCGGCGAGGACAAGGCGCAGTCGTCGGCGGTTTTCTCGCCGGAGGGTTCCAAGCTGTTCCTGCGGGCGCAGGCGGCCCTCGCGCGGTTCGACGCCGACGGCGTCAAGGCACCGGGTGAGGAGGCCGCCGAGGACTCGGCGGAGGGGCTCACGGAGGGCCCGGCCGGCGAGGGGCCCGCACGGGTTACCTCCGCGGAGGCCGCGCAGGAGGACGAAGCCCAGGGGAAGCCCGAGGCGGTCGACGAGCACGCGCGCGCGGCCGCCCCCAGCACGGCTGCCGAGGGCGACGAGATCCCCGACGGCGGGAAGTCGGACGAGACGCCTTCGAACGATGCCTCCTCCGGCGACGCACCCTCGACGGACGCACCCTCGGCGGACCCGGTGTCGAAGAGGGCGCTCCACGAGGACGACGCGATGCCGGGGGGCCCGACTTCCGCAGTACCGCACCCGGATGCGGCGGACGAGGCTTCGTCGGACGACAGCCCTGCGGACGAGGCCGCTTCGGACGACGTCGCTTCCCGCGACGTGGCTTCGGACGGCGAGGCCGCCTCGGACGAGGCCGGTCGGGCCTCCGTTCGGGCGCAGGCCGCGGGCGCTCAGGCGGCGCACGGCGCACGGACCACGCGTCCTGAGCCGCCCCTCGACCCCGATCCCGACCCCGGACCGGGCCCCGGGCGTGGAGCCGCCCCCGCCGTCGAGCCCGCTGCCGCCGCCGAGGCGGGTGCGGTCGTCCGGCGTCCCGCCGCTCCCGTGCAGCGTCCCTCGGGGCACTTCGCCGTGCCGACCGCCGTGGCCGTCGTCCCGGCTGCGGAACCGGTACGGCGGCCGACCGCCGAGGGCGGCTTCGACTTCTTCGGCACCAAGGGCGACGTGGAGCCCGACGCGCTGGAAGCGGTGCAGAACGAGGACCTCGCCGACGTCGTCGGTCAGGAGGCCCTCGCGCTGCACAAGGCCGAGTCCGAGGCGGAGTTCAAGCCGGCGGACGAGGCCGCGCGCGGCGTGGGCCAGGTGATCGACCTGACCGCACACGACGAGACGGAGCACATCGACATCCAGGGCCTGCGCAGCGCCGTCTCCTGACCGCCTGCCCGCTCTCTCCGTCCCCGTGAGTTCCGTCGCTTCCGTCGCCTCCGTCGGTTCCGTCGGTCCCTGGGCTGTCTAAGCCATCCACCGGTCGGGCCGGGCGTCCAGGCGCCCGGTCCGTGATCGTTCGGCCTGGCTCCGGAGCAGCTCCGCCGCCTGCCGTGCGTCCCGCAGGCGCGCTGTGACGGTCTTGCCCGCCCCCGTGTCCACGTGGACGTCCGCGAGCCGCCAGAGGCGCTTCCAGGGCCCTTGCGTCAGCCGCACGCTCTGGACCTTGGCGTGCGGCACGAGCGTCAGTCTCCGGCGCAGCAGTCCGTGCCGGGTGACGAACACGGCGTCGGTGACGGCGCTTCCGTAACCCCGCCACCACACCGGCACGCACCGCCCGGCCCGTCGCGGCGGGCGCGAGATCGAGTCCGCGGCCGGGACGCTCACCCCCGGCAGCACGCGCGCGACGACGGCTTCCGCGGCCTGGCGCGGAGCGACCGGCACGAGCACGGAGTTGGCGGAGCCGGCCACGTCCAGTTCGACGCGCACCCAGTCGAGCCGCCGCCACAGCAGCGGCTGGACGACGCGCACGGTCTGGACCCGCCCGGGCGGGACCGTCTCGTGCGTGCGGTCCAGGAGCCCGCGGTCGATGCGCAGGCCGTCCGGCGACTCGCCGACCGTCCAGTCGTACTCGCCGACGAAGCGACCCGCGCTGGTCGCGCCCGCCGCGCCGAGCAGCGGCACGCCGGTCGCCAGGACCGTCCACACGCTGTGGGTGGCCAGCCACAGCACCGGCGGCACGACGAGCGCGGCGGCCAGCGCTCCCCAGGTCGCGCCGGTCAGCACCAGCGCGATCGCGAGCTTGCGCGGCGGTACGCGCAACAGCTCGCGCGCGGGCGCTTCACCCACTTCGTGCGCCGTCTCCGGTGCGAATCCGGCGGCCCGCGCGAGCAGCTCCGCCCGCAGCGCGCGAGCCTCCTCCTCGCCCAGGAAGGCCAGTTCGTCCTTCTTCTCCGCGCCGACGACGTCGAGCCGGAGCTTGGCGACGCCCGCTATCCGGGCCAGCAGCGGCTGACTGACGTCGATCGCCTGGATGCGTTCCAGCCGGATGTGCGCGGCACGCCGGAACAGCAGGCCGGTGCGGATGCGCAGTTCGCTGTCCGTCACCGCGAAGTGGGTGAACCACCAGGTCAGGAAGCCGTAGAGGGAGGCGGCGGGGACGAGGACGGCGAGCGCGACCAGCAGGGTGGTGGTGGTCAGCCGGGTCAGCTGCTCCTGCGCCTGGTTCGGGTCGTGGACCGCCCATCCGACGAGGACCGCGACGGGGGCCCAGGCCCGTCGGAAAGGCGTGACGGGATGCAGCCGCCGCTCGATGACGGGCCGCCCCGCCCGCCCGGCCACGCCGGCTTCGGACGACCCGGACGCGCCGGATGCGCTGGATGCGCCGGACGCGCCGGACGGCCCGGAGACCCCGGCCTTCCCGAAGGCGCCCGACGGACCGAGCTCGTCCGGCACTCCGGAGTCGTCCGGTATCGCGTCGTCGACGTTCCGGGTGGTCACAGGCCCGCCGATCGGGCTTCGCCCAGGGCGGTAAGGCGGTCCCGGAGCCGTTCCGCCTCGGAGGGGTCCAGGCCCGGGATGGTCGCGTCGGTCGCGGCGGCCGCGGTGTGCAGCTGGACGCTGGCCAGCCCGAAGTAGCGCTCGACGGGGCCGGAGGTGACCTCGACGAGCTGCATGCGCCCGTACGGCACGACGGTCTCCTCGCGCCACAGCACCCCGCGGCTGATCAACAGGTCGTCGGCCCGCTCGGCGTACCGCCAGGAGCGCCAGTTGCGGCCGAGCAGGACCCAGCCCCAGGCGACGCCGGCCAACGGCAACAGGGCGAACGCCGCCCAGGCCGGGCCGACGATCAACCCCAGCAGCAGGCCCACTCCTACGGCCGCCAGCCCCAGCCACACCGCCAGCAACAGCCGCCGCATCCGCAGCAGCCCCGGCGGCAGGCCGCTCCACTCCGGTGCGACCGCCGCCGTCTCCGCGCCCCCCGGGCTCCCCGTCTCCATGGGGTCAGCGTACGTAGGGGAGACTGTCGCCATGACTCCTACGACGGAGACCACGGTCGGGATCGGCGGTGCCGCGGAGAGCACCGACATGGTGCTCAACATCGGTCCCCAGCATCCCTCCACGCATGGCGTGCTGCGGCTGCGGCTCGTGCTGGACGGCGAGCGCATCCGGCACGCGGAGCCGGTGATCGGCTATATGCACCGCGGCGCGGAGAAGCTGTTCGAGGCGCGCGACTACCGCCAGATCGTGATGCTGGCCAACCGCCACGACTGGCTGTCGGCCTTCTCCAACGAGCTGGGCGTGGTCCTCGCGGTGGAGCGGATGCTCGGCATGGAGGTCCCCGAGCGGGCCGTGTGGACGCGCACGCTGCTCGCCGAGCTGAACCGGGTGCTCAACCACCTGATGTTCCTCGGGTCCTACCCCCTGGAGCTGGGCGGCATCACGCCGGTCTTCTACGCCTTCCGCGAGCGCGAGGTGCTGCAGAACGTCATGGAGGAGGTCTCCGGCGGGCGTATGCACTACATGTTCAACCGCGTAGGCGGTCTCAAGGAGGATCTGCCGGCCGGCTGGACCTCCCGTGCGCGGGAGGCCGTGGCCGCCGTGCGCTCCCGGATGGACGTGTACGACGACCTGGTGCTCGGCAACGAGATCTTCCGCGGGCGCACCCGTGACGTGGGCGTCCTCGCACCGGAGCACGTGCACGCGTACGGCGTGAGCGGTCCGATCGCGCGCGGTTCGGGCGTCGACTTCGACCTGCGTCGGGACGAGCCGTATCTGGCGTACGGGCAGCTGCAGGACACGCTGAAGGTGGTGACCCGGACCGAGGGCGACTGCCTCGCGCGTTTCGAGTGCCTGCTGGAGCAGACGCACAACGCGCTCGACCTCGCGGACGCCTGCCTGGACCGTCTCGTCGACCTGCCGCCCGGCCCGATCAACCAGCGGCTCCCGAAGGTCCTCAAGGCGCCCGAGGGACACACGTACGCGTGGACCGAGAATCCTCTCGGCATCAACGGCTACTACCTCGTCAGCAAGGGCGAGAAGACGCCGTACCGGCTGAAGCTGCGCTCGGCGTCGTACAACAACATCCAGGCGCTCACCGAGCTGCTGCCGGGCACCCTGGTCGCGGACATGGTGGCGATCCTGGGGTCGATGTTCTTCGTGGTGGGGGACATCGACAAGTAGGCCGCGGACGGGCCGCGCCGCCCACTGTGGTGAGCCGGTGGCCGGTGGCCGCCGCCCCCTGTGGTCAGTCCGCGGCCGGTCAGTCGGCGGCCGCGTCCTGGTCGCGTTCCGTGCCGAGCGGGTCGGCGATTCCCACCGGCTGGAGCAGCCAGCCGAAGTCGCCCAGCCCGCCCCGCGCGGTGAGCTCCGACGCCTGTGCGGCGACCGCCAGGGCGCGCAGGTACCCCGAGGGGTCGCTGGACGCGAGCGCGAGCGGGGGACGCGCCCCGGTGACGCCCAGCGCGCGCAGTGCGGTGCGTTGGCCGACCAGACGCGCGCGGGACGCGGCGGACGGCCCTCCCGGCGTCGCCTCCGAGGACGCCTCCGCGCACGCGTCCAGGGCTACGTGGGCGGTGATGTCGCAGGAACCGTCCGGCACCGGCGCCGTCTCGCGCCCCTCGCGGAAGCCGGTCAGCGTGCCGAACGGGGGGCGCGCGTCGGCGGAGTGGGCGTAGTCCACGGCGACCGCGAGCCCGCGTACGACGCACTCCACCGCGGACGCCCACGCCGTGTCCCGGGGGAGCCCGATCTCCGCCCGCAGCCCTTCCTCGCCCGGCAGCGGCCACCATCGCGCGAGCCACCGCGCCTGCGCGCCGGAGACCGGCTCCCCGAGCCGCTCCGCTCCGTCGTTCCTGACGAGGACCAGTCGCGGCACGCCCGAGGAGTCGACCTCCGCGACGTCGAGGGGGACGTTGTCCAGCCACTCGTTGGCGAAGAGCAGCCCGGTGATCTCCCGAGGCGGCTCGGACAGCCACTCGATCCGATGAGCGAGGCCCTCGGGGCGGTCCGCGATCTCGACGGCGCACGCGCGCGTACGGGCGGCCACGTCGGCGGGGAGCGCCGCCAGCACCCCTGTGACCAGCTCGCCCCGGCCGGCGGCCATGTCGGCGAAGTCGAGCGAGGGCGGCCGGCCCAGCGCCTCGTCGACCCGGCAGAGCAGCCGGGCCACGGCCCCGGCGAAGAGCGGCGACGCGTGCACCGACGTGCGGAAGTGCCCGGCGGGCCCCTCGGGGCGCCGGTAGAAGCCGCCCGGGGCGGGCGTGCGGCGGTCGTGCGGTGCTTCCGCGCCGGCCTGCGCTTCCGTTGCCCGCCTGCCCTGGCCGGTCTGCGTGCCCTGGCCGGTCTGCGCGTCCGGGCCGGTCCCGGCCTGCGTGTCCGGGCTGTACAGAGCCTCCGTGCCGTACGCGGCTTCCGTGCCGTACAGGGCGTGCTGCATGGCAGTGCGCCAGCCGCGCCACCCGCCCGAATCGGTCACCGCGTCCACCGTCCGTCCTTCACCACCGGGTCAGGTTAGACGTACAGGTGATCACGGCATCCACCTTGCGGAGTACGCCCGCCCGGACCGGATCGGCCCTCCGGTTGACCCCTGCACGCATCGGGCTTCCCTACGCTGGGTTACGTGCAGCGCCTCTATGACTTCCTTCGCAGACACCCGACCAGGGTCGACGGCTTCTGGGCCCTCGTCCTGTTCGGGATCTCCGCCGCTGCCGGAACCGCCGGGCAGGACCGGGGCGGCACCGACTCCATGGCGCTGCTGGTGCCGGTCGTCTTCCTGCTGTGCCTGGTCATCGCATTGCGTCGGCGTATGCCCGAACAGATGCTCGTGCTGGCCGCCGTGCTGGGAACAGCGCAGCTGGTGCTGAACGTCGGGGTCACGGCCGCCGACTTCGCCCTGCTGGTGATCGTCTACACGGTCGCGGCGAACGGCGCCCGCTGGGCCTCGCGCCTCGCCCTGGTCATGGCGCTGAGCGCGGCGACCCTGGCGCAGCTGCGCTGGCCGCACGAGAACGCGAGCTTGCCGGGTCAGGTGGCGGTCATCGTCTTCCAGACGGTGCCGTTCGCCCTGGCCTGGGTGCTCGGCGACTCCATGCGCACCCGTCGCGCCTACTTCGCCCAGCTGGAGGAGCGCGCGGCGCGCCTGGAGAAGGAGCGCGAGGCGCAGTCGAAGGTCGCGGTCGCCGCCGAGCGCGCCCGGATCGCGCGTGAACTGCACGACGTGGTCGCCCACAACGTGTCGGTGATGGTGGTGCAGGCCGACGGCGCCGCCTATGTCCTCGACGCCGCGCCCGACCAGGCGAGGAAGGCGCTGGAGACGATCTCCTCCACCGGCCGCCAGGCCCTGGCCGAGATGAGGCGTCTGCTGGGCGTGCTGCGCACCGGCGAGCACCAGGAGAGCGGCGAGTACGTGCCGCAGCCGGACGTCGAGCAGATCGAGGACCTCGTCGAACAGTGCCGCGGCTCGGGCCTGCCGGTGGACTTCAAGGTCGAGGGCACCGCGCGGCCGCTGCCCAGCGGCGTCGAGCTGACGGCGTACCGCATCGTGCAGGAGGCGCTGACGAACACCCGCAAGCACGGTGGACCGAACGCCGGCGCGAGCGTGCGTCTGGTCTACTTCGACGACGGTCTCGGCCTGCTCGTGGAGGACGACGGCAAGGGCGCCCCGCACGAGCTCTACGAGGAGGGCGGCGTCGACGGCGCGGGCCACGGTCTGATCGGCATGCGCGAGCGGGTCGGCATGGTGGGCGGCACCCTGGACGCGGGCCCGCGGCCCGGCGGAGGATTCCGCATCAGCGCTCTGCTCCCGCTCAAACCAGCGCATTGACGCCCACGCACGCCCCACGTTGACACCTGTCACGCCCCCTGGCACACCCCTTGTGACGCCCACCCCCGCACTGCCCGCCCGAACCGCCCGCCGGAGACACCCGGCGGAATCAGAAAGAAAACGGAAGAGGACTCGATGACGATCCGCGTGATGCTCGTCGACGACCAGGTGCTGCTGCGCACCGGGTTCCGGATGGTGCTCGCCGCCCAGCCGGACATGGAGGTCGTGGCCGAGGCGGGCGACGGCGTCGAGGCCCTGCAGGTGGTGCGCTCCACGGCGGTCGACGTCGTGCTGATGGACGTCCGCATGCCGAAGCTGGACGGCGTGGAGGCCACCCGGCGCATCTGCGCGGAGCCCGACGCGCCGAAGGTGCTGATCCTGACCACCTTCGACCTGGACGAGTACGCGTTCTCCGGGCTGAAAGCGGGCGCCTCCGGGTTCATGCTCAAGGACGTGCCCCCGGGCGAGCTCCTCACCGCCATCCGCTCCGTGCACAGCGGCGACGCGGTGGTCGCCCCGTCCACCACCCGCCGTCTGCTGGACCGGTTCGCGCCGATGCTGCCGAGCACCGGCAAGGAGCCCCGGCACAAGGAGCTGGAGCGGCTGACGGAGCGCGAGCGCGAGGTCATGGTGCTGGTCGCCCAAGGGCTGTCCAACGGGGAGATCGCGGCCCGGCTGGTGTTGTCCGAGGCCACCGTCAAGACCCACGTGGGCCGCATCCTGACCAAGCTGGGGCTGCGCGACAGGGTCCAGGTCGTGGTTCTGGCGTATGAGACCGGGCTCGTCCGCGCGGGCGGACTGTGATCCGGCGGGAACGGCCCGCCCGCCGGCGCGGAGGGCACTAGGGTCTGCGCATGCTCCTGTGGATCAACGGCCCCTTCGGTGGCGGCAAGACACAGACCGCACACGAGATACGGCGCCGGCTGCCGGGCAGCGTCGTCTGCGACCCCGAGCACGCCGGGTTCGGGCTGCGCCGGATGCTGCCGCCCGACCTGCGCGGGAACTTCCAGGACCTCGCCTCGTGGCGGCAGGGCGTCGTCGAGGTCCTCGACCTGGCCCTGGGCGCGCACGACGGCGTGGTCATCGCCCCCATGACCGTCACCGATCCCCGGTACTTCGACGAGACCGTCGGCCGGCTGCGCGAACTCGGCCACGACGTCCGGCACTTCACGCTCCTCGCCGAACGCGAGACGGTTCTGGAGCGGCTGCGGGAACGCGGCCTCGGGCACCTTCCCCGGTTCGTCTCAGGCAAGAACGCCGGTCTGCGCCGGGAGAGTTGGGCCGTCCAGCAGCTCGACCACTGCCTGGAGCGGCTGCAGGAGCCGGAGTTCGCCGAGCATCTGTGGACGGACCACACCACCGTGCCGAGGACGGCCGACCGCATCGCCGTCCTGGCCGGGATCACGCTCAGCCCCAACACCGAGGGCGCGCTGCGGACACGGCTGCGGCAGGTCGCGGTGGGTGTGCGGCACATCCGGTTCGACTGACGTCCCGGGAGGCGGCCGTGTGCGCGGAGGCGGCGACGAGCCCGCCGCGACTCAGCGGAGTATCCCTTCCAGGAAGTCGCTGCCCAGCCGGGCCACCACCGTCACGTCGAGCTGGTGCAGCACGTACCGGCCGCGCCGGCGAGTGGTGACCAGTCCGGCCTTCTTCAGGACGGCGAGGTGCCGGGATATCTCGGGGGCCGTCCTGCCGTGCACCTGGGCCAGCTCGGTCGTGGTGTACGCGCTGCGGGCCAGCAGCCGGCAGATCCGCATGCGCACCGGATGGGACAGCGCCGTCATTCTCAGGGTCAGCTGTTCCACCGACGGGGGCGAGGCCAGCTCGGGCGAGCCCACCGGGTAGTGCAGCACCGGCTGCCAGGCGTACCGGTGCAGCACCATGAGATGCGGCCAGCCCAGACTCGTCGGCACGAGCAGCAGGCCGCCGTCGCCGGTGGCGCTCCGGCCCTGGACCAGTTTGTCCACGGTGATCCGCGAGCCCCTCTCGTCGAGCGTCACGGCCGAGGACACCGAGGCGAGCGCCTCCGCCAGGCCCTTGTGGCGAAGGAGGTCCGTCTTGTGGCGGGCGTCGGCGGCGAGCGGCAGGCGCACCCGGGCCCAGACGTCGGCGAAGAACGCCTCGTCGCAGTCCTCCAGGAACTGCCGCAGCCAGCCACGCACGCGTGGCGGGTCCTCCAGCAGCCGCCGGGTGAACCGCACCTGTCGCGGCCCGCGCGTGGCGGCCAGTTCGAGCGCGCGGCGGCACAGCTCCGGGTGGGAGAGCAGGGTCGGACTCGGCAGGTCGTACCCGGGCGCGCAGGTGAACTCCAGCGCGGAGTCGACGAACTGTTCGTCCGTCAGCTTGTCCAGCAGGTCGAGCTCCTCGGCGAGCGTGGCTCCGGGGAGCGTGCTTCCGCCGGGGATGCCCGCGTAGGGCAGGAAGATGTCCGAGAACGTCGTCCGCCACAGGAAGTCGGCCTCGCACATCCGGTCGGCCAGATGCGAGTCCAGCCGGGCGGTGACGGAGGTGACCCAGCCCTGCAGGCCGGGGTGGTGCCCAGGCTCGGACAGCGCGTGCAACGCCATGCCGAGCTCGGCCAGGGGCGAGGGCACGACGGCCACCCTCTCCGGCCGCAGCCCCGCGATGTCGATGCTCAGACTCATGCCCACATGGTGCACCCGGCCACTGACAACGACCGCCACGATTGACGGCCGCCGTCAATCGGCGCGCTCCGCCCGCTCCAGCCGCCTCGCCCTACCGGGTCTGGGCCGTCCGGGCGGCCCGGGCCGCGAAGTCCGCGACCGCCGCCTTCACGTCGTCCGCCGTCCAGGTCAGGCCGGCGGCGCGGACGGTGACCTCGGTGAAGGACAGCCCCGGCCCGCCACGGTCCCAGGCCCCGGCGAAGAGCATCGTCTTCGTCTCCTCGGCCTGCGACACGGCCGCTTCGGCGAGGACGTCCGCCTCGTACGGCAGCCAGACCTGGAACTGGTGGGTGTGCGGGACCTCGGGATGCACGCGCGCCCAGGGCGCGTCCGTCCCGGCGAAGCCCTCGCGCAGGGCCGCGGCCACCACGCGCGCGTGGGCCACGTACTCCGGCAGCCGGGGCAGCTCGCGCTCCAGGCCGACGAGGGCCGACAACGCGGTGGGGAACTGCTGGAAGACGGCGCCGCCGTAGCGGTGCCGCCAGGCCTTCGCCTCCTCCACCAGGGTCTTCGGGCCGGCGAGCGCGGCGCCGCCGAAACCGTCGAGCGATTTGTAGAACGACACGTAGACGCTGTCCGCCAGGTCCGCGATCTCGCGCAGGGCGCGACCGAAGTGAGGGGTCGTCTCCCACAGGCGCGCGCCGTCGAAGTGCACCACCGCGTCGCGCTCGCGCGCCGCTTCCACGACCTCGGTCAGCTCCTCCCAGGAGGGCAGCACGAAACCGGCGTCCCTGAGGGGCAGCTCCAGCATCAGCGCACCGAAGGGCTCGTCGAACGCGCGTATCTCCTCGGCCGTGGGCAGCCGGGGCTCGCGCGTCACCCGGACCGTGCGCAGGCCGCTGACGGCGCCGAACGCGCCCCGCTCCCACACCTCGGGATGGCTCAGCGCGTGCAGTGCGACGGTCGGGTTGCCGGTGCGGCCGGCCCAGCAGCGCAGGGCGATCTGCTGAGCCATCGTGCCGGTGGGGAAGAACGCGGCGGCCTCCGTTCCCAGCAGCCCGGCGACCCGCTCCTCCAGGGTCTCCACGACGCCGTCGCCGTAGACGTCCGAGGGTTCGTCCAGGTCATGGACCTCGGACGCGGTTTCCTGCAAACCCGCGAGCCGGTCCCGCAGCGTCGCCTGGAACCCCGCGCGCGACAGCACGCGCTCCGCCTCGCGGTGGGCGAGCGCCCGCCGTTCCCGCAGGCGCTGCCGCGCCGACTGTTCCTCGTTGTGCTCCGCCGTGTTCGTCATGCCCCGGATGATGCCGTGCGGGCCACCGTGCGGGCACGCGCGCGTACCGCCCTCGCCGTCGCATCGCCCTGCTCCCCCTTCCGCGTCCCCGTCCGCACCCCGCACCAGCCCGCACTCGCCCGCACCAGCGCAACCGCATCAGCCCGCATCGCGCCGACTCGCGGGCGCGGGCGGAACGAGGCGGGAACGGGGGTGGGAAAACCCACAGCCTGTGGACAACCGGGCTCCACCGGAACAGATCGCGTTAACATGACGAGAAATCGTCCGGTACCCGGAGCGGACTGGAACGGAAGGCCGCCGTCGAGTGAGTACACCCCAACAGCCAGACCCCAGGGACCGCCCCGCGCGGCTCGCCGTCGGCGTCGTCGGCGCCGGCCGGGTCGGGCCCGCCCTGGCCGCGTCGCTCCAACTCGCCGGGCACCGTCCGGTCGCCGTCTCGGGCGTCTCCGACGCCTCCCGGCGACGAGCCGCGCTCCTGCTGCCCGACGTGCCCCTGATGCCGCCCGCCGAAGTCCTCCAGCGGGCGGACCTGGTGCTGCTCACCGTCCCCGACGACGCCCTGCCCGGGCTCGTGGAGGGCCTCGCCGACACCGGTGCGGTACGGCCCGGCCAGCTCCTCGCGCACACCTCCGGGCGCTACGGCGCGAAGGTCCTCGACCCGGCCCTGCGCGCGGGCGCGCTGCCCCTGGCCCTGCACCCGGCGATGACGTTCACGGGCACCCCCGTGGACGTCCAGCGGCTGGCCGGCTGCTCCTTCGGCGTCACCGCGCCCGAGGAGCTGCGACTGGCCGCCGAGGCGCTCGTGATCGAGATGGGCGGCGAGCCGGAGTGGATCGCTGAGGAGAGCCGCCCGCTCTACCACGCCGCTCTCGCCCTGGGCGCCAACCACCTGGTCACACTGGTCGCCCAGTCCATGGAGCTGCTGCGCGCGGCCGGCGTCGAGGCCCCCGACCGGATGCTCGGCCCACTCCTGGGCGCCGCTCTGGACAACGCCCTGCGCTCCGGCGACGGCGCCCTCACCGGCCCCGTCGCGCGCGGGGACGCCGGCACGGTCGCCGCGCACGTCGCGGAACTGCGCGAGCACGCCCCGCAGGTCGTCGCGGGCTATCTGACGATGGCCCGCGCGACCGCCGACCGCGCGCTCGCCCACGGACTGCTCAAGCCCGAACTGGCCGAGGACCTCCTCGTCGTGCTCGCCGACGAGGCCCGGCGCGCCCCCGGGGTTCCCGGCACGGACGGCCCGAACGGCACGAACGGCACGAACGGCACGAACGGCACCGAAGGAGACGCGGGATGACCGTCGCCCTGCTGCGCACCGCCGACGAGCTGCACGCACGCACGCGTGGCGGCCACCGGACCGTCGTGATGACGATGGGCGCCCTGCACGAGGGTCACGCCACCCTCGTGCGCACCGCCCGCGAGCTCGCCGGGCCGGACGGCGAGGTCGTCGTCACGGTCTTCGTCAACCCGCTGCAGTTCGGCCAGGGCGAGGACCTCGACCGCTACCCGCGCACCCTCGACGCCGATCTCAAGATCGCCGAGCAGGCGGGCGCGGACGTCGTGTTCGCCCCCTCCGTGGACGAGGTCTATCCCGGCGGGGAGCCCCAGGTCCGCGTCACCGCGGGCCCGATGGGCGAGCGCCTGGAAGGAAGCTCCCGCCCGGGACACTTCGACGGCATGCTCACCGTCGTCGCGAAGCTGCTGCACCTCACCCGGCCCGACACGGCCCTGTTCGGGCAGAAGGACGCCCAGCAGCTCGCCCTCATCCGCCGCATGGCGCGCGATCTGAACTTCGGCGTGGAGATCGTCGCCGTGCCGACCGTGCGCGAGGAGGACGGGCTGGCTCTGTCGAGCCGCAACCGCTACCTGTCCACCCAGGAGCGGCGCACCGCGCTCGCGCTGTCCAGGGCGCTGTTCGCCGGCCGCGACCGGCACGCCGCGCAGGAGGCGCTGCGGGCCCGCGCGCGTGAGGTGCCCGCCAGCCATGCGCGCGCCGAGGCGCTCAGCGCCCTCGGCGAGTCCCGAGCGGCCGCGGACGCGCACGCCGTCGCCAAGGCCGCTCCCGGCGACCCCGCGGGCGTCCGCGCGGCCGCCCGCACGGTCCTCGACGAGGCGGCCCGCCTCGTCCCGCCGCTGGAACTGGACTACCTCGCGCTCGTCGACCCGTCCGACTTCACCGAGATCGAGGACGGCTTCACCGGCGAGGCCGTCCTCGCCGTCGCCGCACGGGTCGGCACGACCCGGCTGATCGACAACCTCCCCCTCACCTTCGGAGCCGCCTCGTGACCAGCACAGGCATACGACTGCACGCGCCCGCGCCCGGGTGGAACATCGACGCGGACGTCGTGGTCGTCGGCTCCGGCGTGGCCGGTCTGACCGCGGCCCTGCGCTGCGAGGCCGCCGGTCTGACGACGGTCGTCGTCACCAAGGCCCGTCTCGACGACGGCTCCACGCGCTGGGCGCAGGGCGGCATAGCCGCGGCCCTGGGCGACGGCGACACGCCCGAACAGCACCTGGACGACACGCTGGTGGCCGGCGTGGGTCTCTGCGACGAGGACGCCGTGCGCATCCTGGTCACCGAGGGCCCCGACGCCGTCCGCCGGCTGATCGCGACCGGCGCGCACTTCGACGAGTCCGAGGAAGGCGGCCTGGAGCTCACCCGAGAGGGCGGCCACCACCGTCGCCGTATCGCGCACGCGGGCGGCGACGCGACCGGGGCGGAGATCTCCCGGGCACTCGTCGAGGCGGTCCGCGCGCGGGGCATGCGCACGATCGAGAACGCGCTCGTCCTGGACCTCCTCACGGACGCCGACGGCCGTACGGCCGGCGTGACGCTGCACGTCATGGGCGAGGGCCAGCACGACGGCGTGGGCGCCGTGCACGCCCCCGCGGTCGTCCTGGCGACCGGCGGCATGGGCCAGGTGTTCTCCGCCACCACCAACCCGTCCGTGTCCACCGGCGACGGCGTGGCGCTCGCCCTGCGCGCGGGCGCGGAGGTCTCCGACCTGGAGTTCGTCCAGTTCCACCCGACCGTGCTGTTCCTCGGCGCGGACGCGGAGGGCCAGCAGCCCCTCGTCTCCGAGGCCGTGCGCGGCGAAGGCGCCCACCTGGTCGACGCGGGCGGCGTGCGCTTCATGGTGGGACAGCACGAACTCGCGGAACTCGCGCCGCGGGACATCGTCGCCAAGGGCATCATGCGGCGCATGCAGGAGCAGGACGCCGAACACATGTTCCTCGACGCCCGGCACTTCGGCGCCGCCATGTGGGAGCACCGCTTCCCGACGATCCTCGCCGCCTGCCGCGCCCACGGCATCGACCCGGTCACCGAGCCCGTCCCGGTCGCCCCGGCCGCCCACTACGCGTCCGGAGGCGTGCGCACCGACTCCCGCGGCCGGACGACCGTGCCCGGGCTCTACGCGTGCGGGGAGGTCGCCTGCACCGGTGTCCACGGCGCGAACCGGCTCGCGTCGAACTCCCTCCTGGAGGGGCTCGTCTACGCCGAGCGCATCGTGACCGACATCGCCGCGAGCCGGGCGGGCGACGCGCTCCACGCGCGGGTGCCCGCGCCCGTCGAGCACCCGGAGAGGCCGGCGCACCCGTTGCTCGCCGCCGAGGCCCGGTTCGCCATCCAGCGGGTGATGACCGACGGCGCGGGTGTCCTGCGCTCCGCCGAGTCCCTGGAGAAGGCCGCCGACCAGCTCCAGCGACTGCACTCCGAGGCCCGCGACGCCCTCGACGAGAACGGCAAGACGGCCGAGCCGGGCGTCGACACCTGGGAGGCCACCAACCTCCTGTGCGTCGCGCGCGTCCTGGTCGCCGCCGCCCGGCAGCGCGAGGAGACCCGGGGCTGCCACTGGCGTGAGGACCACGCCGACCGCGACGACGCGAACTGGCGCCGCCACATCGTCGTACGACTGAATCCGGACCGCTCGCTCGCCGTACAGACCACCGATACCGCAGACTTCCCCCCGACCCGGCAGCACCACCAGGAGCAGTGACAGACGTGAGCACCCCCGACCTTCCCCTCGCCCGGAGCGGCGGCTGCGGCGACGGCTGTGCCTGCGGCGCCGACGCAGACGCCGAACGCACCGACGAGGGATACGCCGAATACGAGGAGTGCGGGCTCGATCCCGCGCTCGCCCAGCTCCTGTCCGACGCCGGGCTCGACCCGGTCGAGGTGGAGGACATCGCCAACGTCGCGATCGGCGAGGACCTGGCCCACGGCGTCGACGTGACGACCGTCGCCACCATCCCCGAGGAGGCGGTCGCCACCGCCGACTTCACCGCGCGCGAGGCGGGCGTGGTCGCGGGCCTCAGGATCGCCGAGGCGGTCGTCTCGGTGGTCTGCACGGACGAGTTCGAGGTCGAGCGGCACGTGGAGGACGGCGACCGGGTGGAGGCCGGGCAGCCGCTGCTGTCGGTCACCACGCGCACGCGTGACCTCCTCACCGCCGAGCGCAGCGCGCTCAACCTGCTGTGCCGGCTGTCCGGCATCGCCACCGCCACGCGCGCGTGGGCGGACGTCCTGGAGGGCACCCGGGCACGCGTGCGCGACACCCGCAAGACGACGCCAGGACTGCGCTCGCTGGAGAAGTTCGCCGTGCGCTGCGGCGGAGGCGTCAACCACCGGATGTCGCTGTCCGACGCGGCGCTGGTCAAGGACAACCACGTGGTCGCCGCGGGCGGCGTCGCGCAGGCGTTCGAAGCCGTCCGGGAGGCCTTCCCGGACGTGCCGATCGAGGTCGAGGTCGACACCCTGCACCAGCTGCGCGAGGTCATCGACGCCGGCGCCGACCTGATCCTCCTGGACAACTTCACCCCCGGTGAGTGCGAGGAGGCCGTGGGCATCGTCGGCGGGAGGGCCCTGCTGGAGGCGTCGGGCCGGCTGACCCTGGACAACGCCAAGGCGTACGCCGACACAGGCGTGAACTTCCTCGCCGTCGGGGCGCTGACGCACTCCTCGCCGATCCTGGACATCGGTCTGGATCTGCGAGCGGCTGAGTAGGAACGGGAACCGGCCATGCTGCTGACGATCGACGTGGGCAACACGCACACCGTGCTCGGCCTGTTCGACGGAGAGGACATCGTCGAGCACTGGCGCATCTCGACCGACCCCCGCCGTACCGCGGACGAACTCGCCGTGCTGCTCCAGGGCCTGATGGGCATGCACCCGCTCCTCGGGGACGAGCTGGGCGACGGCATCGACGGAATCGCGATCTGCGCGACCGTGCCGTCCGTGCTGCACGAACTGCGCGAGGTGACGCGCCGGTACTACGGCGACGTGCCCGCCGTCCTCGTCGAACCCGGCGTGAAGACGGGCGTGCCGATCCTGTTCGACAACCCCAAGGAGGTCGGCGCCGACCGCATCATCAACGCGGTCGCCGCGAACGAGCTGTACGGCGGCCCGGCGATCGTCGTCGACTTCGGCACGGCCACCACGTTCGACGCGGTCAGCGCGCGCGGGGAGTACGTCGGCGGCGTCATCGCCCCCGGCATCGAGATCTCCGTGGAGGCCCTCGGGGTCAAGGCCGCCCAGCTGCGCAAGATCGAGGTGGCCCGGCCCCGGAGCGTGATCGGCAAGAACACGGTCGAGGCCATGCAGTCGGGGATCGTCTACGGCTTCGCCGGTCAGGTCGACGGCGTGGTGACCCGGATGGCCCGCGAGCTGGCGGACGACCCGGACGAGGTCACGGTGATCGCGACGGGCGGGCTGGCGCCGATGGTGCTCGGCGAGTCCGCGGTGATCGACGAGCACGAGCCGTGGCTCACGCTGATCGGCCTGCGCCTGGTGTACGAACGCAACGTCTCGCGCATGTGAGCCGTGGCGCCCCGCGCGCGGGTCGCCACGGACGCGGGGTGTCACGGACCGGCAGTGGTGCGGAGCGGCAGTGGGCCATCGGGGGGTGAGCGGTGGGCCGGCAGGGCGGATCCGGGCGCGTCGCGTTCAACCCCTATGCCGAATTTGTCTGATTAGCGCGTATCGTCGCCACATGCCCACGCCATATGGATCCCGCGGCGGCCTGGCGTTCGGCGCGGAGGAGCTGCGTGTGCTCCGTCGCGCTCTCGCCATCGCCCTCCACCCCGGCCCCGTCTCCGCCGAGGACGTCCAGGACTGCCATCGCCTCGCGGAGTCGCTCGACGAGGCGATCGGCGAGGCCGCCCGGCTGCGGGCCTTCCTGGTGGTCGACCTCGGCCGGTACCGCGCAGCTCTCCCCGGCACCGCCGCCGGCTACCTCACGCTCCTGGAGGAGGTGCTGGCCACCGGCTACCGGCCCGAACCGGACGACCTCGCCGCCCTGCGCGCACTGCGCGGAAACCCGTCCGCCGCCGCTCTCCTGGATCGCTGCCAGGTTCTCGCCGAGCAGGACGTACGCGCCCGTCTGGCCCGCCGCGCGACCCGCCGGGACACTTCCGTCGTCCCCACCGTCCCCGCGTCCCGTACGCGCCTCCAGGCCCTCCCCGGGGGCCTCTCCGGCGCGCGCCGGAGAGGCCTCGCGCTGGCCGTCGTCGCCGAGGGGCCGCGAGCCGCGGTGCCGGGAGCCGAGGAATCGGGAGCCCGGGAGTCGGAGAAGAAGCCGGGGCCTGCGCCGCGGAAGGAACCTGCCGAGAAGCCGGCCACGCCCGCTCCTGCCCCTGGGCCCGTCCCCGTCAAGCCCGCCCCGGAGCCCGCGCGACGGCCAGTCCCCACGCCCGGCGAGGTCTTCCCGCGACGCAAGCCGACCCCGCCTCCCGCCGACCAGCGGCAGCAGCGGCTGGCCGTCGGCTGACCCGGCCGCCCCCCGCCCCGGGACCCGGTTGCGGGCTGGCTACTCTGGATCCATGGACTATGTCTCCGCGCTCGTGCCTCCCATCGTCATGGCCGTGTTCTTCGTCGGCCTGATCAGGGTGATCGTGAAGACCCAGGGCGGGGCCAACAAGGCCAAGGAGGACGCGGCCGTCGACGCCGCGCTCGCGCGCGCGGAAGGCGCCCGCCAGGCCTCCGCGGGCCCGGACGCCTGACCGACCGCCACACCGGCACGACCCTGCTGGGCGTGCGTCCCCTTTCGGGGCCGCACGCCCTTTTTGTTCGTGTTTGATGATGAAGGTGCACGTCCGGCACGCGATTGGCGAGATCTCCCACTACTGTTCTGAGCTGTGCCTCGCCCATTGGGAGAACTCGAAGACGCGGTCATGACGCGGGTGTGGAAGTGGAACCGCCCGGTGACCGTTCGAGAAGTCCTGGAAGACCTTCAGCAGGAACGGTCCATCGCGTACACCACGGTGATGACCGTTTTGGACAATCTCCATCAGAAGGGCTGGGTGCGCCGTGAAGCGGAAGGCCGGGCCTATCGATATGAGGCGGTCTCCACCCGTGCCGCCTACGCAGCCGCCCTGATGAACGACGCCTGGTCCCAGAGCGACAACCCCGCAGCCGCTCTCGTGGCCTTCTTCGGGATGATGAGCGAGGAACAGCGCGGCGCGCTGCGCGACGCCGTCCGCATCGTCCAAGGCCCCGAAACCGCCGAACCCGCACCCGAAGCCGCACCCGCCGAACCAGCAACTGCCGCAACTGCCGAGAGCGCGGGGAGCGGGGCGACTCCCGGCAGTGCCGGGGAGAACCCCGCCTCTGCATCGGAGGGCGGCGGGCGATAGCGTCCGCACATGTCAGCAGAGAGTCCCTCGGCCGAGAACCTCGAAGTCACCGCTAAAGCCATCACCGTCCGGCGGGCCCGGACCGGTGATGTCGCCGCCGTGCGCCGTCTCCTTGACGCCTACGTCCGCGGCGGCATCCTGCTCGACAAAGCAACGGTGACTCTTTACGAGGACATCCAGGAGTTCTGGGTCGCCGAACGCGACGACAACGCCGAGGTGGTCGGCTGCGGCGCCCTGCACGTCATGTGGGAAGACCTGGCCGAAGTGCGCACTCTCGCGGTGAAGCCCGGGCTCAAGGGGGCCGGCGTGGGCCACCAGTTGTTGGAGAAGTTGCTCCACACCGCTCGCTGGCTCGGCGTTCGCCGGGTTTTCTGTCTGACCTTCGAAGTGGACTTCTTCGGCAAGCACGGGTTCGTGGAGATCGGTGAGACGCCGGTCGACACCGATGTCTACGCGGAGCTGCTGCGTTCCTATGACGAGGGCGTCGCGGAGTTCCTCGGACTCGAACGAGTGAAACCGAACACCTTGGGCAACAGCCGGATGCTTCTGCATCTGTGATCGTCGCCGCCCATTCCGGCCGACCTGCCTTGCCCGGGTTCCCTATGTCCGAAACGCGCACGTTTCCGTGCGGGGGGCGGGCTGCGGGTCTCTGCCAGGGGTTTGTGTTTTCCCAGCAAAAGCGGTTTGCTTTCCGACGTAGTGCAGTGCTGCATATAACAGGGTGCGGCTAAACGGCGGACGCCGCGGACCCCCGGCCCTCACGTTTTCGATGAAAGGAAATCCGGTGGCACAGAAGGTTCAGGTCCTTCTTGTCGACGACCTCGACGGCGGCGAGGCGGACGAGACCGTGACGTTCGCGCTGGACGGCAAGACGTACGAGATCGATCTCACGACCACGAATGCCGACAAGCTGCGTGGACTTCTTGAGCCCTACGTGAAGGGCGGCCGTCGTACCGGCGGACGTGCTTCCGGCGGGCGGGGAAAGGCGCGCGCCGCTTCCGGCGGCAGCCAGGACACCGCTCAGATCCGCGCGTGGGCGAAGGAGAACGGTTTCGAGGTCAATGACCGCGGTCGGGTTCCCGCGACCATTCGCGAGGCCTACGAGAAGGCCAACGGCTGAGCGCACGCGCGCCGCAGTCGGACACGGTGACAATGAGTCGCCAGCGTGTCCACCAGCCGTACGAGATCGGGGGCGCCCCCACCGGCCCCCACCGCCGACATCGTCGGCAGCGAGGCCTCGACCTCGCACCCTGCCACGGGGGGCCGCAGCCAGACGGCGGCCCCCTGCACCGGCCCGGGGCGGCGCGGAACCGGAGCGCGGCCCGGGCCGCGGTCCGGCACGGGAGCGGGAGGCGGCGGCGCCTCGACGGTCCCGCCCGCGCCGATCGCCGTCAGGTCGAGGGGCAGAGCGCCCCACTCCAGCCACCGCAGGATCCCCGGCACCTCCTCCGCGCCGCCCGCCGCCACCAGCAGCCGCATCCGGTCGCCCCGCACGGCCACCGGCGAGCCCGGCGCCAGGCGTCGCAGCGCCGCGAAGCCCGCCTCGGACGGCACGTCCAGGACGTCGAAGCGCTCTCCCACCGAAAGTCGTACCGGCGACCCGGGCGCGGTCGACCAGCCCAGTTCGTTCTCGTACCAGCCGCGGATCGGGTCGTCCGGTTCATTGGGTTCATTCGGTCCGTTCGGGTCGCCCGGTTCGAGCGGCCTGCGGGGGAGGGGGACCGTGGTGATCGCGGCGGCGACCGGGCGGCCGGCCGGGGGGACTGAGCGAACCATGCCAAGTCCAACCGCCGAAATGCCCCGCAAGTTACGCTGGGTGTTTCTGTGACTGCGCGGTGTTCCGACCGGAGATGCGAGTGCGGGTGTCAGGAGACGCAAGGCTGTTCGCCCGTAGCGGAGGGAACGGGTGCGCACGGCATGGAGTGTCAGTCCCGGCGGGTAAGACATCCCTAGTGGGAGGGGGCGACACGCAGGAAAGGCCGTCTCACGTTCGCCATCGGCGTACTGGCGACTGGGGTATCTGCCTGGCCTGCGGGAACATCGTCTCGCACCATCGGGTTGGAGCAGATGTCGGCGTTCGGGGTCAGGAGGCCATCGACGGTGTCGGCAGTTGGAATGAGCGGTCCCCGCTTGCGGGACTAAGCTGCGGAAGGACAGGGAGGGGAAGTTCCCCCCACTGCCTGACCGCTCTGAGGAGCGATTAACGATGTTCGAGAGGTTCACCGACCGCGCGCGGCGGGTTGTCGTCCTGGCTCAGGAAGAAGCCCGGATGCTCAACCACAACTACATCGGCACCGAGCACATCCTCCTGGGCCTGATCCACGAGGGTGAGGGTGTCGCCGCCAAGGCCCTTGAGAGCCTCGGGATTTCGCTCGAGGCGGTCCGCCAGCAGGTGGAGGAGATCATCGGGCAGGGGCAGCAGGCCCCGTCCGGGCACATCCCCTTCACCCCCCGTGCCAAGAAGGTCCTGGAGCTGTCGCTCCGCGAGGCCCTTCAGCTGGGCCACAACTACATCGGCACGGAGCACATCCTGCTCGGCCTGATCCGTGAGGGCGAGGGCGTCGCCGCCCAGGTCCTGGTCAAGCTGGGCGCAGATCTCAACCGGGTGCGGCAGCAGGTCATCCAGCTGCTCTCCGGATACCAGGGCAAGGAGACCGCCACCGCCGGCGGGCCTGCCGAGGGCACGCCCTCGACGTCCCTGGTCCTCGACCAGTTCGGCCGGAACCTCACCCAGGCCGCTCGTGAGTCCAAGCTCGACCCGGTCATCGGGCGCGAGAAGGAGATCGAGCGGGTCATGCAGGTGCTGTCCCGCCGCACCAAGAACAACCCGGTCCTGATCGGTGAGCCCGGCGTCGGCAAGACCGCCGTCGTCGAGGGCCTCGCCCAGGCCATCGTCAAGGGCGAGGTGCCCGAGACCCTCAAGGACAAGCACCTCTACACCCTGGACCTCGGCGCCCTGGTCGCCGGCTCCCGCTACCGCGGTGACTTCGAGGAGCGCCTGAAGAAGGTCCTCAAGGAGATCCGCACCCGCGGCGACATCATCCTGTTCATCGACGAGCTGCACACGCTGGTCGGTGCGGGCGCCGCCGAGGGCGCCATCGACGCCGCTTCGATCCTGAAGCCGATGCTGGCCCGAGGTGAGCTCCAGACCATCGGCGCCACCACGCTCGACGAGTACCGCAAGCACCTGGAGAAGGACGCGGCCCTGGAGCGCCGCTTCCAGCCCATCCAGGTCGCGGAGCCGTCGCTGCCGCACACGATCGAGATCCTCAAGGGCCTGCGCGACCGCTACGAGGCGCACCACCGTGTCTCCATCACGGACGAGGCGCTGGTCCAGGCCGCCACCCTGGCCGACCGGTACATCTCGGACCGCTTCCTGCCGGACAAGGCGATCGACCTGATCGACGAGGCCGGTTCCCGGATGCGCATCCGCCGGATGACCGCTCCGCCGGACCTGCGCGAGTTCGACGAGAAGATCGCCGGCGTGCGCCGCGACAAGGAGTCCGCGATCGACTCGCAGGACTTCGAGAAGGCCGCCTCCCTCCGCGACAAGGAGAAGCAGCTCCTGGCCGCCAAGGCCAAGCGGGAGAAGGAGTGGAAGGCCGGCGACATGGACGTCGTCGCCGAGGTCGACGGCGAGCTGATCGCCGAGGTCCTCGCCACGGCCACCGGCATCCCGGTCTTCAAGCTGACCGAGGAGGAGTCCTCGCGTCTGCTGCGCATGGAGGACGAGCTCCACAAGCGGGTCATCGGCCAGGTCGACGCCGTCAAGGCGCTGTCGAAGGCGATCCGCCGTACGCGCGCGGGCCTCAAGGACCCGAAGCGTCCCGGTGGCTCGTTCATCTTCGCCGGCCCGTCCGGTGTCGGTAAGACCGAGCTGTCCAAGGCGCTCGCCGAGTTCCTCTTCGGTGACGAGGACGCGCTGATCTCCCTCGACATGTCGGAGTTCAGCGAGAAGCACACGGTGTCGCGTCTCTTCGGTTCGCCCCCCGGTTACGTGGGCTACGAAGAGGGCGGCCAGCTGACCGAGAAGGTCCGCCGCAAGCCGTTCTCCGTCGTCCTCTTCGACGAGGTCGAGAAGGCCCACCCGGACATCTTCAACTCGCTGCTGCAGATCCTGGAGGACGGTCGTCTGACCGACTCCCAGGGCCGGGTCGTGGACTTCAAGAACACGGTCATCATCATGACGACCAACCTCGGCACCCGGGACATCTCCAAGGGCTTCAACCTGGGCTTCGCGGCCTCGGGCGACTCGAAGACCAACTACGAGCGCATGAAGAACAAGGTGTCGGACGAGCTCAAGCAGCACTTCCGCCCCGAGTTCCTCAACCGTGTCGACGACGTGGTCGTCTTCCCGCAGCTCACGCAGGCGGACATCCTGCGGATCGTCGACCTGATGATCGGCAAGGTGGACGAGCGACTGAAGGACCGGGACATGGGCATCGAGCTCTCCCAGTCCGCCAAGGAGCTGCTCTCCAAGAAGGGTTACGACCCGGTGCTGGGTGCGCGTCCGCTGCGTCGCACCATCCAGCGTGAGGTCGAGGACACGCTCTCGGAGAAGATCCTCTTCGGTGAGCTGCGCCCCGGTCACATCGTGGTCGTGGACACCGAGGGCGAGGGTGACACCAAGACGTTCACCTTCCGCGGCGAGGAGAAGGCGGCGCTGCCCGACGTCCCGCCGATCGAGCAGGCGGCCGGCGGAGCCGGACCGAACCTGAGCAAGGAGGCCTGACCCTCCCGGGTCGAGCCGAAGAAAGGGGCCGGTGCTTTCCAGCACCGGCCCCTTTCGCATGCCCTGAGAGCCGTGAGACGTCCGTTCCGAGGCTGTGATGTCCCTCGGGCCCTGCGGCGGTGAGACGTCCGTCCTACGGCCCCGCCGTAAGGCTGCGAGGCGTCCGTCCTGCGGTCCGGCCGTGGGGCTGCGAAGTCGTCCGTTTTACGGCCCCGCCGTAGGGCTGGGGAGACGTCTCCCGTACGACTGTGAGCTCCGTGGGCTACCGGTGGTGGGTCACGAGAGCTGACCGTCGTAGTCCGGCAGCTTGTACGTGGTCTCGGCGTGGCCGCCGGAGAGGTCGGTGGCGCTGTTGCCGACGTTCGCGATGATCGTGTAGCCCTTGGACTCGATGGTGACGCGCTGTGCGGTCTTGTAGGCGGCGACGTCCTTGAAGAGGTCGAGGAAGCCGCGCACGTAGAGGCCGGAGACCTTGTAGCCGACGTTCTTGAGGTTGTAGTCGGTCACCCCGGAGATGATGCCCGGGCGGGCGGTGACGAAGAACAGGGAGACGCCGTGGTCCTGGGCGTACTTGGCGACGTCCAGGACGGGCTTGTTGGCCGGTTGCGGGTAGCTGAAGCCGAAGTCGGTCTCCAGGGTGGTGTTGTCGACGTCGAAGACGATCGCCTGCTTCTCGCCCGGCTTGGCGGCGGCGATGCGCTGCTTGAGGGCCGGCAGCGCCTGGTTCATCACGGTCTGGCAGTCCTGCTGCCAGGTGTTGTAGTCGACGGCTTTCGCGGCTGCCGCGGAGGCGGTGGCCGCGGTGGAGGTGGCCGCGGCCGTGGTGCCGGTGGCCGTCGCGGCCTGGGCGCCGGCCGGGACGGCGAGCGCCGTGACGGCTGCGGTCGCCACGGCGGTCAGGGCTGTGCGGCGCGTCCAGGTGCCTCTGGTCATGGGTGGGGGTCCTCTCGCGTCCTTGCGCTGCCGGTGTCGTGGGCATGCTGATGGTTGGGGGTGGCCTGAGGGGAACCAGCGGGTTACTGGACGGTAGAGGTGGATGAGAGGCCGGTCACAGACCCGTGCACAGGACGTGACCGGGGTCACAAGTGCCTTACGGGGCACGGGAGTAGTCGCCGTCACATTCCGAAGTCCCTTGGGAGGGGCGGCCGGTGACATGCCGCACAGGCGGTTTGGGGTCTACTAGGCGGGATAGTCACTGCGCGAATATGGGCAAAAAGGACACCGGGTCCGGGGTCGGGGCCAGTGGGGGCCCTTCGGGGTTGGCCGGTGTCGAAAGTGTCCGGAACGGGCGATCTGTCAAGGACTGGGAAGTTTTGCGGTGAAGTACTAGCTTCCGTCGTAGATCACACGTTTGGGGGTCCATGGGCCTCGGGGTTACCAAGGGATGGCCACCTAAGCGGAGGTTCCCGCCAGGTGGTTTCCCTTGCCCCCGTTCCCATGAGGTCTTCGATGTTCCAGCGCGTCACGTTCCGTTCTTCCCGTACGTCCCTGCTCCGCACCCGCGTGGCCGTCGGGGCCGCCGCAGTGGGCGCCTCGGTCGTGCTGGGGACCGGAGTGGCGTCCGCCGCCGCCCCCGCCGCCGCGCACACCGCCAAGACGGCCGTTTCCGCCGCTTCCTGGATAGACCCCGTGAAGAAGTACACGCTGTCCGCCGGGTTCGCCCAGGCCGGCAAGATGTGGCACTCCACCCACAGCGGTCAGGACTTCGCCGTGCCGAGCGGCACCAAGGTCATGGCCGCGCACGGCGGCACCGTGGTCAAGGCCGGCGGCAACGGCGCCGGCGACGGCCCGGCCTACGGCAACGCCATCGTGATCAAGCACGCCAACGGCGTGTACTCGCAGTACGCCCACCTCTCGCGCATTGAGGTGAAGGTCGGCCAGGTCGTGAAGACCGGCCAGAAGATCGCGCTGTCCGGCAACACCGGCAACTCCAGCGGCCCGCACCTGCACTTCGAGATCCGCACGACCCCCAACTACGGTTCGGCGATCAACCCGGTCACCTTCCTGCACTCCAAGGGCGTGAAGGTCTGACCTGTGCGTGATCGGGCGACGTGACGCCGGTGCGCGACCGGCCGCTGTGACGCGGCCGCGCGATCAGCCGCCGTGATGCGCCTGCGTCACCAGATCGACGGCGACTTCCAGGACGGCCGCCCGCTTGTCCTCGGGGTCGCCGTCGAGGTCGTTCAGGAAGAACATCCCCGCGTGCAGCGTGAAGATGGCGCTCACGCAGCGGACCTGGTCGGTCAGCGGGGCCTCGGGATCCATGATGATGTCCCGCAGGCCCTGCATGCGGACCTTGAACGAGTCGCCGATCTGGAGCTCGCGCACCGTCGCCTGGTTCTCCTGCATGAAGCGGAAGAGCGGGGCCGCCTCGGAGAGGGCCTTGCTGTAGCGCCGTACGAGCTCGTGTTTGGTCTCCAGGGTGTGCGGCTGTTCCTTGCCCCAGTCGATCAGGTCCTCGATCGGCTTCGTCAGGTCCGTGAAGATGCCGACGATGATCTCTTCCTTGGTCTTGAAGTGGTAGTACAGGGCGGCCTTGGTGACGTCCAGGCGCTCCGCGATCTCGCGGAGGGACGTCTTCTCGTACCCCTGTTCGGCGAAGAGTTCGAGGGCCACGTCCTGGATGCGCTGGCGGGTGTTACCGCGTCGCTGCTGCTTGGTGCCGTCCATGGTGCGGTCCATCCTCATGCTCCTAGGGCTCCCGCGAACACTTACTTGCCGTCCGGCTAGTTCGACACCAGTAACTTACTTGACGCCCGGCTAGTGGCGGGTCTACCTTCCCAGTGTACTGAACTAGCCGGGCGGCAAGTAAGTGGCCGACCGGGGCGGGACCAGGGGAGTGGGAACGATGGCGGACGCGAAGACACCAGAGACCGAGCAGGAGAAACAGCCCAGGAGCGTGCGGGTCGTCCTGCTCGCGCTCATGATCACGATGATGCTCGCGATGCTCGACAACATGATCGTGGGCACCGCGATGCCGACGATCGTCGGTGACCTCGGGGGCCTTGCGCACCTTTCGTGGGTGGTGACCGGGTACACCCTGGCGACCGCCGCCTCGACCCCGATCTGGGGCAAGATCGGCGACATGTACGGGCGCAAGGGCGCCTTCATGACGTCGATCGTCATCTTCCTGATCGGCTCCGCGCTCAGCGGCATGGCCCAGAACATGGGCGAACTCATCGGGTTCCGCGCGATCCAGGGCCTCGGCGCGGGCGGTCTGATGGTCGGTGTCATGGCCATCATCGGCGACCTGATCCCCCCGCGGGAGCGCGGCAAGTACCAGGGCATGATGGCCGGTGTCATGGCGCTCGCGATGATCGGCGGACCGCTGGTCGGCGGCACCATCACGGACAACTGGGGCTGGCGCTGGTCCTTCTACATCAACCTGCCGCTCGGCGTGGTGGCCCTCGCCGCGATCAGCGTCGTCCTGCACCTGCCGAAGAAGCGCTCGCAGTCGCGCATCGACTACCTCGGCGCCGGCCTGCTGACGCTCGGCATCACCTCCATCGTCCTCGTCACCACCTGGGGCGGCTCGGAGTACGCCTGGACCTCGGCGCGGATCATGGAGCTCATCGCCATCGGCGTCGCCTCGCTCATCGGGTTCGTGTTCTGGCAGACCAGGGCCGCGGAGCCGATCGTGCCGCTGCACATCTTCCGCAGCCGCAACTTCACCCTGATGTCGCTCATCGGCTTCATCACCGGCTTCGTGATGTTCGGCGCCACCCTCTTCCTGCCGCTGTACCAGCAGTCCGTGCAGGGCGCCTCCGCGACCAACTCGGGGCTGCTGCTCCTGCCGATGCTCGGCGCGATGCTCGTTACCTCGATGGTGGCCGGGCGCGTGACCACGAGCAGCGGCAAGTACAAGATCTTCCCGGTCGTCGGCAGCGTCCTGATGGTGGTCGGTCTGTACCTGCTGTCGACGATGGACACCGGGACCAGCCGCCTCACCTCCGGCGTCTTCATGGCCGTGGTCGGTCTCGGCATGGGCTGCCTGATGCAGATCACGATGCTGGTCGCGCAGAACAGCGTCGAGATGAAGGACATGGGCGTCGCGTCCTCGTCCACCACCCTCTTCCGTACCCTCGGCTCCTCCTTCGGTGTCGCGATCATGGGCGCGCTGTTCAACAACCGGGTCCAGGACGTGATGTCCGAACGAGCCGGCGCGCTGGGCTCGAAGATCACCGAGCAGTCCGCTCAGCTGGACGCGGCGAGCCTGGCCAAGCTGCCGGCGGCCGCCCGGGAGGCCTATCAGCACGCGGTGTCGGCCGGTATCCACACGGCGTTCCTGCTCGGCGCCGTGGTGGCGATCGCCGCGCTGGTGGCGGCGGTGTTCGTGAAGGAGGTGCCGCTGAAGGGGGCGGGGCCGCAGAAGGCGGACGAGGCGACCGACGGCACGACCGTCGCTCCTCCGCCCATGGTCGAGGCAGTCTGACCTCGCACTGAACGAAGGCCTCCGGCGGTGTCCGCCCCGGGGGCCTTCGGCGATGTCGTCGGTGACGGCGCCGCGTCGGCGACGGCGCCGCGTCGGTGACAGTGCGACGGCGGCGGCAGCCGGGGGGCGACGAGCGTCACGGCATCGTCTGGTAGCTCCCGGTGTTGGTCGGCGCGTGCTCGGGCAGCCACAGGACGGCCACGGCGCCCTCGGACGGTATGTGCTCCGGGGCTCCCGCGGGCCGCACGTTGCGGAAGGTCAGCCGGGCGCCGAGGACGCGCGCCTGGCCCGCCGCGATGGTGAGCCCGAGGCCGTGTCCGTGCCCCGCCCGGTCCGCGCTGCCGGTACGGAACCGGCTCGGCCCCTCGGCGAGCAGGTCCCCGGGGAATCCGGGGCCGTGGTCGCGGACCCGGATGACCCGGCCCTCGACGGTGACCTGGATGGGCGGCTTGCCGTGCCGTGCCGCGTTGGCCAGCAGATTGAACAGCACCCGCTCCAGACGACGCGGGTCGGTCGTGACCATCGACTCGTGCACCACCCGCACCTCGACGTCCGGGTCCTTGGCCGCCACCCGGCGGGACACGAACTCGCCGAGCACGATGTCCTGCAACTCGGCACGTTCCGAGGCGCCGTCGAGACGGGCCACCTCCAGCACGTCCTCGACGAGGGTGCGCATGGCCTTCGCCCGGTCCAGCACCAGCTCGGTCGGCCGGCCGGGCGGCAGCAGCTCGGCCGCCGTCAGCAGTCCCGTCACCGGGGTGCGCAGTTCGTGCGCGATGTCCGCGGTGACCCGGCGCTCGGCCTCCAGCCGCGCTTGCAGGGTGTCCGCCATGGCGTCCACGGCGCTCGCCAGGTCGTCGGTCTCGTCCCGCACGACCCCGCCTATCGCATCCCGGACGCGGACGTCCGTCTCGCCCTTGGCGACCTGGTTCGCCGCGGCCGCCGCCTTGCGTAGCCGGCGCGACATCTGGCCGCCGATGAGCACGCCGAGCGCGCTGCCGCCGAGGACGACCGCGATGGAGCCGATCACCAGGGCCTGGTCGAGGTCCTTGAGGATGTCCGTGCTGCGGTCGGTGAACCCGGTGTGCAGCGACAGCACATGTCCGTCCTTGACCGGCACGGCCGCCCAGATGTCCGGCACACCGCCCCTGCGGTCGGAGACGAAGGTGGCCCGGCGGCCGTCCTGGACCTTCTCCCGCAGTGCGGGCGGCAGACCGGAGTCGTCGATCTTGATGTTGGGGAAGTTGGGCCGCCCCGACTGCTCGTAGTTGCGCTGGGCGATCTGCACGCGCTCGTCGGCGAGATCACGCGCGTTGTCCAGCATGGACACCCGCGCGGCGTTGTGCACGACCAGGCTGAGCGCGATCGCCACCAGCGCGCCGACCAGCGCGATCGCCGCGCTCAGCTTCCATCGCAGACCCGTGCGAAGGCTCAGGCCCTCCGCGCGAGCCGGACGCCGGTACCGGATCATCCCCCGCATACTTCTGTCTCCGCCCCGCTCAGGCCTTCAATTTGTAGCCGAAGCCGCGGACCGTCTCGATGCGGTCCTGGCCGATCTTGGTGCGCAGCCGCTGCACATGGACGTCGACGACCCGGGTGTCGCCGCCCCAGCCGTAGTCCCACACCCGCTCCAGCAGTTTGTCGCGCGACAGGACGGTGCCCGGAGCGGAGGAGAACTCCAGCAGCAGGCGCATCTCGGTCGGGGTCAGCGCCACTGGCTGCCCGGCCCGCCGCACCTCCATGCCCTCCGTGTCGACCTCCAGGTCGCCGAAGGTCAGCACACCGCCGGCCGGCGCGGCGTCCGGCTCGGTGCGGTCGCCGCCGCCCGCGTGACCGAACCGGCGCAGCACGGCACGGATCCGGGCGACCAGGACGGCGCCGTCGAACGGTTTGGTCACGTAGTCGTCGGCGCCGGCCTCCAGCCCCAGGACGACGTCGATGGAGTCGGCGCGCGCGGACAGCATGATCACCGGAACGGTGGACTCGTCCCGGATGCGCCGGCACAGGCTCACGCCGTCCAGGCCCGGCACCATGACGTCCAGCAGGGCGATGTCGGGTCGGTCGGCGCGGAACGCCTCCAGGCCGGACAGGCCGTCGGGCATCGCGGTGACCGCGAAGCCGTCCCGCTCCAGGGCGAGCTGGGTGGCCTCGCGGATGACGTCGTCGTCCTCGACGAACAGAACGTGGGTCTGGTCTGCCATCCCGGTGCTCTCAGTTCTCGTTGCGTACTCGGTGTGCGTGTCGGCGCGGGCGCCCGCGGGTCGTCGGTCGTCGGGCGGCGGCCTGCGGGTCGCCGGCCTGTCCACCAGCCCGCAGTCCGCCGGTCGGCAGCCTGTCGATCGCCAGTCTGCCGTGGTCAGTCTGTCGGGTTTCTGTCTGCTCGCTGTCAGGAGCGTCCCTTGGGGGGACGCGCGGAACGCCGCCGGCGTTCACTGCTCGCGCGTCCTGGCCCGTTTCTGCCCCTCCACCAGATGATCGGAACGGAGGGCCCGATCGGTTCACGTCCACGCGATCTTTCTCCGCCCAGCCGCTCCCGGGCAGGTCAGCGGGTGGGCGGCTCCGATGTCGGCACCGATGTCGGCGCCGGTGCCGGCGCCCCGCCGACGACGTTGCTGTAGTCGTTGTGCCAGCTGAACTCCTTGTGGAAGCGGCCCGCGACCCAGCGGTAGGTGATCACGTTCTCCCCGGAGGGGCTGGAGACCGGGTCGCCCTTGTCGTACACCTGCTTGGTCACCACCAGATCGCCGCGGTCTATCTCCGCGTAGACCGGGGGCTCCTCCGCCTTGAAGACGTTGGCGTAGCCGTCGCCGTCCTCCCGGTAGACGTAGGAGCCGACGCCGACGGCGTCACCGCAGGTGAGCACGTTGACGATGAGGTCGTCGCCGGAGCCGCCGGTGAGGTCCCCGTACGACACGTCGACCGGGTACTCGTCGCCCACGCAGGGCTTCAGCTCGCTCTTGACCTCCGCCGAGACCGCGGGGTCGTCCTTGACGAGGCGTACCGCGTCCGTCCGGTCCGGGGTGCCGGTGGGGGCTGCCGAGAGCGAGGCCGTGGCGCCCACCGCCGCGTCGGCGTGGGCCGGCCCCTCGTCGCGGGCCCCGGTGCCGCCGGTGCCGCAGGCGGAGACGAAAAGGCCGAGGGCGGCGAGCACGGTCATCGCCGTGATCACCGCCTGGATGGTGCCTCGGGCCGGTGTGGGCCCGGCCTGGGTCAGGCCGCCGCGCAACGCTCCCGCTCCTCACGCTCCAGCGCGCGTGCGTCCAGATCGCGGGCTTCCAGCTCCTCGCGGAGCCGGGCGAGCGCCCGGTGCAGCGTGCTCTTGACCGTTCCGGCCGACATGCCGAGGGCGGCGGCCGTCTCCTCCGTGGACATCTGCTCCCAGTGTCGCAGCACGACGACGCTTCGCTGTTTGGGTGCGAGCACCTTCATCGCGTCCATCAGCAGGGCGCGGTCGGCGTGCTGCTGGGTGGAGTCGTCCACGCAGGCGTCGGGAAGCTGCTCGGTCGGCACTTCCTCAAGCTTGCGGGCCCGCCACCACTCGGTCCGCGTGTTGATCATGACCCGGCGCAGGTAGGCGTCCGCGAGCCGCTTGTCGGCGATGCCGTCCCAACGGCCGTACGTCCGGGCCAGCGCGGTCTGCAGCAGGTCCTGGGCGTCGACCGGGTCCGGGACGAGCCGACGGGCGCTGCGCAGCAGCGCGTCCTGCCGCGTGCGGACGTATTCCTCGAATTCGAGCACCTCGCCCTGCGCCATGGTCAACCGCCTCCGATTCCCCGTTCCGACGGTGGTCGCCGCCGGTTCACTGCTTGTGGTCTGCAGCCCGCCGTGTCTCCGCCGGGTACGCAGATGAAGCTACGGAGGTGTTGTCACGGCGCTGTCCGAAGCAGCCTTCGGCTAGCCCTCAGCTGTCCGTCGGTTGTGTAACGGCGGTGAGATCGGGGTAGAAGCAAAGGTCGAATCGCAGAACTATGAGGAGATTCGTCCACCCGTCGGGCGTGACGAACGCCCGACGAGGGCCGTGACGAACGCCGACAACGGCTGTGACGAAGCCTCCTGACTGTGAACTGACCGTGCGTCAGGTCAGCGGCAGGCGGTACAGCCCGCCCGTCAGCGGCTCCACCAGTCCGTCCGCGACGAGCCCGTCCAGCGCACGCGCGCGTTGCACCGGCTCGTGCCACACGCGGTCGAGGACGGCCTGCGGCACCGGCGCGTGCGCCTCGCGCAGGACGGCGAGCAGCTTGCCCCTGACCTGCCGGTCGGTGCCGGCGTAGGTCTGGCCGCGGCGCGGCGGGCCGTCGTGCTCCGGCTTGCCGGCCAGCCGCCAGGCGCACTGCGCGGCGATGGGGCACCGCACGCACGTCTCGTTCCTGGCCGTGCAGACGAGCGCGCCGAGCTCCATGGACGCGGCGGCCCAGCGCGCGGCCGTCGGCTCGTCGTCGGGGAGCAGGGCGCGGGCCAGCTTGCGCTCGGCGGCCGTGGTGGCGTTCGGCGGGTACTGCACACCCCTGACGGCGCGCGCGAAGACGCGGCGCACATTGGTGTCCAGGACGGCGTGTCGCTGGCCGTACGCGAAGGAGGCGACGGCCGCGGCCGTGTACTCGCCGATGCCGGGCAGCGCCAGGAGCTGTGCGTGGTCGGACGGCACATCGCCGCCGTGCCGTTCCGTTATCGCCACCGCGGCTCCGTGCAGCCGCAGGGCGCGACGGGGGTAGCCGAGCCGCCCCCAGGCGCGCACGGCCTCGCCGGGGGCCTCCGCGGCGAGGTCGGCGGGGCGCGGCCAGCGGGCGAGCCACTGCTCGTAGACCGGCAGGACGCGGCTGACCGGCGTCTGCTGGAGCATGAACTCGCTGACCATCACACCCCATGCCCCGGCCTCGGGGCGCCGCCAGGGGAGGTCGCGGGCGTGGTCGTCGAACCAGTCGATCACCGGGGCGTGCAGATCCGCTCCGGGAGCGTCGGCGTCGGCGCCTTCGGGGTCGCGGACGGGGCTGCTGCTCTGCGAGGGCTTCGTGGGGGCAGTCATGGCCCTACCGATCCTGCCATGCGCACCGGGGCACGCGCGCGTACCGCCACCCGGCCGGGTCGCACGCCGAGGGGGTTCCTGCGCGGGCGCCGCGGCCATGGCCAGAGGTGCAATGAGTGCGATCGGCAACGAGAGCGCTGCCTCGGGAGACGAAGTCGGGTGCGGAGAGGGCGCTTTCCGAAATGATGATCCGGAAAAGTTGTGTTCCGGGCGGCGGGTGAGTCAGGCGAACGCGTCGATCTCTCGTACAGTTTGGGCCGTGGGATCACTGCGCAATCCGGTCGGGCCGCTTCCCTCCTCCATCTACTGGCGACGGAGGGCCGTACTGCTGTCCGTGTTCGCCCTGTTGGCGTTGCTGGTCCTGTGGGTGATGACATCGGGCGGAGGCGGCGGCAGGAACGGCGCCGACGGGGGCGGCGGCAAGAACCCCGCGTCCTCCATCACGCCGGGACCGTCCGGGTCGGGGCCCGCGATCAGCCAAAACCCGGGCGGGCGTGACGAGTCCGGCGCAGGCGGCACCGGCGGGTCCGGCTCGGGCACGGGATCCGGTGCGGGCTCGGGCGGCGACGCCGGGACCGGTGGCTCGGACGGCGGTTCGGCCGGCTCGGGCGATATCGACGACGGCGTCAACGGCAGCGCGAGCGGGAGCGGCGGCGCCGGCGCCATCGGGGGGGACGGCGGCACGGCCACGACGCTGCCGGCCGGGACGACGCTGCCCAACTGCGCGACAGGCGCGGTCACGTTGACGCTGAGCAGCGTCCGTAACGCGTATTCGCCGGACGAGCCCCCGACCTTCCGGCTGACGGCCAAGAACAGCTCCACCGCCGACTGCAAAATCGATCTCGGGCCCAAGGCCGCGGTGTTGACGATCACCAAGGCGGACGGCGACGACGACTACTGGTCGTCCGCGGACTGCCCCAAGGGGGCCGGGAACCTGCTGTACCGGGTGCCGGCCGGAAGCAGCTTCACGTACGTCCTGAAGTGGGACCGCAAGCCGAGCGCGCCCCAGTGCGCCACTCCTCCGGCGGGGTCGGCCGCAGCCGGTACGTATCTGGTGGAGGCAAAGGCTCCGGGCTTCGCGAAAGCGCAGACGTCTTTCGTGCTGAAGAGCGACTGAGGCGGCCGGCCCGCCTCCCCCCTCGCCCGCGTCGGCCGGACAGGCCGGCCGGACGTGTCGGTCAGATGCGCCGGTCGGGGCCGCCGGTCAGACGTACCGTTCCAGGATCGACGACTCCGCCAGCCGGGACAGGCCCTCGCGGACGCTCCGGGCCCGCGCCTCGCCCACGCCGTCCACCGTCTGAAGGTCGTCGACGCTCGCGGCGAGGAGCTTCTGCAGGCCGCCGAAGTGCTCGACCAGGCGGTCGATGATGGCGCCGGGCAGACGAGGCACCTTCGCCAGCAGGCGGAAACCGCGCGGGGAGACCGCCGAGTCGAGCGCCTCGGGGGAGCCGGTGTAACCCAACGCGCGGGCCACGGTGGACATTTCGAGCAGCTCGGCATGGGAGAGCGCGTTCAGCTCGTAGAGCGCCTCGTCGACCGTGCGGGAGCGCTTGGCCGTGGGCTCGGGGACGTAGTCGCGGACGACCAGCTCGCGCTCCGGCTCCACGCCCGCGATCAGCTCGTCGAGCTGAAGGGCGAGCAGGCGCCCGTCCGTGCCCAGTTCGACCACGTATTCGGCGATTTCGGTGGCGATGCGGCGGACCATCTCCAGGCGCTGTGCCACCGCGGAGACGTCCCGGACCGTCACCAGGTCCTCGATCTCCAGCGCTGACAACGTTCCCGCGACCTCGTCCAGGCGGAGCTTGTAGCGCTCCAGGGTGGCCAGCGCCTGGTTCGCGCGGGACAGGATCGCCGCGGAGTCCTCCAGGACGCGGCGCTGTCCGTCGACGTACAGGGCGATCAGGCGCATGGACTGGGAGACCGAGACGACCGGGTAGCCCACCTGCTTGCTGACCCGGTCCGCCGTGCGGTGCCGGGTGCCCGTCTCCTCCGTGGGGATCATGGGGTCCGGCACGAGCTGGACGCCCGCCCGGAGGATCTTCGACAGGTCGGAGGAGACCACGATGCCGCCGTCGAGTTTGCACAGCTCGCGCAGGCGCGTGGCCGCGAACTCGACGTCCAGGACGAACCCGCCCGTGCACATCGCCTCGACCGTCTTGTCCGAGCCCAGCACGATGAGCCCGCCGGTGTTGCCGCGGAGGATTCTCTCCAGGCCGTCGCGCAGGGCCGTGCCGGGAGCCACCGCGCTCAGCGCGGCACGCATCAGGCCGTCGGCACCGGAACTCCCACCGGACTTTCCGGGAGCTGCCGCCCGGTCGTTGGCTGCCACTGCACTCCTCCGGTCACAGGTCTGGGACGCTCCCGTTTCGCGCACTCGTTTCGTACGGACGGGCGAGACCAGGGCAAAGTCTACCGGCGGTCCTCCGACTCCCGGGGGGCGTCTCGGCGACGGGAGCGCGGCAGGACCCGCAGGGCGTCCCCCATGTCCGCGACTTCCAGGACCTTCATGCCCGCCGGGATCTTGCCGGGATCGCCCGGCACGAGCGCGTGGGTGAAGCCCAGACGGTGGGCCTCGGAGAGCCTGCGCTGGACGCCCGTGACCCGTCTGACCTCGCCCGCGAGGCCCACTTCACCGATCGCGACGAGGTTCTTGGGCAGCGGGGTGTCGCTCGCGGCGGAGGCCAGGGCGAGGGCGATCGCCAGGTCCGCGGCGGGCTCGGAGAGCTTCACCCCGCCGACCGTCGCCGAGTAGATGTCACGTTTGCCGAGGGCGCTGATCCGGCCGCGCTGTTCCAGGACGGCCAGCATCATGGAGACGCGCGAGGTCTCCAGGCCGGACGTCGTGCGCCGGGGGGAGGGGATCTGGGAGTCCACGGTGAGCGCCTGCACTTCGGCGACCAGGGGACGGCGGCCCTCCAGGGTGACCGTCAGGCAGGTTCCCGGGACCGGTTCGTCACGACGGGTCAGGAAAAGTCCGCTGGGGTCCGCAAGGCCGGTAATGCCCTCATCGTGCAGTTCGAAGCAGCCGACCTCGTCGGTGGCGCCGTAACGGTTCTTGACGCCGCGCACCAGGCGCAGTCGCGCGTGCCGGTCGCCCTCGAAGCTCAGGACGACGTCGACGAGGTGTTCGAGGAGACGGGGGCCGGCGATCGCGCCGTCCTTCGTGACATGGCCCACCAGGAGCGTGGACATGCCGCGATCCTTGGAGGCGCGGATCAGGGCGCCCGCGACCTCGCGGACCTGGGCCATGCCGCCGGGCGCTCCGTCGATCTCCGGAGAGGCCACCGTCTGCACGGAGTCCACGATCAGCAGGGACGGCTTCACGGCGTCCAAGTGGCCGAGGACGGCCGCCAGATCGGTCTCGGCGGCCAAGTACAGGTGGTCGTCGATGGCGCCGATGCGGTCGGCGCGCAGGCGGACCTGCGACGCGGACTCCTCGCCGGTGACGTAGAGCGTGCGGTGTTCGTCGCTGGCCGACTTGGCCGCCACGTCGAGCAGGAGCGTCGACTTGCCGACGCCCGGCTCCCCGGCCAGCAGTACGACCGCGCCGGGAACGAGCCCGCCGCCCAGGACGCGGTCCAGCTCGGGCACGCCGGTGGGGCGGGCGGTGGCCTGGCGGCCGTCGACCTGGCCGATGGGCAGTGCGGAGGTGGTGACCCGGCCCGGCGCCGTCGTGCGGACCGCGGGCGCGCCGTACTCCTCGACCGTCCCCCACGCCTGGCACTCGGGGCAGCGGCCGAGCCACTTGGCCGTCTGCCAGCCGCACTCCGTGCAGCGGTAGGACGGTCGGTCCTTGGTGGTCTTCGTACGGGCAGCCATGGGGAAACCGTAGTCGCCGCCACTGACAACCGGACGCGCCTGTGGACGACCGGGCTCCCCGACGGCCCGGCGCCGCCGCTCCGCCACCGCCCGCGCGCGGGGGCGCGTGCCGCGGAAAGGAGCGCCGCCCCCTGTGATCCGGCCACGCCCCGTCACGAACGAGCCACGGGACCCCCCTCCGCTGTCCCCTTATGAGGGATCGTTTCACCCGTACGGATTAAAAGGACTCAAGGGACAAGTAGACCTCGTTCCGCGCCGCCTACGGTCGCACGGGTGATGAGCAGCAGCCCGGAAACCTCGACCCGCACGACCGGCGCGCACCGGGCGCACCGGGAGGCGCGCGACACCGCTGCGGCGCGCACGCTCGCGCAGCGACCGCCCGCGCGCTACGAGCCGTACCTGGACGGCCTGTTCACCTACTGTCTGTCCGTCCTGTGCGACCACGACGCGGCCACCGCCGCCCTGGGGGACGCCCTCGCGTTCGCCGAGCGGCGCGGCCAGCGGATGCCGGACGCGGCGGGCGACCGCAGGGCCTGGCTGTACGCGCTGGCCCGCTGGGCCTGTCTGCGCAAGCTCGGCGAGGCCAAGCAGAAACGTCGGAGCACGCACGCCGCACGTCGTGACGGCGGCCACCGCCGGCAGACCGGGAAGCGTCCGGCTTCCCCGGCGTCCATGGCTTCCCCGGCGTCCGCGGCCCCCGCGGCTCCGATCGCCGCCCCCTCGTCCGCCACCGCATCCGCGGTCTCCCCTCTCGCCTCCGCGTCACCCGTTGGCGACGAGCTCCAGGAGCAGCGGCGGCGCGAACTCGCCCTGCTCGCCTGGCCGGAGGCCGCGGGCACCTCCCCGGAACAGCGCGAGGCGCTGGAACTGGCCGTGCGCCACCACCTGGCCGCGCACGAGGTCGCCGCCGTGCTCGGCAGGGATCTCGCCGCCGCCCGCGAACTGCTCGCCTCCGCCGCCTGCGAGGTCGAGCGCACGCGCGCGGCGCTCGCCGTCGTCGAGACCGGCGGCTGTCCCGGTGTGAGCCGCCTCGCCGGTGAGAACCAGCTCGTGCTCAGCGCCGCCCTGCGCCGCGAGCTCGTCCGGCACGTCGACGACTGCCCGCACTGCCGGCGCGCCGCCGAGCGCGCCGTTCCCGGCCGCTGGCCCGGCGCCGGCGTCACCCCCGCCGAGCTGCCGATCCTGGTGGCGCCCCGCGCGCAGCTGCACGTCGCCATGGCCCGCCTCACCCGCGCGCGGGGAGTCGCCGTGCCGCGCTACGACCGGCGCGGCTTCCCGATGGACCCCAAGGACCGCGCCGCCCGCCGGGAGCGCCTGCGCGCGCGTGCCGTCACGACGACCGTCGTCGCCACCGTCGTCGCCGCCCCGGTGATCGCCCTGTGGGCTGCCTACCGAGGCACGCCGACGGCGGAGGGGGCCGAGGGCCGCTCCGCCAGCGCCGGCGAGGCACACGGTCCAGGCGGCTTCGAGGGTGAGACGGGGGGCGGGTACGAGAACGCCGGGAACGTGAGCACCCGCCCGGGCGCCGGTCCGTCCAAGGACGGCGGACCGGACGTGTCCGTGGAGGTCATCAGCGTCAGCGGAGCCGGCCGCGGCGCTTCCGGCCGGCTCTCCGTGACGGCCGTCACCAGCGGCGACACCACCCTCATCACCCTCGCCGCGTCCCCGGAAGCGGAGGAGCCGATCCGCTGGTCGGCCGCCACCGCGGCAGCGCCCTGGCTCTATCTGAGCCGCTCCGCGGGCACTCTGAAGCCCGGCGAGTCGGTGACGGTCAAGGTGTACGTCGACCCCCTGCGCGAACCCTCCGGGCACTGGCACGCGCGTGTGGCGATCGCCCCGGCGGGCGCCGTCGTCTCCATCGAGGGCTACGGCACCGCCCCCGGGCCGTCGCACCCGGGCGACGGCCATGGTCACGGCCACGGTCCGGGCCCTGGCGCTCCGCCCCCGACGACGGGCCCCGAGCCGACCCCGACGAC
>NZ_JAHHIU010000097.1:0-50365 GCF_024539815.1 Streptomyces hayashii
ATGATCCACCATCCGGTGATCTTTGAAGACGGACCCTAGTGGACGGAGTGCTCGTCCAGGGGGAACGTTCCGCCGACGACGTCCTCCGCGAACGCCTTGGCCGCGTTGCCCATGACCTCACGCAGGTTCGCGTACTGCTTGACGAACTTCGGCACCCGGCCGCCGGTCAGCCCGAGCATGTCGGTCCACACCAGCACCTGCGCGTCGGTCTCCGGGCCGGCGCCGATGCCGACCGTCGGGATGTGCAGCACGCGCGTGACCTCGGCCGCCAGCTCCGCCGGCACCAGCTCCAGCACCACCGCGAACGCGCCCGCGTCCTGCACGGCCTTGGCGTCCCGCAGCAGCTGGGCGGCGGCCTCCTCGCCGCGTCCCTGCACCCGGTAGCCCATCGAGTTCACGGACTGCGGGGTCAGGCCGATGTGCGCCATGACCGGGATGCCGGACTCCACCAGCAGCTCGATCTGCCGGTGCGAGCGCTCGCCGCCCTCCAGCTTGACGGCCCCGACCCCGGCCTCCTTGACCAGGCGGGTCGCCGAGCGCAGCGCCTGCACCGGCCCCTCCTGGTAGGAGCCGAAGGGCAGGTCGCCGACGATCAGCGCGCGGGAGGTGCCTCGTACGACCGCCGCCGACAGCATGGTCATCTCGTCGAGGGTGACGGGCACGGTCGTCTCGTACCCCAGGTGGCAGTTGCCCGCCGAGTCGCCGACGAGCATCACGGGGATCCCGGCCTCGTCGAAGACGGACGCGGTCATCGCGTCGTACGCGGTGAGCATGGGCCACTTCTCGCCCCGCTCCTTGGCGAGCGCGAGGTCGCGGACGGTGATACGGCGTGTGCCCTTGCCCCCGTACAGCGCCTTGCTGCCGTCGGTGGGCTTCGTCCGGGCAGCCGAGAACTGCGTCATTGCAACGGCTCCTTCGTCATCTCGGGGCGCCCTCACGGCGTCCCCGGATCACCACCCATGGTGGCACCTCGTGCCGGTGAGGGCCAGAGCGCCCCCTGTGGGTAAAGCCTCAGTAAGAATCACGGCGACGGAATCGATACGAGACGGTTCCGTATCGGAAGTGTTCTAGGCTCGACGTCATGACTACTCCTGCCGCCCACACCGCTCCGCGCATACCGGAAGCGGTGCACCGGCGTCGTTGGGCGATCCTCGGCGTCCTGATGCTGAGCCTGCTCATCGTGGTGCTCGACAACTCGATCCTGAACGTCGCGATCAAGACGATCTCGACGCCCGCCCCGACGGGACTCGGGGCCACCCAGAGCGAGCTGGAGTGGGCGATCAACGCCTACACCCTCGTCTTCGCGGGACTGCTCTTCACCGCCGGGCTGCTCGGCGACCGCATCGGCCGCAAGAAGGTCCTGCTCGGGGGACTGGCGGTGTTCGGCATCGGCTCCGCGCTCGCCGCCGAGTCCGGCTCGCCCGCCCAGCTCATCGCCTTCCGCGCGCTGATGGCCCTCGGCGCGGCCTTCGTGATGCCCGCCACGCTCGCCGTCCTGATGAACGTCTTCGACCGGGAGGAGCAGCCCAAGGCGATCGGCATCTGGGCCGGAGGCGTCGGACTCGCCATCGCCATAGGCCCCATCACCGGCGGACTGCTGCTCGGTCACTTCTGGTGGGGCTCGGTCTTCCTGATCAACGTGCCGATCGTGCTGCTCGCGTTCGGGCTGATGCTGTGGCTGGTGCCCGAGTCGCGCGACCCGAAGCCCGGCCGCGTCGACCTCGTCGGCGTCGTCCTGTCGGTGGTCGGTCTCGTCCTGCTCGTGTACGGCATCATCAAGGGCGGTGAACTGGCCGACTTCACGGACCCGACGGTGCTGGCGGCCATGGGGGGCGGCCTGGTCGTCCTGGCCGCGTTCGTGGTGTTCGAGAAGCGCAGCGACCACCCGTCCGTCGACATGGACTACTTCAAGAACAAGGTGTTCTCGGCCGCGATCTCCGTCATCGCGCTGGTCTTCTTCGCGCTGATGGGCGTGACCTTCTTCTCGGTCTTCTACACCCAGAGCGTGCGCGGTTACTCGCCGCTGCAGACCGGCCTGCTGCTGCTGCCGCTGGCCGCGGCCCAGCTGATCTTCGCGCCGCGCGCCCGGCTCGTCGTCGACCGCATAGGGATCCGGGCGACGACCACGACGGCGATGCTCGTCCTCGCCGCGACGCTCGCCGCGTTCGCCGCCCTGGACGCCGACACCCCGATCTGGCTGCTGGAGATCGTCTTCTTCTTCATGGGCGCGGGAATGGCCCACATCATGACCCCGACCAGCGTCGTCATCATGCAGGCCCTGCCGCGTGAGAAGGCGGGCTCCGCGTCCGCGCTGAGCAACACCTTCCGCCAGCTCGGCGGCGCACTCGGCATCGCCGTCCTCGGCTCCGTGCTGTCGACGTCGTACCGCAACGGCATCGAGGGCCACCTCGGGACGCTGCCGGCGGGTCTGCGCGACACGGCGGGCGAGTCCATCGAGGCCACCCTCGGGGTCGCGGCCAAGCTCGGCGACCAGGGCCGGGCGCTGGTCGTGCCCGCTCACGACGCGTTCCTGCACGCCATGCACGTCACCGCCCTGTGCGGGGCCGGGGTGGCCGTGGTGGGCGCGATCGTGGTGGCCGTCTTCCTGCCGGGCCGGCCGAAGCCCGTTCAGGAGGGAGCGGACAAGGAGGAGTTGGCGCGGGCGAAGCCCTAGCGGAGGGGGGCGGGGCGGCCGGGAGTCGCCGTTCCGCCCGCCTGCCGGGCGACAATTCTCCCAGCGCGACGAAAGGAACAATGGACGTGAGCCCCGCCGACAGCACAGCCGCGGAGCAGCCGGTCCGGGGCCGGCCCCGGAGCGAGGCCGTGGAACGGGCCATCATCGAGGGCGTGATGAAGCTGCTGGAGGAGGGCGTGTCGCTCGCCGAGATCTCCATCGAGCGCATCGCCCGCACCGCAGGCGTCGGCAAGGCGGCCATCTACCGCCGCTGGAGCGGCAAGGAAGAACTCTTCGTCGACGTCCTGCGCACGTCCGAGCCCGACGACCTGGAGCTCCCCGGCACCTCGATGCGCGACGACCTGATCGTGCTGCTGGAGTCGCTGCGCCGGCGAGGCCTCGTCAACCGTTCCTCGGCCATCCTGCACAACGTGCAGGCCCAGATGAAGAGCAGCCCGAAGATCTGGGCGGCCTACCACAACACGGTCATAGCTCCCCGGCGCAGGCTGGGGATCGAAGTCCTGCGCCGGGGACAGCGCAACGGCGAACTGCGTCTCGACGTGGACCTCGATCTCGTGAACGACCTGGTCGTCGGACCGATGCTGGTCCGCGCCGTCCTGCGGCCCGACGCCGACCTGCCCGAGAACCTGCCCGAGCGCATCGTCGACACGCTGCTGGCCGGGCTACGCCCCGTCAGCACCCCCGTCCCGTAACGCGAATGTGCGTGTTGCGTCACAGACCGGGCCATGCGTCCCGGGGCCGGAACCCGTGAGGGCGGCCCGTTCGTCCTCTTGCCCGTACGGCCGTCACAAGACGGCGAGAACGAAGCCGATCATCGCCTAGGGTCGTACCCGGGGGGACGTACGGTGTGCACGGCAGGCAGTGAGGCGACGGTATGGCGCAGCAGGCGTACATGACGGAGACGGACGGCAACGGAGGCTCGGGACACGAGCCTCGGGGAGTCCGGCTCCGGCGCCTGATCGGACGCTTCGTCGGACGGCTGTCGACGGGCTGGCGCGGCGATCCGCGCATCTGGCGGCGCGGTCTGGTCCTCGCCGGCGTGGCGCTGGCGCTCGCCCTGGTGATGCTGCTGCACTCGCGCATCCCCAACCGCTTCGGCAACCTCGGCAGTCTCACGGAGACGTTCCTGCCCTGGATCGGCGTCCTCGTCCCGGTGCTGCTGGTGCTCGCGCTGGTGCGCAGGTCGGCGACCGCGCTGATCGCCGTCGTCCTCCCGGCCGTGGTCTGGGTGAATCTCTTCGGCGGGCTGCTCGTCGACCGCACCGGCAGCGGCGGCGACCTGTCCGTCGCCACCCACAACGTCAACGCCGACAACCCGGATCCGGCCGGCACCGCCCGGGACGTCGCCGCGTCGGAGGCGGACGTGGTGGCGCTGGAGGAACTGACCGCCACGGCGGTGCCGGTGTACGAGAAGGCGCTGGCGGCGACGTATCCGTACCACTCGGTGCAGGGCACGGTCGGTCTGTGGAGCAAGTACCCGCTGAGCGCCGTGAAGCCCGTCGACATCAAGCTGGGGTGGACGCGCGCGATGCGGGCGACCGTCGCGACGCCGCAGGGCGAGGTCGCCGTCTACGTGGCCCATCTGCCCTCGGTGCGGGTGAAGCTGCGGGCCGGTTTCACGGCCCGGCAGCGCGACACGAGCGCGGACGCGCTGGGCGAGGCGATCGCCGACGAGAAGCTGACCCGGGTGATCCTGCTGGGCGACCTCAACGGCACCATGAACGACCGTTCGCTCAACGCCGTGACCTCGCAGATGCGCTCCACGCAGGGCGCGGCGGGCAGCGGCTTCGGGTTCAGCTGGCCGGCGTCGTTCCCGATGGCCCGGATCGACCAGATCATGGTCAAGGGCGTGGACCCGGTCACTTCCTGGACGCTGCCGCAGACGGCGAGCGACCATCTGCCGGTGGCGGCGCGTGTGAAGGTCACCACACCGTAACCGGGGCGTCGCCCGCCGGAATACCGGGCCGGGGAGACTTTGTTCCGTACTTGAACATACGAAACGTATGATGGACGGAATCCGCTCTCTCTGAAAGGCAAGTTCTTCATGCCCCTGGCCCTGCTCGCCCTGGCCGTGGGTGCCTTCGGCATCGGCACCACCGAGTTCGTGATGATGGGCCTGCTGCCCGAGGTCGCTGACGACCTGCACATCTCGATCCCGGCGGCCGGACACCTCGTCTCCGCGTACGCGCTGGGCGTCGTCATCGGTGCGCCGCTGCTGGCCGCGGCGACGGCGCGGATGTCCCGCCGCACGGTCCTGATGTCCCTGATGGCCCTCTTCGTCACGGGCAACGCGCTCTCGGCGCTCGCCCCGGACGACGGCTGGCTGCTGGCCGCGCGCTTCCTCAGCGGCCTGCCGCACGGCGCCTTCTTCGGCGTGGGCGCGGTGGTCGCGACCAACCTGGTCGCGCCGGAGCGCAAGGCCCGCTCGGTGTCGCTGATGTTCCTCGGCCTGACGGTCGCCAACGTCGCCGGCGTCCCCGTCGCCACCCTCGTGGGCCAGCACCTCGGCTGGCGTGCGACCTTCCTCGGCGTCAGCGCCATCGGCCTCGTCGCCATCACGGCCCTGGCCCTGCTCATCCCGCGCGACCACGCCCAGGCGCCCGCCGTCGGCCTGCGCCGGGAGCTCGCCGCGCTGCGCTCGCTGCCCGTCTGGCTGGCGCTCGGCACCACCGTGGCCGGCTTCGGCGCGCTGTTCTCCGCGTACAGCTACATCACGCCGATGCTGACGGACTCCGCCGGGTTCGCCGACTCCAGCGTGACGCTGCTGCTGGCGCTGTTCGGCGTCGGCGCGACCGCCGGCAACCTGCTGGGCGGCCGCCTCGCCGACCGCGCGATGCGTCCGACCCTGTTCGCCGGACTCACCTCGCTGGTCCTGGTCCTGGCGCTCTTCCCGCTGCTGATGACGACGGCGTGGGGCGGGGCGCTGGCCGTGGTCCTGCTCGGCGTGGCGGCGTTCGTGACGGGGTCGCCGCTGAACCTGATGGTGATGGAGAAGGCGGCCGACGGACCCTCCCTCGCCTCCTCCGCCAACCAGGCGGCCTTCAACATGGCCAACGCCGGCGGCGCCTGGCTCGGCGGCCTGGCCCTCACGGCCGGCTTCGGCGTCACCTCGCCCGCGCTGGCCGGCGCGGTCCTGGCCGCCCTCGGCCTGCTCGTCGCGGGCGTCGCGTATGCCGTGGACGCCCGCCGCACCCAGCGGCCCGCCACCCGCGACCGGATCGTCGCCACCCACCGTCCCCGCCCGGCGACGGCGGAAGCCCACCACTGAACGGCAGGCCCGGCCCCTCGGAGGCCGGGCCTGTCCGGTGCCTGCCGGGTGGGGTGTGCGCGAGGGGACGGGCCGTAACCCCGGCTTTCAGCGGCGCGGGGAACTGCGCGACCGGCCATAGCGAGCCCGCACGCTCCCACGGGCCCGCCGGCCCGTGCCTTCGCGCCGGCCCGTGCCTTCCACCGGCCCCCGGTCTGCCGGGCACCGGGTGACGGCCCATCGATATCACCCACCGCACCGGCGCACCGGGCGGCAGCCCCGCTCACTCGTCGAAGCGCGCGAGATCCCGCAGCCAAGCCGCCGCCGAACTGTCCGAGGGCGCCCGCCAGTCACCTCGCGGCGACAGCGAACCCCCCGCCGACACCTTCGGCCCGTTGGGCATCGCCGACCGCTTGAACTGCGCGAACGCGAAGAAGCGACGGCAGAAGACCTCCAGCCAGCGCCGGATCTCGGCCTGGTCGTAGGCCACCCGCTTCGCGTCGGGGAAGCCCGGCGGCCAGTCGCCGGCGTCCGCGTCGTGCCAGGCGTGCCAGGCCAGGAAGGCGATCTTCGACGGCCGGAAGCCGTAGCGCAGCACATGGAAGAGCGTGAAGTCGTGCAGCGCGTACGGGCCGATCCTCGACTCGGTGGACTGCATCTCCTCGCCCGGCACGAGCTCCGGGCTGATCTCGGTGTCGAGGATCGCGGCGAGCGTCCTGCCGGTCTCCTCGTCGAACTGACCGCTGCTGACGACCCAGCGGATCAGATGCTGCATCAGCGTCTTCGGCACGCCCGAGTTGACGTTGTAGTGACTCATCTGGTCGCCCACGCCGTACGTCGACCAGCCGAGCGCCAGCTCCGACAGGTCGCCGGTGCCCAGCACGATGCCGCCTCGCTGGTTGGCCAGCCGGAACAGGTAGTCGGTGCGCAGCCCGGCCTGCACGTTCTCGAAGGTGACGTCGTACACCGGCTCGCCGGAGGCGAACGGGTGGTCCATCTCCCGCAGCATCAGCCGCGCGGTGGGCGTGATGTCCAGCTCGGCCGCGGTGACGCCGAGCGAGTTCATCAGCTTGTGGGCGTTGTCCTTGGTGTGGTCGCTGGTGGCGAAGCCGGGCAGGGTCCAGGCCAGGATGTCGCTGCGCGGGCGGCCCGCGCGGTCCATCGCGCGGGCGGCGACGATCAGCGCGTGCGTGGAGTCCAGTCCGCCGGACACCCCGATGACCACCTTGGGGCCGCCGATCGCCGCAAGGCGCTGCTGGAGGCCCTCGACCTGGATGTTGTACGCCTCGTAGCAGTCCTGGGCGAGACGGTCGGCGTCGGCCGGCACGAACGGGAAGCGCTCCAGACGGCGGCGCAGCCCCAGGTCGGCCGACGGCGGATCGAGCGCGAACTCGACCGTGCGGAAGTCGTCGGTGCGCGCGCGGTGCGTACGGCGGTTGTCGTCGAAGGTCCCCATCCGCTGCCGCTCCTGCCGCAGCAGGTCGAGGTCGACGTCGGCGACCGCGTACTCGTCGCCGAGCGGGAACCGTTCGGTCTCCGCCAGCAGCACGCCGTTCTCGTAGACCATGGCCTGGCCGTCCCAGGACAGGTCGGTCGTCGACTCGCCCAGTCCGGCCGCCGCGTACACGTACGCCGCCAGACAGCGGGAAGAGGCCGAACGGCACAGCAGCTTGCGGTCCTCGGCCCGTCCGACCGTGATCGGGCTGCCCGACAGGTTGACGAGGACGGTCGCGCCGGCGAGGGCCGCCTCCGCGCTGGGCGGCACCGGCACCCACATGTCCTCGCAGATCTCCGCGTGCAGCACCAGACCGGGGACGTCCCGCGCGGTGAACAGCAGGTCGACGCCGAACGGCACGGCCTCGCCGCCGACACGGACGGACCCGCCGCGCTCGTCGGCGCCGTCGCCGATCTGCCGGCGCTCGTAGAACTCCCGGTAGTTCGGGGGGTACGACTTCGGCACGACGCCGAGGACACGGCCCCGGTGCACGATCACCGCGCAGTTGTAGACCCGGTTGCGGTGACGCAGCGGGGCGCCCACGACGAGGACCGGCAGCAGGCCGGCCGACCCGGCCACCACGGCCTGGAGCGCCGTCTCGACCTCGTCGAGCAGCGCGTCCTGGAGCAGCAGGTCCTCGATGGAGTACCCGCACAGCACCATCTCCGGGAAAACGGCGACGGCCACCCCCTCCTCCGCGCACCGGCGCGCGTGGCGCAGGACCGCTTCGGCGTTGGCCGGCGGGTCGGCGATGACGGTGTGACCCGTACATGCGGCGACCCGCGCGAAACCGTGCTGATAAAGGGACCGGAAGTTCGACTCAGGCACGGGCCCAGTGTAATCGTCAGAGCGACGCGATAGGGGGCGCGGGGGTGCGCGCCGTCCCGTGTGCCGTCCCCACGCGCGACGAAGGGGCGCGGGTGACCTACCCCGCGCCCCTTCAAGGCGCCTGCCTGCTGCGCCTCAGTGCTTCTTGTACGACTCCACGTAGCCGTTCGTGGGCGTGCCCACGCCGGTGACGTCGTCGTAACCCTTCACGGCGGACAGCGAGCTGTCCTTGCCGAGGCTGCGCACGGAGGTCAGCAGACCACCGGTCGCGTCGATGCTGTTGGCGAAGTCGACGCGCGCGACCGCGAGCCCGGACCCGGTCGGGTTGTCCGTGACGTCGTGGTAGACCCGCGACCCGAACTTGGAGTAGATCGACGGGTTGGCGAAACCGATCGCCACGCCGCCGTGCGCCTCCTGGGCCAGAGCCTGCACGGCCGCGATGACCGGCGCCGCCAGCGAGGTGCCGCCGATGCGGTACTCGCTGTACTGCTGGGTCCCGTCCGGGAAGGTCTGGGTCTGGCCGACCTTGAAGCCGGTGTTCGGGTCGGCGATCGCCGCGATGTCCGGGACGACGCGGTTGCCGGCGGCGTTGTTGGCCGTGGCGAGCGCGTTCGGGACGACGCCCTTCTGGTAGTACGGCTGGGCGACCGTCTTGCTGGTGCCGCCGCCCGCGCCCGAGGTGAACGCGCCCGGGAAGCCCGTCCAGCTCTTGCCGTCGGCCGACAGCGACGCCTTCTCGGTGCCCCAGCCGGTCTCCCACAGGTACTTGTCGTTCTTGCCGACCGCCAGCGAGGTGCCGCCGACCGCCGTCACCCACGCCGAGTTGGCCGGGGTGTCGACCTGCTTCGTGCCGGTGTTGGCGACCTCGTCGCCGTTGTCGCCGGAGGAGAAGTAGAAACCGATCCCCTCGACCGCGCCGAACTGGAAGACCTGGTCGTAAGCGGCCGCCAGGTCCGGCGTCTGGTTGGCCTCGATGTCGCCCCACGAGTTGGAGACGATGTCGGCCAGGTGGTTGTCGACGACCTTGCTGAGCGAGTCGAGCAGGTCGTCGTCGAAGCAGGACGCGGCGCCCACGTACGTGACGTTCGCGGCCGGCGCGACCGCGTGCACGGCCTCGACGTCGAGGGTCTCCTCGCCGTACCAGCCGGCCGCCCCGCACTCCTCGGTCTTCGTGTAGTTCGCCGGCAGGACCTGGCGCAGCTGCCCGGTCTTCCAGGACGCGTCGCCGTGCGCCTTCGCGTACGTCGCCGCGTCGAAGGCGATGGTCGGCGAGGCGAAGGCGTCGGTGATGGCGACGCGCACGCCCTTGCCGGTGAACTTCCCGGCCCCGTAGGCGGACCGCAACTGCTTGCCGGTGTACCCCTGCACGGCGTACGGGATCTTCTTGCCGTAGGCCGACGGGAGGCTGCTCGCGGTCTTGGAGCCGTAGTACGAGGAGAACGGCCCGGCGTTCTTGAACACCGCGTCCGGCGGGGGCAGCTGGTCCTTGGAGGCGGCCTTGTGCGGCGCGTTGTCCAGACCGGTGACGGTCAGGACGGCGCCGTCCAGGCTCGCGGGAGCCGTCGCGCTCTTCGCCGGTGCGCGGTAGGTCTTGGACCCCTTGGCGAAGTTGTGCAGCTGGGTGCCGAACGCCTTCTCGGCGGCGGCTACGTCACCGCTGACGGAGACGTAGTGGCGGCTGGTGCCGGTCACCTTCAGACCGGCCGCCGTGAGCCACGACTTGACCGCCGCGACCTGGGCCTCGGTCGCCCCGAAGCGGGCCTGCGCCTGGTCGGCGGAGAGGTACTTGCCGTAGGCGGCGGAGCTCGGGTCGGAGACCGACTTCGCGTACTGCGCGAGGCCGGCCGCGTCGCGTCCGGCGAGGTAGACGCGAGCGGAGACCTGGGCGCTGTCCGCGGTCGCGCCCTTGTCCGCCTTGGCCGTGGCCCACGCGGGCTTGGTCCCGGCGAGCGTGTCACGGGCCGGGCTGTCCGCGGCGTGCGCCGCGGGTATGCCGAGCGCCAGCGCGCCGGCGATCATGGGCAGTGTCGCCGCCATGCTCGCTCCGGCGCGCAGCGTGGCGCGATTGGATCTCATAGGACCCCCTGTATGTGGTTCGACGCGAGTGGATCACTCGACGTGCGGGCCACTCTTGCGACGAACGCTTCATGCCTGGGGAATGCGAACACCAAGAAGCGGCCAAGTGACCGCTTGCTGGGCGGATTTGACGGATACGTCCGTGAAGTCGAGGGAAAACCCTATGAATTGGCCGAAGGGTCGCAGACGGGTTGCCAGAAGCCGGTGCCGAAGCCGGGTGCCGCTACGGTTTGGCCCCGCGCGCCTTCAGCATGTCCGCCATCAGGTCGATCTCCGACCGCTGGGCGTCCACCATGCCCTGCGCGAGCCGCTTCTCCACGTCCACCGTGCACTTGTGCACGCATCCCTCGGCCATGTGGATGCCGCCCTTGTGGTGCGCGGTCATCAGCCGCAGGTAGAACACCTCGGCCGCCTTGCCGTTCAGCGTCCCGAGCTTCTTCAGCTCGGTGTCGGTGGCCATTCCCGGCATCAGCGCGCCGTCCTCGCCGCCGCTCATGCCGGCCATGCCCATCCAGCCCATCGGCCCGTCCGACGACACCTTCGGCAGCCCCCACAGATCGAGCCAGCCGAGCAGCATGCCGCGCTGGTTGGCCTGCGTCTGCGCGATGTCGTACGCGAGCCGGCGCACCTCCGTGTCCGTCGTCCGGTCGCGCACGATGTACGACATCTCGACGGCCTGCTGGTGGTGCACCGCCATGTCGCGCGCGAACCCGGCGTCCGCGGATCCGGCCGCGGGGATCGCGGCGCTCGGCCCGCCGTCCTCGGCCACCGAGTAGGTGACGGCGCCCGCGGCGACGAGCACCCCGGCCACGGCGACCGCCACTCCCGCGTACCTCACTGCGACAGACCGCCCGTGCACGCCGCGCCGGGCTCGGGCGTCTGAGCGCCCTGCACGAACTTCTCGAAGAACGTGCCGACGTTCGCGTCGCTCGCGCTCGTCACCGTGCGCTGGTGTCCCCACGCGGTGAGCATGATCGGGTCGGCCTGGCCGTCGTCGGGGCTCATGAACGTGTACGGCGTCTTCTCGACCTTGGCGGCCAGGGCCGCGACGTCGGCCTTGGCGGCCTTGCTGTTGTACGTCACCCAGACCGCGCCGTGCTCCAGCGAGTGCACGGCGTTCATGTCGTCGACCGCCTTGGTGTAGACGTCGCCGTCGCAGTTCATCCACACCTGGTTGTGGTCGCCGCCGACGGGCGGGACCGTCGGGTACTCGACCCTCTTGGTGACGTGCGTGCGCCCGAGCTTGCCCTTCCACGTCCTGACCCCGTCCGCCCCGGTGGTGAAGTCGCCGGAGGCCGAAGCGGACGACGACTTGGCGTCGCCGGAGGCGCTGTCGTCGTCCTCGGACTGCGACTTCACGACGAACACCCCGCCCGCGACGAGCGCGGCGACGGCGACGAGGCTGCCCGTGATCACGAGAAACCGGTTACGCCGCTCACGGGCCAGTTCGGCCCGCCGCATCTCCTCTATGCGCGCCTTGCGCGTGGCGCTGGTGGTCTGGCTGGCGGAACCCATGAGGCCTGTCCTTCTGGGGAAAGGGGCGGGACGGTCGGGACGCTGCTGACGTACGGGTCAGCTGATCGTACGGGGGGAAGGGGGAAAGCAGGGATCTCGTGCGCCGGCCGGAGCCGTACGATCCGCAGCCCGCGCATAATTTGAAGCGGAGATGCGCATTATCTACGCTTCGGTGCATGCGGCTGTTGCGATCCACCGACCTGGCCCTGCGCGTCCTCATGCGGCTCGCGGTGACCGGCGACGACCCGGCCGCCACCCCCACCACCCGTGACGTGGCCGCCGCCATGGACGTCCCGTACACGCACACGGCGAAGGTCGTGGCCGAGCTCCAGCACATGGGCCTGCTGGAGGCCCGCCGGGGCAGAGGCGGGGGCCTGGCGCTGACCGAACGGGGTCGCACCGCCTCCGTCGGCGCGATCGTGCGCGCCTTCGAGGGCGACGGCGACGTCGTCGACTGCGAGGGGAGCGCCCCCTGCCCCCTGCGCTCGGCCTGCCGGCTGCGGGGCGCCCTGCGCCGGGCCCAGGAAGCGTTCTTCGCGTCCCTCGACCCGATCACGCTCGCGGACCTCGTGGCCGACCCGACGGGCCCGCTGCTGCTCGGCATCTCCCGGCCCGACCGGTTCCACGGCACCGGCGTGTCCGAGCCCGGCAGTGCCGGATCAGGGCCGTGATCCACGCCGGACCGGCCCCGCCGGCGATCCCGCCCGGGAGGTCGCCGGGGCGCAGCTCACGCTCCCCCCGCCGCCGGCCGACCCCGTTCGCCCCACCGCCCACGGCGTGCGATTCGGGTGGCGGGGCCGAGACGGAGGGGGTCGGGCATTACGGATGCCGGTGCGAGCAGGCAAGATGGGCTGCAGAGCAGTACATCTGCCGGACGCGAGGCGTTCAGGCCCGGGTCGCCGAGGCGATCATGGTCCGCAACGCGGATGAAACGCCGGCGTGGTGTGATGCTCAGGTGCCCGACCGCCTCTTTCGTGGGACGGGAGACAGGCGGCCTGACCAGCAAGGATGGGGAAGCGGAAGATGGACAAGCAGCAGGAGTTCGTGCTCCGGACGTTGGAGGAGCGCGACATCCGGTTCGTACGGCTGTGGTTCACGGACGTTCTGGGCTTCCTCAAGTCCGTCGCCGTGGCCCCCGCCGAGCTGGAGCAGGCGTTCGACGAGGGCATCGGCTTCGACGGCTCCGCGATCGAGGGCTTCGCCCGGGTCTACGAGTCCGACATGATCGCCAAGCCGGACCCGTCGACCTTCCAGGTCCTGCCCTGGCGGGCGGAGGCCCCCGGCACCGCCCGCATGTTCTGCGACATCCTCATGCCGGACGGCTCGCCCTCCTTCGCCGACCCCCGCTACGTACTCAAGCGTGCCCTCGCGCGCGCCTCCGACCTGGGCTTCACCTTCTACACCCACCCGGAGATCGAGTTCTTCCTGCTCAAGGACAAGCCGACCGACGGCTCCCGCCCGACCCCGGCCGACAACTCCGGCTACTTCGACCACACCCCCCACAACGTCGGCATGGACTTCCGCCGCCAGGCGATCACCATGCTGGAGTCGATGGGCATCTCGGTCGAGTTCTCCCACCACGAGGGCGCCCCCGGCCAGCAGGAGATCGACCTGCGCTACGCCGACGCCCTCTCCACGGCCGACAACATCATGACGTTCCGCCTGGTCATGAAGCAGGTCGCGCTGGAACAGGGCGTCCAGGCGACGTTCATGCCGAAGCCGTTCAGCGAGCACCCCGGCTCCGGCATGCACACCCACCTCTCCCTCTTCGAGGGCGACCGCAACGCGTTCTACGAGTCGGGCGCGGAGTACCAGCTGTCGAAGGTCGGCCGGTCGTTCATCGCCGGTCTGCTGAAGCACGCCGCCGAGATCGCCGCCGTCACCAACCAGTGGGTCAACTCCTACAAGCGCATCTGGGGCGGCTCCGAGCGCACCGCGGGCGCCGGCGGCGAGGCCCCCTCGTACATCTGCTGGGGCCACAACAACCGCTCCGCCCTGGTCCGCGTGCCGATGTACAAGCCCGGCAAGACCGGCTCGGCGCGCATCGAGGTCCGTTCCATCGACTCCGGCGCCAACCCGTACCTGGCCTACGCCATGCTGCTCGCCGCCGGCCTCAAGGGCGTCGAGGAGGGTTACGAGCTCCCGCCGGGCGCCGAGGACGACGTCTGGGCCCTCTCGGACGCCGAACGCCGCGCGATGGGCATCGAGCCCCTCCCGCAGAACCTGGGCGAGGCCCTGACCCTGATGGAACGCAGCGACCTGGTCGCGGAAACCCTCGGTGAGCACGTCTTCGACTTCTTCCTGCGCAACAAGAAGCAGGAGTGGGAGGAGTACCGCTCCGAGGTCACCGCCTTCGAGCTGCGGAAGAACCTGCCGGTGCTGTAGGGGCAGGCCGGGGCGGGTTTCCCGCTGCGACGACACGAGGGGCCGGCGGTCGTGGACCGCCGGCCCCTCCGCCTGTCACCGACCCCGGGCCGTCCGCGGGCCGCCCGGCCTCCCGAACGGGCCCCGGGCGGGCTTGCGGGCTGCCCGCCGTCCTCCGGCCCCGGGCGTCGCCGCTGCGCATGAGGTGCGTGCGGACACGCAGCGTGAAGCCCGGCCGTCGTCGTTCGAGGTGAGGGTCAGTCGGTGGTCTGGTTCGCCAGGAGTTCGTGCAGCGGCTCCGTCGCGCGGCGGCGGTACTCCTGGATCGCCCACCCGTTGCCGTCCGGGTCCTTGAAGTACAGGAAGGTGCCCCCGTCCCGCGGTGCGAGCTGATGGGGCTCGCTGACCTCCACGCCCCGGGCGGTCAGTTCCTCGTACGCCGCCTTCGCGTCGGTCACGCACAGCTGCATGCCGTGGTACGTGCCCGGCTGCGGCGCGCCCGTCGGGACCTGGAGCCCGTCCACCAGGGCGATCGAACAGCCCGAGCCGGGCGGGGTGAGCTGCACGATCCGTACGCCCTCCATCACCTCCGCGTCGATGTCGAGGTGGAATCCGACCTTGTCGCGGTAGAACTCCTTGGCCCGGTCCACGTCCGAAACCGGCAGCAGGATCACTTCGAGCGACATGTTCATGAATGCTCCCCTTGTCCGTCTCCTGGTCTTGCCACGCCGTCCCCACGCACAGGGCGCCCCGCGGAAGAGGCCCGGCACGCCCTCGTCCACAGAACCGGAAGCCGGCCCGCAGCGCCAGGCAGACGTGCGGGTTACGCTCGACTGCGGACGAGCTTGATCGCAGGAGGAGGCCGGGGATGATGGCGCCGGGGCGCAGGAGCAGCACCTTCACACGGCTGCTGCGGCACGGCTTCACCGATCCGTCCGCCTCCGAGCGGCTGCTGGACGGGCCCGAGTTGTCCCCGGTGCGGGACGACCCCTTCCTGCTGGAGGCCCTCGGGGCCACCGCCGACCCCGATCTCGCCCTGCACGGGCTGGTCCGGCTGCTGGAGGCCCAGCCCGGCCCCACCGCCCGGCGGGAACTCCTCGACACGCTGATCGCGGCCAAGCCGCTGCGCGACCGTCTGCTGGGGGTGCTGGGGGCGTCCGCCGCCCTCGCCGACCACCTCGCCCGGCATCCCCGGGACTGGGAGGCGCTGGTCACCTACGAGCCCCGGGACCTGCATCCGGGAGTGGAGGAGTTCGAGCGGGGACTGGCCGAGGCCACGGATCCCGTGCTGCTGCGGGTCGCCTACCGGCGCTGCCTGCTGTCCATCGCGGCGCGTGACGTGTGCGGGACGACCGACCTCGCCGAGACCGCCGCCGAGCTCGCCGACCTCGCCACGGCGACGTTGCGGGCCGCGCTGCGGCTGGCCAGGGCCGCCGCGCCCGATGACGCCGCGCTGTGCCGGCTCGCCGTCATCGCCATGGGCAAGTGCGGCGGCCACGAGTTGAACTACGTGTCGGACGTCGACGTCATCTTCGTCGGGGAGGCCGTCGACGGCGCCGACGAGGACAAGGCGCTGCGGGCCGCCACCAAGCTCGCCTCGCACATGATGCGGATCTGTTCCGAGACCACGGTGGAAGGGTCCATCTGGCCCGTCGACGCCAATCTGCGTCCCGAGGGCCGCAACGGCCCGCTCGTGCGGTCGCTCAGCAGCCATCTCGCCTACTACCAGCGATGGGCCAAGACCTGGGAGTTCCAGGCCCTGCTGAAGGCCCGCCCGGTGGCCGGCGACCTGGCGCTGGGGGCCGAGTACGTCGCCGCCGTCGAGCCCCTGGTGTGGAAGGCCGCCGAGCGGGAGAACTTCGTCGTCGACGTGCAGAGGATGCGGCGCCGCGTCGTCGAGAACATCCCGGCCGCCGAGATCGACCGCGAACTGAAACTCGCGCCCGGCGGCCTCAGGGACGTCGAGTTCGCCGTGCAGCTCCTCCAGCTGGTGCACGGCCGGGCCGACGGGTCGTTGCGCAGCGGGACCACGCTGGACGCGCTCCAGGCGCTCGCCGCCGGCGGGTACGTCGGCCGGACGGACGCGACGCAACTCGACGCCGCGTACCGGTTCCTGCGGTCGATGGAGCACCGGATCCAGCTCTACCGGCTGCGGCGTACCCACCTGGTGCCGGAGAGCGAGGCGGACCTGCGCCGGCTCGGCCGCTCCCTCGGTCTGCGCACCGACCCGGTGGCCGAGCTGGGACGCGAGTGGAAGCGGCACGCCGCCGTGGTGCGGCGGCTGCACGAGAAGCTCTTCTACCGGCCGTTGCTCGACGCGGTCGCCCAACTCGCTCCGGGCGAGACCAGGTTGAGCGCCAAGGCGGCCCGGGAGCGGCTGATCGCGCTCGGCTACGCCGATCCCGCCGCCGCGATGCGGCACCTGGAGGCGCTGGCCTCCGGCGTCTCGCGCAAGGCCGCCATCCAGCGCACCCTGCTGCCCGTTCTGCTGGGCTGGTTCGCGGACTCCGCAGACCCGGACGCCGGGCTGCTCAACTTCCGCAAGGTCTCCGACGCCCTGGGCAAGACCCCCTGGTATCTGCGGCTGCTGAGGGACGAGGGGGCCGCCGCGGAGAACCTCGCCCGCGTGCTCTCGGCCGGACGGCTCGCCCCCGACCTGCTGATGCGGGCGCCGGAGGCGGTGGCGCTGCTCGGCGACGGGGAGAGCGGCAGGCTGGAGCCGCGCACGCGGGGCCCGTTGGAGCAGGAGATACACGCCGCGGTGAAGCGGGCCGGCGGGGCCGTTCAGGCGGTCGCCGCGGCGCGCGGGGTGCGACGGCGCGAGCTGTTCCGCACGGCCGCCGTGGACATCGTCGGCTCGTACGGCACCGAGGGGCAGCCCGCCGAGGCCGATCAGGGCGCCCTGGTGGACCTGGTGGGGGGCGCCGTGTCGGACCTGACGGCCGCCACCCTGGCCGGGACCCTGCACGCGGTCGTGCGGGAGGGCTGGGGGGACGCCCTCCCGACGCGCTTCGCCGTCATCGGCATGGGGCGCTTCGGGGGGCACGAGCTGGGCTACGGCTCCGACGCCGACGTGCTGTTCGTCCACGAGCCCCGGGACGGCGTCGACGAGCGGGAGGCCGCCGACGCCGCCAACAAGGTCGTCTCCGAGATGCGCCGGCTGCTGCAGATCCCCAGCGCCGACCCGCCGCTGCTCGTCGACGCGGATCTGCGTCCGGAGGGGAAGTCCGGTCCGCTCGTGCGGACGTTGAAGTCCTACGAGGCCTACTACCGGCGGTGGTCGCTGGTCTGGGAGGCGCAGGCGCTGCTGCGGGCCGAACCCGTCGCGGGGGACGAGGAGTTGGGGCGGCGGTTCATCGCGCTCGCGGACCCGCTGCGGTATCCCGCGAGCGGGCTCTCCGAGGAGGCCGTGCGGGAGATCCGCCGGCTGAAGGCCCGTATGGAGTCGGAGCGGCTGCCCCGGGGCGCCGACCCGAAGCTGCACACCAAGCTCGGTCCGGGCGGGCTGTCCGACGTCGAATGGACCGTGCAGTTGCTGCAGATGCGGCACGGGGCGTCGACCCCGGACCTGCGGACCACCCGTACCCGGGAGGCGCTCGCCGCCGCCCGTGCCGCCGGGCTCATCACGCAGGACGACGCGGCGACGCTGGACGAGGCCTGGGTGCTGGCCACCCGTGTGCGCAACGCGGTGATGCTGGTGCGCGGGCGGGCCGGGGACACCTTCCCCTCCGATCCCCGCGAACTGGTCGCCGTGGGACGGTACTTGGGGTACGGCCCCGGGCGGGTGGGGGACATGCTCGACGACTACCGGCGAACCGCCCGCCTGGCCCGGGGAGTCGTGGACGAGCTGTTCTACGGAGGGTAGGGGCGGGGGAGTACGCACTCGCCGGCCTCCCGGCCCCGGCCTGCGACCTGCGACCGTCCACCTCCGGCACTCAGGCCTCAGGCCTCAGGCCTCAAGCCGCGGGGCCGGGGACGGGGCCAGGGGCTGCGGGTTCCGGGTCTCGTGTCCTGGGCGGTCGCTGTCGCGGTCGCGGACGGGCCGACGGACCGGGACGCGCTGCCCGCGCTGCCCGCCGGCGCGGGTCAGGGCCACCGCCACGAGGACGATCGTCATGCCGGCCAGTACCCGGAGGCCGATGTGCTCGTCCAGGAGCGTCGCGCCGAGCGTCACGGAGACGATCGGGAGCAGATAGCCGACGGTGGCGGCCGCGGTCGGGCCCTCGTCCGCGATCAGGCGGTAGTTGAGGTAGAAGGTCACACCCGTGCCCAGGACGCCCAGGGCGGTGACGGCCAGCAGGGCGGTGGCGTCCGGGTGGAGGGGTCCGGCCGCGGGGAGGGCCAGGGCGCTCAGGCCCGTGGCCGCCAGGAGCTGGGCCGCCGACATCGCCAGGGGCGCGTCCTGGGTGGTGAGGTGGCGGGCCATGTAGGCGAAGGCCACCGCGTAGCTGGCGGCCGCCGCGAGCAGGGCCAGAGCGGACCAGCTGAGGAGGCCCCCGTGGCGCCAGGGGGCGAAGATCAGCACGGTGCCGGCGAAGCCCAGGAGGAGGCCGGTGAGGCGGGCGGGATGGGTGATCCGTTCGGTGCCGAAGGTCATGCCGATGAGCAGGGACCACAGCGGCGTCGTGGCGTTGAGGACGCCCGCCAGGCCCGAGTCGAGGTGCTGCTCGCCCAGGGCGAAGAGAGCGAAGGGGACGGCGTTGCAGAAGAGGGCGGCCACGACGAGGCGCCGCCAGGTGGTCCAGGAGCGGGGCAGGCGCTGGGCGGCCCGGCGGGCGAGGACGAGGAGGACGGCCGCACCGAGCACGCAGCGGGCGATGGTGATCTGGGCCGGGGTCAGGCCGTGGGTGAGGGCGAGCTTGATCCACAGGAAGCCCGAGCCCCAGAAGAGAGCCAGGGCGGCCATGCGGAGAGTGGAGGCGAGGGGCATGCCGTCTACGGTGGCCGGACTGTCCTGTGAGCACAAGTGAAAGGTTCTTGATGGTCCGTTAAGGTGGACTGCATGCTCGATGTGCGGCGGATGCAGATGTTGCGGGCGGTCGTGAACAGCGGGTCGGTGACGGCGGCCGCGGCCGTGCTGGGGTACACGCCGTCCGCCGTCAGCCAGCAGATCGCGGCCCTGGAGAGGGAGGCGGGGGCCGAGCTGCTGGAGCGGGTGGGCCGCGGGGTGCGGCCCACGGCCGCGGGGCTGCTGCTCACCGAGCACGCGGACGCCCTGGGGCGGCAGCTCGCCGAGGCGGAGGCCGCGCTCGCCGATCTGCTGGCGGGGCGCAGCGGGCGGCTGGCCGTGCGGTATTTCGCCACCGCCGGGGCGGGGCTGGTCGCACCTGCGGTGGCGAGGCTGCGGGAGCTGCACCCCGGGGTGCAGCTGGATCTGCGCCTGAGCGCCCCGGAGGAGGCGTTCGCCGAGGTCAGGGAGGGGCGGGCCGATCTGGCGCTGGTGGTGCGAGGGGAGGAGACGGGCGGTGTGCGGATGGTGCCGCTGCTCGACGACCCCTACCTCGCCGTGCTGCCGCGCGGGCATCGGCTCGCCGGGCGGCGGAGCCTGCGGCTGGGGGAGCTCGCCGAGGAGGCGTTCGTGGGGAGCGAATGGCCGGGGCCCTGTCTCGACGCCCAGCTCGACGCGTGCGCGGCCGTCGGATTCCGGCCCCGGTTCGTCGTCGAGAGCGAGGACTACATGACCGCCCAGGGCTTCGTCGCCGCCGGCCTGGGCGTGGGTCTGGTGCCGCGGCTCGGACTGGGCAGCCGCCATCCGGGGGTCGTCGTCCGGGAGGTGCGTGATCCGGTGCCGGTGCGGGTCGTGCACGCGGTCGTGCGGGAGACGGCGCCGTCGCAGCCCGCGCTGGACGCGTTCGTGGAGGCGCTCAGGGCGGCCGCCTCGCCCGGCGGCGTACGTCCACCGGTCACCGGGACCTCGCCCGGCACGTGAGACCGGCGCCGGCCGGAGCGCCGGCCGTCAGGTCCTGGGCCCGGTGGGGAGCGGGGGCGGGTCCGCTCTCCTCGGCGGCACCCTTCTCGGCAGGGAGTACGGCAGCGCTCCGTACCAGAGGCGCGCCACGGCGAAGCCGAAGGCCAGACACAGCACGCCGCCCACCGCGTCCAGCCAGAAGTGGTTGGCCGTGGCGACGATGACCACCAGGGTCGCCATCGGGTACAGCACGCCCAGGACGCGCACCCAGGGAAGCCTGGCGAGGGCGAAGACGGTCAGGCCGCACCACACGGACCAGCCGATGTGCATGGACGGCATCGCCGCGTACTGGTTGGACATGTGCTTGAGGTCGCCGGACGCCATGGAGCCCCAGGTGCGATGGGCCGCGACCGTGTCGACGAAATCGGCGCCCGGCATCAGGCGCGGCGGCGCGAGGGGGTACAGGTAGTAGCCGGCCAGGGCGACGGCCGTGGTCGCGAAGAGCACCAGGCGGGCGGCCGCGTAACGGCCCGGATGGCTGCGGTAGAGCCAGACCAGAACGGTCAGGGTGACGATGAAGTGCAGCGTGGCGTAGTAGTAGTTCATGCCCACGATGAGCCAGGTCGCCGAGTTCACCGCGTGGTTGACCGACTCCTCGACCGCGATGCCGAGGGTGTGCTCGGCGCGCCAGATCCAGTCCGTGTTGCGCAGCGCGGCGCCGCGCTGTTCCGGGACCGCGTTGCGCACGAGGGAGTACGTCCAGTAACTCACCGCGATGAGCAGGATCTCGAACCAGAGGCGCGGACGGCGCGGGGTGCGCAGGCGGCCGAGGCGGCGTTGTCGTGTGCGGGCCGTGACAGGGTGAGGAACGGCCTGTTCACGGCCTTCCAGTGGCGTCACAGTCGATTCACCCATGGACACAAAGTCTGCCAGAAAAGCCCTCTTGGCCCGATCATCCCTCGATAGGGCACGGTCCGCACGTTCTGCGGCGGAAGGACCGTTTTGTCCCCTCCGGCATGTCGGGTCCGCCTCCCCCGGCGCGTCAGGGTGAGGCCTCGGACCTCTCCGCCCCGCGGACGACGTCCGTCCCAGGGCACGGGCCGCCGGCTCGGCGCCCGTGGCCCGCCCGGCGAGGCCGGAGAGGGAGGGGGCCGAAGCTAGGGGCGGACGCGGTCCCCGGGCGCCGAGGCGGTCGAGCCGCGCACCACCAGTTCCGGCATGAACACGAACTCGCTGTGCGGCGCCGGCGTTCCGCCGATCTCCTCCAGGAGGGTGCGGACGGCGGCCTGGCCCATCGCCGGGACCGGCTTGCGCACGGTCGTCAGGGGCGGGTCGGTGAAGGCGATCAGCGGGGAGTCGTCGAAACCGACCACCGAGACGTCCCGGGGGACCGCGAGACCGCGCTGCCTGGCCGTCCGTATCGCGCCCAGCGCCATCATGTCGCTGGCGCAGACGATCGCCGTGCAGCCCCGGTCGATCAGGGCGGTGGTCGCCGCCTGGCCGCCCTCCAGGGTGTAGAGCGAGTGCTGGACCAGTTCGGTCTCGATCGTCTCCGGGCTGAGGTGCAGCTGCTCGTGCATCGCCCGCACGAAGCCCTCGATCTTGCGCTGGACCGGTACGAAGCGCTTGGGGCCGAGAGCCAGGCCCACCCGGGTGTGACCCAGGGAGACGAGGTGGGTGACCGCCAGAGTCATCGCCGCCCGGTCGTCGGGGGAGATGAACGGCGCCTGCACCTTCGGGGAGAAACCGTCCACGAGGACGAAGGGGACGCCCTGGGCACGCAGCTGCTCGTAGCGCTCCATGTCGGCCGTGGTGTCCGCGTGCAGGCCGGAGACGTAGATGATGCCGGCGACGCCCCGGTCGACCAGCATCTCGGTCAGCTCGTCCTCCGTGGAGCCGCCCGGGGTCTGGGTGGCGAGGACGGGGGTGTAGCCCTGCCGGGTGAGCGCCTGGCCGATGACCTGGGCCAGGGCCGGGAAAATGGGGTTCTCCAGCTCCGGCGTGATCAGGCCGACCAGGCCCGCGCTGCGCTGGCGCAGTCTGACGGGGCGCTCGTAGCCCAGGACGTCCAGAGCGGCGAGCACGGACTGACGGGTGGTGGCGGCGACGCCAGGCTTGCCGTTGAGGACGCGGCTGACGGTCGCTTCGCTCACCCCCGCCTGGGCGGCGATGTCGGCAAGCCGTGTGGTCACAGGGGTGGACTGTACCGGTCGGGCGCTGCCTTGCACACCGATCGGCCGCCGTGGGCGCCCTGGTGAACGGGCCGCGCCGGGCTGCTGCGTCATCGCGCTCCCTAGTGAAAGTGACGGCAAGAGCTTTCAGAGTCTTGCACAGCGGTCGCCCATCTTGCTGTGAGGCCGGTCAACCGTGACAACAACGGTCTCACGGCAGTCGAGGAGAGGTCACGCACGCGTCACGCGCGGATAACTTCAGAAGTCTCTTGCACTTTTTTGCTGCAAGGTCTTTCGTGCCGCTTGCAACGCTGTTACGTTCACGTCGCCCGGCGGCAGCAACGGCGCGGTCGGCACAGTCGGCAGGACGGCGGACGGGACCGCCGCCTGTAGCTATACGGGCCTTCACCCTCAAGGAGAAACTCATGCGGCGTGGCATAGCGGCCACCGCGCTGGTGGCGTCCTTCGCCCTCGCGGCGACGGCCTGCGGCGGAGACGACAGCGGCAGCGACAACTCGTCCGGGCCGGTCACCATCACCTGGTGGGACACCTCCAACGCCACCAATGAGGCGCCCACGTACCAGGCCCTGGTCAAGCAGTTCGAGGCCGCCAACAAGGACGTCAAGGTCAAGTACGTCAACGTGCCCTTCGACCAGGCGCAGAACAAGTTCGACACGGCCGCCGGCGCCTCCGGCGCCCCGGACGTGCTGCGCTCCGAGGTCGGCTGGACCCCCGCCTTCGCCAAGAAGGGCTACTTCCTTCCGCTGGACGGCACCGACGCCCTGAAGGACCAGTCCGCGTTCAAGCCGAACCTGCTGGAGCAGGCGAAGTACGAGGGCAAGACCTACGGCGTCCCGCTGGTCACCGACACCCTGGCCCTGGTCTACAACAAGGCCCTCTTCGCCAAGGCCGGCATCACCGCCGCCCCCAAGACCTGGGACGAGCTGAAGACCGCCGCCGCCACCGTCAAGGACAAGACCGGCGTCGACGGCTACTGGGGCTCCACCCAGGCCTACTACGCGCAGTCCTTCCTCTACGGCGAGGGCGCCGACACCGTCGACGCCAAGGCCAAGAAGATCACCGTCGCCTCGCCGGCGGCGAAGAAGGCGTACGGCACCTGGCTGGGCCTCTTCGACGGCAAGGGCCTGCACAAGGCGGACACCACGGCCGACGCGTACGCCCACATCCAGGACGCGTTCGTCAACGGCAAGGTCGCCGCGATCGTGCAGGGCCCCTGGGAGATCACCAACTTCTACAAGGGCAGCGCCTTCAAGGACAAGGCCAACCTCGGCATCGCGACCGTCCCGGCCGGTTCCACCGGCAAGGCGGGCGCCCCGACCGGCGGCCACAACCTCTCGGTCTACGCCGGCTCGGACAAGGCCCACCAGGCCGCCGCGCTGAAGTTCCTGAACTTCATGACCTCCGCCGCGTCCCAGGCGACGATCGCCCAGAAGAACTCCACGCTGCCCACGCGCGACGACGCCTACACCGCCGCCGTCAAGGCCGACCCGGGCATCGCCGGCTACCAGACGGTCCTGTCCGCCGCCCAGCCGCGCCCGGCGCTGCCGGAGTACAGCTCCCTGTGGGGTCCGCTCGACACCGAACTGCCCAAGATCGCGGGCGGCAAGGAGACCCTCGACAAGGGCCTGAGCAACGCCGAACTCGCCATCGCCAAGCTGGTGCCGGACTTCAGCAAGTGAGTCCGCGCGGCCGCCGGATCTCCCAGCACGGTCGGAGAGATCCGGCGGCCGCCGGCCTGTGAGCCGTACCCCCGTCGACGATCCAGCGTGAAGATCCAGAAGGTGTCGAACCATGACAGTCGCCATCGACCGCGCGACCGGCAAGCGCCGCGGTGACCGTGAGCCGGGGCCCGGCCTCTCCGGACGCCTGAAGCGCGGCTACCACAAGCACTGGTACGCCTACGTGATGATCGCCCCGGTGGCGGTCGTCCTCGGCGTCCTCGTGCTGTACCCCCTGGTGTACGGCCTCTACCTGACGCTGACCGACGCCAACAGCCTCAACACCGCGCGCACGATCGGCGTCAACCACATCGACGCCACCTACAAGTTCATCGGCCTGGACAACTACGCCGACATCCTGTGGGGCCCCACCGCCTACGACCGCTTCTGGGCGCACTTCATCTGGACGATCGTGTGGACGGCGACCTGCGTCGCCCTGCACTACGGCCTCGGCCTCGGTCTCGCCCTGCTCCTCAACCAGAAGCTGCGCGGACGGGTCCTGTACCGGATGGTCCTGGTGCTGCCGTGGGCGGTGCCCACGTTCGTCACGGTCTTCGGCTGGCGTTTCATGCTCGCCGACGGCGGCGTCGTCAACTCCGCGCTGGACGCCCTGCATCTGCCCTCGCCCCTGTGGCTGGAGGACACCTTCTGGCAGCGGTTCGCCGCGATCATGGTCAACACCTGGTGCGGTGTGCCGTTCATGATGATCTCGCTGCTCGGCGGCCTGCAGGCGATCGACGCCTCCCTCTACGAGGCCGCCGAGATGGACGGCGCGAGCGCCTGGCAGCGCTTCCGCTACGTCACCCTGCCGGGTCTGCGCTCGGTCAGCTCGACCGTCGTCCTGCTGGGCATCATCTGGACGTTCAACCAGTTCGCCGTCATCTTCCTGCTGTTCGGCAACACCGCCCCCGACGCGCAGGTCCTGGTCACCTGGGCGTACTACCTCGGCTTCGGACAGCAGCCGCGTGACTTCGCCCAGTCCGCCGCCTACGGCATCCTGCTGCTGGCCATCCTGATCGTCTTCACCTCGTTCTACCGCCGCTGGCTGAACCGCAACGAGCAGCAGCTCGCGATCTGAGGCAGGAGTCCCCATGAGTACCACCACAGCCGAGACCCCCGCCCCGGTGGCCGAGCAGCGTTCCGCCGACGCCCCCCGCCGGGTCCGGCGGCGCGGCGAGAACAGCCTCGCCGGCTCGCTCGCCTCGCACGCCGTCCTGATCGTCGCGAGCCTGATCGCGCTCTTCCCCATCGCCTGGCTGCTCTATCTGTCCCTCGGCCCCGACAAGGACGACTACCTTCACCCGGGCGGCATCTGGGGCAAGATGACGTTCGCCAACTACTCGTTCGTCCTTCAGCACACCGAGTTCTTCGACTGGTTGAAGAGCTCCGTCATCGTCACGCTCGGCACCACCGCCATCGGCGTGCTCATCGCCGCCACCACCGGCTACGCCGTCTCGCGCATGCGCTTCCCCGGCTACAAGAAGTTCATGTGGATGCTGCTGGTCACCCAGATGTTCCCGGTCGCCGTGCTCATGGTGCCGATGTACCAGATCCTGTCCGACCTGCGGCTCATCGACAACTACCTCGGCCTGATCCTCGTCTACTGCACGACGGTCATCCCGTACAGCGCCTGGCTGCTCAAGGGGTACTTCGACACCATTCCGTTCGAGATCGACGAGGCGGGACGCGTCGACGGGCTCACCCCGTTCGGCACCTTCTTCCGACTGGTGCTCCCGCTGGCCAAGCCCGGCCTCGCGGTAGCCGCCTTCTACAACTTCCTCACCGCGTTCAGCGAGGTCGCCTTCGCCTCGACGTTCATGCTCAGCGACGACAAGTACACGCTTGCCGTAGGTCTGCAGTCGTTCGTCAGCGAGCACGACGCACAGCGCAACCTGATGGCCGCCACCGCCGTGCTGATCGCGATACCCGCCGCCGCGTTCTTCTACCTCGTGCAGAAGAACCTGGTGACCGGCCTCACCGCGGGCGGCACGAAGGGGTGACGCGGGCTCGCCTGCTCGTCCCCCTGCTCGGCCCCCCGAAAATCCCGGGGCGGCCGCGGTCGCCATCCGACCCCGCTGTGACCGCGGCCGCCTCGTCATCCGTACTCCACACCGAAGACCCCTGACCCGATGACTCCGTTAGGTACCAAGGAAGCCATGAGCCAGCAGCCCGCAGCCCCGGCCCCCGCCCCCACCTCGGCCGTCGTCACCGTCGCCAAGCGCCGCGACTGGTGGCGGGACGCGGTGATCTACCAGGTGTACCCCCGCAGCTTCGCCGACAGCGACGGCGACGGCATGGGCGACCTGGAAGGCGTCCGCTCCCGCCTGCCGTACCTGCGCGACCTCGGCGTGGACGCCGTGTGGCTCAGCCCCTTCTACGCCTCCCCGCAGGCCGACGCCGGCTACGACGTCGCCGACTACCGCGAGGTGGACCCGATGTTCGGCAACCTGCTCGACGCCGATGCCCTGATCCGCGACGCCCATGAGCTGGGCCTTCGGATCATCGTCGACCTGGTGCCGAACCACTCCTCCGACCAGCACGAGTGGTTCAAGCGGGCGCTGGCGGAGGGCCCCGGCTCGTCCCTGCGCGACCGCTACCACTTCCGCCCCGGCAAGGGGAAGAGCGGCGAACTCCCGCCCAACGACTGGGAGTCCATCTTCGGCGGCCCCGCGTGGACGCGTGTCACCGAACCGGACGGTTCGGCCGGCGAGTGGTACCTCCACCTCTTCGCCCCCGAACAGCCCGACTTCAACTGGGACCACCCGGCCGTCGGCGACGAGTTCCGCTCCATCCTGCGCTTCTGGCTCGACATGGGCGTCGACGGATTCCGCATCGACGTGGCCCACGGCCTGGTCAAGGCCGCCGGACTGCCCGACCTCGGCGCCCACGACCAGCTGAAGCTGCTGGGCAACGATGTCATGCCGTTCTTCGACCAGGACGGCGTCCACGAGATCTACCGCCAGTGGCGGCTGATCCTGGACGAGTACTCCGGCGAGCAGATCTTCGTCGCGGAGGCGTGGACCCCGACGATCGAGCGCACCGCGAACTACGTCCGCCCCGACGAACTCCACCAGGCGTTCAACTTCCAGTACCTGAGCACCGCGTGGGACGCGACGGAACTGCGCGAGGTGATCGACCGCACCCTGGACTCGATGCGGCCGGTCGGCGCGCCGGCCACCTGGGTCCTGTCCAACCACGACGTCACCCGCCACGCGACGCGCTTCGCCAACCCGCCCGGCCTCGGCACCCAGATCCGAACCGCGGGCGACCGCGAACTCGGTCTGCGCCGGGCCAGGGCGGCCACGCTGCTGATGCTGGCGCTGCCCGGCTCCGCGTACGTCTACCAGGGCGAGGAACTCGGCCTGCCGGACGTCGTCGACCTGGCCGACGAGGTCCGCCAGGACCCGGCCTACTTCCGCGGCGCCGGCCAGGACGGCTTCCGCGACGGCTGCCGGGTGCCGATCCCGTGGACGCGCGAGGGCTCGTCGTACGGCTTCGGCGACGGCGGCAGCTGGCTCCCTCAGCCGGCCGGCTGGGGCGAGCTGAGCGTGGCGGCCCAGACGGGCGCCCCGGGTTCGACCCTGGAGCTCTACCGTTCGGCCCTCGGCATCCGCAGCTCGCGGCCCGACCTGGGCGCCGGCGACTCGGTGGAGTGGCTGAAGGCCCCGGAGGGCGTCCTCGCCTTCCGGCGCGGGGAGTTCGTGTGCGTCGCGAACACGACAGGCGAGTCGGTGACGACCCCGGCGTACGGGCGGGTGCTGCTCGCGAGCGACCAGGTGACCGAGACGGACGCCGGCGAGGCGAAGCTGCCGGCGGACACGACGGTCTGGTTCACGGCCGTGTGACCGTCTGAACTGCCGACTGCCGACTGCCGACTGCCGACTGCCGACTGCCTGGCAGCCTGCGCGCCCCGACGGTCCGCGCGCTGCGTGAGGCCCGCCGTCCCTCGTCCGGGGGGTGGCGGGCCTTCGGCGTGCGGTGTGCTGGGGGCGCCACTACGCGGGGCCTCGGGTCAGCGGGTAGGCGCGTCGGCTCGGGTGTTCGAGGGGCTTGGCTTTGGGCTTGTCGCCGATCTCGCGGGCACGGCACCCGGCCGCCGCGTCGTGACTGCGGCGGGTCGTCAGGTGCGTCCCGGCGTCCGGGGAGCCGGCCGTCATGCCCGGACCCGGTCGGGGCGGACCAGGACCTCGGACCCGATCGGGGTGAACCCGGCGGCGAGGAAGGCGCGCAGGGAGCGCGCGTTGCCCGGGGCGACGGCCGCGAAGACGGGCTCGCCCTCGGGGACCAGGGTCAGCGCGTCGCCCAGCAGCGATCTGCCGCGTCCGCGGCCGCCGTCCTCGGGGCAGCGCAGTTCGACGCTGATCTCGGGGCGTCCGGCGAGTCCCGCCGCGAGGGTGACCAGTCCCCGGGCGTCGCCGAACACCCTTACGTCGGCGCGCAGTTCGCGCGCGAACCGGACCCGGGGATGGTCGTCGGCCCCGGCGAGCGGGGGCAGCCGGGCGGGGCCGCCGGCGCCACGGCCCGCCAGGGTGACGTCGATGACGCCGATCCAGCCCCCGGGCCCGGCCAGGGCGCGCAGGAAGTCCGGGGACAGGGAGCCGCCGAACCCGTCGGGGCGGTGGGCCGCCACCTGCGCGGCGGGCAGCGCGGTGGCGACGACGGCGCGGCCGGTGAAGGCCACCGAGCACTCCAGGCCGCCGGGCAGCGCGGGCAGGACCGTGACGGCCCCGTCGGCCGGCGGAAAACGCCCTTCGGCGGCGTCGAGCAGCAGCCCCGACAGCGGGTGCGGAGTCGGCGACGCGGGCGGGGACACGGACGGCGACGCAGGCCGATCGACGGGTGCGGGCGCGGTGTCCTGGGTTTCGCGCGAGGCGGTCCGGTCAGGGGAGTCGGGGGTCATCGGGGGATTCAAACAGAGCGCGGGGGGTCTCTCGACCGAGTGACCGCCCCCGCCGTCCCTCCGCCGCCGTTCCTGGCCGCCGTCCCTCTGTCGCCGCCCCTGCCACCCGGGCGTTGCCGCCGGGGCGTCGGCGCTCGTCCGCTCGCCGTTTCTCGCAGATCCTTCACGCCGCCCCCCTGCACTTTTCGGCCGACGGCCCTTAACATCACGCCACTGCAAGGTTTCTGAAAGATTGCAGCAAGAGCCTTCAAAGACGAAGGAACCCCACATGGCACGCAGCAGACACCTTTCGGGCGCCCTCGCCCTGGCCGCCGCTCTGGCCGCCGTCATCGTCCCCGGCGCCTCCACCGCCTCCGCCGCCCCACCCGGCGTCAAGGACGTCACCGCCGTCCTCTTCGAGTGGAACTACGCCTCGGTCGCCAGGGAGTGCACGAACTCCCTCGGTCCCGCCGGCTACGGATACGTGCAGGTCTCCCCGCCCGCCGAGCACATACAGGGCTCGCAGTGGTGGACGTCGTACCAGCCCGTCAGCTACCGGATCGCGGGGCGGCTCGGCGATCGCACGGCGTTCCGGAACATGGTGGACACCTGCCACGCGGCGGGCGTCGAGGTCGTCGTCGACACGGTGATCAACCACATGGCGGCGGGCAGCGGCACCGGCACCGGCGGCTCGTCGTACACGAAGTACGACTACCCCGGCCTGTACTCCTCGTACGACTTCGACGACTGCACCTCGCGGATCTCGAACTACGCGGACCGCTGGAACGTCCAGCACTGCGAACTCGTCGGGCTGGCCGACCTGGACACCGGCGAGGAGTACGTCCGCAAGACCATCGCCGGTTATCTGAACGACCTGCTCACCCTGGGCGTCGACGGCTTCCGCATCGACGCGGCCAAGCACATCGACGCCGCCGACCTCGCGAACATCAGGTCCCGGCTGACGAACACCGGCGTGTACTGGAAGCAGGAGGTCATCTACGGCGCCGGGGAGGCCGTCCAGCCCACCGAGTACACCGGCAACGGAGACGTCCAGGAGTTCCGCTACGCCTACGACCTCAAGCGCGTCTTCAACGACGAGAACCTCGCCTACCTCAAGAACTACGGCGAGGGCTGGGGGTATCTGAGCAGCTCGGCAGCGGGCGTCTTCGTCGACAACCACGACACCGAGCGCAACGGCTCCACCCTGAACTACAAGGACGGCGCGAACTACACGCTGGCCAACGTCTTCATGCTCGCGTACCCCTACGGCGCACCGGACGTGAACTCCGGCTACGAGTGGACGGACGCGGACGCCGGACCCCCCGACGGCGGTGCCGTCACCGCATGCTGGCAGGACGGCTGGAAGTGCCAGCACGCCTGGCCGGAGATCGGGTCGATGGTCGCCTTCCGCAACGCCACCCGGGGGCAGGGGCTTACGAACTGGTGGGACGACGGCAACGACGCCATCGCCTTCGGCCGCGGCGACAAGGGCTTCGTGGCCATCAACCACGAGACCACCGCGCTGAGCCGGACGTACAGCACCTCCCTGCCCGCGGGCACGTACTGCAACGTCCAGAACGACACCGCCGTCAGCGTGGACTCCTCGGGGCGGTTCACGGCGACGCTGGGCGCCGGAACGGCGCTGGCGCTCTACGTGGGCAAGTCCAGCTGCTGAACCGGCCCGTGAGCAAGGGTCGTGAAAGTTCTTTCTCGTTCTTTCACGACCCTTGCTGTAAGGCTTGCGTCGGCGATACCGTCGCGCGGGCGCCCGTCGACGCAATCGCGCCAGGCGCAGGGGTCGGACCCAACAGAGCCGCAGCCGCAAGGAGTTCCCACCTGTGATACCGAGATGGCCGGCGCCCGGGACGCGCCGAACCGCCCGCGCCGGACGAGTGGCCGCCGTCACCGTGGCCGCCCTGACCGCCGCCCTGGTCCAGCCGCTCGCCGCGCGGGCCGACAGCCCGCCTCCGCCCCCCTCCGACGCGAAGCTCGCCGCCGCGCCCGCCCGGCACGACGACACCCGTGAGCAGTTCTACTTCGTCATGCCGGACCGATTCGCCAACGGCACCACCGCCAACGACCGCGGCGGACTGACCGGCTCCCGCCTGTCGACCGGCTACGACCCCACCGACAAGGGCTTCTACCAGGGCGGCGACCTCAAGGGCCTGACGAAGAGGCTCGACTACATCAAGGGCCTCGGCACCACCGCCATCTGGATGGCCCCCATCTTCAAGAACCAACCGGTGCAGGGCACGGGGAGCAACGCCTCCGCCGGATACCACGGTTACTGGATCACCGACTTCACCCGGGTCGACCCCCACTTCGGCACGAACGAGGACCTGAAGAGCCTCATCGCCAAGGCGCACGCCAAGGGCATGAAGGTCTTCTTCGACGTCATCGCCAACCACACCGCCGACGTCGTCGACAACGCGGAGAAGTCCTACGACTACCTGTCCAAGGGTGCGTTCCCGTATCTGGCGAAGGACGGCACGCCGTTCGACGACGCCGACCACGCCGACGGCCGGTCGCCGTTCCCGGCCGTGGACGCGGACTCCTTCCCCCGCACCCCGGCGGTCCCCGCCGCGAAGAAGAACGCCAAGGTCCCGTCCTGGCTCAACGACCCCACGATGTACCACAACCGCGGTGACTCGACCTACGCCGGCGAGTCCACGACGTACGGCGACTTCTCCGGACTCGACGACCTGTGGACCGAGCGTCCCGAGGTCGTCAGCGGCATGGAGAGGATCTACCAGCGCTGGGTGCGCGACTTCGGCATCGACGGCTTCCGGATCGACACCGTCAAGCACGTGAACATGGAGTTCTGGACGCAGTGGGCGACCGCCCTCGACGCGTACGCGGCCCGGCACGGGCGCAAGAACTTCTTCATGTTCGGCGAGGTCTACTCCGCCGACACGTCCGTCACCTCCCCCTACGTCACCCGGGGCCGTCTCGACGCCACGCTCGACTTCCCCTTCCAGGAAGCCGCCCGCCAGTACGCCTCCCAGGGCGGCAGCGCGCGCAAGCTCGCCTCGGTCTTCGGCGACGACTACAAGTACACGACCGACAAGGCCAACGCCTACGAGCAGGTCACCTTCCTCGGCAACCACGACATGGGCCGCATCGGGTACTTCCTGAACCAGGACAACCCGAAGGCCACCGACGCCGAACTCCTCGCCAAGGACGAACTCGCCAACGAGCTGATGTTCCTCAGCCGCGGCAACCCGGTCGTCTACTACGGCGACGAGCAGGGCTTCACCGGTTCCGGCGGCGACAAGGACGCCCGCCAGACGATGTTCGCCTCCAAGGTCGCCGACTACCTCGACGACGACGAGATCGGCACCGGCCGCACCCACGCGAGCGACGCCTACGACGCCTCCGCCCCGCTGTACCGGCAGATCGCGTCCCTCGCCGCGCTCCGCAAGGCCAACCCGGCCCTCACCGACGGCGTCCAGACCGAGCGCTACGCGGCCGACGGCCCCGGCGTCTACGCCTTCTCCCGCAACGGCCTCGGCAAGGACACGACCGAGTACGTCGTCGCCTTCAACAACGCCGGCACGGCGAAGAAGGCGACGTTCGAAACCGGTTCCGCGAACACCGCGTTCCGCGGGATCTACGGCGCCAGGACGACGGTCACGTCCGGCGCCGACGGGAAAGTGACGGTAACCGTTCCCGCGGGCTCGGCGATCGTCCTCAAGGCCGACCGCAGGCCCGCCGCCCCCGCCGCCCGGCCGACGATCACGCTGCACGCCCCCGCCGCCGGCGCCACCGGCACCGTCGAACTCGGCGCGGACGTCGGAGGCGGGCGGCTCGACCGCGTCGTCTTCGCCGCTCAGACCGGCGACGGCAGGTGGCAGACGCTCGGCTCCGCCGACCACGCCCCCTACAAGGTGACCCAGACGATCGGCGCGGACGTGCCGGCCGGCACGCCCCTGCGCTACAAGGCCGTCGTCGTGGACCCGGCCGGGCGCACCTCCGCCGCCTCCGCCGCCTCCGTGACCGGCGCACCGCCCGTCGAGAAGGCTCCCACCGCGTCCTCCCGCGACTACGCGATCGTCCACTACAAGCGCGCCGACGGCGACTACGCCGACTGGGGCCTGTACGCCTGGGGCGACCTCGCCGACGGCGAGTCGACCACCTGGCCCGGAAGTCACCCGTTCGCAGGCCGGGACGCGTACGGCGCCTTCGCCTACGTCAAGCTGAAGCCGGGAGCGTCGAGCGTGGGCTTCCTCGTCATCGACAGGACGGGGAACAAGGACGTCTCCGCCGACCGCACCATCGACGTCACCAAGACCGGCGAGGTCTGGATCGAGCAGGGCAAGGAGGCGGTCCTCACGCAGCGGCCCGAGTATCCGGCCCAGGACACCGCGAAGGCCGTCCTGCACTACCACCGTGCCGACGGGGACTACGACGACTGGGGTCTGCACGTCTGGACGGGCGCCGCGAACCCCACCGAATGGTCCAAGCCGCTCCGGCCCGCCCGGACCGACGCCTACGGCGCGGTCTTCGAGGTGCCCCTGGCCGCCGGCGCCACCAGCCTGAGCTACATCGTCCACAAGGGGGACGAGAAGGATCTCGCCTCCGACCGCTCGCTCGACCTCACCGCGAACGGCCACGAGGTGTGGCTGCTGAACGGTCAGGAGAAGTACCTGCTCCCGCAGCCGGCCGGGTCCGCGGCGGCCCTCGACCTCACCACCTCCAGGGCGGTCTGGATCGACCGGAACACCGTGGCCTGGAACGGCTCGGAGGGCGCCGCCTCCACGCAGCTGCTCTACAGCCGTGAGGGCGCGATCGCGGTCGAGGACGGCAGACTCACCGGCGCCGCCAAGTGGCTGCGGCTGACGAAGAGCGCGCTCACCGACGCCCAGAAGGCCAAGTACCCGCACCTCAAGGACTACACCGCCTGGTCCGTCGACCCGCGCGACCGGGACCGGGTGCGCGAGGCGCTGACGGGCCAGATCGTCGCCTCCCAGCGGACCGGGGAGGGGGCCGTCCTGGCGGCGACCGGCGTGCAGATCGCGGGCGCGCTGGACGACCTGTACGCGGGCGCGACCGCGGCGCGGCTCGGCCCGGTCTTCCACGACGGCCGCCCCACGCTGTCCGTCTGGGCGCCGACGGCGCAGCAGGTGGCCCTGGAACTCGACGGAACCACGGTCGCCATGCGGCGCGACGACGCCACCGGCGTCTGGTCCGTGACCGGTCCCGGCAGCTGGCGGAACAAGCCCTACCGGTACGTCGTGACCGTGTGGGCGCCCAGCGTGCGCAAGGTCGTCGTCAACAAGGTGACCGACCCCTACTCGCTGGCCCTCACCGCCGACTCCGCACGCAGCCTCGTCGTCGACCTCGGCGACCGCTCCCTCGCCCCCGGCGGCTGGTCGAAGACGGCCAAGCCGAAGGCGGTCCCGCTGCGCGACGCCCAGATCCAGGAGCTGCACGTCCGGGACTTCTCCGTCGCGGACCCGACCGTCCCGGCGAAGGACCGGGGCACCTACCTGGCGTTCACGGACCGCGGGAGCGACGGCTCGAAGCATCTGCGGGAGCTGGCGGCGGCGGGCACGTCCTACGTCCACCTGCTGCCCGTCTTCGACATCGCCACCATCGCCGAGCGCAGAGCCGACCAGGCCACCGCCGACTGCGACCTCGCCTCCTACCCGGCGGCCTCCGAGAAACAGCAGGAATGCGTTTCCGCGATCGCCGCGAAGGACGCGTACAACTGGGGGTACGACCCGTACCACTACACGGTCCCCGAGGGCTCCTACGCCACCGACCCGGACGGGACGGCCCGCATCGTCGAGTTCCGCAGAATGGTCCAGGCGCTCAACCGCGACGGACTCAGGGTCGTCATGGACGTCGTCTACAACCACACCGCGGCGAGCGGACAGGCGCAGACCAGCGTTCTCGACCGGATCGTCCCCGGCTACTACCAGCGGCTCCTCGCCGACGGCTCCGTCGCCACCAGCACCTGCTGCGCCAACACGGCCACCGAGAACGCCATGATGGGCAAGCTGGTCGTCGACTCGGTGGTCACCTGGGCCAGGGAGTACAAGGTCGACGGCTTCCGCTTCGACCTCATGGGGCACCACCCGAAGGCCAACATCCTCGCGGTGCGCAAGGCGCTGGACGCACTGACCCCCGCCCGGGACGGCGTCGACGGAAAGAAGATCATTCTCTACGGAGAGGGCTGGAACTTCGGCGAGGTCGCCGACGACGCCCGCTTCGTGCAGGCCACGCAGAAGAACATGGCGGGAACCGGTGTCGCCACGTTCTCCGACCGGGCGCGCGACGCCGTCCGCGGCGGCGGCCCCTTCGACGAGGACCCGGGAGTGCAGGGCTTCGCCTCCGGGCTGTACACCGACCCCAACTCCTCCTCGAACAACGGCACTTCGGCACAGCAGAAGGCCCGGCTGCTGCACTACCAGGACCTCCTCAAGGTCGGCCTGTCCGGAAACCTCGCCGCCTACCGTTTCACCGACACCGACGGCAAGGAGGTGACCGGCGCCGAGGTCGACTACAACGGCGCCCCGGCCGGCTACGCGCACGCGCCCGGCGACGCCCTCGCCTACGTCGACGCCCACGACAACGAGTCGCTGTTCGACGCCCTGGCCTACAAGCTGCCGGCCGGCACCTCCGCCGACGACCGCTCCCGGATGCAGGTCCTGGCCATGGCCACCGCCGCGCTCTCCCAGGGGCCGGCCCTGTCGCAGGCCGGCACCGACCTGCTGCGCTCGAAGTCCCTCGACCGCAACTCCTTCGACAGCGGCGACTGGTTCAACGCGATCCACTGGAACTGCGCCGCCGGCAACGGCTTCGGCCGCGGACTGCCCCCGGCCGCCGACAACGCGTCCAAGTGGCCTTACGCCAAGCCCCTGTTGACCACCGTCGAAGTGGGCTGCCCGCAGATCACCGCGGCCTCCGCCGCCTACCGCGACCTGCTGCGGATCCGGACGACGGAGAAGGCGTTCTCCCTGGCGACGGCCGCTCAGGTCCAGTCGGCGCTGTCCTTCCCGCTGTCCGGCGAGCAGGAGACGCCCGGAGTGATCACCATGCGGCTGGGCGACCTGGTCGTCGTGTTCAACGCGACGCCCGACGCGCAGAAGCAGACGGTCGCCGCGCTCGCCGGGACCGGCTACCGCCTGCACCCGGTGCAGGCGACCGGCGCGGACCCGACCGTGCGCTCCTCCTCGTACGCGAAGGAATCGGGCACGTTCGCCGTTCCGGCCAAAACCGTGGCGGTGTTCTCCCGGACGACGCCCTAGACAGCGGCACTACCTTGGTGGAGCAGGCCTCGAACCCGGCCTGCTCCACCGGGGAGTCCGAGGCTGACTTGATGAGCGTCGACGGCAGACGGACAGACACGACGGTGCTCGTCGTGGACCGCACGGCCGCCGGCCGGTTCGCTCTGGGGACCGTGCTGCGCCGCGCCGGTCACCAGGTCGTCGCGGTCGGCACCGGTCACGAGGCACTCGTCGAACTGGACGTGCGGCTGCGCAAGGGCGGCCTGCCCGACGTGGCCCTCGTCGACGTGGAGCTGCCGGACATGAGCGGCTTCGAACTGCGCCGCCGGCTCAAGGCCAGGCCGCACATGGCCGGTGTGCCCGTCGTGCACTTCTCGACGGCCGGGACGGACCAGGGGGAGCCCGGCGACCCGGCGGAGGGACCGGACGCGGGCGGCGAGGCCCGTCTGACGCTGCCCGCCTCGCCCGGGGAGATCGACGCGGTGGTCCGCGCGGCGGTGCGCGCCGCGCGGCTGCGGGCCGACGACCAGGCGGCGGCACGGCGGCTGACCCTGCTGTCGGAGGCGATCGTGGCCATCCAGTCGGCCCGCTCCCCGCAGGAACTCGCCGACGCGGCGGCCGAGGGCGCGGCGCGGCTCACCGGCGCACCCGCCGCCGTCTTCGTCCTGGGGCCGGACGACGAGCTGTACCGCGGCGCTCCCCGCAGCCGCACCTCGCTCGCGCTGCCGGACGCGGAGGCCCACCGGGCCGTGGCCGCACTGCTGCGGCGGCTCACCCACGGGCAGGCGGGGGTGCGGATCACCACGGCGTCCGCGCCGCTGTGGCCGGCCGGGTTCTTCCGGCCGGGGATGCAGCACGACGCACGTCTGGTGCTGATCCCGACGCAGGACGGCCGGGGCGCGGTCTGTGTGGCCGCCCCGACCCGCGGGGTGCGCCGGGTGGACCCCGGGCGCGAGTCGCTGCTGGCCCGGCTCGCCCAGGCCACCGCGCTCGCCGCCGAGCCGCTGCTGATGTACTGGGCCGAGCGGCACGTCGCCCTCACCCTCCAGCACAGCTTCCTGCCCCAGCCGCACCGGCTGCCCGAGCTGCCGGGCGTCGACGTCGTCGTACGGTACGTGCCCGCCTCGCGCGAGACGGAGATCGGCGGCGACTTCTATGCCGCCCTGCGCACCGGGGACGGGGTGCTGACCGCGGTCGGCGACGTCGTGGGGCACTCGCTGGAGGCGGCCACGGTGATGGTCGAGATACGGCACGCGCTGCGCGCCTACTGCGTCGACGAGAGCGACCCGGCCGTGCTCGCCGAGCGCCTCGACCGGATGCTCCAGCTCTACCACCCCGGGGTCACCGCGACCGTCTGCCTGGTCCTGCTCGACCCCGGCACCGGACGCGCCCACGTCGCCAACGCGGGCCACATCCCGCCGCTGATCGTCCGGGACGGCCGCAGCGCCGACTATGTGAAGGCGGCCGGTCCGCTGCTCGGCCCGGGCGTCCCCCACCCGCCGCCCACCGAACTGCTCCTCGATCCCACCGACCGGCTCCTGATGGTCACCGACGGACTGATCGAGACCCGGGGCACCGATCTCGCGGTGTCGATGGAGCAGCTGCGCGCGGCGGCCACCGGCGCCATGCCGGGCCTGGACGCCTTGTGCGACACCCTCCTCACCAGCTTCGGCCACGACCGGGAGGACGACATCGCGATGCTGGCCCTGCGGCTGACGAATTAGGGTTGCTCCTGTTGCCGCCCCAGAACAGGAGTTCTCATGCCGCAGATCACCGTCGAACGCTCCCCGGCGCTCGACCATGTCGACTGGAACGCGTTCGCGCTCGCGCTGCACCCGGTGGTCGTCGAGGTGGCGGCCGCGCGGCTCGAAGCGTGCAAGACGCGGGTCCTGCGCACCGAGGACGAAGTGGTGGGAGACGTCGTGCGGTCGACGGGGGCGGGCGGTCCCGCCATCGTGCACGTCACGCTCGCGCTGCTGGCGGGCCGCTCCGACGACACCAAGACCCGGCTCACCGAAGCCGTACTGGACCTGCTGCGCAAGCACGTCGCTCCCACGGACGGCGTCACGTCGGTGCACGCCTCCGCCGAGGTGCGCGACCTCGACCCGTCGTACCGCAAGTACGAAAGCTAGAGCAGGAGCAGGAGCAGGAGCAGGAGCAGGATCAGGAGCCTGGGCGGCCCGGGCGGTCTCAGGAGGCCAGGGCGATGAGCCGGGTGGCCAGTTCGCCGAAGGGGCCGTCCGCCGGCTCGCCGCCCAGCATCGGCCGCAGCAGGAGGCGCAGCTCGTCGTCGTAGGCCGCGCTGACGGCGGTCAGCGCGGCGAAGTCGTGCACGAGCTGAAGTTCCAGCTCCTCGCGCGGGATGCGCCGCCCGTCCAGCCAGATCAGCGCGGTCGATTCGGCGAGCGAGATCCAGGAGCGGACGATCAGTTCCAGCCGCGGCGGCGGGTCGGTCACGCCCAGATGCGACAGGATCTGTTCGTAGGCGATCTGGCGCACGGAGTCGACGAGCGCGTTGGTGGTCGACGAGCCGACCGCCGGGCCGCCGCGCATGAGGGCGGAGAAACCGGGCCCGTGGGCGTCGACGAAGTCGAAGAACCGGTGCATCACGCGCAGCAGCCGGGCTCCCAGCGGCCCTTCGCGCGGCTCGGTGAACCGGCTCGCCAGATCCTCCGACGCCCGCTTCAACGCGGCCTCGTACAGGCTGAGTTTGCCGGGGAAGTAGTGGTAGACGAGGGGGCGCGAGATACCCGCGGCCGCGGCTATCTCGTCGATCGAGACCTCGTCCGGCGAACGCTGGGCGAACAGTTCGAGGGCGACGCCGATCAACTGCTGCCGACGCTCCTCGACTCCCATTCTGCGACGAACCCCGGTAGTCATACGAACACCTTACCGATCGAATCCGGACTCGAACGGACCGGACCGGTCCAGGTGTTCCCCTTGATCCGTCGACCGCGCCCTCACATGTCCAGCACGAGTCGCTCACCCCGCGCACGCGAGACGCAGATCAGCATCGAGTCGCCGCGCTCGGCGTCGGTGAGCAGCTCGTCACGGTGATCCACCTCGCCCGCCAGCACCGTCTGCCGGCAGGTCCCGCAGAAACCCTGCTCGCACGAGTAGACGGTGTCCGGCAGCTCGGAGCGCACGGCGGCCAGCAGGGTCGATCCGGTGGGGACCGTCAACGTCCTTCCGGTGCACCGCAGTTCGACCTCGAAGGGCTCGCCGTCGCCGGCCGCGCGGGCGGCGAACCGTTCCAGCCGCACCTGCGGCCACCGCGCGCGCACCGCCGCCATCAGCCCCTCGGGACCGCAGCAGTACACGGCCGTGTCCTCCGGCAGACCCGCAGGGAGCGCGTCGGGATCCGGCCGCCCCTCCACCACCGTCACCCGGTCGTCCCCGAACGCGGCCAGCTCCTCCAGGAACGGCATCGACGCCCGGGTGCGACCGGCGTAGACCAGCCGCCACGCGACGCCTTCGGGCAGGGACCGCAGCATGGGCAGGATCGGGGTGATGCCGATGCCTCCGGCGACGAAGAGGTACGAGGAGGCCGGCACGAGCGGGAAACGGTTGCGGGGCCCGCGCACCTCGACCTCCGTCCCCTCCCGCACCTGTTCGTGCACCTCATGTGAGCCGCCCCGGCCGTCCCGCACGAGCCGTACGGCGACCGTGTAGGACGTGGCGTCCAGCGGGTCCCCGCACAGCGAGTACTGCCGCACCAGCCCCGACGGCAGCACCAGGTCCAGATGCGCCCCCGGCTCCCAGCGCGGCAACCGGGCCCCCTCCAGACGCAGTCGGACCACGCCGTCGGCGACCGGCTCGCGCGCGGCCACCCGCAGCCGCAGCGCCCGCGACCGGGGCCGCCCGGACACCGGCTCCGCCAGGGCGGGCATCGGCCACAACGGCGAGGCCCGGATCCGGTGCCGCAGCGCCCGCCGGACCAGCAGCGCGGCGCCGGCGACCGCCACCAGGGGCATCGGCTTCGGCATCAGGAGGCCCTCTCTTCCGCGGCGAGCGCGGCCAGCGCGGCGGGGGAGGAGGCGAGATAGGCGACCGCCTGCTCGGTGCACCCCTCCTGCGAGGGATGGTAGGCCCGGCTCAGATAACGCGGGACCGACCTCAGCAGATCGCCGGTCGCGGGCAGCGTGCCCCGCCGGCCGCGGACGTAGAAGTCCCTGATGGAGCCGCGGCCGTCGACGAGCGTGGGGTCGTTCGCCATGAAGAAGCGGATCCCGCGCTGCCACAGGAACACCATCGTCGCGAACGCCGCCGCCCAGGTCCGCACCCGGCGCCGGTAGCCGCCGTCCACGTGCTGGAAGAGGTCGAAGGCGACGGACCGGTGCTCGACCTCCTCCGCGCCGTGCCAGCGCAGCAGGTCCAGCATGGTGGGGTCGGCGCCCCGCCGGTCCAGTTCCCCGGCGTTGAGCACCCAGTCGCCGAGGAAGGCGGTGTAGTGCTCGATGGCCGCGATCAGCGCCACCCGCTCCATCAGCCACCAGCGCCGGGCCCGCCCCGGCGGCAGGGCGCGGTCCCCGAGCAGCTTCTCGAAGAACCAGTCGACCTGCGCGGTGTACGGCGTCGGGTCGAGCCCGTGCTCCCGCAGATGCGGCAGCACCTCGTCGTGGGCCTGGGAGTGCATCGCCTCCTGCCCGATGAAACCGATGACGTCCTCACGCAGCCGGTCGTCCCGGACGAGAGGCAGCACCTGCTTGTACACGTGCACGAACCACCGCTCACCGGCCGGCAGCAGCAGATGCAGCACGTTGACGGTGTGCGTGGTGAAGGGATCCCCCGGCACCCAGTGCAGCGGGGTGTCCTCCCAGGAGAAGGACACCTTGCGGGCCTTGAGGGGCGCCCGGCCGACGTTGTTAGACATGACGTCAATGTACTGATGGGTAGACCGCGGGTGAACCCCTGTGCGAGAACTCGCGCCGGTTCGCCCGAACGAGCCGTCAGCGCAGCCCGCTGATCGGCCGTCCGTCGCTCAACTCGCCCTCCAGACCGGCCTGCGCGCCCTGCTTCGCCGCCACCGTCAGCAGGTTCCCCCGCCCGGAGCCGCGCACCCCGCCCGTCGACCGCACGGACGCCGTCTCCTTGTCGCCGGCCGCGAGGAGGTACCAGTGGCCGCCCTTGGACTTCCACAGCACCCCGGCCAGCACATGCGGATCGCGCGGACCGCACGCCGGGACGTCACCGGCCTTCGCCACGGCCGCCCCGAACAGCCCACCCGGCGTGTGGAACTGGGCCAGCACCCGGTTCCCGTCGCCCCGCCAGGTCTCGGCCCTGGTGCACACCCAGGCCGCCGAGCCGCTCCCGTCGGGCAGCGGCTGGCGCGCGTAGCCCCACGCGTTGACCGTCCGCACGCCCTGCCCACGCGCGTCCGCCAGCGAACACGCGAACGGCGCCCAGGTCCGCAGCGCCTGCGCCCCGCTCGCCTCCCGGGCCGCGCCCGGACGCCCCGCGGTGAGGCGGGCGGGGACGAGTTCGCCGAGGTCGCTGAGGAGGTGACCGCCCGAGGCGTCCGTCAGCTGGAGCACGTTCCACGTCGTGCACGCGCCGGTCCGGGCGGCCGGGCTGGCCAGCGGCGAGGTGATCCCGTCGGTCAGCGTCAGGTCCATCGCCCCGGCGCCCGGCTTCGACAGGTCCCGCTCGGCGGCCTTGGTCACCCAGGGGGCCGTGAGGTAGCGGACGTTGCCGTCGGCCCGGTCGAGCACCAGCGCGGCCGCCTCGGCGCCGGTCGCGCCGTCGACCCGGGCGAAGTCGAGGGCCGCCCCGGCCGTGCCGTCCCGGGGCTCCGCATAGCGGGCGATGCGCAGCCCGTCGTAGAGGATCACCACGCGCGCGTTGCCGACCTCGCCCGCGTAGAGGAGCTGTGGCGGACCGGCGGGGCCGCCGGCCGGCGTCTCCGGCGTGGCGGACACCTGGACGGTCTCGCCCGGGCGGGCCCAGACGGCGAGCGCGCGGCGCAGCAGCGTGGTGTCACGAGTCAGCGCGCCGCGCGCGGGCCACACCGAGAAGTCGGTGCGGGCGGAGGTCTTCCAGACGGTGGGGGAGATCCTCACCAGCCGCCCGGGGTCGAGGGCGGCCTCGGCGGCCGGGTTCTGCGCGTACACCGGGGCGGCCGCGCCGTCCGGTCCCCAGCCGTCGCCGGGCAGCGCGACCAGTGCGCCGCACACGGCCAGCGCGGCCGCGGCGGCGAGCGCCGCCCTGGTGTGCCGGCGCCGGCGGATCAGATCGGTGGGCCGGGCCTGGAGGGCGCAGGGGTCGAACTCGGTGGATTCGGCGAGCAGCGCGTACTGCGCGGCCGGGACCCCGGCGGCCTCCCGCAGCGCCGCCTCCACCTCCTCGACGCCGGCCCCGGTCAGCGCCTCGCGCACATCGCCGTCGGGGAGCCGCTCCAGACCGCGCAGGACGTACGCGGCACGCGCCGGGCCCGACAGGGCGGCGAGCCGCTGGTCGAGGGCGAGTTCGTCGGCGCCGCCCGGGCGGGGGAACAGGCGCAGCCCCCACACCTGGGGGAACAGCGGCGGCAACTGCGCCCGCTTGGGCCAGGCCCGCAGCGTCAGCGGCAACCCCGCCTCCAGCGCCGTGCGGACCACCTGGAGACGGACGTACGCGTACCCGGGATCGCCGTCGCGGCCGGTGGACTGGGCCGGGATGACGGGAGCGGAGGCACGGCCGCGGGGCAGGGCGCGCTGGACGAGGGCGTGCGCGGTCAGGACGCGCCGGCCGCGGCCGAGGCCGGGCGGCAGCACGAGATAGGCGAGCCGGACCAGACGCGGATAGTGCTCGACGAGCGCGGCTTCGGCCTGCTCTACGTCGACGATCCGGTCGGCGGCGGATCCGGCTGCGGGGCGAGGGGCGACATCCTGTGACTGCACGCCCAGCAGAACGAGCGAGACGTGCGATGGTCACCGCGCCCGAACGGGACCGCGCACCGGCCGGGGGGCGGCTGCGCACCGGCCCGAGCGGCGGCTGCCGGGCGGTCCGCCGCCCGGCCCCTGACCGGCCGGCCGGTGTCACGCCGTCGGCCATCGGCTCGTCCGCCGGTCGGTCCGCGGCCCGTTTCCGCAGCTCCTCGGCCGTCGGCCGGCCACCCCGGGCGCTCCCCGTCCGCGCTTCGGCCCGCCCTTCGGTCCGTCCGTCGGTCCGCCCTTCGGTCCGTCGGTCGGTCCGGCTTCCGCTCTGCCGTTCAGTCGGTGACGAGCGCCCGTGCGTAGTTGGCCATCGAACGCTGGTAGCGCGGCAGATGAGGGGCCAGGGCGCCGAGGACGAGAGACAGCCCCTCGCGGTCCCGGCCGAGGCTCGACAGGCACAGGGCCAGCGTGGCGCGCACGGCGTCGTCCAACTCGTCGGACGGAGCAGCCAGTTCGGGGGTCAGCAGCTCGACGCCCTCCTGTGCGCGGCCGATGTTGCGCAGCGAGCTGGAGAGCTGGATCTTGGCGCGCCTGCCCTTGTAGCCGCTGACGTCGCCCAGGCCGCGGGCGATCGCCTCCCGGTACAGGGGGGCCGCCAGGTCCGAATGGCCGGTCGAGTCCCAGGCGCAGGCCTGCTCGAAGGGGCCCAGCGGGCTGTTCTCGGGCAGCTCGGCGACGAGCGCGTCGATCACGGCCCGGAAGTCCGCCGCTTTCTCCTCCGGGTAGTCGTCGAAGGAGGCCCAGGCGGCGGTCACGCGATCTTCCCAGTCTTGGTTCACCGGCTCACTTTCGCACGCGTGTCCCCACCTGGCACCGGTATTTTGAGCACACCGCGCGCGGGAGCCGTATCCAGGGCGAGGCTCTCGCTTGGAGGAACAGATGAAGATGACCCGACCGATGCTCGCGGCGGCGGCCGCCGCGGCGGCGCTGCTGCTGGCGGGATGCTCTTCCGGCGGCTCCGGGAAGGCCGAGGTGTCCATCCCCCGGGTGGCGACCGGCAGCCTGGAGCAGCTGGCCGCCGAGGTGAAGTGCACACCGGACATGCAGACCGACGCGGACGAGATCCGCCAGGCCATCTGCAAGAACGCCGACGGCAGGTTCATCCTCGCCACGTTCGCCACGGACCGCGGACTGCGCGAGTGGATCAACACGGCCAAGGACTACGGCGGTCACTACCTCGTGGGCCGCAAGTGGGTGGCCGTCGGCGAGGACGCCACGGTCGCCGCGCTGCGCACCACGCTCGGCGGGGACATCGAGGAGGGGACCGACCACTCCGCGCACGCGGGTCACTGAACTCCGGTCCTTCTCCGGACAGCAGAGAGCCGGCGGTGGGAGATCCCACCGCCGGCTCTCTCATGCGGTCATCGTGTCAGTGTGTCACTGGCAGCGCTGGCCGTTGTTCACGCAGTTGGCGATCTTGTTCGCCAGGCCGTTCTTCGTGATGCTGATGAAGTCGTCGTGGTCGGTGGACGGCTTGTGGAGCTGCTCCGGGAAGCCGTCGACCGCGTAGGCGTTCTTCACCTGACCGTTCTGGATGACCGGCGCGGGCACGCTGTAGATGAGACGCATCGTCAGCTGCGGGATGGCCTTGAAGCCGTTCTGGCAGTTGCCGTTGGCGTCGGCGAAGGCCACGTGCGAACGGTGGTTGGCGCTGTCGATGTTCTTGCCGTCCCAGCAGCTCTGGAAGGCGAACGAGCGGACGACCTTGCTGCCCTGGGGGCAGATCGGGTACTGCTCGGTCAGCTGCACCTTGTTCTCGAAGCCGGTGCAGCTCCAGTGCGCGTTGGCGTTGGCCAGACCGTTGGTGGTGGTCTTGGCGTCACCCGTGATGATCCGCAGGAACTGCGGCATCGCGACGACCTTGCTCTTCGGGCTGCCGACGTACTTGATCTCGGCCTGCTGAGCGGTCAGGATCTTGCCGACGTTGCCTTCCTTGCCGCCGCCGTCCCGGTTCTGGTCGAACTCCTGGGTGCCGTTCTGCAGACGCAGCACGGGCCAGTAGTAGGACGACAGGTCGCTCTTGTTCGAGCAGCTGGTCCCGCCCTGCAGGAACGTGTTGTTGCTGGAGAACGCGTTGATCTTCTGGTTGCCGACGTAGTCGTGCGTGTGGTGCGCGCCGTTGGTCACGCCGGGCGCCACGATCACGTTGTCGGTGTTGAAGTTCTTGTTCGCGTTCACGCCGCAGGACACGGTGAACGTGCCGTTCGAGGCCTTGCCGTTCTTGCCGGGCTTGGCCTTGACGTTCGCCTGGACCTTCGTGATGTCGACGAAGTCCGAGGCGACGGGGCCGTTGCCGCCCTGACCGCCGTTGCCGCCCTGCTGCTGGCCGCCGTTGTTCTGACCGCCGTTGTTCTGACCGCCGTTGTTCTGGCCGCCGTTCTGCTGGCCGCCGTTCTGCTGCTGACCGCCGTTGTTCTGCTGGCCGCCGTTGTTCTGGCCGCCGTTCTGCTGCTGGCCACCGTTGTTCTGCTGGCCGCCGTTGTTCTGGCCGCCGTTGTTCTGCCCGGCGTTCGTGTTGTTCGCCGCCTGCGTGGTGCAGGCCGCGAGCTGGCTCAGCGAGTTGTCGAACTGGCCGCCCGAGCGCTGGATGTTGATGCGGATCCGGTCGATCGTCGCGGCCCGCTTCTCCTTGAGGGGGCCGACGATCGCGTTCTGCACGAAACCGGAGTCACCGGCCTGGGCCTGGCGCGTCGAGGCGAGCCGGGCGTAGGCCTCGGTGATCTGCTTGTCGAGGTTGGCCAGCTCGGTCGCGACGCCCTGCTTGGCCCCGTTGGGCACGCTCGTCAGCTTCTGCCCCACGTCCGGGCAGGAGATGGTGGCGACCTGCACTGCCGCGTTGGCGGCCTTGGTCTCGTTCTGGCCCGAGCTGTTCGACTCGTGCGCCGAAGCGTAGAAGTTCGCCCAGATCAGCCCGCCCCCGCCGAGCGCTAGGGCCGCCGATGCTGCCACGGCCTTGGTGGCCATCGACGAACGGCGTTTACGTGTGTTGCGTCCCATGGAACTCCTCTGACTTCCTTGCGGGGCAGCATCGAGGCGCCCGACAGGAGTGAAGCTGAAGCTGCTTCCTCCCTTACGCACCACGCCTCACAGGTGTTCAGCAGCTTCAGAAATTCATGAGACGTCCCTGCGACAAAACAGCCCCAAAACCCTCACACCACGTGGCAGTTGGCGGCTCAGTCATCCCGGTCCAGATAGGCCAGCACCGCCAGCACCCTGCGGTTGTCGTCGTCCGAGACCTCCAGACCCAGCTTCACGAAAATGTTCGCGGTGTGTTTGGCGACCGCCCGCTCGGTGACGACCAGACTGCCCGCGATCGCCGCGTTCGACCGGCCTTGCGCCATCAGCTCCAGAACCTCCCGTTCGCGGGGGGTGAGCCGGTCCACCGGCCCCCGGCCGTCGTGCGCCCGCCTGGCCAGCAGCTGCTGGATCACCTGCGGGTCCATCGCCGTGCCGCCCGCGGCGACCCGCCGCACGGCGTCCACGAACTGCTCCGCGTCGAACACCCGGTCCTTCAGCAGATAGCCGACTCCGCCGCTGCCGTCGGCGAGCAGCTCGCGCGCGTACAGCTGCTCGACGTGCTGGGAGAGGACGAGCACCGGCAGTCCCGGTCTCCTGCGGCGGGCCTCCAGCGCGCACTGAAGACCCTCGTCCGTGTGCGTGGGCGGGAGCCGGACGTCGACCACGGCGACGTCCGGCTCCAGTTCGGCGAGGGCCCGCCCCAGTTCGGGCCCGGTCTCGACCGCGGCGGCGATCTCGAAGTCGTAGGCCTCCAGCAGCCGGACGAGACCGTCCCGCAGCAGGAAGAGGTCTTCGGCTAGGACAACACGCAAGGGATCTCCATGGTCACCATGGTGGGACCGCCGGCGGGCGAGCCGACGGCCAGGACGCCGTCGAATGTACCGAGTCGGCGCTCGATCCCGGCCAGCCCCGAGCCCGCCCCGATCGCCGCGCCGCCCTTGCCGTTGTCGGTGACGGAGATCCGCAGGCTGCCGTCCGAGTGGCGCAGGTCGACCCAGATCCGGTCGGCGCCGGAGTGCTTGACCGCGTTGGTGAGCACCTCGCTCACCGCGAAGTAGGCCGCCGACTCCACGGGAGCGTCCGCACGGCCGCCCTCGATGTCGACGCTCACCTCGGTGGCGATCGGCAGCCGCAGCGCCAACGCCCGCACCGCGTCGCCGAGTCCGCGCTCGGCCAGCACCGGCGGATGGATGCCGCGCACCAGGTCGCGCAGCTCGGTGAGCGCCTCGGCGGACGACCGACGGGCCTGCGCGAGCAGTTCCTTGGCCTTCTCCGGGTTCTTGTCGACGAGCATCTCGACGGTGCCGAGGTCCATGCCCATCGCCACCAGCCGGGCCTGGGCGCCGTCGTGCAGATCCCGTTCGATGCGCCGCAGCTCGGCGGCGGACGTGTCCACGGCGTCCCGCCGGGTGTCCGTCAACACCCGGACACGCTCGGCCAGTTCGGCCTGCGTGGGGGAGAGCGCGGCCCGGGTGAGGCGGAAGTGGTTGGCCAGCAGACGCGGGGCGTGGAAGTGGCCGAGCACCAGGAGCACGCAGGCCAGGGCCGCCGCGCCGAAGGCCGACGCCTGGCCGGTGACGGGCACGAAGCCGTACCAGTAGGCGTCGCCGGTCGCGTCCCGGTACACCCGCCACATCCCGGCCGCCAGCGCGAACCCCTCCAGCGCGTAGAGGAGCAGCGCGGCCGGAAGCAGCGCGGTGAGATAGCCGGCCGTCATGTCGACCAGAAGCCACCGCAGATCACGCCAGGTCGCCGGGTCCCGGAGCATCGCGGCCGTGCGCGCCCACGGCTTCGCGTCCCGGGGCACCGGACGGTAGGCCGAGGGGATGCGTATCCCGCACCACTTCGCCGCGAGGGCCCGCCGCCGGTCGGCGAAGGACCGCACCCAGGTGAGCGCCCACGGCGTCGTGATCAGCCCGACCCCCACGACCGGGACGAGCGCGATCGAGACGACGGCGACCGTGTAGCACAGGATGGCCTCGGGCAGGGACACCAGGGCCAGGACGAAGGCCCGGCCGGAGGCCAGCGCCGCCGCCCGCGCCCGGGTGCTCGTGCTGCCGCTTTGCGTGTTGGCGTTCATGGCGTCAGTCTCGCGGACCGCTTATCGGCGGTCACTGGGCCGAGGTCCCCGCTCAGGGGGTGGTGGCAGATACACCCCCCGGGTCCGGGAAGCCGTCCCCCGCGGCTTGCGGGTCCGCGGCTTGCGGGTCCGCGGCTCGCGGGTCCGCAGCTTGCGTGGCCGCCGTGAGCACCTTCGCCTCGACCTCCGGGTCCAGACCCTTGCGGGGCCGGTCCGGACGATGGGGCGCGACGCCGCCGATCGACGTCAGCCAGCTCCAGGTGTCGGCGACGGTCTCCTCGACCGGGCGGCAGACGAGCCCCGCCGTGACCGCCCGCGAGACGTCGGCCGCGTGCAGGGCGTCGTGCATGTCGGTGCCCGGCGGCACCCACACCGGCAGCTCGGTCCATGGCTCGATGCCCGCGTCGAGGACGATCTCCGGCGCGGTCCAGCGCAGTTCGGCGTCCGAGCCGGTGGCGCGCACGCACGCCTCCAGCAGTTCGCCCATCGTCGCGTGGCCCTGCGGGCTCATCAGGTTGTACGGCCCGCCGAGCTCCCGCTCGACCGCGCCCAGGATCCACGCGGCGAGGTCGCGGACGTCGACGTACTGGAGGGGCAGACCGTGCGGGCCGGGCGCGAGGACCGGGCCGCCGCGCGCGATCCGGGTCAGCCACCAGGGCAGCCGGCCGACGTTCTCGTACGGGCCGAGGATCAGCCCGGCCCGTACGAGGACGCTGCCGCGCTCACCGAAGGCGTCGAGGGCGGCCAGCTCGCCGCCGCGCTTGTCCCGGGCGTAGTCGCTCTGCCCGGCGCCGGGTTCGGCGCCCTCGACGACCGCCGCGTCCTCGGCATACCCGGCGGGCGGGGCCCAGGCGTACACCGAGCAGCTCGACACGTACACATACCGGCGGGCGCGGCCCCGCAGCAGCCGCGCCGCGTCGTGCACCGCGCGCGGCGCTCCCGACCAGGTGTCCACGACGGCGTCCCAGTCGCCTTCGCCCGGACCGGAGAGCGCGGCGAGGCCCCCGGGCGCGGTGCGGTCGCCGGTCAGCGACCGGACACCGGGAACCGGCGTCTGCCGGCCCCGGTTGAGGACCGTCACGTCCCAGCCCCGGCCGAGGGCCGCCTCCACGACGGCCCGCCCCGCGAACTCCGTCCCGCCCAGCACCAGAAGTCTCATGCCGTGACTGTGCCCGGTCCGGGCGCGACGCGGAACGGCGCTCTGCCGTCGGCAGACGAACCGGGTCAGCGGCCGGTCGGCGGGGTGTACTTGTAGCCGACGCGGCGCACCGTCTGGATCGACTGGCGGTGCTGTGCGCCCAGCTTGCGGCGCAGTCGCGCGATGTGGACGTCGACCGTGCGGCCGTCGCCCACGTGGCCGTAGCCCCACACCGTGGTGACGAGCTGGTCGCGGGTGTGCACCCGGTTCGGGTGCGTCACCAGGTGCGCGAGCAGCTCGAACTCCAGGTAGGTGAGGTCGAGCTGCTGCCCGTCCACCTCGGCGATGCGCTGCACCGGGTCGATCCGCACGAGCGGGCGTCCGGCGCCCTCGGCGGGCCCGGCCTCGTCGGCCGCGGGCCGCTCCGGCACCGCCACCGGCAGGAACGGGGGCTGCTGGTCGGCCGGGACGAGCACCAGGTAGCCGACCATCGGCGGCCGGCCCGGCAGCACGGGCAGGGTGTGCTGAGGGGCGGGCAGCCAGGTCGCGCCCGGCGGCAGGAAGTCCGCGACGTCGACCACCTCGTCCCGGTCGACGGCCCGCAGCCGGTGACGGGCGGCGCCGTTCGGAACGGCGGCGGAGGCGGTGGTGAGGGAGGGAGCGGAGGAGAGAGAACGAGTGATCGCCATGAGAGGTCAGCTCTTTCACGCGAGGAGTTCGTCGGGGAGGACGACGGCCGCGATTCGTGGTCGGGCTCGTCGAGGACGTACGTCGTGCGCGCTGGCCGAAGGCCGGGGTGTACGGCTTTAGAGGGCCGGCGCGTTCGTCGCGCGGCAACACACCCGGTCGAAGTCGTGGTGCTGACGGGAGGGCCAGAAGGGCTCTAGGTCATGGCGACCCGTCGCGGTGTTCTTCTGGAAGCTGGCCATGGGCCCATTGAAGCAGACACCCGCCCGTTGCAGGAGCCTCCTCTCACAGCTTGGACGCGTCCTCGGCGCGAAGCGGGCCCGCGGCCCACCCGGCGGGGAAGCGGGAAGGGGCCGCCCGGCGGGGAAGCGGGAAGGGG
>NZ_JAHHIU010000097.1:50375-62322 GCF_024539815.1 Streptomyces hayashii
ACCGCCGGGTCGGCGGTCGCCCCTTCCGGGAAGAGCGGGGATCAGACCTGGGCGGCCTTCTCCAGCGCCGAGCAGCAGGTGTCCACGATCAGCCGGGTCACCAGGTACGGGTCGACGTTGGCGTTGGGACGGCGGTCCTCGATGTAGCCCTTGCCGTCCTTCTCCACCTGCCACGGGATACGGACCGAGGCGCCGCGGTCGGAGACGCCGTAGGAGTACTCGTTCCACGGGGCCGTCTCGTGCAGACCGGTCAGACGGTCGTCGATGCCGGCGCCGTAGTTCTTGACGTGGTCGAGCGGCTTGGAGCCCTCGCCGAGCGACTCGCACGCGGTGATGATCGCGTCGTAGCCCTCGCGCATCGCCTTGGTGGAGAAGTTGGTGTGCGCGCCGGCGCCGTTCCAGTCGCCCTTGACCGGCTTGGGGTCGAGGGTGGCGGCGACGCCGAAGTCCTCGGCGGTGCGGTAGAGCAGCCAGCGGGCCACCCACAGCTGGTCGGAGACCTCCAGCGGGGCCAGCGGGCCGACCTGGAACTCCCACTGGCCGGGCATGACCTCGGCGTTGATGCCGGAGATGCCGAGACCGGCGGCGAGGCAGTTGTCGAGGTGCGCCTCGACGACCTCACGGCCGAAGATCTCGTCCGCGCCCACACCGCAGTAGTAACCGCCCTGCGGGGCCGGGAAGCCGCCCTTGGGGAAGCCGAGCGGGTAGCCGTCCTGGAAGAACGTGTACTCCTGCTCGATGCCGAAGATCGGCTCCTGGGCGGCGAACTTCTCGGCGACCTCGGCGAGCGCGGCACGGGTGTTGGACTCGTGCGGCGTCATGTCGATGTTGAGGACCTCGCAGAGGACGAGGATGTCGTCGCCGCCGCGGACCGGGTCCGGGCAGGTGAAGACCGGCTTGAGGACACGGTCCGAGGCGTGGCCCTCGGCCTGGTTCGTGGAGGACCCGTCGAAGCCCCAGATCGGCAGCGCGTCGAGACCGGCGGGAGCGCCCTCGATGATCTTCGTCTTGGAACGGAGCTTCGCCGTCGGCTGGGTGCCGTCGATCCAGATGTACTCAGCCTTGAAGGTCACGGGCCACTTCCTTCGGGGGTGTGTCTGACGCACTTGCGGGTGCTGCGGCGCTGCGGCACTGGGGCGCCGTCTGTTTGCCCGGAAGCTTGTCAACAGGCGATTTCCCGATCATTGCTCGAATGTGAACCCCGTGTTACCTGGTGGTTCTGTGGTGCGCCTCACGCGGTGAGGGCCCCGGCCGGGAGCGGAGCGGGCCCGGGCGCCGGGCGGGCCGCCGGCGCGCGGTGGCTCGTATGCGAGGGGAGTGGGCGGCCGGGAACGGGGCAGCCCGGCCTCAGTCCGCCTCGGAGGCGGCCCGCCGCACGCCCTCCAGGAAGCCGTGGATCGCGGCCCGTTCGCGCTCGTCATAGCCGTCCAGCAGGTCGACCACGCGTCCGATGAGCGGGCCGAAGAATGCCTGGCCCAGCTCCACCGCGCGCTCGTCCACCTCGACGACGACCTTGCGCCGGTCCGTCGCGCCGCGCACCCGCCGGACGTGGCCGGCGCGCTCCAGGCGGTCGACGAGGGCGGTCGTGCCCGCCGAGTTCAGCCCGAGCGCGGCCCCGAGGCGCCCGGCGGTGACCTCCTCGGCGGCCCGCCGCGCGTCCATGAGGACGATCAGCGCGCGCACGTCCGTCGGGTGCATCCCGTGGCGCTGCGCGAAGCGGGCGCTGTGCAGCCCGAGTTCGACCGTCGCCGCGCGCAGCAGATGCACGGTCTCCAGGTGCGGGTCGTCGGTCGGCATACGGCGGTGCTCCCTCGGATATCATCTCGCTCGGCGACTCTCTCGCTCGGCGAGAGGATATCGGAAGGCGGGGGCGGGGCTCCATGAGCACGTACGACGACGGGACTTTCCAGGCGGCCTACGACACGGTCATCGCCAAATGGCCGGCCGACCGCGAGGCCGTCCGGGTCCCCACCCCGTACGGCACGGCGTACGTCAACGCCTGCGGCCCGCGCGACGCGCCCGCGCTGCTGCTCCTGCCCGGCGGCGGGGGCGCGACCTCGGCGTCCTGGTTCGCCCAGGCCGCCGACCTGGCCCGGGTGCGGCGGGTGTACGCCGTGGATCTGGTCGGAGCGGCGGGCCGCAGCACGGGGAACGGGGTGCGCACCCTCGCCGACCTCGACGCCTGGCTGGACGCGGTGCTGACCGGCCTGGGCGTCGAGGCGGCCGACGTCGGCGGGCACTCCTACGGCGGCTGGCTCGCGCTGCGCCTCGCACTGCGCGCCCCCGAGCGCGTACGTCGCCTGTTCCTCCTCGACCCGACCCAGTGCTTCGCCGGGTACAAGGCGACGTATCTGCTGCGCGCCCTGCCGATGCTGGTGCGGCCCACCCCGCCCCGGGTGCGCGCCTTCCTGGAGTGGGAGACCGGGGGAGCGGCCCTGGACCCCGACTGGCTCCGCCTCCAGCAGGCGGCCGCGGGCTTCCCGTCGGGGAAGCCGGTGACCGGCCCGCGGCCGGCGCCGGCGGCGCTGCGGGCCCTGGACGTGCCGGTCCTGCTGCTCGTGGCCGCGAACAGCAGGACACATGACACGTACGCGGTGGCGGCCGAGGCGAGCGGGCTGCTGCCGTGCGTCGAGACGTCCGTCCTGCCGGGCGTGTCCCATCACGGTCTGCCGCCCGCCGCGCCTTCCGGATCGGGCCGCCGCCTCACTGACTTCCTCGGGGCCTGAGCCTCACCCCACCTTCTCGATCAGGGCCCGGCGGATGAGGAACTTGCCGGGCTCACGGACCTGTTCGAAGGCCGCGTTGTTGAGGAGGGCGCAACTGCCGGAGACCGAGGTCACCTCGACGGTCGTGGACTTGTTGTTGTCCAGGTTGGTCACCCTGAGCTTGGTTCCGGCCGGGAACTGGTTGCTCGACGCCGCCGGGGCACCGGCCTCGCCCGACAGGGTGACCGTCGAACCGTTGCAGACCTGACGGCCGGAGGCGGCGGCACCGCCGTTTCCCGCGTTGCCGTTGTTGCCGCTGTTTCCGGCGTTCCCCGCGGGGGCGGAGGCCCCCTGCGACGGCCCGCCCGCCTGAGCCCCGCCCGCCTGAGCCCCGCCCGCCTGGGAGCCGCCCGTCTGGGAGTCCTGAGCCGACTCCCCGACGGCGCACCCGGACGCCTTCTGCTGGACCTTGATCTGTGCGATGACGGCCTCGCGGTTGGCGATGCGGGCCCCGGACTGTGCGTCCGGCGCGGCCCGCTGGCCGTCGATGAACTTCTGGTTGTTGCCGAGGGCGGTGGCGAGTCCCTGACAGACCGTCGAGTTCGCGGCCGACAGCGGCGTCGCGTTCTGCGGTGTCTGGGCGGCGTTCGAGGTGTTCGCCATCACGAAGGCCCCGGCGCCCGCGACTGCTGCTGCGCCGACGAGCAGCGCGATCTTCTTCTTCGTGCCGACAGTTCTCCTGCGCGACATGCGCGCCTCCTGAGGGATAGGGGAGCGTACGCCGCTATGTACGAGATACCGAACGAGGCTGCTCACCGGCCGCGGAGATGAGTCGAGGTGACGTGCGTCACTGCTCCGCGCCGAGGAGGCGGGAAGGCTCTGCACCGAGGAGGCGGACGGGAGGCGGGAAGCGGGAGGAGGGAAGCGGGAGGCGTTCGGGCTCAGCGGGACAGGGCGTCCCGTACCGCCTCGTCCGTGCGCGCCACGAGTGCCGTGCCGTCGTCCGCGGTGATGATCGGGCGCTGGATGAGCGAGGGATGGGCGGCCAGGGCGCCGATCCAGCGTCCGCGGGTGCTCGCGTCCCGCGCCCAGTCCTTCAGGCCGAGCTCCCCGGCCGCGGCCTCCCGGGTGCGGGTGATGTCCCACGGCTCCAGGCCGAGACGGTCGAGCACCTCCTTGATCTCGTCCTCGCTCGGCACGTCCTCCAGATAGCGGCGGACGGTGTACTCGGCGCCCTCGGCGTCGAGGAGGGTGAGGGCGCTGCGGCACTTGGAACAGGCGGGGTTGATCCAGATCTCCATGGCTGCCACGGTAGCTCGAAAATGCCCCCAAAGCCCATGTGATCAGGGGCTTTTGTCAGTGAGGGGAAGTAGAATAGAAGCAGTGTTCGAGGGTCCGCCGGAGGTGCCGGGGCGGGCCCTGACCGCGACAGGAGGATGCCTGTGCCCGCTGCCGCACTGAAGCCGAAGCCGTCCGCGACCCAGTCCACCGCGAAGCGTTCCGTCCAGCTCGACCTGCCCTGCGCGCCCGTCGAAAAGCGGCCGCTGCCGCCCGGGCGGCCTCGCGAGTGGTACGTCACGCACAACCGTCGTCTCAAGGCGATGCGTCTCGCCATCGCGCTGCTCGACCTCGGCGTCTACATGCCGAATCAGGCCCGCAACGAGAAGATCCGCAGCACGGCGCAGCTGATCGGCGTTCACCCGCCGTCGGACACGACGTGCCACATGGTGCGGGCGCTGATGCGCTACAGCCGGTGAGTCGTCGAGCCGGTGTGACCGTGGCTCATGAGCCACGGCCGTGAGCCGTGAGCCGTGAGCCACGGAGGGGGGCGCCGGGCGCCGTCGTAGGACGGAGCCCGGCGCTGCTGCGTCTCGGGCGAACGGACGCCGAGGGGCCGGCGGCCGGGGTTCCGCGGGGAGACCTCCCGCGTCAGCTCACCAACTCCTTCTCCAGCGGCGTCCGGAACCTCGGCGTCACCCGGGTCGGGCCGAGCCATGCCCCGAGTCGCTCCGCCTCCGCCTCGATCGCCGTCCGCGCCTCGCCGCCCACGCCGTTCGTGTCCAGGACCCGCCACACGATCTCCCCGTCGGCGCGCTGCGCCCAGCCCCCCACCACCCGGCCGTCCCACCACACCGTCGGTCCCACGTTGCCGCTGTAGTCGAACAGGGCGGGGCGCAGTTCAGGAGCGAGATACCAGTCCCGGCCCTGCCAGCCCATCGCCGTCGGATCCAGCGCCGGCAGCAGCGCCGCCCACGGCGCTTCGGGGGCGGGCGCGGGATCCACGTCGCCGTCGACGACATGGCCCGTGCCCTCGTCGAGGGTCACCGCCCGCGCCCCGATCGCCGTCAGCGCCCGCCGTACGTCCGTCACCCGCCAGCCGGTCCACCACTTCAGGTCGGCCTCCGTGGCCGGGCCGCACGCCGTCAGCCAGCGCCGCAGCAGCTCCGACTGGGCCTGTGCGGTGGGGAGTTCGACGTGCTCGGGAGCGACGGCCCAGCGGAACTGGCTGGACGTCCACGAGCCCAGGGGACGTCCTCGGACCACCTTGCCCTCCACGCCCAGCACTTTCAGCAGCCGGGTCACGACGGTGTGGACGCCCTCGTAGGACTTCCCGGCCGCGTACACGAACTGCTCCCGCAGGCGCGGCTCCTCGCGGGCCAGTTCGGCGGCCGTCGCCTGCCCGAGCCGGGCCAGGGCCGCCAGCGCCGACTCCTCGACCTCCTTCAGCCAGACCGCGTCCGGGGCGCCGGCCTTCGCCATGTGCTTCACCAGAGCGGCCCGCTCGCGCGCGGCCACCGCGAGTCCGGTCGAGGCGTGCACGACGGCCGTCGACTCCGTCGGGAACACGAACACCGTGTGCCGCATGCCGTGCATGCGCACGAGGCTGCGGTCCGTGTACAGCGCCCGGTCCGTCGCCGGCACGGTCGCCGACGCGTCGGCGAGGCGGGCGCCGACCGCCAGATAGACCGTCGCCGGGTCGGTGCCGTGCAGGGCCACCAGCGCGTCGGCCACCGCCTCGGGGGTCGCGGCCCGCGCCTCGGGGGCGAGCCGGTGCCGCAGGGCGAGCCTGGCCCGCCGCTCCGCCCCGCCGATGTACCGCTGTCCGTCGCGCATCCCGGCCTCCACCCGCCCTCGCCCCGTCACGTCCGGCCGCCCCACCGTCCGGCCGGCCCGACGCCTCGTCGTCCGTCCCTGCCCGCATCCTCCCCGACGCCACTGACAATCGCCCCGGACGGCCGATGTGACCGCCGAGAGCGGCCCCGGCGTAAGCCGCTTCGCGAGCGGCCGGTCCCTGTCGTCGCGGGTCACCCGTTCGGCGTATCCGGGGTGCGGACCTCTGCGTTGCGGCCTTCACTGCGAACAGAAGCCCGGCGAGTTCGTGGGACGGGAGGCGGACGTGGTGCGAAGGCGACGCGGATGACCACCCCGGCCGAGCGGGCCCGGCGCGGCAAGGCCGCCCGCAGGCGCGTTCCGCGGTCCGCGCACGCCTCCTGGCTCCCGTCCGTCGACCGGGCGGACCCCGTCGCCGTGCTGGAGCGGCAGGGCCGGGACCGGCTGCCCGAACTGCTCCCCGTCCGCTACGGCAGGATGGCCGCCTCGCCCTTCGCCTTCCTGCGCGGCTCGGCCGCCGTCATGGCCGCCGATCTCGCCTCGCAGCCGCACACCGGGCTGACCGTGCAACTGTGCGGTGACGCCCACCTGTCGAACTTCGGGATGTACCTCTCGCCGGAGCGGACCCTGCTCTTCGACCTCAAGGACTTCGACGAGACGTTCCCCGGTCCCTTCGAGTGGGACGTCAAACGGCTCGCCGTCTCCGTCGCCGTGGCGGCCCGCGAGAACGGTCACCCCGAGAGCCGGGTGCACCGGGCCGCCCTGGAGGCCGTGGCCGCCTATCGCGACGCGATGCGACGGCTGGCCCGGCTCGGCGAACTCGCCGTCTGGTACGAACGCATCGACGGCGACCGCCTCCTGCCCCTCGTGGACTCCGCCCGATGCCGCGGACGGGCCGACGCCAGCCTCACCCGCGCCCGTCGCCGCACCAGCCTCCAGCCGCTCGGCAAGCTCACCGAGATCGTCGAGGGCCGCCGCCGTATCGTCCACGACCCGCCGCTGCTCGAACCCGCCGGCGCCTCCGACAGCGCCGCCCTGCGCAAGATCTTCAGCGACTACCGGTCCACCGTCACCGACGAGCGCCGCCTGCTGCTGGACCGCTACCGCTTCGTCGACGCCGCCCGCAAGGTCGTCGGCGTCGGCAGCGTCGGCACCCGCTGCTTCGTCGTGCTGCTCGCCGGCCGCGACGCCGAGGACCTGCTCCTCTTGCAGATCAAGGAGGCACGCGCGTCCGTCCTGGAGGAGCATCTGCCCAGCGGGCCCTTCGTCCACCCCGGCCGCCGGGTCGTCGCCGGGCAGCGGCTGCTCCAGGCCGGCGGCGACGTCTTCCTGGGCTGGATGACCGGACCGCAGGGCCGCGCGTTCTACTGGCGTCAGCTGCGCGACGTGAAGGGCTCCGCCGACGCCGCCGGGATGGCCCCGGCCGACCTCCTGGCGTACTCCCGGCTGTGCGGGGCCGCGCTGGCCCGCGCCCACGCGCGCTCAGGAGACCGCCTCGCCATCGCCGGCTACCTGGGCGGCGCCGACACCTTCGAACGCGCCGTCGCCGAGTTCGCCCTCGCCTACGCCATGCAGACCGCCGCCGATCACACGGCCCTGGGCAGGGCCGTCGCGGCAGGCGTGGTGACGGCCGCACCGGGCGTCTGACGGCCGGCCGCACCGGGGAGCCGCCCCGGCCCGCCGCCGGGCCGTGCCCGGCGGCGCGTCCGTTCGCCGGGACCGGTGAGAAAAATGAGATGCACGGTGAGTCACCGTTTCCCTACCCTGGAGACGCCGGCCCGCCCTTCTCGCAACACTCAGTAACCGATCGTCCCTGCCCAGGAAGGAGGCACGCCATGGGCACCGTCGTTCTCTCCGGAGCCGTCGTCCTGGTGGTCCTGGGATTCGGAAACCCGCTGTACTGGCTCGCCGCCGTCGCCGTCCTCTTCGTGTACGTGCGCTACGGGCTCGGGCCGTCGGCGCCGTCGGCGCCGTCGTCGCCGTCCGCCGGGCGCGCGCCGGGCGCGGCGCCCGCGCCCACCTCGTACCGGGCCTACCGCGAGCGCCGTGACACGCAGGCCAAGTGGGAGCGCCGTTACCGTCGTGAGCGCCCTCTGGAGTCCCGCCGTCAGGAGCGCGAGCGCGGCAAGTAGCGCCGCTCGACCGACCGCCGGGCCCGGGCGCCCCAGAGCCCCCGGGCCCAGGGGAGCCCCCGGGCCCGGGGCGCCCGCCTCCTACAGACCCGGGGCGCCCCACAGGGGGAACCAGCGGCTCAGGTCCTGCTCGATCCGCAGGTCGTCGGCGAGAGCGGCCCTCACCTGCAACTCCAGCGCGTTGTCGCGCCGTTGCCCCCCGCCGGGCAGCGGCGCGAACGGGTAGAACGCACCGCGCTTGTACAGGTACACGAGCCCCAGCCGCCGCCCTGCGGCACCGTCTTCCGCGTCGCCTCCCGCACCACCTGCGGCCCGGTCCTCGAACCCGGCCAGGGAGCACAGGAGTTGCGGTCCAAAACCGTTGACCTCCATCGCGCTGTTCACCGCGTGCAGATCGTTGACCAGCGCCGACAGCTCGTCGGGAGCGCGGTGCGAGACGAGCCAGGAGTAGCCGAAGCCGTCCCGCACGAGCCGTACCGGAGGACCGGTGCGCTCGGTGTCCGCGTCGAGGAGCGCCTGGACCTCGCGGTGCGTCTGCTCGAACGCCGAGCCCTCGACGGTGGCGAAGCACACGGCGCCCTGTCCGGTCGGCGTGAACCCGGCCGCCGCCTCCAGCGTCACCGCCGCCGAGGGCAGCGCGAACAGCTGATCGAGGTCCGGTACGACCGGCTTGGTCCGGCCGAGCAGGATGTCCAGCAGTCCCATGCCGTTCAGCCGGCCTTCCCGGGCGTGGCGGCCTCGCCCAGCTCGGCGGAGATCCGCCCCAGCTGGTCGAGGCGCTGCTCCAGGCTCGGGTGGGTCGAGAAGAAGCGCTCGATGCCGGGCTCCCTGCCGGTGGCCGGGGTGAAGTAGAACGCGTTGAAGGCCTGGGCGGTGCGCAGGTCCTTCGTCGGGATGCGGGCGATGTCGCCGGACACCTTGGCGAGTGCGGACGCCAGCGCCGAGGGCCGTCCGGTGAGCAGTGCGGCCGCGCGGTCGGCGGCCAGCTCCCGGTACCGCGACAGGGCCCTGATCAGCAGGAAGCTGAGCGCGTACACGGCGGCGGACACTCCCATCACGGCGGCGAAGACGGCGGCGGTGTTCTGGTCGCGGCGGCCGCCGCCGAACGCCTGCGAGTAGAACGCGAACCGCACGATCAGCCCCGCGACGACGCCCAGGAACGAGGCGACCGTGATCACGGCCACGTCCTTGTGCGCCACGTGCGACAGCTCGTGCGCGAGCACGCCCTCCAGCTCGGCCGGCTCCAGCCTGCGCAGCAGCCCCGTCGTCACGCACACCACGGCGTTCCGGGGATTGCGCCCCGTGGCGAACGCGTTGGGCATGTCCATGGCCGAGACGGCGACGACCGGCTTGGGCATGTCCGACAGGGCGCACAGCCGGTCCACGACGGCGTGCAGCTCGGGATACTCCTCCCGCTCCACTACCCGGCCGCGCATCGCGAACAGGGCGATCCGGTCGGAGAACCAGAACTGTGCGACGAACATGGCGGCCATCAGCGCCACGACCAGCAACCAGGACTTCAGCAACACGATCAGCGCGACGACGAACGCCACGTACAGCAGTCCGAGCAGGAACAACGTGACCGTCATCCGCACGGTCAGTCCCCGATCGCTCCGGAAACGGCTCCGCATCTGCACCACCCCGCAGTCAGGCACTCGCCCCCATGCCAGTGTGCACCCGGGCCCTCCACGGACGGATCCGGATAGACCCCGTGGAGAGCAAAGGAATGTCCTGGTCCCGGAAAGGGGCCGCACGACGACGCCCCCGACTCCTGACGAACAGGAGACGGGGGCGTCGCTGCGGGCCTGCGGGCCCGGCCCGATCACACGTCGAAGTACAGCTCGAACTCGTGCGGGTGCGGGCGCAGCTGGAGCGGCGCGATCTCGTTGGTGCGCTTGTAGTCGATCCACGTCTCGATCAGGTCGGACGTGAAGACGTCGCCGGCGAGCAGGAACTCGTGGTCCGACTCCAGGCGGTCCAGGACGGCCGGGAGCGAGGTCGGGACCTGCGCGACGCCCGCGTGCTCCTCGGGGGCCAGCTCGTAGAGGTCCTTGTCGATCGGCTCGGCCGGCTCGATCTTGTTCTTGATGCCGTCCAGGCCCGCGAGGAGCAGGGCGGAGAAGGCGAGGTACGGGTTGCCGGAGGAGTCGGGCGCGCGGAACTCGACGCGCTTGGCCTTCGGGTTGGAGCCCGTGATCGGGATGCGCATGGCGGCGGAGCGGTTGCGCTGCGAGTACACCAGGTTGACCGGCGCCTCGAAGCCCGGGACCAGACGGTGGTAGGAGTTCACCGTCGGGTTGGTGAAGGCCAGCAGCGACGGGGCGTGCTTGAGGATGCCGCCGATGTAGTAGCGGGCCATGTCCGACAGGCCCGCGTAGCCGGCCTCGTCGTAGAACAGCGGGGAGCCGCCGCTCCACAGGGACTGGTGGACGTGCATGCCCGAGCCGTTGTCGCCGAAGATCGGCTTCGGCATGAAGGTCGCGGTCTTGCCGTTGCGCCAGGCGACGTTCTTCACGATGTACTTGAAGAGCTGGAGGTCGTCGGCCGCGGCGAGCAGCGTGTTGAACTTGTAGTTGATCTCGGCCTGGCCGGCGGTGCCCACCTCGTGGTGCTGGCGCTCGACCTGGAGGCCGGACGCGGCCAGCTCCAGGGAGATCTCCGCACGCAGGTCGGCGAAGTGGTCGACCGGCGGGGTCGGGAAGTAGCCACCCTTGTAGCGGACCTTGTAACCGCGGTTGTCCTCCAGCGCACCGGTGTTCCAGGCGCCCGCCTCGGAGTCGATGTGGTAGAAGGACTCGTTCGCGGACGTCTGGAAACGCACGCTGTCGAAGACGTAGAACTCGGCCTCGGGGCCGAAGTACGCGGTGTCGGCGATACCGGTCGACGCCAGGTACGCCTCCGCCTTCTTCGCCACGTTGCGCGGGTCACGGGAGTACTGCTCGCCCGTGATCGGGTCGTGGATGAAGAAGTTGATGTTCAGCGTCTTGTCGCGGCGGAACGGGTCCACGCGCGAGGTCGACAGGTCGGCGCGCAGCGCCATGTCGGACTCGTGGATGGCCTGGAAGCCGCGGATCGAGGAGCCGTCGAAGGCGAGCTCCTCGTCCGGATCGAACGCCTCGACGGGCAGCGTGAAGTGCTGCATCACGCCCGGCAGGTCGCAGAAGCGGACGTCGACGAACTTGACGTCCTCGTCCGCGATGAACTTCTTGGCCTCGTCGGCGTTCTGGAACATCCAGCTCCTCCTACTCCCGGCCGTCGAGCCGGGGTGGTAGTTCGTTCGTGCGGCCAGTGCGGTGGCACACGCTGTCGTCGACCCTAGGGACGGGTGATTTCTCGGGCGTGACCCATTTGTTTCGCACAAGTTAACCGGACCCTGCCCGGTGTACCCCACCTGTCCGTATCGCGAAACGGGCGCAGTACCGTGGACGCGTGGACAACAGGGATGCAATCGGCTCGTGGCTCTCGGGACCCCGTGCGGCCGCCGAGGACGCCGGTGTCGACTTCGGATACCGGGGCGAGCAGCTCGGACTGCCGCAGGAGGGACCGGGCTCGATCGCCCGCCCCGGCCGGCGACTGGGCGCGCTCGCGGTGGACTGGGGTCTCAGCGTCCTGATCGCATACAGCTTGATCACCGACGGCTATCGTCCGGCGACCAGCAACTGGGCGCTGCTGGTCTTCCTCGTGATGAGCCTCCTGACCGTCGGCACCATCGGCTTCACCCCGGGCAAGCGCCTCTTCCGTCTGCGGGTGGTCTCCGTCGACACCGGGGCCGTCAGCCCCCTGCGTTCCGCGGTGCGCACGGTCCTGCTCTGTCTGGCCGTGCCGGCCCTGGTCTGGGACCGTGACGGCCGCGGTCTGCACGACCGGCTGGCCCGAACGGTGGAAGTGCGCGGCTGAGGCTGCCCACCCGATGGCCCCCGCGCGGTGGGCGGCGCGAGGCGGGCGAGGCACGGCGGCGGTACGAGGAAGCCGTACGAGGAAGGGGCGCCCGGAGTGATC
>NZ_JAHHIU010000097.1:62332-69391 GCF_024539815.1 Streptomyces hayashii
GTGATCCGGGCGCCCCTTCCTCGTACCGCGTGCAGAACGTGGGCTCAGCGGGCCTTGCCGCCGCCGCCCTTCGGCAGGCGCATGCCCTTGGGCATCGGCCCCTTCGGCAGCGGCATGTTGCTCATCAGGTCGCCCAGCGCGCGCAGCCGGTCGTTGGTGGCGGTGACCTGCGGGCCGGCCAGGACCCGGGGGTACTTCAGCAGGGTCGTGCGCAGCTTCTTCAGATCGACCTGGCCCTCGCCGGTGCCGACGATCACGTCGTACACGGGCACGTCCGCGACGATGCGGTTCATCTTCTTCTTCTCGGCGGCCAGCAGGCTCTTCACCCGGTTCGGGTTGCCCTCGGCGACCAGGACGATGCCGGCCTTGCCGACGGCCCGGTGCACCACGTCCTGGCTGCGGTTCATCGCCACCGCGGGGGTGGTCGTCCAGCCCCGGCCGATGTTGTCGAGGACGGCCGCGGCCGCGCCGGGCTGGCCCTCCATCTGACCGAAGGCGGCCCGCTCGGCCCGGCGTCCGAACACGATCGCCGTCGCCAGGAAGGCGAGCAGGAAGCCGAGGATGCCCAGGTAGACCGGGTGGCCGATCAGGAAGCCGATCGCGAGAAAGACGCCGAAGGTGATGAGGAAGACGCCCGCGAGGACAAGACCGATCGTCTTGTCGGCCTTGCGAGTCATCTTGAACGTCAGGGCGATCTGCTTCAGTCGCCCGGGGTTAGCGGCGTCCGCCGCGCTGTCACTTCTCGCCATGCCACGAAGTCTACGTGGCCCCGGAAGTGCCTACGACGGCAGGAGGTGAGGTGTGGGGAGTGCGGGGAGGGGGTGGGTCAGGGACGGACGGAGGTGACCGCTTCGAGGACGCGCTGCGCCTCGACCCGGTCCTTGGCGCGACGGCGGTCCTCCAGCACGGAGGTCCAGGCGTTGCGTCGGGCGGTGCGCTGACCGCTGCTCAGGAGCAGCGACTCGACGGCGCGCAGTGCGGTGCTGAAGGTCGGGATCGCGGTGGCGCGAACGGGCGCGGCCTGCATGGCGGGTGTCCCCCTCGGACAAGGTTCTGGCACGGGTGGTACGGGGCTGTGTTCTACGTGACGTGATACCAGCGTCACTGTTTGGTGTTACCAGGGCGTGACCGACCGGTCAAACGCGAATGAAACCTCGATGCGGGGGGCCGAAACGCTGACGCGGCCCCGACGTACGTCCTCATCTGCGGGGACGGTCGGGACCGCGTCGAATCGGTCACTACTGGCGAGTAGTGACTTGTGCGCGAGTTCACACACTCGGCTTGCAAGGCCAGGGCGCAAGCGGGGTGACGTCGTGTCAGACGGCCTGGGTGGCGATGAAGGAACCGCGCTTCTCGACGGCCATTCGGTACAGGCGCCCGGCGCGGTAGGAGGACCGTACCAGCGGGCCCGACATCACGCCGGAGAAGCCGATCTGCTCGGCCTCCTCCTTCAGCTCGACGAACTCGTGCGGCTTCACCCAGCGCTCCACCGGGTGGTGGCGCACGGAGGGCCGCAGGTACTGCGTGATGGTGACCAGCTCGCAGCCCGCGTCGTGCAGCTGGCGCAGGGCCTCGCCGACCTCCTCGCGCGTCTCGCCCATGCCGAGGATCAGGTTCGACTTGGTGACGAGCCCGTAGTCGCGGGCGGCCGTGATGACGCCCAGCGAACGCTCGTAGCGGAAGCCGGGCCGGATCCGCTTGAAGATCCGGGGCACGGTCTCGACGTTGTGCGCGAAGACCTCGGGCCGCGCGGAGAAGACCTCCGCGAGCTGCTCCGGGACGGCGTTGAAGTCGGGGGCGAGCAGCTCCACCTTGGTGCGCCCTGCCTCGCGCTCCGCAGTCTGCCGGTGGATCTGGCGCACGGTCTCGGCGTACAGCCACGCACCGCCGTCCGCCAGGTCGTCGCGGGCGACGCCGGTGATGGTGGCGTAGTTCAGGTCCATCGTGACGACGGACTCGCCCACGCGGCGCGGCTCGTCACGGTCCAGCGCCTCGGGCTTGCCGGTGTCGATCTGGCAGAAGTCGCACCGCCGGGTGCACTGGTCGCCGCCGATGAGGAAGGTGGCCTCGCGGTCCTCCCAGCACTCGTAGATGTTGGGACAGCCGGCTTCCTGGCAGACGGTGTGCAGCCCCTCGCTCTTCACGAGGTTCTGCATCTTCGTGTACTCGGGGCCCATTTTCGCCCGGGTCTTGATCCACTCGGGCTTGCGCTCGATGGGGGTCTGGCTGTTGCGGACCTCCAGGCGCAGCATCTTGCGTCCGTCGGGTGCGACTGCGGACACGACCGGCTCCCTAGCGATTGATTCTTCGGCGTGCTCAAGCGTACGCCCGTGGATTTGAAAGTCCGGCGGTGGTGCCGACCCCGGTCAGGCCGAGGCCCGCTCGATCTCGCGCGGCTTCGGCTCCGCGTTCTCCAGGACGTCCGCCAAGTGCCGCTCCACCACGGGCAGCGCCTCCTCGATCGTGACGTCCCGGCCCAGCTCGTCCGCCAGTGAGGCGACGCCCGCGTCCCGGATCCCGCACGGGATGATCCGGTCGAACCACTTGTTGTCCGGGTTCACGTTGAGCGAGAAGCCGTGCATGGTGACGCCCTTGGCGACCCGGATGCCGATCGCGGCGATCTTCCGGTCCTCGCGCCGCTGACCGGCGTTGGACGGGGCGTACTCCGGGCCGTTCAGCCGCGGGTCGAACTCCTCGTCGGTGAGCCGGGGGTCGAAGTCCAGCGACAGCCCGCCGAGCGAGGGGCGCTGCTCCACCGGATCGCCGAGCACCCACACCCCGCTGCGGCCCTCGACCCGGGACGTCTCCAGGCCGAACTCCGCGCACACCCGGATCAGGGCGTCCTCCAGGCGTCGCACATGGGCGACGACGTCCACCGGGCGCGGCAGCTTCAGGATCGGGTAGCCCACCAGCTGTCCGGGGCCGTGCCAGGTGATCTTGCCGCCGCGGTCCACGTCGACGACCGGGGTGCCGTCCAGGGGGCGCTCGTCGTCGGCCGTGCGCCGACCGGCCGTGTAGACGGGGGGATGCTCCAGAAGCAGCACGGTGTCCGGCGCCTCGTCGACGAAGCGGGCCGCGTGCACGCGGCGCTGCTCGTCCCACGCCTCCTGGTAGTCCACGGCGTTCTCGCCGAACCCCATCCGGACGAACCGCAACTCGCTCACGGCAAGCGCCTCCCTGAAAGTCGTCAGGCGCGTCCCGCGCCCAAGCCACTGTACGTCCGCGCGCTCCGCGTCAGCTCCACGGCCAATCCTCACACGATCGGATGAATGAAAGCGGAGATTTGCGACCAGCTGCTTACTCTCCGCTACATTCGCGCCGTTCACGAGGCCAAACGGGCTGATCACCGCATCAGCGCACTTCATCCGGGCACGTCACAGGCCCGGGAGGCAGGAGACCGCACCGCAGATGACGGAACGACCCGCGCAGCGCACTCCCAACCGCCAGCTCGCCGCGCTCATCGCCGAAGCAGGCTTCTCCAACGCGGGACTGGCCCGTCGCGTCGATCAGCTCGGCCTCGAACACGGGCTGGACCTCAGATACGACAAGACGTCCGTCACCCGGTGGCTGCGTGGGCAGCAGCCCCGTGGCACCACCCCCGCCCTGATCGCCGAGGTCTTCACCCGGCGGCTGGGCCGTCGCCTGACCGCCCAGGACCTCGGCCTGGACGCGTGCGCCCCCGTCTACGCCGGCCTGGAGTTCGCGGGCACCCCCGAGGAGGCCATCGACATCGTCGGCGGACTCTGGCGCAAGGACTCCGGCAGCCACGCCGAGCTCCGCAAGATCGCCTTCACCCCGGCGGGGCTCGTGGTGCCGAGCCGGGACTGGCTGATCGGGCGGCCCGACGACAAGGTCGCCCGCAGCGAGGCGCCCGCCCGGGTGCCCCTCCAGGGCCGTCCGGGCGTCCGGCCCGCCGCACCCCTGCACCCCGCCGCCCCGCAGGTCACGGCACCGCCCGCCCGGACGGGGCCCGGGCCGACGGCCGTGCCCCGGCAGCGCGGTCAGGGCAGCGAGCGCGGCCCCGGCCAGCGGGTCACCGGCGGCGACATCGCCGCGCTCCGCTCGGTCGGCGAGCTGTTCCGCACCCTGGACGACAGGTACGGCGGCGGCCACGCCCGCCAGGCCCTCGTGCGTTATCTGGAGCACGAGTGCGAGCCGATGCTGCGCGGAACGTACGGGGAGCAGACCGGCCGGCGCCTCTTCGGCGCGGCCGCCGATCTGACCCGCCTGGCGGGCTGGACCTCCTTCGACATCGCCGCGCACGGCCTGGCCCAGCGTTACTTCGTCCAGGCCCTGCGGCTGTCCCAGGCGGCCGCGGACCGGGCGTACGGGTCCTTCGTGCTCGTCACCATGAGCCGCCAGGCCGTCTATCTGGGCCATGGGCGCGAGGCGGTGCAGCTCGCGCGGGTGGCCCAGCAGGGCGTCGGCTCGGGCGCCCCGCCCGTCGTGCAGGCACTGCTGCACTCGGCGGAGGCGCGCGGGCACGGGGTGCTCGGCGAGGTGCGCGCCTCCACCGCGGCCCTCGTGCGCGCCGAACGGGCGCTGGAGGCGGCCAAGTCCGGCGACGAGGTGCCGTACTGGGCGCGCTTCTTCGACGAGGCGCAGCTGGCCGACGAGTTCGGGCACTGCCATCGCGACCTCCAGCAGTTCCGGGCGGCGGCGCAGCACGCCGAGCGCTCGCTGCAGCTGCGTCCCGCGGCCCATGCCCGCAGCAGGGTGTTCTGCCGGGTCGTCCTCGCCTCGGCCCGGCTCGGCCTCGGCGAACTCGACCAGGCGTGCCAGCTCGCCGCGGAGGCCGCCGGGCAGGCGGCGGAGATGCGGTCCGTGCGGGCCCTGGAGTACGTCAGGGACTTCGAACGCCGGCTGGAGCCGTACAAGGACGCGGCTCCGGTGCGCACCTACCGGGACAAGGTGGCGGCCCTGGGCTGACGGGCGAACGGGCTGTGGGCGGGCGGCGCGGGCGGGGGCCGGCCGGCGCGCTTGCCGCGGAACTCCTCGTTCGGGTGGCGGAGTTGTCCACAATCCCTGGATGGTCCACCGGCTCCGGCGGGCGGCGGCGTGAAGGCTCATCGTGGCTGTGCAAGCCCGTCCGAGCCCGTCCGACCTCGCAGGTGGTGGCCCCGTGTCCGCTCTTCCCCCCTCCGCTCTTCCTCCCTCCGCTCGGCGCGTCTTCCCGTCCGCGCCGTGCCCGCCCGATCCGGAGGCGCCCGGTCCCGAAGCGCCCGGTTCGGAGATGCCGGGTCCGGAGATGCCGGGTCCGGAGGCGCCCGCGACGTGCGCGGTGCCTGCCTTCGACCCGGTGCGCGTGGGCCACGGCCGGTATCGCCTCAGCCGGCTGATCCGCAGCCGAAGGCGCGCCCTCGCGATCGGGCTCGCCGTCACCGCCGCCGCGCTCGTGGCCGCCGGGCCGCGGGACGGGGAGCCCGCACGCGGACACCCGGACGGCGAGGCGCGCGGAAGCTCGCACTCCCGCGCCCGCTCGTCCACGCACGCCCCCGCGCCCGCCCTCCGTACCGCCGAGAAGGTGACGGCTCCGGTGCGCATCGCCGACGCGGCCACCGTCCGGCTGCTACGCCCCGGTGACCGGGTCGACGTCATCGCCGTCGAGCAGGCGGCGGACGGGACGGGCGGCGGCACGGGCGGCGAGGCCCGCGTCGTCGCACGCGGGGCGCTCGTGACGAAGGTGCCCGAACCCCTGGACGCCTCGGCCGCCGCCCCGGCCCCGGCCTCCGGCGCCGTCGGCGAGGGCGGCGCCCTGGTCGTGCTGTCGGTGCCCCGGTCGACCGCGGCGCGCCTTGCGGGCGCGAGCGCGACGGCCCGGCTGGCGGTGACCTTGTGGTGAGGTCAAGTCGCTCGTTCGGGCAACCGCGCTGGACACGCCCACCCGGCCTTGACGTAGGTTGCGGAGCTGTTTGTTCCACAACCTGTAATTGCGAGGAGTGTCCCCGAGGTGAGCGAAAAGAAGGCAAGCGTCCTGCAAGGCTTCAAGGCCTTCCTGATGCGTGGCAACGTCGTCGATCTGGCAGTCGCGGTGGTGATCGGCGCGGCCTTCACGAACATCGTCAACTCGGTGGTGAAGGGCATCATCAACCCGGTCATCGGCACGATCGGCACCCAGAACCTGGACAGCTACAACTCCTGCATCAAGGGGTGCCACGGCACGGGCGCCAACGCGGCGGGCGTGCGGATCCTCTGGGGCTCCGTCCTCGGCGCGACCCTCACGTTCGTGATCACGGCGGCAGTCGTGTACTTCCTGATGGTGCTGCCGATGTCGAAGTACCTGGCCGTGGTGGAAGCGCGCAGGAAGGCCAAGGAGGGCACGCAGGAGGTCATGGACGTGACCGAGCTGGAGGTGCTCAAGGAGATCCGCGACGAGCTGGTCGCCCAGCGGGGCTCGGGCGACTACCGGAGGTAGAGGCAGCACCACGGTCCCGCCGACCCCACCGACGCCGGACCCGAATCCGCAACCGGGCCCTGGTTCGCCTCCGGGCCCTGGTTCGGATCCCGGCCCTGGTTCGGATCCCGGCCGGTGTGCGGGTCGGGGCTCGGATCCGGGTCGGGGCTCGGATCCGGGTTCAGATGTGGTGCGGCGGCTTCTCGTCGAGGAAGCGCTTCAGGTCGGCGGCGCTGTCGCCGCCGGTCGCCGGCCGCTCGCCCCACCCGCGGTCGGTGTCGTCCGACGACTGGCGGTCCAGCGGGTCGTCGAAGATCAGCGCGGCCTTCGGGTCACGCGGCTCGGGGGCGACGGGGGTGCTCATGCGTCCAGGGTACGGCCCGCCCCTCCCCCCGGGTCCGCCCCGGGGGGAGGACCGCACCGCCCACCGTCCGGCCCACCGTCCGGCCCGCCTCCGGCTCCGCGCCCTGTCCCGCGAGCCGGGCCGGCGTCCACTCGAACCCGACGGACCGGTCCGCGAAGCAGGAAGGGCAGCGCGCCCGTCCGGGGATTCCGCACAGGATTTCCCGGCGGACATCTGCTCTGCTGGGACCCATGACGTCCAGTACGCCCCCGCCGCCCCCTCCCTTCCGGAAGCGGCCGGCCTGGGCCCCACGGTCGGCGAG
>NZ_JAHHIU010000098.1 GCF_024539815.1 Streptomyces hayashii
GAGCAGGGGGCGGTGGGCGAGGGGGCAGGGCGCGAGCGGCCTCCTCGCGGCGCCCCCGTGCCACCGCCCCCTGGCGTTTCAGGCCGCCTGGACGAGTTCGGCGCGGCCGAACAACAGGGCGTAGCCGGAGGGGAGTCGGGCGAGGATCCGGCTGAGGCATTCCTCGCCGGCGAGCTGGGCCACGACACGGAGGACGGTGCCGGCGTCCCACCGGGTGGTGGCGGCGGTGCCGCCGGTGCGGGCCGCCAGGTCCTTGACGAATCCCCACCCGGTGAGGTTCTCCGTGGCGGGGATCTCGGCGGTGAAGACGCGGGCGGCCTGCTGCGGCAGCCGTGCCGCGAGTTCCACGCGCTCGTCGCCGGTGATCTGGCGTCCGAGAGCGGCCAGTACGGCGTGCACGGCCTCCTCGGCCCGGGCACGGGTCGGATACGCGCCCTCGTACCGCACTCTTTCCAGCATCTGCTCGAACGTCATGCCGACAGCGGACGGGCGTTCCTGCAGCGAGAACATCGGTGACGCGGTTGCCTTTCTCGTCCGGGTGCGCGCGTCGGCGGCCGGGGCTCGCCGACCGACCGCCGACGCCGCTCGTGGTGGGGGGGAAGGGTGAGGGTGGGAGTGGTGCTGCCTGCGGGGGTCCGCTCAGCCGCTGATCTCCCTGTGCGCGGAGCCGCCGCCGATGGAGACCTTGCGGGGCTTGGCGCGCTCGGCGATCGGGATGCGCAGGGTGAGCACACCGGCGTCGTAGTCCGCCTTGATGCGCTCGGTGTCCAGGGTGTCGGCCAGCACCACCTGCCGGGAGAAGACGCCCAGGGGCCGCTCGGAGAGCTCCATCTGCACGTCGTCCGCCTTGGTGACGGGACGCCGCTCGGCCTTGACGGTCAGCATGTTCCGCTCGACGTCGACGTCGATCGCGTCCGGCGAGACGCCGGGCAGGTCGAGGGCGATGACGTACTCCTCGCCCTCGCGGTAGGCGTCCATCGGCATCGCCGACGGCCGCGACCAGGTGCCGGGCGTGTGCAGGAGCTGCTGGGTGAGTCGGTCGAGCTCACGGAACGGGTCGGTGCGCATCAACATCGGGAGACACCTCCAGTGTTCGGATCAGGCATGTAGCTGCCAATGCGGTTCACCTGCCCCTTGTTGTAACATGTCATCGAAGTGATGACAAGCCGAATGTCATCGACACGATGACAGCGCGCTGGAGGCTCCATGACCACCGACGATCAGCCCGCCGCCCGCTCCCGCGATCTCACTCCCACGTCCTTCCTCGCCGCCGCGGCGCTCCACACGATCCACGAGGCCCTGCGCACCGCCCGGACGCCGTCGAAGGGCGAGCGGCCGGACACGGAGCGGCCGGACGCCGACCGGACCGGCTCGGAGCAGGCGCTCGCCGCGCTGCTGATGCTGCGCGAGGTGCGCGACCAGCTCGCCGCGTGGGAGCCGGGGCTGATCGAGGAGGCCCGGGAGGCGGGGGCCAGCTGGGCGGACCTCGCCCAACCGCTCGGCGTCTCCAGCCGGCAGGCCGCCGAGCGCCGCTACCTGCGCGTACGCCCCGGAAACCCCGGGTCCACGAGCGAACAGCGGGTGCAGGCCACCCGCGACCGCCGCGCCGCCGACCGCACCGTCACCGCCTGGGCCCGCGCCAACGCGGCGGATCTGCGCCGGCTCGCCGGACAGATCACCGGGCTCGCCGACCTCCCCGCGGCCGCCCGGACCCCGCTGGTCGAGCTCAGCACGGCCCTCGCCGCCGACGACGCCGCCGCCCTCGTCGGCCCCTTGACGGGCACGCGGACGTATCTCGCACCCGACCACCCCGAACTCGCGGCCCGGGTCGACGACGTCGCCCGCCGCACCGAGGCGCTGCGCCGGCACAGCGGGGACCAGCGCCGGGGCCCCCGGCGGCCGGGGTCCTGAACGTCGCCTCGCAGGCCCGCGCGGCGGGCATCGCCCTCGGCCGACGCCCCGGCACCGGGCCGGCGTCAGGAGTCACGGCGGCCGCCCGCGGGTGACCGGATCCGGGCGCGCATCACGGACACTGGACAGGGGGGACCGGACAGCAGGAGAGGGAGGCCGACCGTGCTGACCACCGTCCGTGACCAGCTGGGACAGGCCCTGTTCCAGCGCGTCGCCGGACCCGACGGACCGGCGAACCGCGCCCGCATCCACGACACCCCGGGCCCGCGGTGGTTCGGACCGGACCGGCCCGTCCGCATCGTCCACGGCGACGCCTCCATGTTCATCGGGGGCCTGAGCGCGCTGCTGCTGCAGTCCCTGCACCCGCTCGCCATGGCGGCGGTCGCGGGGCACTCCGGCTTCCGGGGCGATCCGTGGGGGCGGCTCCAGCGCACCAGCACCTTCCTGGCCGTGACGACGTACGGCACCGCCGAGGACGCCCAGAGCGCGGTCGACCACGTCCGCGGCATCCACGACCGGATCCGCGGGACGACCGCCGAGGGCGTGCCGTACCACGCGGCCGACCCCCATCTGCTCGGCTGGGTGCACGCCGCCGAGACGGACAGCTTTCTGCGCGCCCACGAACGCTTCGCAGCCGCTCCGCTGGACGCCGCCGGCTACGACGCCTACGTCGCCGACACCGCGCGGGTCGCCGAGGCGCTGGGAGTGAGCGACCCGCCGCGCGACCGCCACGAGCTGGCCGAGCGTCTGAGCGCGTACCGGCCCGAACTCCGGGCCACCCCCGAGGCGCGCTCCACCGCCCGTTTCCTGCTGCTCCGGCCCCCCGTGCCGCTCGCCGTACGGCCCTTCTACGGCGGGCTGGCCGCGAACGCCGTCGGCCTGCTGCCGCCCTGGGCCCGCGGCATGCTGTGGCTGCCCCGGGTGCCGGTCGTCGAGGGCCTGGCCGTGCGCCCGACCGGGAGGATCCTGACCCGCGCCATCCGCTGGGTCATGACCCCGCCGAGCCACACCCGTCCCAGGTGAACGCCGCACGGCGCCCGGCCCACGGACGGCGGGGCGGGGCCGCCTTCCGGCGCTCGCCGGGGTGCGCGGCCGGTCGGCGGTCAGTACGGTGGCGTCCTGGTGTTCGGGCCCGGACAGGGGTGCGGACGTCGGAAGTCGGCGGCGTTGGGGTCATCGGGCGGTGGAGGCGGCATGGCCGGCAAGAAGGCGGCGAATCTGCCGCGCAAGAGCTACGAGAAGGAACTGTTGCGGCTCCAGACCGAGTTGGTGAAGCTGCAGGAGTGGGTGCGGGCGTCGGGCACCCGGCTGGTGATCGTGTTCGAGGGGCGGGACGCGGCCGGCAAGGGCGGCACCATCAAGCGGGTCGCCGAGCACCTCAACCCCCGGACGGCGCGGATCGCGGCGCTGCCGAAGCCGACCGAACGTGAGCGCACCCAGTGGTATTTCCAGCGGTACGTCGAGCATCTCCCGGCGGCCGGGGAGATCGTGCTGTTCGACCGGTCCTGGTACAACCGCGCAGGTGTCGAGCATGTGATGGGCTTCTGCACGAAGGAGGAGCACCAGCTCTTCCTTCGTCAGTGCCCGATCTTCGAACGCATGCTGGTCGAGGACGGGGTGCTGCTGCGCAAGTACTGGTTCTCGGTGAGCGACACCGAGCAGCAGGACCGCTTCCGGCGCCGGCTGGAGGACCCGCTGCGGCGCTGGAAGCTCTCGCCGATGGACCTGGAGTCGATCACCCACTGGGAGGCGTACTCCCGGGCCAAGGACGAGATGATGGTGCACACCGACGTCTCGGAGGCGCGCTGGCACGTCGTCGAGAGCGACGACAAGCGCCGGGCGCGGCTGAACATGATCGCCCATCTGCTGTCGTCCGTGCCGTACCGCGAGGTGCCGCCGCCCGTGCTGGAACTCCCGGAGCGGCCGTCGTCGACCGGCTATGAGCGCCCTCCGAGGGATCTGCAGACCTACGTCCCCGACCACGCGGCGAGTCTCTGAGGCACTCAGCGCCGCAGGCCGGCCCGAGCCGCCGAAGGACCTCCGCCGGCCGCCGCATGCACGGCTTTCCGGTGAGGAGGAGAATCGGGGCATGAGGGGTCGCCTCGCCGACGTGAGCGGGCCCGCCCGGCTGGCTGCGGCGGGCGAGGGCCTCGGGCAGGACGAACTGGCGCTGGCCGCGCGCAATCACGCTCTGCCGCTGGAGGCCCTGCGCTACGACGTCACACCGCCCGGTCTGCACTATGTGCTGACGCACTACGACATCCCCGCCGTGCCGGACGACGACGCCTGGCGGCTGACGGTGAGCGGTCGGGTGCGCCGCACGCTCAGCCTCTCCCCCGGGCGGCTGCGCGCCCTTCCCGCCGTCGTCGTCCGCACGACGATGGAGTGCGCGGGCAACGGCAGGGCCCTGCTGTCGCCGAGGCCGGTGAGCCAGCCGTGGCTGGTCGAGGCGGTGGGCACCGCGGACTGGACGGGGGTCCCGCTGCGTCTGATCCTGGACGAGGCCGGGATCGGGTCCGACGCCGTCGACGTCGTGTTCACGGGCGCGGACCACGGCGTGGAACGCGGTGTCGAGCAGGACTACCGGCGCGCCCTTCCGGTCGACGTGGCCGTCGGCGACGCCCCGGAGGTCCTGGTGGCCTACGCGATGAACGGCGCGCCTCTGCCGCCGCAGCACGGCAGCCCGCTGCGCCTGGTGGTACCCGGCTGGTACGGCATGGCGCAGGTGAAGTGGCTGCGGGACGTCGAGGTGGTCGACTCCCCCTTCAGCGGTTTCCAGCAGTCCGTCGCCTACCGGATCAGGCAGACGCCCGAGGAAGCGGGCGAGCCGGTCGCCCTGATCGCCCCCCGGGCGCTGCTGATTCCGCCGGGCTTCCCCGACTTCATGTCCCGCACCCGGGTGGTGGCGGCGGGACCGGTCCCGCTGTCGGGACGGGCCTGGTCGGGGCGCGCCCCGGTGACGTCGGTCGAGGTCAGTGCCGACGGCGGGCTGAGCTGGGACACGGCGGAACTCGAACCGGACCACGGCCGGCGCTGGGCGTGGCGCGGATGGACCTTCGCGTGGTCCGCCGCCCCCGGCGCCCATGTCCTGAGCGCCCGGGCCCGTGACGGGGCGGGGAACACCCAGCCCCTGGAACAGCCCTGGAACCGGGGCGGGTTCGCCAACAACGCCGTCCAGCGGGTGCCGGTGCTGTGCCTCGGCCCCGCCGACGCCCCGTGACCTTCAGCACCGCCGGAACTTCACCGCCGGAACTTCACCGCCGGAACCCGCACCGCCGCAACCCGCACCGACATGCGGGGGCCGCAGGCCGGACGGACACTGGGACTGGCGGCGAAGGCCCCGGCCTCGGCCGTCGGCACAGTCCGAGGTGCGCATGGATGCCCGCGCCGCTCGCCGAGACTTCCCGGGCATCGCGCGGTCGTCCGTGCGCGACCACCATCGTCACAGGGGTGTTCGACATGGGCGGCGACAACGGCGCGGCGCTGGAAAGTCTGCGTGAGGCACTGCGAGGGCCGGTCCTCGCACCCGGGGACGCGGGGTACGACGAGGCCCGCACCGTCTACAACGCGATGATCGACCGGCGTCCGGCCGCCGTGGCCCGGTGCGTCGACGCCGGGGACGTGCGGGCCACGCTGTCCTTCGCGCAGGACACCGGGACGGACCTCGCGGTGCGCGGCGGCGGCCACAGCGGACCGGGACTGTGCCTGATCGACGACGGGATCACGCTGGACCTGTCGCCGATGCGCTGGGTGCGGGTCGACCCGGAGGCCAGGACCGCACAGGTGGGAGGCGGCAGTCGGCTGGGCGACCTCGACCACGCCGCCCACGCCTTCGGTCTGGCCGTGCCGGCCGGCATCATGTCGACCACCGGCGTCGGCGGGTTGACGCTGGGCGGCGGTCACGGCCATCTGACCCGCAGGCACGGACTGACCGTCGACAGTCTGCTGTCGGCCGACGTCGTCCTCGCCGACGGCACGTTCGTCACGGCCTCCGAGAAGGAGCACCCCGATCTGTTCTGGGCGCTGCGGGGCGGCGGCGGCAACTTCGGCGTGGTCACGTCGTTCACGTTCCAGCTGCATCCCGTGGACATGGTGGGCGTCGCGGTGACGCTGTGGCCGGTCGACCGCACCGCGGAGGTGCTGCGCTGGTACCGGGAGTTCCTGCCCGCCGCGCCCGACGAGGTGAGCGGCTTCTTCGCGGTGCTGGCGGTGCCTCCCGGGCCGCCGTTCCCGGAGCCGATCCACGGGCACAGGATGTGCGCCGTCGTGTGGTGCTACACCGGCGACCTGGCGGACGGGCGGCTGGAGGAGGTGCTCGCCGTGGTGAACGATCCGGCGCCCCCGGCCTTCCACTTCACCGCGCCGATGCCGTACCCGGCGCTGCAGAGCATGTTCGACGAGCTGATCCCCGCGGGCCTGCAGTGGTACTGGCGCGGGGACTTCTTCGACTCGGTCTCCGACGGCGCGATCGAGGTGCACGGGCGGTACGGCGAGGGGCTGCCCACCGATCTGTCGACGATGCACCTGTACCCGGTGGACGGGGCGGCGCACCGGGTCGGGCGCGACGACACGGCCTGGGCCTACCGGGACGCCGTGTGGTCCTGTGTGATCGGGGGGATCGACCCCGACCCGGCCAACGCCGACCTGGTCCGGCAGTGGTGCGTCGACTACTGGGCCGACCTGCACGGGCACTCCATGGGCGGTTCCTACGTCAACTTCCTGGGCGCGCAGGAGAGCCCGGAGCGGGTCCGGACCACCTATCGCGGACACTACGACCGGCTGGCCGAGATCAAACGCGCCTACGACCCGGACAACTTCTTCCGCGCCAACCAGAACATCCCGCCCGCCACGGAAGGAGGCGGCCCGGAGGGAAACGGCGGACCGGACCGGGCCCCGTGACGAGGGCCGCGCGCCGCCGTCGATAATCGGCTGAGCCACAGGCCCGAGCCGAAGGAGAACCGTGCGAGACCGGACGCAGCAGGCAACAGAGCCGGAGGCCGCGGCATGAGCGCCCCACGGATCTCGCAACGGGCCCGAGCCGTCGCTCCGTTCTACGCGATGGAGTTCGGCAAGCAGGCCGCCGCGTTGGAGGCTCAGGGACGTCATGTCGTCAAACTCAGCCTCGGCGAACCCGACTTCGGCGCGCCGCCCGCCGTTCTGAGCGCGATGCGCGAGGCCATGGACGGACGGCCCATGGCCTACACCGAGGCGCTCGGGCTGCCCGCGCTGCGCACGGCGATCTCCCGGTTCTACGCGGAGCGGCACGAGGTCGAGGTCGATCCCGCCCGGATCGTGGTCACCGCGGGGGCCTCGGCCGCGCTCGTGCTGACCGCCGCCGCCCTCGTCGATCCCGGTGACGAGGTGCTCATCGGCGACCCGTCGTACCCCTGCAACCGGCAGATCGCGGAGAGCTTCGGCGCCCGCGTCACCCTGGTGCCGGCCACGGCCGGGAGCCGGTTCCAGCTGGACGCCGCTTCGGTGCGGGCGAGTTGGACGGACGACACGCGTGGTGTCATGGTCGCCACCCCGTCCAACCCCACCGGGACCTCGGTGCCCGCCGGTGAACTCGCGGCGATCTGCGACATCGCCCGAGAGCGCGACGCGTGGCGCATCGTCGACGAGATCTACCTGGAGCTCGCCGACCACGACGCCCGGGGCCGGCCCCCGCGCAGCGCGCTGTCGTTCGACCCGGACGCCGTCGTCGTCAACAGCTTCTCGAAGTACTTCGGCATGACGGGCTGGCGGCTGGGCTGGTGCGTCGTCCCCGAGGGGCTCGTGCCGGCGATGGAGCGCCTGGCGCAGAACTACTTCCTCTGCGCGTCCGCCCCCGCCCAGCATGCCGCTCTGGCCTGCTTCTCCGCGGAGTCCCTCGCGGTCTGCGAGGCCCGTCGCGCCGAGTTCGCGCAACGCCGGGCGCTCGTCCTCGACGGCCTGGCACGGATCGGTCTGCCGGTCCCCGTTCCGCCCGACGGCGCCTTCTACGTCTACTTCGACGTCAGCGGCACCGGGCTCACCTCGTGGCAGTTCTGCGAACGAGCCCTTCAGGAGGCGCATGTCGCCCTGACGCCGGGCCGGGATTTCGGCGTGCACTCGGCGCAGACGCACGTCCGCCTCTCGTACGCGGCGTCGGCAGACGAACTGCGCGAGGGGCTCACCAGGCTGGGCGAGTTCGTGGCCGCGCTCTAGGGACGGCCCGGCAGGGAGGCTGGTCAGGGACGGCTGGTCAGGGGCGGCTGGTCAGGGGCGTTTGCGCACCGCCGCGTCGAGGAGCGGGCCCAGTTCGTCGGCCACCGTCGTCAGGGCGCGCACGTCGCGCTCGGCGCGGGCGATGAGGATGGCGCCCTCCAGAGCGCTGATCATGAGCGTGGCGAGCGCGCCGGCCCGCTCCTCGGGCACACCCAGGTCCGTCAGCGCGCGGGCCGTAGGCGCGGTCCAGGCGGCGAACGCGGCGGCCGTCGCCTCCCGCGTGGAGACGGCGGAGCGCGCGCAGTCGACCGTGGCGGCGGCCACCGGGCAGCCTCCCGAGAAGCCGGCGGCCTCGTACTCGTCGGTCCACTGCCGCACCATCGCGGCGAACAGGGCGGACGGCGTCGGCTCGGACAACGCGGCGAGGAAGCGGACCACGCGGCCGGCGGCGTACCGGCCCGCCCAGCCCACCGCCTCGTTGACCAGTTGTTCCTTGCCGCCGGGAAAGTAGTGCTGCAGCGAGCCCCGCGGCGCGCCCGCGTGCGCGGCGACGTCGCGCATGCCGGTGGCGGCGACTCCGTCGCGCCGGATCAGCTGGGCGGCGCTGAACACCATCCGCTCGCGAGGCCCTCGCTCGGACACCCCCATCGCCGACCTCCACCCACCGCTGCACGACTGCTCAGGACCGGTCCACTCTATGACGTCGGTCATAGAGTGGGCTACTATGACCGCCGTCATAGTCGGTGCTGTGTCGGCGACCGCGACGGCCCGGTCGTCCGACGCGGGCCGCGAAGGCGCGTGAGCCGGGAAGGGCGGTGCGTCGTGCCCGTCGGATTCATCGGACTCGGGGTCATGGGCCGGCCCATGGCCGCCAACCTCGCCCGTGCCGGGACGCCCCTCGTCGTGGGGAACCGCACCCAGGGCCGGTGCGAGCCGCTGCGCGCCCTCGGCGCCGAGGTCGCACCGAGCCCCGGCGAGGTCTTCGACCGGGCCGCGACCGTGATCCTCATGCTGGCGGACGAGACGGCGATCGACGACGTCCTCGGCCGCGGCACCCCCGTGTTCGCCTCCCGGGTCGCCGGGCACACCGTCGTCCACATGGGCACCACGTCCGCCGAGTACTCGGCGGGCCTGCAACGGGACGTCCGGACGGCGGGCGGCCGCTACGTCGAGGCCCCGGTCTCCGGGTCCCGCGTCCCGGCGGAGCGGGGCGAGCTGGTCGGGATGCTCGCGGGCGACGACGACGCCGTGGCGGCCGTGCGGCCACTGCTCGCCCCACTGTGCCGGGAGACCTTCGACTGCGGCCCGGTGCCCGGCGCGCTGCTGATGAAGTTCTCGGTGAACCTGTTCCTGATCACCCTGGTCACCGGGCTGGCCGAGGCGTTCCACTTCGCCGAGCGGCACGGCCTCGACCGGCGTCTGCTGCGCGATGTGCTGGACGCGGGCCCGATGGCCAGCGCCGTCTCCCGCGTCAAGGGGCCCAAGCTGCTGGAGCGCGACTTCAGCGTGCAGGCGGCCGCCGCGGACGTCCTGAAGAACAACCGGCTCATCGCGGACGCCGCGCGCGAGGCCGGCCTCGCCTCCCCGCTCCTCGACGTCTGCCACGCCCTGTACGGCGAGACGGTCGCCCAGGGGCACGGCGGCGAGGACATGGCGGCCGTGCTGCGCGCCCTGGAGGCCCGGACCGAGGCCGTCCTCCCGCCCGGCACGAGCGCGACGCCCTCCCCGACGTCCCCCCACGCCTCCCGGGCATGATCGGTACGGTGATACCCGGGACGGTGAGAGGGGCGGCGAGACCGTGAGCGAGCAGGCGGAGGTCGGGACGGCGAAGGAGGCCGCCGACCACGAGCTGATTCTGGCGTTCGGACGTCTGCAGGGGGCGGCCAACCGGCTGGAGTACATCCTGGGGCGAGCGCTGGAAGAGGAGTGCGGCATCAGTCATCTGATGTTCGAGGTGCTGCTGATCCTCGGCCGGGCCGGCGCGCCGGGACTGTCGATGCGGGCCATCGCGCAGGAGCAGGTGCTGACCACGGGCGGCGCCACCCGGCTCGTGGACCGCATGGCCGCGGCCGGACTCGTGACCCGTGCGGACTCCCCCGACGACCGGCGCGCGAAGCTGGTGCGGCTCACCCCGCTGGGCGAGGAGACGACCGTTCGCGCCGCTCAGGTCCACCTGCGCAACATCGAGCGGTACTTCGTCGCGCCGTTGCCCGCCGAGGACCTCGAACGGTTCACCCGCGACCTCCGCCTCCTCAGTCACTCCGCCCGGGACGTCCTGCCCCGTCTTCCCTGACCTGCGCCGAGACAGCGGAACAGGGCGGCCGCCGGACAGTCGCGCGACGATCGCGCCTCGCCGTCGGAACCGGTGCGGACAGCGGGGGGAGCGGTCCTGGCGGATCACGTGGTCGGCGGCCTCCGCCAGATCATGATCTCGGTCGCCGGGAGGCGCTCCGCGAAACGGCCGTCGGGGGCCGCCCGCCTCAGCAGCGCCCGCAGGTCCCGCTCGAAGTCCTCCCGCCGGTCGCCGAACAGGTGCGGTGCGGAGGCGGATCGGGAGAACGTCCAGGCGACCAGGTCGTCCGGGGTCCGCTCGACGACCTCACCGGCCGGCACGACGAGCCGCCCGGAGTGCTCGAAGCCGGCCCGGGCGATGACGAGGCCCTCCCCGTTCGGCGTGCCGTCGACGAGCGTGCCCTGTCCCGCCCGGCGCACCGGGCCCAGGTAACGGCGCACCAGAGCGGCCAACTCCTCGCAGGGGGGCGCCGGTGACGGCGGCGGTTCGGCGGGCGGGTCCTGGAGCTCGCTGACGTGGACCAGGGCGCCGCCCGGCTCCAGCATCCGCAGCACGGTCGCAGCGACGCGCTCGCGGTCCGTCCAGTGGAAGGACTGGGCGAACACCACGGCCCTGAACTCGCCCAGCCCTGCGGGCAGTTCCTCCGCGCGCGCGGCGACCAGGCGGACGTTGTCCACGCCACGGCGGCCGGCCCGGCGCCCGGCCTCGGCGAGCATGTCCTCGTCGGGGTCGACGCCGACCGCCTCGTGGAAGAAGGGCGCCATGGGCAGCAGGACGACGCCCGGGCCGCAGCCCACGTCGAGGAGCCGCCCCCGGCCGTCCAGACCGAGGGCTGCGGCCAGCTCCTCGGCGAAGCCCGGGGCGTACGGAAGCCGCCCCCGCTCGTAGTAGGCCGCGCTTCCGGCGAACAAGGTCTTGTCCCACTGCCATCCCTCAGGCACGTCGGTTCTCCCTCCGTGAGGCGAACGGGTTCGCTCCGGAGTCTGGCACCGGCGACCGACCGGACGGTATACAAGCCCAGTCGAACCGTCACGACGCCGTACGGACGGTGTCGCCGGCGGGCCACGGGCTGCGAGGGGGAGAGACTCGATGCAACGCGAAACAGGCACGGGGAGACCGGCCGGCCGTCGCCGACGAGGCGTCACACTGCTTTCCACGCTGGGGGGTTGCGCTCTCGTGGCCGCCTCCGCGACGCCGGTCGCGGCGCACGGGGGAACGGACGGCGCGGTCCGTTACGCGGCGCTCGGCGACTCCTACACCTCCGGGCCCTTCATCCCCCGTCAGGTGGACGTCGGATGCGCCCGCTCCGACCACAACTACCCGTCCCTCGTCGCCGCGCGGCTGCGCGCCACCACGTTCAAGGACGTCAGCTGCGGCGGAGCCACCACCGAGAACATGTGGAAGCCCCAGGGGGCGAACGGGCCCCAGCTGGACGCGGTCAACCGCGGCAGCGACCTCGTGACCGTCCAGATCGGCGGCAACGACATCGGCTTCGGCTCCATCATCGCCACCTGTGCGCAGGTGGCCGCGCAGGACCCCGCGGGCGATCCGTGCCGGCGCCACTACGGCACGTCCGGCGTCGACGAGCTCACCGTGAAAATCGCCAAGACCGCGCCCAAGATCGCGCGGGTGCTGCGGGCCGTCCACGAACGGGCTCCGCGGGCCCGGGTCCTCCTGGTCGGATACCCCGACCTCCTGCCCGACGACGGCAGCGGCTGCGCGCCGTCCGTGCCGTTCGCGACGGGCGACTTCCCCTACCTGAGGGACACCGGCAAACGCCTCAACCTGATGCTCCGCCTGGTGGCCCTCTGGAACCGCGCCGAGTACGTCGACACCTACGGTCCGACCGTCGGCCACGACATGTGCACGCCCCCGGCGGTCCGGTGGATCGAACCGCTGCAGCCCGCCTCGCCCGCCGCTCCCGCGCACCCCAACGCCAAGGGCGAGGAGGCGATGTCGGGCGCGGTGTGGCAGCGCCTGACGCACGGGCGGGGCGGCGGCCGCTGAGCCCCGGGCGCTCCCGCGGGCCTGCGGCTCGCGGGAGCGGCTCACATCTCGGAGTCGATGCCGGTGATCACCGCCGGCCCGAGCGGCGCCTCGCTCCCGTCGAGCCCCGCGGCCTGCAGGGCGGAGTCCGCGAGCCTGCGCGCGTCCTCCTCCGCATGGGGAACGCTGTCCGCCTCGACGGCGAGCCTGATGGTGAACGTGTCGTCCTCGTTCACCGTGAGCGGGTCGAGGTCCTGGGCGTCGCCCATCCGCGTGCGGTGCGGGTCGGCGGGGCGCAGGGCGCGGCTCAGCTTCGTGCGCGCCTCGTCCTCGATCCCGGCCGTGAAGGTGCCGGGCACGGTGATCACGTAGGTCGTCATGACGTTCCCTTCGTCGGTCTCTGCTCCCTCCCGCCTACCCCGCCGTGCGCCCTGCTCGCACCCCGGACCCGGACGGAGGCTCTGATGCTCCTCAAGTCGCTTGGCAGGCAGGGGACTCGGGGCCACGATGATCCACATGACAGGAATCACGGGACTCGACAAGAAGCACACCTTCGTCCTGGTCGTCCGGGACGCGGACGTGGTGACGGCGGCGTTGCGCGAGGCGCTGGCCGATGCCTCCCCCGAGGAGCGCCCGGGTCTGGAGCGCGCCGTCGCACTGGTGGGGGCCACCGCGGCGGCCAGCGAGACCCGGCTGCGCGCGGACTGGGTCCGCTCCCGGCTGGCCGGCGTCGGCTTCACGGGAGACGTGTCCTCGGTCGCGGCGCTGAGGGCGCTGCGCAGGGCGGAGAAGAGGCTGAGCCTGCTGGCGGCGGTGGAGCTGCAGAAGGACGCCGTGGCCGGACAGGGGTGACCTGGTACGGGACGCGCCGCCGTGCTCGGCCCGCGACAGCGGCATGGAGGAGGAACGGGTGAGGGCGACCGCCGCGGACGTCAGGACCGTGAGGGGAGACCTCGGCGGGGGCGCCGGGCGGGACGCGGGGTTCACGCCTGCGGGTGGAGTGCCGCGGGTGCGGCGTCACCTCGGCGTCCCGGGGTAGACGGAGGGCCGGTGGACGGTTTCTCGGAGGGATCAGGAATGGATCGATCAGCGCTGCGGGCTGTCGGATGGGCCCGCTCTCTGCCCCTGGAGTCCACGGTGAAGGCGGCCCGCGACTGGGCCCGGCACCACCTCGACACCCTCGGCTGGGCCACCACCGCTCCGGAGACGGTCGACGCCGTGCTGCTGACCGTCTCCGAACTGGTGACCAACGCCCACCGGCACGCGCACAGCGACGCGCAGCTCGTGATGACCTGGGACAGCCGCTGTCTGCACATCGCGGTGCACGACGCGTCGGCCGAGCTGCCCGCTCCCCGGAGCCCCAGCACCGACCTCACCGGAGGACGGGGGATGTTCCTCGTCGACGCGCTGGCCGACAGCTGGGAGGCGCACCCGTGCCCCCACGGCAAGACCGTCACGGCCTGCTTCAGCCCGCAGACGGCCGGCGCCTGACCCGGTCGGCGGCCGAAGGGGCCGCCGTCAGGCGCAGTCGAGCGCCGTGAGGTCCACCGCGTCGGCCAGCGCCTGCATGCCCTTGTCGTCGGGGTGCAGGTGGTCGCCGCCGTCGAAGAGCGGCAGGATCCGCTCGGGGTCGTCGGGGCTGCGCAGGGCCCGGTCGAAGTCGGCGACGGCGTCGAACGCGCCGCCGTCGCGGATGAACGCGTTGACCTCCCGCCGGACGGCCTCGGCGGCCGGGTCCCATTCGGACCAGCCCTTGAAGGGGGCCACGGTCGCGCCGACGACGCACTTGCCCGCCGCGTGGACGCGACGCACGATCTCCCGGTATCCGGCGATCAGGTCCTGGGCGGTCACCCCGGTGCGGGCCTTGATGTCGTTGACGCCTTCGAACAGGACGACCGTGCGCACACCCGGGTGGGACAGGACGTCCCGCTGGAGGCGGTTCAGGGCGCTCCGGCCGGCTCCGTCCGTCAGGACCTTGTTTCCGGAGATGCCTTCGTCGGCCACGCCCTTGATCGCGGTACGGGCGCGTCGCAGCCGCTGGGCGAGGTAGTCGGGCCAGCGGCGGTCCAGGCCGGAGGTGGACTGCCAGCCGTCCGTGATCGAGTCGCCGAGCGCGACCACCGCGCCCGTCCCAGCGTTCGCGCGGACCGTGACGGCGTCGAGGTAGAACCACGAGCCGGTCGTCCGGCTCCAGTGTTCGGCGCCCTCCTCGGCGCCGTGGTCGCCGTCGGTGGTGTACGAGGTCTGCATGGCCATGGCGTGCCCGGTCGCCGGACCGGCCGCGTCCGGCGAGTGCAGGCTGATCACCAGGTCGGCGCCGGCGGGCAGCGGTCCCGCCAGGGCGTCGCTCAGCGCCGTGCCGCCGGCGGGGATCGTCACGGAGTCCGCGCCGCCGAAACCGAGTCGCCGGTTGCTGCCGGGCGCGAGCGCCGCGCCCTGGCGCCGGATGCCCGCGTAGACGCTGTCGAAGGTCACCGGACGGTCGCCGAAGGCGTTGGTCAACCGGATCCGCAGGCCGGCGCCGCCGACGCTGGTGCGCACGACGAGACGGTAGCCGCGGTCGGCGACGCCCTCCCCCAGGCGGCCGGCGGACGCGCCCCAGGTGACGACGTCCGGCGGGCGCGAGGTCGCGTTGACGTCGGCCGGGACGGCCAGGAGCACGGCGAGGGCGAAGAGGAGGGCCTGGACCGGGCGCAGCGGTGCGCTCCAGGCCGTCATCCGGCGCAGCCCGTCGGGGTGACGGAACGCCCGGGCCGCAGGTCGGACGGCACGGTCAGGAGCGCGGTGCAGGAGGGCGGTCGGGCGAGGCCGCGGTCGGTCGGCTCCTCGAAGCCCGGCGCCGGGGCGGCGCGGCCGGACATCCAGCGGTTCATCGGGAGGTCGAAGTCCGTGTGACGACGACGGTCGTCCGTCCGGTGCGGGCCGGTGCCGTCCGGCCACCGTCCCTGGAGGCGGAGGGCGCGTCTGACGGGTTCCGTCGGGCAGGGGGTCATGGCGGCTCCCAAGGTCGGGGGGCCCGGATGCGGAACGGGGCCCCCGGGTGTCGTCAGGAGGATTTCGGTACGTCGATCCGGTCGATGTCCGGTGCGCGTCCCGAACCGCTGTCGACGGTGTTCGTGTCGGCGCCCGCCTTGAGCGTCACGGGTACGTGGACGTCGGGGACGGTTCCCCGCTCGCCGACGGCGGGGAACATGTGGCGGGTGGCGCCGAGAATCCGCCGCCACGGTACAGATTGCCGACCTTGGGCTCACCGGAGCAAGCCGAACAGCCCGCGCCGGGGCGTTTCCGGCCAGGATGTCGGCCCGCGCCCTCGGCCTCGCCGCCGGTCCGCCGAGCGCCGCGACGGGCCGCCGGGCCGCCGGCTCACAGCCGAACGCCCGCCGTCGGAAGGACGGCGGGCGGGTTCGTCGTGATGCCGGCAGTGATGCCGACGTGGTGTCCTGGGAGCCGGTCGGTCAGCGCCGGGTGCGCAGCCGTGCCAGCAGGCCGCGTGCCTGGGCACGACGGCGCGGGTCGGCCGCGGTACGGCGCACCTGCTCGATCGTGCGCCGCCCCTGGGGGCTCCTGCTGAAGTCCTTGATGCGCTGGATGACGCTCATCGTTCTCCTCCCCTGGTCTGTCCGCGCGGTCGGCCCACGTGGTCCGCCCGTGTGGTCCGCCCCTGCGGTCCGTGCGGGCCTGCGTCGGTGCGACGACCGCTTCTGGGCTTCCGGCTACCCCCGAACGGGCCGATCAGGCCGCTCGCGCCGCGCGTCGCCCGAGCCCGGTCGTCGCGACGGGCTCGGGCGCGGACGCCGTCCGGGCGGCGGCCGGGGTGCGCGCGAGCAGGACCCGACGGGTCGTCTTGGCGGGGTCCGTGACCGGCTCGCCCAGGGTGATCCGGCCGGCCGCGTACAACTCGTCGCACTCGGCGGCCGACAGAGCCACGTAACAGCCCCCGCGCCCGCCCTCGGCGTCCAACGGCCGCCAGTAGCCGTACACCCGGCGTCCGTTGGCGTACTCGGTGACGAACACGGGCGTACGCGGGTCGGAGACGACGCGCAGGACGTCGCTTCCCGGGCGGCGCGGCGATGCGGCGGGACGCGGCGAGACCGCGCGCCGGGAGGGACGCGGCGCCTCACGGGGGCGGGGCACACCGGCCACGACCGCGACGACGGACCCCGGCGTGACGGGCGCCGTCCACTCCTCACGCATCGGACGGGGCGTGGCGGAACGTACGTCGAGGACCTGCGGCTGGTCGGCGGTGAGCGGCATCGTCGGTGACCTTTCCTGGACGGGGACATGAGACCGCCTACCCGGCCGAGCCGGAGTTGATCTCACCTGGGGCATCCTTCATCACGGCACTGACAACGCGACCTCCCCACGGGTGTCACTCCTGCCCCGGCGCCCGCCGCGCACACCGCGACAGGGTTCACACCTGCCGATGTGGGCACTCGGCGCACCTCGTCCGCAGCGATCGCAGGAGGCACGGGTGGCTGTTCCGCATCGACCGGGTCGGCATGGACCGGCCGGAGCGACGCCGGGTGACGCGCCGCTCCCGCCCGCCCGGGGAGGCGGCGATGCCTGACGCGGTGGTGATCGGCGCCGGACCGAACGGACTGGTCGCGGCGAACCTCCTGGTGGACGCCGGCTGGAGCGTGGAGGTCGTCGAAGAGCAGCCCGAGCCCGGCGGCGCGGTGCGGCACAACCGGGAGGTCGACCCCGCGTTCGTCAACGACCTGTTCAGCTCCTTCTACCCGCTGGCCGTCTCCTCCCCCGTGCTGTCCGGGCTGCGGCTGCACGAGCACGGGCTGCGGTGGAGCCATGCGCCCAGCGTGCTGGCCCACCCCCTCACCGACGGCCGCTGCGCGCTCCTCGACCGCAGGATCGCCGTCACCGCCGACTCCCTGGACGCCTTCCGGCCCGGTGACGGGGACGCCTGGCGCCGGCTGCACGAGGTCTGGGAGCGGTTGCGCCCCGACATCCTCGACGCGCTGTTCACGCCGTTCCCGCCGCTGCGGGCGACGGCCCGGCTGGCGGCCCGGCTGCGCGGAGCGGGCGGACTGCGCATGGCCCGCACGCTCATCCTGCCGGTGCGCCGGCTGGGCGAGGAGGAGTTCTCGGGCGAGGGCGGCCGGCTGCTGCTGGCGGGCAACGCCCTGCACGCCGATCTCGCCCCCGAGGCCGCGGGCAGCGGGGGTTTCGGCTGGCTGATGTCGATGCTCGGCCAGAGCTACGGCTTTCCCGCGCCGGCCGGCGGCTCCGGCGCCCTGACGGACGCCCTGGTCCGGCGGCTGCGCTCACGCGGCGGCGTCCTGCGCTGCGGTCAGCGGGTGGACCGGATCGTCGTCCGCGACGGGCGGGCGGTCGGCGTGCGCACGGCGGACGGCGAGCCGGTCGCGGCACGGCGCGCCGTGCTGGCCGACGTGTCGGTCCCGGCACTGTACGGATCGCTCCTGGAGCCGGAACACCTGCCCGCCCAGCTGTCGGCCGACCTGGAGCGGTTCCAGTGGGACTTCGCGACCTTCAAGGTCGACTGGGCGCTGGACGGACCCGTGCCCTGGCAGGCCGAGGCGGCCCGGCGGGCCGGGACCGTGCACCTGGCGGACGGGCTCGACGAGCTCACCCGCTTCGCGGCCCAGATCGCCATGCACCAGGTCCCCGACCGTCCCTTCGCGCTGTTCGGCCAGATGACGACGACCGACCCCGTGCGCTCCCCCGCGGGCACCGAGGCCGCCTGGGCCTACACCCACGTCCCCCAGGAGGTCGCGGGCGACGCCGGGGACGAGGGACTGACGGGCGTCTGGGACGCGCGGGAGCAGGAGGTCATGGCCGACCGGGTCGAACGCCAGGTGGAGCGGTTCGCCCCCGGCTTCCGGGCCCTGATCCGGGCCCGGCGCGTCCTGGCTCCGCCCACGCTGCAGTCCCTCGACGCCAACCTGCACGGCGGCGCGATCAACGGCGGCACGACCGCCCTCCACCAGCAGCTCTTCTTCCGGCCGCTGGCCGGCAGCGGGCGCCCGGAGACGGCCCTGCGCGGACTGTTCCTGGCCTCCGCGGGCGCCCACCCCGGCGGCGGCGTCCACGGCGCGCCGGGGGCGAACGCCGCCCGTGCGGCACTGCGCCGCCATGTTCCGCCCGGCCGCACGCACGTGCAGCGGGTCCTGGCCCGCCGTGACCGCACCGGTGCGAAGCGGCCGTCCACCGGCTGAACGGCTCGACCGCCGCAGAGGAACGGAGCAGCCCGTGTACGAGAGTCCCTTGCAGGACCGCACCGTCGTGGTGACGGGAGCCGCGCGCGGACTGGGCGCGGCGCAGGCACGTGAACTCGCCCGGCGCGGTGCGCGGCTGGCGCTGATCGGGCACGAGGGGCAGGCGTTGCGGGAGCTGGCCGCGTCACTGCCCGGCCCCGCTCTGGCCCTGGAGGCCGACGTCACCGACGCCGAGGCGCTCAACCGGGCGGCGGAGGCCGTACGTGCGCGGCTGGGGCCGCCCTCCGTGGTCGTCGCCAACGCGGGCATCGCCGAAGGCGGGCCCTTCGCCGTCGCGGACATGGCGTCCTGGCGACGGGTCATCGACGTCAACGTGGTGGGCAGCGCCCTGACGGCGCGCACGTTCCTGCCGGACCTGGTGGAGACGGCCGGCTACTACCTGCAGATCGCCTCCCTGGCCTCGATGGGCGCCGCTCCCCTGATGAGCGCCTACTGCGCCTCGAAGGCCGGTGCGGAGGCCTTCGCGCACTCGTTGCGGGCCGAGGTCGCCCAGCACCGCGTGGCCGTCGGCGTCGCCTACCTGAACTGGGCCGACACGGACATGATCCGTGACGCCGACCGGCATGCCGTGCTGCGCGAGCTGCGCGCCCATATGCCGCCGCCCGCCCGGCGCGTGTATCCGCCCGAGTTCGTCGCACGGCGGCTCGCCACGGCCGTCGAACGCCGGCGCACCGCCGTCTACGTGCCCGCCTGGCTGCGCCTGGTGCAGGGGACGCGGGCCGCGCTGCCGCCGCTGGTCCTGCGCGTGTCGCGGCGCGAGCTGCCCAGGCTGGAGGCGGCCGAGCCGTTCCGGCCCACCGGGCTGCTCGGTGCGGGCGGGCGAGCCGACGGCACCGCGGCGGGCCTGAGCGAGGGACCGGGCGGGCGGTGAGGCTCCGCGTACCGGGGCCGGACCGCAGGCACGACCGTTCACCCGTCGCAGCGACTCGCCCGCCGAGGAGATCCTCCTGACCGGCGGCGTCGTGGGCCGCGCCCTCGGTCTCAGGAGAAGAACGAACGCTGCGCGGGCAGCCCTCCCTGGGAGAAGGAGGACGGGGCGCTCATCACGCGGTCCAGGTCGCGCTTGATGCGTTCGGCCTCGCCGCGCACATCGGCGGGCACGTCGCCGCGTTCGGTGACGAGACGGTGGTAGATGGGGGTGTCGTCGAAGGCGGAAATCACCGGAGAGGCTCTGCTTTCGTGGGCGGTCGGGCGGGCCGACGCGGCAGGACGGACAGGGGACACGGCCGACGATCCGAGGGGGCGAACCGGCGTTCACGGGACGTCGCCTGACGGCTCGGCAAGACAACCTCGGGCGACGACATCATCGTATTGTCCCCGATGGAGCCGCGAGCGCCGACACCGAGGGGCCCGCCAACGGCCCGCGACGCGGCCGGACGCGGTCCGGCTCACCACCGCACAGGGTCCTCCGCCGCACAGGCTTCACCGGCGAGTCCCGTCAACCCGGCCTCGGGCGCCAGCAGTTGGGCGACGACCTCGGCGACGGCACGATGCCAGTCGCCGCCGCGGCGCAGCATCGCGTGGTCGCCGCCGCGCACGAGGACGAGACCGGCTCGCGCGCCCGCGCCCCGGGCCCGGCGCACGTACCGGGCGGACTCGCCGGGATCGGTGACCCGGTCGCGGTCGCCGTGCAGGACGACGACGCTGCTCCCGGTGAGATGGTCGACGGGTTCGCCGGGCGGACACCACGGCGCCAGGGCCAGGACCGCGTGCACCGAGGGGTCGGCGGCCGCCCGCAGCGCCGCCCGGCCTCCCATGGAGTGCCCCACGAGGATCACCGGCAGCTCGCCCGCCGACGCGCGCAGCTCGTCCAGGGCGCGTTCGGCGTCGGCCACCGGGTCGGCCGTCGCGTTCCACCCCCGGTAGCGGTAGCGCACCTCGGCGAGCAGCACGTCCCGGCGGTCCGTCGCGGAGAGGGCCGCCCGCAGGACGGGACGCATCCGCAGGGCCGCCGGGTGCCAGGGCCGGGACGGCGCACGGCCGTGTTCCCGGCCGCCGTGCAGGACCAGGACGGCGGCCCGCGCCGACGCGGGCGGCAGGCGCCGCACCGCCAACGCGGTCCCGACCGCGGTGACGGCCTCTCGTTCGCCCACTGCTCCCCCGCTCTCCCGCTCCCCCGCACGCTGTCGGCCCGGCCCGGCCTGGATCCGGGCCGCCGGACGATCGGCCCCGGCCGAGGCGTCGAGGATGTCAGAGATCGGTCCGTCCGCGCACGAGCGCGCCTTCGGTCGAGCGGGTCACCGAGGGCGCAGGCTCACGCCTCCTGGACGGCGGTCGGCTGGGCGCCGCATTCCTGGCTCTGGTCGATCCCGGCACCCTGGTGGATGCCGGCGCCGCGATCGAGGTCGGCGCCGGGGCCGGGGCCGGGCGTGGCGCCGTGCCGGGCCCGATGCCGGGTCCTGAGCACCGCGGCGCGCATCGCCGGGCGGATCTCGTCGGGCAGACGACCGCTGACCACCCACCGCATCACGTGCTGCGCGACTTCGCGCAGCTTGATGTTGGTGTGCTGGGAGACCTGCCTGAGCACGTCCCAGCTGTGCTCCGGGCTCAACCGGCACACCGCGGCCACCACGCCCATCGCCTGGTCGATCTCGGCGCGCGAGGCCAGGGCCTGACGCAGCTGGTCCACCTCTTGTTCGAGGGCGGCGACCTTCTGTACGAGTTCGTCGTTGTCCGACATACGAGGTCGCTTCTCCTCCTTACGCCCCCGGGAGCGCCGGCGCACAGCACGCGCGCGGCGCAGTTCTGCTCCACTCTGCGCGACCGGGCGGCACGCCGCGATCCCGGAAACGAAAAGAACCGGGGGCGACCAGCCGCACAACGAAAGAAGATCCGGTCCCGTACCGGTTACGCGGGCTTCGTGGAGGAAATGTGGGGCAGACGTACCCTGAATCGACGTACACCGATCCAGGCGAGGAGATCCGGGGGCATGCACACGCTGACGTTCGACAGCGACGACCTGGACCGGACCGAGGACTTCCTCAGCCGCGCCTACGCGAAGATGCGGATCGGCAGCACCACCCCGGAGACGAGCCGAGCGCGGATCAGCCGCAGCGGCCTCGGCCCGATCACCGTCGACGAGCTCGACCTCGACTTCGACATGAGCTACGCCGTCACGCCGCTGAACCGGATCTGTCTGTGCGTGGTCCACGAGGGCACCATCCAGGATCACGTCTACCAGGGGGTCGAGGACTCCTTCGGCCCCGGCGACGTGGTGTCCTTCGCGCCGCCGACCCTGCCCTACGCGGGCCGGGTCTGCAGCGCCCGCTACAACATCACCATGCTGGACCCCGCCCTGCTCGACCAGGTGGCCGCCACCGCGGCGCCCACCGCGACCGAGCCGGTCCGGCTGACCGGACACCGGCCGCACTCCCCCGCCGCGGCCGAGCAGCTGCGGCAGACCGTCACCTACGTCCGCGACCACGTGCTGACCGAGCCGGCCATGTCGAACCAGCCGCTGGTGGTGTCGACCGCCGCCCAGCACCTGGCCGCGACCGTGCTGAGCACGTTCCCCAACACCGCGCTGACGGACCCCGCGCCGGCCGACCGGCGCGACGCGCATCCGGACGCGCTGCGCCGGGCGCTGGCCTACATCGACGACCACGCCGACCAGCCGATCACCGTCGCCGACATCGCTGCGGCGGCGCATGTCACCGTCCGCGCGCTCCAGTACGCCTTCCGCCGGCACCTGGACAGCACCCCGCTCGCCCATCTCCGCCGGGTACGGCTCGCCCACGCCCACCGGGAGCTTCAGGCCGCCGACCCCCACACGGAGACGACGGTCACCGAGGTCGCGGCCCGCTGGGGCTTCTTCCACCCGGGCCGCTTCGCCGCGCTCTACCGCGAGGTCTACCGGCGCACCCCACGCCAGACCCTCCTCGACGACTGAGACGACCGACCGACCGAGGTCTCCTCCCCCACGGGAAGCGGCTCCGCCTGCATGGGCGTGGGAGCCGCGCGACACTGGGAGTGCTGACGATCTCGGATGGCGCCCGGAGAGGAACTCCGATGGCCCCACGGCCCTCGCTCGCCGAATCCGTCGGGGCCGGCCGCCGTGCCGTACGGGTGACGGTCTCCGCCGCTGCCGGGTTCTATCCCGCCGCGTATCTGCTCGATCAGCCCGTGACCGCGGTGTACGCCCTGTTCACGCCCATCGCGCTGGGCGTCCTGTCGCCGCTGCCCGGCTCCGGACGCGGACGCGCCGTCACCGTGCTGGGGGCCCTGCCGGCCGCCGCCGCCCTCGCCGCGCTGGGCACCGCTCTCGCCGTGGGAACCTGGCCGGCCGTCGGGGGCATGCTGCTCGTCGGGTTCGGGCTGACCTTCGGCGCGGTGTGCGGCCCGCGCCCGGCCGGGACCGCGCCCGGGCTGCAGCTGTTCTACATCCTCGCCTGCTTCCCGCCGTTCGCTCCGCAGACCCTGCCGCAGCGGCTGGCCGGAATCGCCGTCGGCGGGCTGCTGCTCGCGCTGTGCGAGCTGACCGTGGTCCCCGACCCGCCGGAACCCTCGTACCGCGGCCGGGTCGCCGACGTCCTGGAACTCGCGGCGCTCTCCGCCGCGGCGCTGATCCGCACCGGGGGCGCGGAGCCGACGGCGGGCGGGCGGCTGCGGGAGGCCGGCCGGGAGCTGCGGTTCTCCCGGCTGCCCCCGGGGGCGCGCCCGACCGGCGCGGGACGCCGGGACCGCGCGCTGGCCCAGGCGGGTTCCGCGACCCGGCGTCTCGTGGACCAGCTGGCAGCCCTCTGCGAGATGCAGCGCGCCGCCACGGACACCGCCTCGCAGCAGCTGCTCCGGGGCGTGGCCGCCGCCTGCGGCGAGACGGCCCGCTCACTGCGCCTCAAGCGCCGCACGGCCGGGCCCGAGCTGATCGAGGAGATGATCGCCGAGTTCCTCGTCTCGCGCGACGCGGTCCCGGCCGGGCGCACCGGTCGTCCGCACGATCTGCTGCGCCGGCAGTCGACGGTGCTGACCGTCGCCGTCTCGGCGGTGACCGTGCGCACGGCCGTCGCCCTGGCGTACGGCGGCCGCCGTCCCGTGCACGGGCTGCCCCGGGAGCAGTTCTGGTACGCACGGCTCTCGACGGTCCGCCTCTTCGCCGTGCGTCTCTCGGGCAACCTGACGCGACGATCGGTCGTCTTCCAGAACGCGATGCGCACGGCTCTCGGTCTCGCCCTCGCCCGGCTGGTGGCGGGCTCGCTGGACCTCTCGCACGGCTTCTGGGTGCTGCTGGCCGTGCTCACCCTCGGGCGCACCACGGCGGGCGCGACCTGGTCGACCGTCCGCGCGGCCGTCGTCGGCACGCTGGCCGGAGCCCTCGCGGCCGGTCTGCTGCTCGTCGAGGCCGGCGGCGCCACCGAGGTGTACGCGTCTCTGCTCGTGCCGATGATGCTGGTCGCGTTCACCGTGGGCCCGCTGGAGGGGCCGGCCTGGGCGCAGGGGCTGTTCACCCTGGTCGTGTCGGTGGCGTTCGCGCAGATCGCGCCCGTCACATGGCGGCTCGCGGAGATGCGGGTCGTGGACGTGCTGACCGGGAGCGCGGTCGGCCTGCTGTGCGGCGTCCTGGCCTGGCCGTTCGGCGCCCGGGCCGAGACGCGGCGCAGCATTGCGGCCCTGCTGTGCGCCGCCGCCCCCCTGGTGCGGATCACCGCCGACGCCACGACCGGCCGCGGCGGCCCCGGGCGAGGAGGTGACGCGGCCGCTCGGGCCCTGCGGCTGACCCGGCACCGGCTCCGCATCGCCGAGGGCGCGTACGCGCAGTACCGCACCGAGCCCTCCGGGTCCGCGCACGGGACCGGGCCCGACTGTCTCGCCGCCCTCAACTTCGGCTCCCGTGTCCTGGTCGGGGCCCACTGGCTGCCCCGGACGGACCAGGTGCACGACGAGCTGCCGGTCGCGGCCCGGCGCTGGCTCCGGGAGGTCACCGCGGAGGTGGAGGCGGCCACCGTGCGGGCCGCCGGGTTCCCGCCGGGAGGCGTCCGCATCCGGCTGACGCCGCCGCCCCCGCTCACGTCCACGGCCCCGCCGGGCGTCCTGTCCCTGCTGAGCGACATGGAGGTGTGGCTCGACGCCCTCGCGGCGGACCTGCGGGCCGGCGCCGCCGGCCCCACGGCCCGGCCGACCGCCCCCGCGCGAGCCGTCCGGTCCTCGTGAACGACCGGGTCAGCGGGCGGCGAGGAGTTCGAGCGTGTCGATCACCCGGTGGGAGAAGCCCCACTCGTTGTCGTACCAGGCGACGACCTTGACGTGGCGGCCCTCGACACGCGTGAGCGCGGAGTCGAAGATCGACGAGGCCGGGTTGCCGGTGATGTCGGACGACACCAGCGCGTCCTCCGAGTACTCCAGGACTCCGGCCAGCGGGCCCTCGGCGGCCGTGCGGTACGCCGCCAGCACGTCGTCACGGGTGACGTCGCGGGCGACGGTCGTGTTGAGCTCCACGATCGAGCCCACCGGGACCGGCACCCGGATCGAGTCGCCGGACAGCTTGCCGTCGAGAGCGGGCAGCACGAGGCCGATCGCCTTGGCGGCGCCGGTCGTGGTCGGCACGATGTTGACGCCGGCGGCGCGAGCGCGGCGCGGGTCGCGGTGCGGACCGTCCTGAAGGTTCTGCTCCTGCGTGTAGGCGTGCACGGTCGTCATGAAGCCGTGCTCGATCCCGGCGAGCTCGTCCAGGACGGCGGCCAGCGGGGCGAGCGCGTTGGTGGTGCAGGACGCGTTCGAGACGATCGTGTGCAGCTCGGGGTCGTAGGCGTCGGTGTTGACGCCGTACGCGAGCGTGACGTCGGCGCCGTCCGAGGGCGCGCTGACGAGCACCTTGCGCGCGCCCGCGTCCAGGTGGGCGCGGGCGGCCTTCGCCGAGGTGAACCGGCCGGTCGCCTCCAGCACGATGTCGACTTCGAGCGCCGCCCAGGGCAGCTGCGCCGGCTCGCGCTCGGCGAGGACCTTGATACGGCGGCCGTCGACGACGAGGACGTCGCCCTCGACGCCGACCGGGCGGCCCAGCCGGCCCGACGTCGAGTCGAAGGCGAGCAGCCGGGCCAGCGCGGTCGGCTCGGTGAGGTCGTTGACGGCGACGATCTCCAGGTCGCTGTCGCGTTCCAGGAGCGCGCGCAGCACGTTGCGTCCGATGCGGCCGAATCCGTTGATGGCGATGCGAGTCATGAGTGATGTCCCTTCGGTTCGCCACCAGCCTCGCGTGCGGCGCCGGCGCGTGGCCCAGGCGTGAGCGCCATGGTTCGCAAGGATCTCGCCAACCGCCGGTCGCGGTCACTCGCCCCGGGTGAAGGTGCGCCGGTACTCGCTCGGGGTGGTGCCGAGGATCTGCTGGAAGTGCAGCCGCAGATTCGCGCCGGTGCCGAGGCCGACGTCGCCCGCGATTTGCTCGACGCCGCGCTCGGAGCGCTCCAGCAGCTCACGTGCCCGGTCGATGCGGGCGCGCATCACCCACTGCATGGGCGTGTATCCGGTGTCCTCGACGAAGCGCCGTGACAGGGTCCGTTCCGAGACGGCCGCGTGGCGGGCCAGGGTGTCCAGGGTGAGGGGCTCGTCGAGGTGGTGCAGCGCCCATTCGCGGGTGGCGGCGAAGCGTTCGCCGAGCGGCTCCGGCACGCTGCGCGGCACGTACTGCGCCTGGCCGCCGCTGCGGTAGGGGGCCGCGACCAGCCGCCGGGCGGCATGGTTGGAGGCCGCCACGCCGAGGTCGCGGCGCAGGACGTGCAGGCACAGGTCGATGCCGGACGCGGCGCCGGCCGAGGTCAGCACCCTGCCCTCGTCGACGAACAGGACGTTCTCGTCGACCCGGACGTGCGGATGCCTGGCCGCCAGCGCCCGGGTGTAGTGCCAGTGGGTCGTGGCGCGTCTGCCGTCGAGCAGACCCGTGGCGGCGAGCGCGAAGGCCCCGGTGGAGATGGCGGCCAGCCGCGCGCCCCGCTCGTGGGCGGCGCGCAGAGCGTCGACGACGGCCCGCGGCGGATCGTCGCGGTCGGGGTGGCGGTAGCCGGGGATGAAGACGACGTCGGCCCAGGCGAGCGCCTCCAGCCCGTGGGCGACGTGGTACGAGAGTCCGTCGCCGCCCGTCACCAGTCCCGGAGCCGCGCCGCACACCCGCACCTCGTACGGCATGCTCGCGCGGGTCGCGAACACCTGCGCGGGGATGCCGACGTCGAGCGGCTTCGCTCCTTCGAGCACGAGGACGGCGACACGTTGCAGGCGGGAGGACGACACCCGGAAAGGGTACGGGGCGGCTCCGGGGCATCACCCCGACATCGCCCCGCAGCCCCGACGTCGCCCCGCAGCCCCGTCCTCGCCGGTGAACGGCCGTGGCGCCGCGCCCGTATGCAGTCCTGACTGCTCTCGGAGAGGCGCGATGATCACGTGACGGCTCGCTCTCCCCACTCCGGGCACCGCAGATCCCAGAACAGGACCCCGCTGATCGCCGCGGTCGCGGCCGGCGTGCTCAGCCTCGCGATCGCGGCGCAGGCCGCTCTCGCGACCGAGACCGAGACCGGCGGCACGGCGGCGGGTGCGCGCGTGCTCGACGTGCCGCGGGCGGCCGGCGAGGAGCACCTCACCGCGACCCGGCGGGTCACCGGCGTGTTCGACGGAGCGCGGACCCGGTTCACCGGAGCGGGCGCGCCGGCCGGGAACGGTGGGGAGGAGGGGCAGGGCCCGTTGTTCGAACTCGCCGACGGCGCCGTCCTGAAGAACGTGATCATCGGCTCTCCGGCCGCGGACGGCGTGCGCTGCCTGGGCAGCTGCACCCTGGAGAACGTGTTCTGGGAGGACGTGGGCGAGGACGCGGCGACCTTCCTCGGCGCGTCGGCCCACGCCACGTACCTCGTCAGCGGCGGTGGCGCCGCCCGGGCGGCGGACAAGGTGTTCCGGTTCGACGGCGCGGGCACGCTGACCGTGCGGAACTTCGCGGTGGCCGACTTCGGCGAGCTGGTCAGCTCGTGCGGCGACTGTGCGACGCAGTTCCGGCGCGACGTGGTGCTGAAGAACGTCACGGCCACGGCTCCCGGCGGCGAACTGGTGGGGATCAACGCCGACTTCGGCGACACCGCCCGGCTGAGCGGTGTCACCGTGCTCGGCGATCCCGACCGGAGGATCGTGCCCTGCCGAACGTTCCGAAGTGCCACCGGCGCCGAGCCCGAGCAGTCCGACACGGCGGCGGACGGCGTGAACTGCGTGTTCGAGCGGGCCGACATCAGGTTCGGCTGACGCGTCCCGGCGTCGTCGCGGAGGGGTCGACGACGCCGGGACGTACGGAAGTCGACCGCTTCGCGCACCGCCCGCCGCGCCGTCGGCCTGCTCCTACGCCGGAGCGCGTGCAAGCTCGACGACGGACGGGTCGGCCTGTCGACCGCGTACGGCCCCTCCGGCCACGAGTTCGTCACGGGCGCCCTCACCGCCCGCATCGGCCGCCGCGACGGCGTCGTCGGCGAGATCCGAGCGGAACTCGCCGGGCGGCCCGAGTCGTTGTAAGGGCGCGGCCGGGCCTTCGCCGTCACCCGCACCCCAGCACGGACCGCTACGACGTGACGGTGCCCCGGTCGCCGACTCCCTCACCGCCGGGAGGAGTCGAGACGCGCGGTCCGAGCAGCTTGCGTGGTCACAGCTTGGCCCCGAAGTTCTGCGTCCACCACGGGCCGCCCGCCCCGTCGTGGATCCCCACGCCGATGTTCTTGAAGGCGCAGTTGAGGATGTTGGCCCGGTGGCCGGGGCTGTTCATCCAGGACGTCATCACCGACTGGGCCGTCTGCTGCCCCATCGCGATGTTCTCCCCGTACGTGGACCAGCGGTAGCCCGCGGCCGTGATGCGCTTCCCGGGGTCGGCGCCGTCGGGGTCGGTGTGGTCGAAGAAGTCGCGGGCGGCCATGTCGTCGGAGTGCCCCTGCGCGGCCTTGCGCAGCAGGGGATCCTCGGTGAGGGGCCCGCAACCGGCCGTCGCCCGCTCCTGGTTGACGAGCGCGATCACCTGGGCCGAGCGGTCGGACGACCCGGACAGCACGGTCGCCTTCGAGGAGGCCGGCGGACGGGACCGGGCCGGCTTCGCGGCGGGCGGCGCGGACGCGGCAGCGCTCTTGCGGGGCCTCGGCGAGGCGCTCGCGCTCGGCGACGCCGACGCGGACGCGGACGCCGTCGGGGAAGGGGATGGCGACGGCGAGGACTCGGCGCCGATGTCGGGCGTGGGGCGGCCCGAGACCAGCGCGTCGTCCACGGGCCGCACGGCGGTGCTGTCCTGGGCCCCGCCCTCCGGCCGCAGGCCGAAGTAGAAGAAGCCGCCGCCGGCCACGCACGCCGCCACGACCGCGCCGCCGACCGCGCGTCGCCGAGTGCGCCGCTTGCGCCGGGTCGCGGTACGGGAGGCGGTCCGGCCGGCCGAACGGCGCGAGCCGGACCGGACGGTGACGTCCGGTCCCCCCTCGGTGACGTCCGGCCCGCCCTCGTGGACGTCCGATCCAGCCTCGGGGAGGGAGGACGTCGAGCCGGCCAGGGCGACGGCGTCGGCGGCGGAGCGCGTCCGCGCGAGCAGTGCGGACGACGCCGCGACCAGCGCGAGACCGGCCAGCAGCCCCTCCGCGGGCACCAGTCCGCTCCACAGACCGGAGCACTGTGCGCACTCGCGCGCGTGCCGGGCTATGCGCTTGCGCCACAGCGCCGAGGGCCGGCCGTCCCAGCCCGCGAGCTCGACGCGCAGTTCCTGGCACGGCGGCCGCGCGTCCACGGCCCGCACGACCACGCGGGCCGCCTCAAGCTGAGCCTTCATCCGCTGGACGCGGACCGCCGTGTGCTGCGGCGTCAGGGCGAGAGCCTCGGCGATCTCGGTCCGGGTCAGTTCACCGGCGCACTCCAGCCACCACAGGGACAGCAGCCCCCGGTCGTCCGGCTCCAGCCAGCGCGTGGCGCGCGCGGTCTCCTGCCGCTGTCCGGACAGCTGCAGTCGCACGATCGTCAGGTCGACGAAGTCGGCGCCCGGATCGGCCACTTCGTCGGCCTCCTCCACGGCCGCCCGCGCCGGCTGCTGCCGGTTCCAGTGCGCCCGGACCTGGTTCATGGCGATCGCGACCAGCCAGGAGCGGAAGCTCTCCGGATCGCGCAGCGCGCCGAGCGAGTCCAGGGCGCGCAGCATGGTGTCCTGCACGACGTCGTCCACGTCCACCGAACCGTTCAGCGCCCGGCCCACGATGTTGTAGACGAGCGGGAGGTACTCGCCGACGAGCGCGTCCTGGGCATGCTGATCGCCCGCTCGCGCGGCGGCCACCAGAGCCGTCGCCTCCACCGTGTGCCGTTCACTCATTGCAGCTTCCCTGTCGTCGAATGCGAGCGATGCCGTCCGTCGCATCGGGGATCTCCCAGGGAGCGGCGGATAACAGTTCTTCGGAAAAACGTGCGAGGGCAGAGCCTGGCCGCCCGGCGGTCCTCGGTGCAATGGAGGCGGTCACATCCCGGCGTCCTTGTGCGATCCCGTGCAACCAGCGGGGCGTGTCGCATGTCTTTGTCACTGAAAGCGGATGATTGCCTCATCCGTCCCGACTCGTTCCGACGGGGGAACCCATGAGTCTCGCTCGCATCCGAACCCGCGGCGTCCTGTCGGCCGCTGCCCTCCTCGCCCTGGCGACGACCGCCCTCGGCGCGTCCGACGCCGGAGCCTCGACCGCACGGGCCGCGGCGCCCGGGACGCGTCAGATCGCCTCGTCCGTCCTCGGCGCCGACTACAAGGTCACCCTCACCGCCCTGCGGTCGACCGGCGACGCCTACGCCGCTTCGGTGCGGATGCAGGTGTACACGCGCTCCGGCGGCGCCTGGAAGGAGTCGGACCGCGTGACGGTGGGCGACGTGGACGGCTGGTTCTGGTACCCGCTGACGGGCAGCGGCGCCGTCTGCCGGTTCTCGACCGCCGGCACCGAGCCCGCGCCGATCGAGGTGAGCCTGTTGCTCACCCCGTCCCTGGGCTGCTCCGAGCCGGCGCACTACGTCGTCAGGCACGGCAAGGTCCACGCCGGCTGAACGCATCTGCGGCCATGGCCCGGCCCTACGGCCGCTGTTGCCCAGGGACTCGCCGTCGGCGCGGGTCCCTGTCGCGGGGGTCGCGGTACTACTGTCGCCGACATGGACCGTGACGGCCGAGGATGGCTCCCCTGTCTGCTCGGCGGCGCGGTGTTCGCCGTGTGCATGGCCGGCACCACGTTGCCCACGCCCCTTTACGGCCTGTATCAGGACAAGTTCGGCTTCTCCGAACTGACGGTCACCGTCGTGTACGCGGTGTACGCCTTCGGCGTCATCGGCGTGCTGCTGCTGGCGGGCAACGCCTCCGACACGGTGGGCCGGCGGACGGTGCTGCTGTGGGGCCTGGGCTGCGCGGCGGCGAGCGCCGTCTGCTTCCTGTGCGCCACCGGGCTGGGCTGGCTGTACGCGGGGCGGCTGCTGTCGGGGCTGTCGGCCGGCCTGTTCACCGGGGCCGCCACGGCCTATGTGATGGACCTGGCCCCCCGGGGCGGGGCGTCCCGGGCCACCCTCGTGGCGACGGCCGCCAACATGGGCGGGCTGGGCTGCGGCCCACTGCTCGCCGGACTGCTCGCGCAGTACGCGCCCTGGCCGCTGTATCTGCCGTTCGCCGTGCACCTCGTCCTGGTGGCCTGCTCGGCCGCCGTCGTGGCGCGCCTTCCGGAGACGGTGCGCGATCGCAGGCCGGCGAGCAGCGTACGGCCGCGGCGGCCGGCCCTGCCCGCGCAGGTGCGGGCGGTGTTCGGACCGGCGGCGACCGCCTCGTTCGTGGGGTTCGCCCTGTTCGGCGTGTTCACCTCGGTCAGCCCCGCGTTCCTCGCCGAGTCCCTCGACGTTCGCAACCACGCCGTCAGCGGTCTGGTCGTCGCGCTGGCGTTCTTCGCCTCGACGGGCGGGCAGTCGGCCGTCGGCCGGATCGGGGTGGGGCGTTCGCTGCCCCTGGGCTGCGCCGCGCTGCTGGGCGGGCTGGCGCTGCTCGCGGGTGCGCTGCGCTGGGAGTCGCTGCCGCTGGTGGTGCTGAGCGCGGTCGTCGGCGGCGCCGGACAGGGGCTGGCGTTCCGCGCGGCGCTGTCCGCCGTGGCCGAGGCGTCTCCGCCGGAGCGGCGGGCGGCGGTGATCTCGGCGCTCTTCGTGGTGGCGTACGCGGGCATCTCGGTGCCGGTGATCGGCGTGGGTCTGCTGACGGGCCCGCTCGGTCTGGAGGGCGCCGGGCTGGTGTTCATCGCGTGCATGGCCGTCCTCGTCTCGGCCGCGGCCGCCTATCTGTTCCGCCGGCCGTTGCCGGTGAGGGCGTGAGTCCTGGGCGAGCGGTGGGCGCGGGCATGGGTGGCAGTCCGGCGGTCGCGGGCGGCTGACCGCCGGTGCGCCGAGGCGTCCGCCCGGCGCGGGCCCGCACACGCTTGGCCGCGTCCGTACGAGTGGCTTCGGTCCGCCGGCGAACCGACAGGGGGCCGACGGGCGTTGGGCAGAACCCAGCCGTCATCACCGGAAAGGCCCTTCGATGCGACGTACCGCCCTCCTGGCCGTCTGCGCTCTGGTCAGCGCCGCAGCCACGGGATTCTTCACCACCAGCGCCCTGCGCAGCCGTTGACGCACGGGCCGGGGCGGCGGCGTTCCCGCTTCCCCGGCCCGGCGCACGGGCCGCTTCCGCGGTCTCCCGCGACCCCGCGGTCGCCGGGTCCGGCCCTTCCCGCTCAGCGGCGGTCGACCCGTTCCCCGGACTCCTCGTCGCCGGTCCCCCTGCCGCCGGGATGCCGGAGCGCGCACAGGTAGCCGACGCCGAGGGCGACGGCCATGCCGTAGAACACCCACTGGTTGGCCTCGGCGAAGTCCATGCGGATCGCCGACATCGACTCGCGCACCGTCCGCGCGACCGCGCCGTCGCCGCCGAGCTGCCGGTTGTCGCCGCTGCCGGTCACCGTCTCCGCGACGTTCCTCGCCGCGTCGCCCGCCGCCGCCGACGGCACCCCGTGCGATTCGAGCGTGTTCTTGACGTTGTCGGTCATGGAGTGGGTCAACAGCGTGCCGAACAGCGCCAGTCCGACGCTTGCCGCGTAGTTGCGGATGGTCTGGGTGATGCCGGTGACCTCCCCGTAGGAGGCGTCGATCGCCCGGTTGACGGCGTCCGTGGAGGCGGGCGCGAGGATGAAGCCGATACCGGCCCCCGCCAGGGCCGCATAGGGCCACTGGTCGTGCATGGACAGGTCGGTCAGCTTCCCGGCCCAGAGCGCGAAGCCGACGGCGCCGACCACGCAGCCCAGTTTCATGGTCGGCCGGGCGCCGCGCTTGTCCAGGATCCGCCCGCCCCACTGGGAGGCGAGCGCGAAGCCCACGAAGAAGTACAGCAGGTACAGGGCGGCCTGGTTGGGCGAGGCGCTCAGGGACACCTGGGCGTAGACGGAGGCGAAGAAGAACAGCGGGACGAACGCGAGCATCGCGAAGAACAGCACGAGCCCGTCCACCACGAAGGCGCGGTCGCGGAAGACGGCCAGCTTGACCAACGGATGCTCCGTGCGCAGCTCGTAGCGGCAGAACAGCCACAGCACGCCGAGACCGCCGACGATGCAGATCCAGGTGAACGCGCTGTCCCATCCCCACGCCGACGCCTGCTGGAAGCCCAGCACGCTCGCGCCCATGCCGAGCGCGATGAGCGCGGCGCCGGGCACGTCCAGGGGTTCGTGGCGGCGGCGGTCGGACACCCGGGCCAGAGCGGTCAGGACGAGCGCGACGACGGCCACGGGCACGTTGACCCAGAAGATCGCCCGCCAGGTCCAGTCGGTGAGCCAGCCGCCGAGCAGCGGGCCGATGGCCGTCAACGCCCCGGTGACGCCGAAGAACAGGGCCAGCGCACGTCCGCGCCGCTCCACCGGGAAGACCGCGACCACCACCGCCAGCGCGGCGGGGAAGAGCAGGGCGGCGCCCAGTCCCTGGGTCGTCCGGAAGACGATGAGCCAGGTCAGGGCGAAGTCGCCCCGGGGGACGCAGCCGCACAGCACCGACGAGACCACGAACACGACGGTTCCCGCCACGACGACCCGCCGGGGACCGAGCAGGTCGGCCAGGCGTCCCCCGAGCGCGAAGAACGCGGCCAGGGACAGCAGATAGGCGTTGACGACCCACTGCATGCCGGAGGCGGACAGACCGAGTTCGTGGACGATGTCCGGCGTCGCGATCGACACGATGGTCTGGTCGATGAACGTCATCGCCACCGCGAACATCATGGCCGCGAGAGCCACTGACTGTGAAGGAGCACCCCGGTCCGCGGGCACGTCGCCCGCCTGCTGTTTGGTGTACATGCCAGTCATCCACTCAGTCTGCTCCGGCTCCGGTGACGCCGCATGCGGTGAGCGGTGAGACGCGCGCCGGAGGACCCCGCCGCAGGTCAGGCCGGTCGGACCGGTCCGACCGGTCAGTCCACCGGATGGCCCGGTTCGACCGGTCAGTCCACCGGATGGCCCGGTTCGATGGGAGCCGCGTCGGCGAGCCGCAGCAACGGCGGCTCGTCCGCCGCTTCCGCCGCGTCCGTGCGGGGCTCCTGTCCGCCGGCCTGCACCGGCTCCAGGACGAAGCCGACGTGATCGCCCCCGTCGACCCGTTGCTCGATCCTGCCGACCAGCCACGCGCACGCGTCCGGCAGGACGACGGCCCCGCCGTGCCCCTCCCGGCTGCGGATGTGCGCGAACTTGTCCATCTCGTCGCCGGTCTCCCCGCCGAACAGGGCGGCAAGCCGGTGCTGTCGGGACGTCAGCAGGTGCACCGCGAGGAACTCGGCCTCACGGGCCACCTCGTAGGTGCGGTTCACCTTGGACAGCCACACCACGAACCGCACCGGTCGCATCGAGCACTGTGAGGCGAACCCGACGAGGCAGCCCGCCCGCTCACCGCCCGCGGCGGCCGTCACCACGCACATGTCCGGGTTCAGCCGTTCGATGAACGCGTCCGTGTCCACCATGATCGTGTTCCTCCGCATCGGGGCCCCGCCGCCGCTCGTGCACCGGCGAGTACAGCGTGCCCGCCGCTCTCCCCTTCTCACGGGTTCTCACGGGGACGCCTGCTCGGCCGGCGGGGGCTCCCTGCGTCCCCCGAAACGCGGTCCCAGCGGGAGGCCCGGGGCGCGGGGCGCGCCCGAGGTGCGGGGCGGTCCGGACGGGTGGAAGCTGGCGATCATGGTGCGCAAGGGAGTGCGGCCCGGCCGGACGCACGACGTGGAGAAGGTCCTCGACGAGCTCTACGCCACGCCGCCGTCCGACTTCGTCCCCCTTCGTGAGCAACTGGCCGCCGCGGCCCGGACCGACGGACGTCCGCAGGACGCCCGCCGCATCCATGCCGCCCGCCGCCCCACGCTCGCGGCCTGGGCGGCGAACCTGCTGCTGCACACGCGAGGACAGGAGAGCCGACGGTTCCTGGAGCTGGGACGGGCGCTGCGCGAGGCTTACGGGAACCTGGACGCCGCAGGGATCAAGGAGCTGTCGGCGCAGCGCCGGAGCATCGTCTCCGCGCTGTCCCGGCAGGCCGCCGAACTGGCCGGCGAGGCCGGGCACCGGCTCTCGGACGCGGCTCGGCAGGACGTCGAGGCGACACTGCGCGCCGTGCTCGCCGATCAGGACGCGGCGGACCGGTGGGCCGCGGGTCGCTTGGAGAGCGCCCTGACCCCGCCCGCGGACTTCCCCTCCGGCACGGGCACGACGCCCCGTGGACCGGCCGGGGCGGCGGCTGAGCCACGGCAGCCGAAGTCGCCCCGGTCGCTGGAGCCCTCGCGGTCGTCACGGTCGTCGCGGTCGTCACGGTCGTCGCGGGAGAAGGACGAACTCTCCGAACGGCGCCGTCTTCGGCAGGAGCAGGAGGACGAGGCCCGCCGGGCCGCCGAGGCCGCCGGCCGTCGGCTCGACGATCTGCGGGCGGCGCACGCGGACGCCGAGGGGGCCCTGCGGCACGCACGGGACCGCCACGATCAGGCGCGTCAGCAGCGGGCCGCGGCCGAGCAGCGGTCGCGGCAGGCAGAGCAGGACCTGCGCGAGAGCGAGGAGGACCTCCTGCGGACGGAGCAGGAGCGCCGGACGGCCGACGACCGGTGCCGGGCGGCCGCGGAGGCCGTGACCCGAGCCGAGCGGGAGGCCCGGGACGCCGACCGTGCGCTGCGGCGCATGACCGGCCCCGACTCCGGCCCCGGCTGAGACGGCCGGCCGCGACGCCCCGACGACCGTCCGCGTGCCCCGGGCGCGACCGTCCTCCCGCGTGGTGCGGCGGGGCCCGCGGTGCGACGCTGGAGGCACGAGGCGTCCGCTCCGGTCGAGCCGGGAGGACCGATGGGACGAGATGTCCCGGCGCTGGTCTTCACCCGCGAGGACCGCCGCCGGTACCGGATCAAGATGCAGGAGAACCTGGACGTGCTCGCGCAGATGCTGCGCGAGTCACGGTTCGAGTCCGAGCGGCCGCAGGTGGGCCTGGAGATAGAGCTGAACCTCGTCGACGACGAGGCCGAGCCGGCGATGCGCAACAACGACGTCCTGGAGGCGATCGCGGACCCGGCCTGGTCCACCGAGCTGGGCCGCTTCAACCTGGAGATCAACGTCCCGCCCCGCCGTCTGACCCAGGGCGGGCCGGACGCCTGGGAGTCCGAGATCCGTGCCGCGCTCAATCACGCCGAGGAGCGCGCCGGCTCGCTGGGCACGCATCTGATCATGGTCGGGATCCTGCCCACCCTGCGGCAGCAGGACGTCGGCGAGGGGGCGCTCTCCGAGAACGCCCGCTACCGGCTGCTCAACGACCAGGTCTTCGCCGCGCGGGGCGAGGACCTGCGCATCGAGCTGGACGGCGTGGACCGGCTGCGCACCTACGCGGACACCATCACCCCCGAGGCCGCCTGCACCAGCACCCAGTTCCATCTTCAGGTCTCCCCCGACGCGTTCGCACCGTACTGGAACGCGGCGCAGGCGGTCGCCGGCGTCCAGGTGGCGCTGGCGGCGAACTCGCCGTTCCTGTTCGGCCGTGAGCTGTGGCACGAGACCCGCATCCCGCTGTTCGAGCAGGCCACCGACACCCGCCCGCAGGAGATCAAGGTGCAGGGCGTGCGCCCGCGGGTGTGGTTCGGAGAGCGCTGGATCACGAGCGTCTTCGACCTCTTCGAGGAGAACCTGCGCTATTTCCCGGCGTTGCTTCCGCTGTGCGACGAGCAGGATCCGCGCGAGACGCTGGCGGCGGGGGACGTTCCCGAACTCGCCGAGCTGACCCTGCACAACGGAACGATCTACCGCTGGAACCGCCCGGTGTACGCCGTCGCGAACGACCAGCCGCACGTCAGGGTGGAGAACCGCTGTCTGCCGGCCGGCCCGACCGTCGCCGACACCCTGGCCAACGGCGCCTTCTACTACGGGATCACCCGCGCCCTGGTGGAGGAGGAGCGGCCGGTGTGGTCGCGCATGTCCTTCCAGGCCGCCGAGGACAATCTGCACGAGGCGGCCCGGCACGGCATCGAGGCCCGGCTGTACTGGCCCGGGATGGGCGAGGTGCCGGTGCCCGAGCTCGTCCTGCGGCGTCTGCTGCCACTGGCCCACCGGGGCCTGGAGCGCTCCGGCATGGACGCGGCCTGGCGCGAGCCGTTACTCGGCATCATCGAGCAGCGCTGTGTCACCGGCCGCAACGGGGCCGTGTGGCAGAAGGAGACCTTCCACCGCATCACGGCCGCCGCCCACGCCGGCCGGCACGAGGCGCTGCGGCGGATGACGCGGCAGTACATCGACTACATGCATCTGAACGCCCCGGCGCACACCTGGCCGGTCGACTGACCGTGCGTGCGGCGTCCGCGCAGTTCAGGGCGGTATCCGGGCCGCCCGGGCGTCGTGGGGGCGGGGCGTGCGCGAGGCCGCCGGCCGGCGACACGGGACCCCGCGGTGCGACAGCACGGAGGGGACCGTGCAGGATAGAGGTATGACGATCAAGGTTTACTTCGACATCACCATCAACGACCAGCCCGCGGGCCGCATCAACTTCAACCTCTTCGAGGACGTCGTGCCCAAGACGGCGGAGAACTTCCGCGCGCTGGCCACCGGCGAGAAGGGCTTCGGCTACGCCGGCTCCTCCTTCCACCGGGTCATCCCCGCGTTCATGCTCCAGGGCGGCGACTTCACCCGGGGCAACGGCACCGGCGGCAAGAGCATCTACGGCGAGAAGTTCGCCGACGAGAACTTCCAGCTCAAGCACGACCGTCCCGGCCTGCTGTCGATGGCCAACGCGGGCCCGAACTCCAACGGCTCGCAGTTCTTCATCACCACGGTCGTGACGGACTGGCTCGACGGCAAGCACGTGGTGTTCGGCGAGGTCGCCGACGACGACAGCATGGCCCTCGTCCGGAAGATCGAGGCGCTCGGCTCCCGCGGCGGCAACACCTCGGCGAAGATCACCATCTCCGCGTCCGGCCAGCTCTGATCGGAGCGCCGGACCGCCCGGCCGGCGGGGCCGCCGCCCCGGCCGGCCGAGGCACCGGAGCCGGGGCGTCGGTCGACCCCCGGCAGCAGGCCCCTCTCCGTGCGAGCCGCTCCGCCCCCATCGCAGGCCCCGGCCGTGCCCCTCACCGCAGTCCCCGCCCGGCTGTCCCCACCGCAGTCCCGTTCCGCCCCTCCCCGTCGCCCGCGCTGTGCTTCTGGTCACAGCGCTCGCCTCATTTACTAGGACGTCCTACTATTTTCTCAGTAGGCGTTACCGTGATCTGTCTGGGAAGGCCCCATGAGCGATCTGCACCGACCCGTGCACCCCGTCCGTCTGGTCACGGCTTCGGCCCTGTTCGACGGTCATGACGCATCGATCAACATCATGCGGCGGATCTTCCAGTCCCAGGGCGCGGAGGTGATCCACCTCGGGCACAACCGCTCCGTCCAGGAGGTCGTGGACGCAGCGCTGGAGGAGGACGCGCACGGCGTGGCCGTCTCCTCGTACCAGGGCGGACACGTGGAGTACTTCGAGTACCTGGTCGAGTCGCTGCACGCGCGGGGAGCGGAACACGTCCGGGTGGTGGGCGGCGGAGGCGGCGTCATCGTCCCCGAGGAGATCGCCCGGCTGCGCGCCGGCGGGGTGACGATCTTCTCGCCAGAGGACGGGCAGCGGATGGGCCTGGCCGGGATGGTCAACTCGGTGGTCCGGGACTGCGACTTCGATCTGTGGGACGCCAAGCCGGCCGACGCGGCCGGGGTGCTCGCGGGCGACCGGTTCGCCGTCGCCCGCGCGATCACCGGCGCGGAACTGGGCAAGCTGCCGCGGGAGTTCGTGGACCAGGTGCGGTCCACCGCGGCGGGGCGGAACACCCCGGTGCTGGGCATCACGGGCACCGGCGGCTCGGGCAAGTCGTCGCTCACGGACGAACTGGTGCGCCGGTTCCGGGTGGACCAGCAGGACAAGCTGCGGATCGCGGTGATCGCGGTCGACCCGACCCGCCGGCGCGGCGGCGGCGCGCTGCTGGGCGACCGGATCCGGATGAACTCGCTCGACGGCAACCGGGTGTTCTTCCGCAGCCTGGCCACCCGCGGCAGTCATGAGCTGCCGGAGCATCTGTCCGATGTGATCGACGTGGTCAAGGCGGCCGGGTTCGACCTGGTGATCGTGGAGACGCCGGGCATCGGCCAGGGCGACGCCGCGATCGTGCCGTTCGTCGACACCTCGCTGTACGTGATGACGCCGGAGTTCGGCGCCGCCTCGCAGTTGGAGAAGATCGACATGCTCGACTTCGCCGACGTCGTGGCGATCAACAAGTTCGAACGGCGTGGCGCCAAGGACGCGATGCGTGACGTGGGTCGTCAACTGGTGCGCAACCGCGAGGCGTTCGGCATGCGGCCGGACGACATGCCGGTGTTCGGCACCTCGGCGGCCACCTTCAACGACGACGGGGTCACCGCGCTCCACCAGCACCTCAAGGCCGCCCTGGCGGAGAAGGGTCTGCCGCTGTCCGAGGGCGGGCTGGCGCCGGTCGACGTGCGCCACTCCTCCGGGATCCGGCAGGTGGTCCCGGCGGACCGGGTGCGCTACCTCGCCGAGATCACCGACAGCATCCGCGCCTATCACGCCGAGACCGACCGACTGGCCGAGGCGGCACGCCGGGTGCAGCGCCTGGAGACGGTCGGCGCCGAGCTCGCCGAGGCCGGTTCCGACGCCGCGAACGTGCGGGAGCTCCTGGAGACGGCCCGCGGGAACCTCCCGCACGCGATCGCGGAGCAGCTGCGCGAGTGGCCCGCCGTCGTGGCCTCCTACTCCGGGGACGAGCAGGTGGTGCGGATCCGGGACAAGGAGATCCGCACCAAGCTGACCCGCGAGTCCCTGTCGGGGAACAAGATCCCGCGCGTCGCGCTGCCCCGCTTCACCGACCACGGAGAGCTGGTGCGGTTCTGGCGCCGGGAGAACCTGCCCGGCCGCTTCCCCTTCACCGCCGGGGTGTTCCCGTTCAAGCGCGACGGCGAGGACCCGGCGCGCATGTTCGCGGGCGAAGGCGACCCGTTCCGCACCAACCGGCGCTTCAAGCTGCTGTCCGAGGGCCAGCCCGCCACCCGGCTGTCCACCGCGTTCGACTCGGTCACCCTCTACGGCCGCGACCCCGACGAACGACCCGACATCTACGGCAAGGTCGGCACCTCCGGAGTGTCGGTGGCCACGCTGGACGACATGAAGGCGCTGTACGACGGCTTCGACCTCGTCGCGCCCACCACCTCCGTGTCCATGACCATCAACGGCCCCGCCCCGACGGTCCTGGCGTTCTTCCTGAACACCGCCGTCGACCAGCAGATGGACGCCTTCCGCGCCGCCGAGGGACGCGCGCCCTCCCCCGAGGAGGCGGCCGAGCTGCGGGCGCGCGCGCTGGCGAGCGTGCGCGGCACGGTCCAGGCCGACATCCTCAAGGAGGACCAGGGTCAGAACACGTGCCTGTTCTCCACCGAGTTCAGCCTGCGGATGATGGCCGACATCCAGGAGTGGTTCATCGCGCAGAAGGTCCGCAACTTCTATTCGGTGTCGATCTCCGGCTACCACATCGCCGAGGCAGGCGCGAACCCGATCAGCCAGCTCGCCTTCACCCTGGCCAACGGCTTCACCTACGTGGAGGCCTACCTCGCCCGGGGCATGCACATCGACGACTTCGCGCCCAACCTGTCGTTCTTCTTCTCCAACGGCATGGACCCGGAGTACTCCGTGCTCGGCCGGGTCGCCCGCCGCATCTGGGCCGTCGCGATGAAGGAGAAGTACGGCGCGAACGAGCGCAGCCAGAAGCTGAAGTACCACGTCCAGACCTCCGGACGCTCCCTGCACGCCCAGGAGATGGATTTCAACGACATCCGCACCAGTCTGCAGGCGCTCATCGCGATCTACGACAACTGCAACAGCCTGCACACCAACGCCTACGACGAGGCCGTGACCACGCCGACCGAGGAGTCGGTGCGCCGGGCCCTGGCCATCCAGCTGATCATCAACCGGGAGTGGGGCCTGGCGATGAACGAGAACCCCCTGCAGGGGTCGTTCGTCATCGACGAGCTCACCGACCTGGTCGAGGAGGCGGTCCTGCAGGAGTTCGACCGGATCAGCGAGCGCGGTGGCGTGCTCGGCGCGATGGAGACCGGCTACCAGCGCGGACGCATCCAGGACGAGTCGATGCTCTACGAGCAGCGCAAGCACGACGGCACGCTGCCGATCATCGGGGTCAACACGTTCCGCAACCCGCACGCCGACACCGTCGAGCCCGGCGTCATCGAGCTGGCGCGCGCGACCGAGCAGGAGAAGGTCTCGCAGCTGGAGCGCGTGCGCGCCTTCCAGGCGGGTCACCGCGACGCGGCGCACGAGGCGCTGACCGCCCTCAAGGACGCGGCGGTGAACGACCGCAACGTCTTCGCCGTCCTGATGGACGCCGCCCGGGTCTGCTCCCTCCAGCAGATCACCGACGCGTTCTTCGAGGTGGGCGGCCAGTACCGCCGCAACGTCTGAGCGACGGCCCCGGCCGCGCCGTGTGTGCGTTCCCGATCACCGCGTCCAGTGGCGGAGATCGCGGAAGCGGACCTCGGCGCGGCCGGATCCGTGCCGGCCGACGCCGTTCTCGACGTGAGCCGTTGTCGACGTGAGCCGTTGTCGACGTGAGCCGTTCCTGACGTAACGGGGGGGGCAGCCCACGGTCGGCGCCCCGGGACCGCGAGGTGCTGATCCGCCCCGGTCCCGGGCCCGGCCTCGTCCTCGCGCCCGTCGCCGTCGGCGAACCCGGCGCCTCCTGGGGACCCCCGTGACCGGCGTCCGCACGCACGCCCGGCGCCCCCGACGACCATCGGGTCAGGTCGAGGGCCCGGTGGCGACGACCGCACACCGGCGGCCACGCCTCAGCTGGACTCCCGGACCACCAGCCGGCACGGCACGGTGTGCACTCCGGGTCGGGGCTCGGCGTCGATGGCCCGCAGCAGCTCCAGGGCCGCGATCCGGCCGATCTCGGCGAGGTTGGTGTCGAGGGTGGTGAGGGGCGGGCGGCTGGCCAGGGCCATGGTGTCCCAGTTGTCGTAGCCCACGACGGCGACGTCCGCCGGCACCGCCACCCCGCGCTCGCGCAGTGCGTCCGCCACCCCCCGGGCGATCTGGTCGTTGCCGCAGAAGAAGGCGTCCGTGCCGGGGGCCGTGCGCAGCACCGCGTCGGCCGCGCTCCGGCCCCACGCCTCGCTCCACTCGCCGTAGTGGATCCGTCCCGTCGACGGCTCCAGCGAGGATTTCGCCAGTTCCTCGACCGCGTACCGCGCCCGCTCCCGCGCGGCGGCATGGTGTTCCGGCCCGGTGACGTGCGCGATACGGGTGCGTCCGGTGGACACCAGATGCTCGATCGCCAGCCGCACGCCCCCGCGGTCGTCGGTGACGACGGAGGTGTCGGACGGGTCGGTGGACGGGGAGAGCGCGTAGACGACGGGGACGGACTCCACGCCGGGCAGCGGCGGCCGCGGGTCGGTACGGCGTCCGGCGACGATGATGCCGTCCACCCGGCGGTCCATCAGGTTGCGCAGATGGTGCTGCTCGCGGATGGAGTCGCCCCGGGTGTCGCACAGCAGAACGGAGATCTTCCCCGCGCCGAGCGCGTCCTCGGCGCCCAGCAGCACCGGGGTGCTGAAGCGGCCGATGCCGTCCGTCGTCATCAGGCCGACCGTCCAGCTGCGTCCGCTGTGCAGGCTCTGCGCGTGCTGGTTCGGTCGGAAACCGAGCTCCGCGACCGCGTCCATCACGCGTTGGCGCGTCTCGGGACGCATCCGCCCCCCACCGTTCAGCGCTTTCGACGCCGTGCCGACGCTGACGCCGGCGAGGGCGGCGACGTCGGTCAGCCGGGCCCGGCCGTCGGGGGGAGAGCCTGGAACTGAGGTCACGAGCAACCCTTTTCCTCACTGATGCGGACGCCCGACATGGTGGCAGGCGGCGACCGGATGCGCCAGCCCGTGGGGGAAAAGAAAAAATCCCTGCTGCAGCCCTTGACCGGCCAGGTCGGCTGCCCTCTACTTTCACGACGAGAAAACGGTTTCCCAAACAGGTCCTCCTCAGACGCCGACGAGCCCCTCGTCCTCGGCGCCCTCACCCCCGGAGAGTCATGCCCCGCACCCGCTCCAGCCTCCCCGCCCCGGGGCCGGTCCGCCTCGGCCCGGACGCCCGTGCCGCGCTGCGCCCCACGGCGGCCGGCATCACCACGGGCTTCTGGCACGCCCGCCGCGCGACCAACGCCGAAGTCTCCATCCCCCAGGGGCCGGAGCTGCTGGAGTCCGCGGGGAACCTGCACAACCTGCGGCTCGCGGCCGGCGAGGGCGAGGGCGAGTTCCAGGGCGCCTATCCGTTCGTGGACACCGACGTGTACAAGTGGCTGGAGGCGGCCTCCTGGCAGCTCGCCCAGGCGCCGGACGCCGAACTCGCCGCCCAGGTGGCCCGGATCGTCGCCCTGGTCGCCGCGGCGCAGCAGGCCGACGGTTACCTCAACACCTGGTTCCAGCTGGTCAAGGACGGCCGCCGCTACCAGGACCTGCGCTGGAGTCATGAGTTGTACAGCGCAGGCCATCTCATCCAGGCCGCGGTCGCCCACCACCGGGCCACCGGAGAGACCGAACTCCTCGACGTGGCCGTCCGGTTCGCCGACCACGTCGACTCCGTCTTCGGACCGCCCGGCAGCGGCCGGCCCGTCGACGGCGTGGACGGCCATCCCGAGATCGAGACCGCCCTGGTCGAGCTGTACCGGGAGACCGGCGAGCGCCGCTACCTCGACCTGGCCGGTTACTTCGTCGACCGCTTCGGCCACGGCGCGCTCGGCGGCGAGGCGTACTGCCAGGACCGCGTGCCCTTGCGCGAGGCGACGAACGTGGAGGGGCACGCCGTACGGCAGTTGTACCTGCTGGCGGGCGCCACGGACCTGGCCGTCGAGACCGGGGACGAGGAACTTCGCGCGGCGGGCGAGCGGTTGTGGCGGGCCATGACCGCCACCAAGACCCACCTGACCGGCGGGCTGGGCGCGCACCACGACCAGGAGGACTTCGGCGACCCGTACGAACTGCCCAACGAGCGCGCCTACTGCGAGACCTGCGCGGCCATCGCCTCCGTCCAGTGGAGCTGGCGCATGGCCCTGCTCACCGGCGACGCCCGGTACGGCGACCTGATCGAGCGCACCCTCTACAACGGCTTCCTGGCCGGCGTCTCCCTGGACGGCGAGCGCTGGCTGTACGTCAACCCGCTCCAGGTCCGCGACGGCCACACCGATCCGGGGGGCGACCAGTCGGCCCGCCGCACGCGCTGGTTCCGCTGCGCCTGCTGCCCGCCCAACGTCATGCGACTGCTGGCCAGCCTGGAGCACTACCTCGCCAGCGGCGACGCGTCGGGGCTGCAGATCCACCAGTACGTCGGCGGCCGCTACACGGCCGAGGGCATCGCCGTGCGCGCCGAGACGGACTACCCCTGGGACGGCACGATCCGCCTCACCGTGGAGGAGACCCCCGCCGACCGCCCGTGGACGCTCTCCCTGCGCATCCCGCAGTGGTCCCGCGACTTCCGCGTCCGCTGCGCGGGAGAGCCGTACGAGGCGCCCGCGTCCGAGGGCTGGCTGCGTCTGGAGCGCATCTGGTCGCCCGGCGACGAGGTGGTCCTGGAGCTCCCGCTCGAACCCCGGCTGACCGCCGCCGACCCCCGGGTGGACGCGGTGCGCGGATGTGTCGCGATCGAGCGGGGCCCGCTCGTGTACTGCCTGGAAGGGGTCGACCACCCCGGCGGCGGCCTGGACGACATCGTCCTCGATCCCACCCGCCAGCTCGCCGTGAAGCAGCGCCCCGACCTGCTCGGCGGCGTCACGACGGTGGTGGCGGCCGGTCGCCGGCGCGTCGTCCCCGACCGGGGCTGGTGGCCCTACGTCCCCACGGACGCGGTCGAGGCCCCCGCCCCGGACGGCGGCGACCGCGTCGAGCTGACCGCCGTCCCCTACTACGCCTGGGCCAACCGCGAAGACGGCGGCATGCGCGTCTGGTTGCCCCTCTCCTGACCCGTCCTCCGCGCCGCCTCCCCGACGCCCACGGCACCTGCCCAACACCACGCAGCACCACGACCCACTACGACAACGAGGTCACCCCGTGATACCGACCCGCCGCACTCTCCTCGCCGCGCTCGCCGCCGTCGGCACGCTCGCGTCGCTCACCGCCTGCGCAGGGGGCTCGGGCAGCTCCGGCGCCTCCGGCTCCGCCGGCGGGACCTACTCCTTCTGGGACCCCTACCCGCAGTTCGACGCCGCGTCCGAGTGGGGCAAGCGCGTCAGCCAGTGCGGGACCCAGGCCGGCGTCACCCTCAAGCGGACGGCGTACGACACCACCGATCTCGGCAACAAGGCCCTGCTGGCCGCCCAGCAGGGCAACGCGCCCGACGTGATGCTGGTGGACAACCCGGTCGTCTCCACACTGGTGGAGGCGGGCATCCTCAACAAGACGAGCGATCTCGGACTCGACACCAAGTCGATCCAGCAGAACATCATCGGCGCGGGCGCGGTCGACGGGGCCGCGTACGGCATTCCGATCGGGGCCAACACCCTCGGCCTCTACTACAACAAGAAGGTCCTGTCGGCAGCCGGCGTCGACCCGGCCTCCGTCAAGGACTGGAGCTCGCTGACCGCGGCCCTGCAGAAGGTGAAGTCGGCCGGCAAGAAGGGCATCACCTTCTCCGCGATCGGCACGGAGGAGGGCAGCTTCCAGTTCCTGCCCTGGTTCTGGGGGGCGGGCGGCGACCTCACCGCGCTGAACTCCCCCAAGGGCGTGGCCGCGCTGTCGCTGTGGAAGCAGTGGGTGGACGGCGGACTGGCCCCCAAGGACGTGCTGCAGAACACCCAGACGACCAGTTGGCAGGAGTTCGCCACCGGCGACTACGCCTTCGGGGAGAACGGCACCTGGCAGCTCGGCAACGCCGACAAGGCCGGCTTCGACTACGGCGTCATCAACATCCCCGCACAGAACGGCGGTTCGGCGCCGGTGCCGACGGGGGGCGAGTTCGTCACGGTGCCCGTGCAGAAGGACACCGCCCGCTACGACGTCACCAAGAAGATCGTCACCTGTCTGACCAGCGACGCGAACCTGCTGGCCAGCGACACCACGCTCACCTACGTGGCCCCCGTCGCGGCCGTCCAGGCCGAGCAGGTGAAGCAGAACCCGAAGCTGAAGCCGTGGGTGGCGGCGGTGGCGGCGGCACGCGGTCGCACCAGCGGCGGTCTGGGCACCAAGTACCCGACGATCTCGCAGCCGCTGTGGACGGCCGTCCAGGCCGCGCTCTCCGGCAGCAAGAGCGCGCAGTCCGCTCTCGACACGGCCCAGGCCGGCGCGCAGAAGGGCTAGGCCGACATGACCCTCGCCCGCGTCGACCGCCCACGGCCGGCGGCGGCGAAGGCGGCCGCCTCCGACGCTCTGCCGCTGCGCCGTCGCCACCGGCGACGCAGCCGACTGACCGCGCTCGCGTTCGTCGCCCCGCTGATCGCCTACCTCGCCGCCTTCTACCTGTACCCGCTGTACCGCAACCTCGACCTGAGCCTGCGCGACTACACGGTCCGCTCCTTCGTCTCCGGCGACGCCCCCTTCAGCGGCTGGGACAACTTCCGCACGGTGCTCGACGACCCCACGTTCGGCCCGGCGCTCCGCCACACCCTGGTGTTCACGTTCGTCTCGATCGCCTTCCAGTACGTCGTCGGGCTCGCCCTCGCCGTCTTCTTCAACCGGCACTTCCGCCTGGCCCCGACCCTGCGGGCCCTGTTCCTGATCCCCTGGCTGCTGCCGCTGATCGTGTCGGCGTCGACGTGGTCGTGGATGTTCAACAGCGAGTCGGGCGTGGTGAACTACGCCCTGCACATGGTCGGCGTGGACCCGGTGGGCTGGCTCACCTCACCCGACTGGGCGCTGACCTCGGTGATCGTCGCCAACATCTGGATCGGCATCCCCTTCAACCTGGTCATCCTCTACAGCGGCCTGCAGAACGTCCCGGCCGAGCTGTACGAGGCGGCGTCCCTGGACGGGGCGGGCGCCTGGCAGCAGTTCCGCCGCATCACCTTCCCGCTGCTGCGGCCGGTGTCGGCGATCACGCTGCTCCTCGGGCTGGTCTACACCCTCAAGGTGTTCGACCTGATCTGGATCATGACCAAGGGCGGGCCGGGGGACGCCTCCTCGACGCTGGCCACCTGGTCGTACCAGCTGGGCTTCGGCACGCTCCTGCCCAGGTTCGGCCCCGGCGCCGCGGTCGGGAACATCCTCATCCTCATCGCGCTCGTCTTCGGACTGCTGTACATCCGTGTCCAGAGGAGGCAGGAAGCGTGACCTCCCCCGGCTCCTCCCGTCGTCACACCGTCATCGGGCTGCTCCTGACCGCGGTGATGCTGTTCCCGGTGTACTGGATGCTGAACGTGTCCCTCACCCCGCAGCAGGACATGCGCAAGACCCCGCCCGACCTGTTCCCGCTGCACCCCACCTTCGAGGGGTACCGCGCCGTCCTCGACGACCAGCTTCCCTACCTGGGCACCAGTCTCCTCATCGGCCTGGGCACGGTCGTCCTCACCCTGGTGCTCGCCGCCCCGGCCGGCTACGCGCTGGCGAAACTCCGCCCGCTCGGCGGCGGCGCCCTCGGACTGTTCCTGCTTGTCGCGCAGATGATCCCCGGCATCGTCATGGCGATGGGCTTCTACGGCGTCTTCCTCGACCTCGGTCTGCTCAACTCCTGGTGGGGGCTGATCATCGCGGACTCCACCATCGCCGTGCCGTTCGGCGTCATGATCTTCACCGCGTTCATGTCGGGCATCCCCGACGAACTCGTCTCCGCCGCCCGCATCGACGGCGCGGGGTCCCTGCGCACGTTCTGGTCGATCGTGCTGCCGGTCAGCCGCAACGCCGTCGTCACCGTCTCGCTCTTCTCCTTCCTGTGGGCCTGGTCCGACTTCGTCTTCGCCACCACCCTGGACGGCGGCGGCGATCTGAAGCCGATCACCCTCGGCATCTACAAGTACATCGGCAACAACAACCAGGAGTGGAACGCGATCATGGCCACCGCCGTCGTCGCCTCCGTCCCCGCAGCGGTCCTGCTGGTCCTGGCCCAGCGTTACGTGGCCGCGGGCGTCACCGCCGGCGCGGTCAAGGACTGACCTCTCTCCCTCCCTCTCCCTCTCCCTCCCTCCGTGAGGAGAACTCCCTTCATGAGCCGCACCGCAGCACCCCTTCCCGCACGCCTCACCGTCGCCGTCACCGTCGCCGCGCTGGCCGCCACCGCGCTGGCCACCGCGGCCCCGGCCGACGCGGCGCCCACCTCCGCCACCACGCTGGTCGTCAACGCCGGCCAGACCCTGCGTCCGGTCACCCACGTCGCGGCCGGCAGCCTCTACGGCCTCGCGGACGACGCCACCCCGGCCGACAGCCGGGTCACCGCCCTCAAGCCGAACACCTTCGTGCAGATGGCCCCGGGCGGCTCCCAGCTGCCCAACGGCGAGCCCAGGCCGGCCGGGGACGCCCTGGTCGTCGCGCCGAAGGCGGCCCGCGCCGGCGCCAAGGTCGTCGTACGCATGCCTGACTGGTACCCGAACTTCCCCTACAAGTGGGTGAGCTGGACCGACTGGCTGGCCGCCGTCGACAAGCAGATCGCCTCCGTGCAGTCCTCGGGCGCGACGAACATCAGCGCGTACGAGCTGTGGAACGAGCCCGACTGGACCTGGGACACCGCGAAGGCCGGCGCGTTCGACGCCGGTTGGGCCCGCACCTTCAAGGAGGTCCGCGCCAAGGACGCCAGGACACCCGTCCAGGGGCCCAGCTACTCCGCCTGGAACCAGTCCTGGATGAGCTCCTTCCTCACCGACGCCAAGGCGAGCGGCACGGTCCCCGACGTCATCGCCTGGCACGAGCTGCAGGGCAGCGCCGGGATCGCCGCCCATGTCGCCGCCTACCGCTCGCTGGAGTCGAGCCTCGGCATCAGCCCGCGCCCGATCGCGATCGAGGAGTACGCCACGCCCGCGGAGATGGGCGTCCCGGGCGCGCTCATCGGCTACGCCGCCAAGTTCGAACGCGCCGGCGTGCGCGACGCCGAGCTCGCCTTCTGGAACCACTACGGCACCCTCGGCGACACCCTCACCGACACCGGCGGCTCACCCAACGGCTCGTACTGGCTGTACAAGTGGTACGGCGACATGTCCGGCAACATGCTGGTCGCCACGCCCCCGGCGCAGACCGGCATCGACGGCATGGCCTCCCTCAACGGCGCAGGCAACCAGATCAGCGTCATAGCGGGCGGCTGCGCCGGCTCCTGCGCGGTCACCGTCAACGGACTGTCCTCCCTGTCCGCGTTCGGCGGCTCGGTCCACGTGAAGCTGGAGTACACGCCCGACACCGGCCGCACCACCGCCTCCCCCGGCCCGATCACCGTGTCCGACACCGACTACACCGTGAGCAACGGCTCGATCACCGTGCCGGTCGCCATGAACGCCTCCGACGGCTACCACCTGGTCATCACCCCCAGCGGCACGAACACCTCGCTGGCCGGCCGCTACCAGATCACCAACAGGAACAGCGGTCTCGCGCTGGACACCCAGAACGCGGGCACCGCCCAGGGCACCGCGGTCGTCCAGTCGGCCTCCACCACGGGCACGGACCAGAACTGGACCCTGACGCCCGCCGGTTCCGGTCTGTACAAGATCGTCAACCAGAAGAGCGGACTGCTGCTGGGCATCGACAAGATGAGCACCGCCGCCGGCGGCGCCGCCCTGATCTGGGGCGACAACAACACCGCCGACCACCTCTGGCAGGTCATCCCGGCCCGCGACGGCTACGACAAGATCGCCAACTACAACAGCGGGCTCCTGCTGGGCGTCAACGGCATGAGCACGTCCTCCGGCGCGCAGGTCCTGCAGTGGACCGACAACGGCACAGCGGACCACCTCTGGAAGCTGACCTCGCGCTGACCCCCCGACGTCCGTGTCCCTGGCCGATGTCGGCGGCCGGGGGCACGGACACGTTCGGGCCCCACCGGGGCGAAAAGCGGTGCAACCCACAGGGCGTTCCGGTTGTCTCAGTAGATGTCCGACACGCACATCCCCCGGGGGAGACCATGATGCGAAGCAGAACCGTCTGGGCCGCCACCGCCCTTGTCACCGTCACGCTCGGCGCGTCCATGGCTCCCGCCGTGGCCGCTCCGGCCGCCGCCGCGCGCACCGCCGCCGTCGTCTGCCCCACCGGCTGGGGCAGTCTGGGCAAGACGTATCCCGCCTCCGCCACCACGTCGGTGACGAACGTGCGCACGGGCCGCCACGACTGCTACGACCGGTTCGTCGTCGACGTGCCCGGCGCGAGCGCCGACCGGCTCGGCTTCTCCGTCGGCTACGTCGACCAGTTCTACCAGGACGGCTCGGGCCGCCCCATCCCGGTCGGCGGCGGCGCGATCCTGGAGGTCCGGGTCGACGCCCCCGCCTACAACGTCGACACCGGCGCCTCCACCTACCCGGGGCGGGTCGCCCAGCCCCTGCCGGGCGTGGACCTCACCGGGTACCGCACGTTCCGGGACACCCGCTACGGCGGGAGCTTCGAGGGCGTCACGCAGTTCGGGCTCGGCGTGCGCGCCCGCCTGCCCTTCAGGGTGCTGCGCCAGGCCGACCATCTCGTGGTGGACGTGGCCCACACCTGGTGACGTCCGCGGGTCGCCGACCTCCCAGGACGCGGCAGCGCACGCGCTCGCCCCGGCGTCGGGCCTCTTCGAGGCGACGTCGGGGCGCCGCCGCGTCGCCGTGCGCCCCCTCGTGCGTCCCTGAACTCCCGCGGAAGTGTCCGCAATCGGTAACAGGCGGATCCTGCCGCGTCCTTTCGTCGTCCTGACAACTGCACGGGCACACGGACACGACGAGGACAGGGCAGACATGGCGCGGCATGGCGGGCGGGGTTGGTACGGCCGGGTATTCGCGGCGGCGATCGGAGTGACGACAGTGGCGGCCGTCACCTCGGTGTGGACCGCACAGGCCGGTCCCGCCTCGGGCGCCCAGGCAGGGGCGGGCGTGTCGGCGAGCCCGTCCCCGGGCAGCCCCGGCTCCGTCCCGGCGAAGGTGTCGGTGGACATCGCCCACGCCTCCGACCACGGCGCCCGGGGCGTCAACATCACCGTGGACGACGGGCCGGACCCGACGTGGACGCCCCAGGTGCTGAAGGTGCTGCGGGAGAACGGCGTCAAGGCGACGTTCTGCATGGTGGGCACGCAGGCCCAGGCCCACCCGGACCTGGTCAAGGCGGTGGTGGCGGACGGGCACCGGCTGTGCGACCACACCGTGTCGCACGACACCTCGATGGACAAGAAGCCCGACACGTACCAGTCGCAGCAGATTTTGGACGCCGAACGCATGATCACCGAGGCCTCCGGAGGCGTCCGGCCGTTGTACTACCGGGCGCCGGGCGGCGCGTTCACCCCCTACAGCCGCAATCTCGCCGCCTCCCGCGGAATGCGGCCGCTGGGCTGGAACGTCGACACCAAGGACTTCGAGAAGCCGGGCTCCGCCGCCATCGTCGCCACCGTCAAGAGCGAGGTCGGCAACGGCCCGACCATCCTCTTCCACGACGCGGGCGGCGACCGGTCCGAGACCGTGGCCGCGCTGCGCGAGGTCCTTCCGTGGCTGAAGCAGCAGGGCTACTCGTTCGGCTTCCCGGTGCGCTGAGCGACGTCGCCCGCGCCGGTCGGCGTCACTCCGCCCGGCGCTTGTCCTCCTCGCTCCACGCGCGGGTGTCCCGTGGCCGGACGTAGGGTTCCTCGCCCTCCGGAAGGCCCCCCGCCACGGCGCGCTGACGGGCCATCTCGGCGTCGAACTCCAGGCCCAGCAGGATCGCGATGTTGCTGATCCACAGCCACACCAGGAACACGATCACGCCGGCGACGGCGCCGTAGGTCTTGTTGTACGAGGCGAAGTTGGCCACGTAGAAGGCGAATCCGGCCGACGCGACCAGCCAGATGAACAGCGCCACGACGCTCCCGGGAGTGATCCACCGGAATCCCCGGCCGCGGACGTTCGGCGCCGCCCAGTACAGGATGCCGACCATGATCGTGACGAGGACGACCAGGACCGGCCACTTGGCGATGGACCACACGGTCAGCGCCGTGTCCCCGACGCCGAGCGCGGCGCCCGCCTGGCGGGCGAGGCCGCCGGTGAAGACCACGATCAGCGCGCTGACCACCGCGAGCACCAGCAGCACCACCGTCACGCCCACGCGGATCGGCAGCACCTTCCACACCGGACGGCCCTCGGGGATGTCGTACACCGCGTTGGCGCTGCGGATGAAGGCGGCGGTGTAGCCGGAGGCCGACCACACCGCGAGCACCAGTCCGACGACCGCCATCACGGAGCCGACGCCGCCCCGGCCCTGCAACTGCTGCACGGCGTCGCTGATGACGTCCCGGGCGGACCCCGGCGTCACCTTGCGGAGGTTGTCCAGGACCTCGTCGGTCGCCGACTCGCCCGCCACCCCCAGGAGGGACACCAGGACCAACAGGGCCGGGAACAGCGACAGGACGCCGTAGTACGTCAGTGCCGCGGCGCGGTCCGTGAGCTCGTCGTCCTGGAACTCCCGTACGGTGCCCTTCAGTACGGCCCACCAGGACCGCTTCGGCAACTGCGCCGGCTCGTCCGGCTCCCGCCGTTCCACGTGTTCGCCCGGTCCCGCCGTCTGCTCCCGGCCGGACTCCGAAGCCGCGGCGCGGCCGTCGTGGGGATTCGCTCTCGGTGCCATGTCACCGGAGTAACCGCAACGGGCCGCACCATGCGCCCTCCGGCGCCGCGGCCTGTGCTCAGCCGAGCACGAAGGGCCGGTCCGCCGCGTGGTCGGCGTAGTGTCGGGCCAGGGCGTGGAAGGCCTGCTTGGGTTCCCAGTGCCAGCCGCACTCCGGATGGCCGGGGCGGTCCTGGACGGTCCTGGTGACGGCGTAGGAGGCCAGGTCGAGGTCGTGCAGGGGATCGTGGGGGCGGTGCGGGGCGTCCGGGGTGACGAACTCGAAGGCCATCGCCGCGTACAGTCCCATCGACTCGAAGACGTTCAGGAGCGCGGTGACGTAGTCGGCCTGGGTGCGCTCGCTGCGCACCAGGTGGCCCTTGATCTCCTCGGGGTCCTTGTCGTAGTCGACCACGTCCCAGCCCATGCCGGCCGTCTGCGGGGCGCCCAGGTAGGCGCACGTGCCGAACTCGGTGATGGCGAGGGGCTTGCCCCGGCGCAGATACCCGCGCAGTTCCGCGACGTGGTCGGCGCGACGGCGGAAGAAGGAGTAGTAGTCGATGCCCACGATGTCGAACAGCGACCAGTCGACCTCGTCGTCCTGCGCGGCGGCGTAGCTGATCCGGCCGTCGAAGACGGAGCGGGCGGTCCCGGCCGCGCGGGCGGTGAACGCCGTGAGGCGGCGCTGGAAGACCACCGGGTCGTAGGTCCCGTTCATCAGGTTGCGCACGCGCTCCAGCGCCGTGTCCCCGGGCACGATGCCGGGCACGAACAGCCAGAACTCGCAGCCCACGCTGAGGTCGACGCTCGCGCCCTGCCTGCGCAGCCGTTGCGCGAACCGGCCTGTCTCCGCGAGGTGTTCGAGGATGTCGCGCGCCGGGACGTCGCCGAGCGTGGGCTGCAGCCATACATGCAGGCCCTGTTCGGCCGCCTCCGCCGCGGTCGCCGTGAGGCGTTCCACGCCGTCGCCGGTGACGTCCACGGTGTCGGCGTGCAGCTGATGGCGGACGGCGCGGATGTCCGCCCGCATCCGGCGGGCGCTCCAGCCCGTGGCCGGGGTCTCGCCCTCCCCCACGGTGTAGACGACGCCCCGGTGCCGCAATCCGCGCCGGCGGCCCGTGGCGTGTGCCCGCCCCGCCGGTCCGAGCGCGCCCGCGGCGCCCGCCGCCGCCATCGCGGCCAGGAACCTGGCCCGAGTGATCCGATCGGTTTCCTCCATGCCTCCACAGTGCCGGGGCGGCGGCGGGGACGCAGTCGGCCGATGGTCTGGTTCGACGAGACGAAAGTGGACGCGCGGGCCGGGCCGGCGGTCGTTTCGGCGGGCTGCCCGGCCCGAAAGGCTGCGTGCCCCCGCCCCGGCGGCGCGCTCCTCCCGGGCGCGCCGCGCATGCCCGCTCCGACGGCGGCTCGGCCGGGCGGGAACGGGTGGCTCACCGGCTCCTGCGCACTCCCGGACCGTCCGCCGGACCGGTCGGCGGGGGCGGGAAGAGGCGCCTGTCCCATCGGACGTCAGGACGGCGGGCGTCGGCCGATGTCGGCTGACGGGTCGTCAAAGACAAGTACAGCGACGGTGTGTGACGCGTCGTCGGGAGCGGTGGACGACGGGCGCGGCAGGGCGCCTGGCACGGCCCGGCCCCCGGCGCGGGCGCGCCGGGGGCCGTCCTGCCGAGGCGACCGCAGGGTCAGATCCGGCCGCCGGTGAGCCGGGTGATCGGTCCGTGCGTGTGACGGCCGGAACGGCGGCCCACGGCGTACGAGGCGGCGGTCAGCGCGGAGAGACCGGCCGCCGCGCCGGCGGCGACCAGCTTCCGGTGGGCGATGACCGTCCACGCCGTCTTGGCGGTGGCGGCGACCTGACCCGACGTCGCCACGATCGCCTGGCGGCTCGCCTCGACGCCCCGTACGGCGCCCTGTGCCGCGCTCTGCACGGCGCCGCTCGTCGCCTCGGCCGAACGCTCGACTCCGTTCTTGGCGGCGGAGGCGGCGTCGGTCGTCCTGGTCGCGGCGCTCTTGGCGGCCTGGGAGGCCGGGGCGGTGGCCTTGGCAGCGGAGCGGCGGGCCTTGGCGGCGGTCGCCTGCTTCGCTTCGGACTCTTCGTTCGTCTTCCTGTTCGGTTCAGTCATGGACTTCGCGTTGCCCCTCACTCCGGCGGCAAACCCCTGCGGCGGCGTGAGTAGGCCCGACCGGGAAGACGGACGCCCGGCGGGTGATCGCGCGGGTCGACGGTCAGACGGCGCCGGGGGCCGTGCCGCCCTTGAGGCGTTCCAGGTCCGAGGGGCGTACCTGGATCACCAGGACCGCGATCAGCGCGGCCAGCACCGTGAAGACGGCCGCCATGACGAAGGCCGCGGTGACGCCCGCGGTGAGGATCTCGTCGGACCAGGGCGCGGGGAGCAGGCCGGTGCGCCGGAAGTGCAGACGCTCGGCCGGGGTCGCCTGTGCCAGGAAGTCGGGTATCTGCTTGTCCGCCTCGTTGCGGCTGGCCGTGCCGTACATGGTGACCAGGATGGACAGGCCGAGCGAACCGCCCACCTGCTGCGTGGCGTTGAGCAGTCCGGACGCCGCGCCGGTCTCCCGTGGCGCGACGTTGGAGAGCGCCATCAGGGTGAGGGAGACGAACTCCATGCCCATGCCGAGGCTGAAGACGAGCATGGGCCCCAGGACGCTGCCCAGATACGTGGAGTGCACGTCCGTCAGCGTCAGCCAGGACAGGCCTCCCGCCGCCAGTACCGCGCCCGCCACCATGAACGGCTTGGGACCGAACCGGGGCAGAAACCGTGAGGCCAGCCCGGCGCCGACCGCGATCACCGCGCTGACCGGCAGGAAGGCGAACCCGGCCGCGAGCGGGCTGAAGCCGAGCACGTCCTGCACGAAGAGCGTGAGGAAGAAGAACATGCCGAAGATCGCGGCGGCCAGACACAGCATGATGCCGTACGTGCCCGCACGGTTGCGGTCGGCGAACATGTGCAGTGGCGTGATCGGTTGCCGCGAACGCCTTTCGACCAGGACGAACAGGGCGAGGACGACGACGGCCGCGGCGAACGAGGCGATGGTGTAGGGATCCCGCCATCCCTCCTGCGCCGCTCTGATGAACCCGTACACCAGCAGCACCATGCCCACGGTGGAGGTCAGCGCGCCGGTGAGGTCGAAGTGGCCGGGATGGCGTTCGGACTCCTTGATGTAGCGCGGCGTCGCCAGCGCGATCAGCAGCCCGATGGGGACGTTGACGAACAGCACCCAGCGCCAGTTCAGGTACTCGACGAGGATTCCGCCCGCGAGCAGGCCGATCGCGCCGCCGCCCGCCGAGACCGCCGCGAACACCCCGAAGGCGCGGTTGCGTGCGGGGCCTTCGCGGAACGTGGTGCTGACCAGGGAGAGCGCGGTCGGCGACGCGATCGCGCCGCCGACGCCCTGCAGGGCGCGCGCGGCGAGGAGTTGGCCCTCGTTCTGGGCGAGTCCGCCGAGCAGGGAGGCGAGCACGAAGAGCAGCACTCCGCAGACGAACATCCGCCGTCGGCCCAGGATGTCGCCGGTTCGGCCGCCGAGCAGCAGCAGTCCGCCGAAGGTGAGCGTGTAGGCGTTCACCACCCAGGCCAGGCTGGTGGTGGAGAAGTCCAGGGAGCGCTGGATGTCCGGCAGGGCGATGTTCACGATGGTGATGTCCAGCACCACCATCAGCTGACACGAGGCGATGACCAGGAGCGCCATCGCGTTTCCCCCACCGTCCTGTCGGGTGGTGGTCCGGGGTGCTGAGGTGGGCTGCGGAACGCTGCTCATGACATGTCGCCCGCGCGGGGGCGGGCCCTGGGGAGAGGTCGGTGAACGATGACGTCCACTGTCGGGTCCACCGTTCGACGGTACGCCCGCCGCCGGACCGTCACCACTCGACCGGTGCATGGACGACCTGGCCGGCGACGGGAGGCGGGCGACGGTGTCCTTCAAGGGCGGTGCTCCGCCTGTGCCGTGCCAGGACTCCCCTGTCGTCCTGGCACGGCGAGGACGGCGCGGGCGTGTGCCGCGGTGATCACCAGGATGCGGCAGAGACACCCGGTGTGTCGTTGGCAGACCGTCCACGACCGGTTGGCACAGCGTCCACCGCGCCGCCGGTCGAGGCCGCGTCGTACGTCCCGGCGAGCGCCTGTTCGCGGAGTTCGCTGGGGGGGCAGACCGTAGGCGGTGCGAAAGGCCCGGGTGAACTCGGCGGCGCGCGGGAAGCCCCAGCGGGCGGCGACGGCGCGGATCGGCAGGGCGCGCAGGCGGGGATCGGCGAGGTCGCGTCGGGCGTGTCCCAGCCGCTGGTCGCGGATGTAGGAGGCGACCGTGAGGCCTTCGGTCTGGAACAGGCGGTACAGGTAGCTGCGGGAGATGTGGTGCGCGGCGGCGATCCCGGCGGGGGTCAGATCGGGATCGTCGAGGTGGCGGCGGATGAAGGCCTTGACGCGGAGGACGAGCGTACGGCTGTGGGTCTCCGGCGGGAGCCGGAGGTCGGCGTCGACGGCGTGCGCGAAGGCGGCCGTGACCAGGTCCGTGACGACCGTGCCCAGCCGGGGCGCGTCGGAGGGCTCGTAGACGGAGGTGTCCGAGACCACTTGCAGAAGGAACTGCGCCAGCAGGGCGCCGATGCCCTCCCGCCCCGAGATGAGGCTGCCCAGCACGCGGTCCACCCGGCCCGCGGGCACGGCCACGAGGGCGCGCGGAACCTCGACGCCCACGATGGTGACGGGGTCGGGGCCGGTGAATATCTCCCCTGCCCGCGAGGAGGAGTTGGTGTGGAAGTCATGGACGCGGTAGGCGCTCCGCTGCCTGCCCCAGTCGGCCGCTCCCTCGCCCTTCAGCAGGAGGGACAGGTGGTAGGACTCGGGGTCGGACTGGCGGATGAGTTTCGGCGTGCGGCGGAAGATCAGATGGTCGAAGGTCGCCGGCCACAGGATCACGTCGCCCAGCCCGATGACGCGCTGCCGGCCCCGGTAGTCCGCGGTGCGGTCGCTGGCGAGCTGCATGGGGGCGTGGGTCCGGCCCATGCGCTCCGTCCAGGCCTCGAACCGGGCGCTCACCGGCAGGTCCGTGGTGCGGAAGACCGACTCGTGCAGCACGGAGGCAGTCAACCACACCGCGTGGACATGTCGGTCGCGCGGTGGGCCGGTCGGCCCGGGCGGGGTATCGGCCCCTTCGCGCGGGTCAGCCCAGGTGGGCGGTGTCGATCGTGACCGACTTGTCGTCGGTTCCGGTGACGGAGATGTAGCCGGGGTCACCGTTGCGGTCGAGGTAGCACATCACATACGTGACGGACACGGAGGTCGCGCGCGTGGGGTGCTCCGAGACGGCCTTGCGGCAGCCCACGGCCGTCGGCACCTCGGTCGAACTCCACGAGGCCAGCTTGCCGTTGGTGGACATCAGGAACCCGCTCTGGACGTAGAGGGCGTCCGTTCCGGAGTCGGCGACCACGGGCGGCGAGTGGGTGAAGTCGTAGCCGACGGCGCCCTGATGGCCGTCCGAGCGCTCCATGACGAAGCCGCGCACGAGCGAAGTCGACGGCGCGGGCGGCGAGTCGGGCAGGGCCGCGCTCACCGCCGCGCCCCCTCCCCCGACGAGCACGAGGGCCATGAGACCGGCCGTCAGCGGATGGGCGTACGCCAGGCTCAGCAGGGGTCCGACGACCGGGATCGAGAACTTCAGCGAGGTGTTCTTCTGCGTGATCTTGTTGTTGTCGCCCGCGGTCACCGTCTGGGTCGGCGAGTGATGGGTGCCGGGCGGCGGCACGTAGGGGTGGCTCTGTGCAGCGGGGTCGCCGAGTTGCGCGCCGCGCGTGCGGTCGGTGTTCATGGCTCGGGACGCTAGCGACAGGCGACCACGGGGTCTTGTTTTGGCGGGAACTGACGCCAATGGTCCGCTGCTGAATGTTTTGAGCGATAAGCGTGACCGTCGCGGCGAAGAGTTCGGTCTTGCTACCGGACAGTCATATTACCGAAACGTAACCTGCTGGCCGCTACCCCTGGTAACCCGCCCCTCGCTACCGTCCTGACAGTTCGTCTAAGAGCGGTACGGGCACGGTGGGCGACCGGCGCCTCGTACCGCTCGGTCGTCACGGCCCGCACCCCACCGGGCCGTCCGCCGCCCGAGCCGCAGACGAAGGCTCGGCCCTCCCCCTCACGGAGGCCCGCCATGTCCGCCCCCACCCGCCTGCTGGCCGCAGCCGTCACCGCTGCCGCCTGCCTCGGCGCCACCGCCGTACCCGCCCACGCGTCACTCGCGTCGGACGCCGTGGTCTCACGCGGTGTCACCATCCCCACGTTCTACAACCCGCCCGCCTCGCTGCCCGCGGCCGACGGCGCCCTGGTGCGCTCCGAACCGCTCCCGCTCGCGCTGAGCCTGCCGGGCGTCGAAGGACCGCTGCCCGGTACGGCGACCCGCCTGATGTACAAGTCCACCGACTCCGCCGGCCGGCCCATGGCGGTCACCGGCACCTACATCGAACCGTCGGCCCGCTGGACCGGCAGGGGCGCGCGTCCGCTGGTCGCCGTGGCTCCCGGCACCATGGGACAGGGCGACCAGTGCGCCGCCTCCCTCGGCCTCGAACACCCGCTCGTGATCAACGGACAGACTCTGTCCCTCGGTTACGAGGACCTGGCGATCTACCGTCTCCTCGCCCGGGGCGTGGCCGTCGTGGTCACCGACTACACGGGCCTCGGCTCGACGGACCGGCTGCACACCTACGTCAACCGGGCCGACGAGGCCCATGCCGTCCTGGACGCCGTCCGCGCCGCCCGCTCCCTCGACGGCACGTCGCTCACCGCCGGCTCCCGGGTGGCGCTGTTCGGCTACAGCCAGGGCGGCGGGGCCACCGCGGCCGCCGCCGAACTGCAGCCCTCCTACGCCCCCGACGTGGTGCTCGCCGGCACCTACGCCGGAGCTCCGCCCGCCGACCTGGTCGCCGTCACCAAGGCCATCGACGGCAGCGATCTCGCCGGCGCGCTGGGCTGGTCGGTGAACGGCTTCCTGGAGTCCGATCCCGCGCTCAGGCCCATCGCCGAGGCCCACCTCAACGCGGCAGGCCGGGCCGCCCTCAAGGACCTGTCGACGATGTGCGTGGGCGACGCCCTGCTCGCCTACAACTCGGCCCGCAGCACGGCCTGGACCACGGACGGCCGCTCCATCAGCGACGTCGTCGCCTCGGAACCGGCGCTCAAGGCGTTCCTGGCCGACCAGCGGATCGGGACCCGCGAGCCGGCCTCACCGGTGCGGGTGGCGACCGGCACCGCCGACGACCTGGTGCCGCACGCACAGGCCCGGGCCCTGGCCGTCGCCTGGTGCGCCAAGGGCGCCGACGTCACGTACAAGCCGGTGATCCTGCCCGGTGTGGGCCGGGCGCTGATCAACCACTTCACGCCGCTGCTCGTGGACCAGGGCGAGGCGATCGCCTGGCTGGCCGACCGGCTCGACGGCCGGCCCGCCACGTCCAACTGCTCCACCCTCGCACTGCGGCCCTGACACGAGTCACTCGGTGACGTCCGGCGCCGGGACTACAGTGCGTCCATGACCGAGGTGGAGATCGTGGAGCTGCTGGTCTCGGCGTCGCACCGACTCGCGGGACGCCCGGCGGACGGTCCGTCGGACGGCCCCCGGGACGAGTCGACGCCGGCCGTTCAGGTGCGTCGCGGCCTCGGGCTGGTCGGCGACCGGTACTACGGCCGCCCGGCCCACAAGGACGCCTCGGTGACCTTCATGGCCGCGGAGAACCTGCCCCGGCACATCGACCCGGCCGTCGGACTGCGGCACACCCGCCGGAACATCCTGCTGCGCGGCGTCGACATCGACTCGTTCGTGGGCTCGACGATCGTGCTCGACGGCCCGGCGGGCCCGGTGGCCTTCGCGGTGAACCGCCCGGCGCGCCCCTGTGCGTGGATGGACGTCACCGTGGGGCCCGGTGCGCAGCGGGCCCTGCGCGGAAAAGGAGGGGTGCGCTGCACGCCGCTGTCCGACGGGGTGCTCGTCCTCGGCAGGACGGGGTTCAGCGTCGTCGGCCCAAACCCTCGCCAGGACTGAGGCCGCCCGGCGGGGCGCGTTCATCGCCTCTCGGTCAGCCCCAGGCGGGCGACGATGCGTTTGCCGATCGGCTCCCGCGTCACGGCGAAGCCCTCGGCCACGGCTCTGACGATCTCCAGACCGTGCTGGCCGACCCGCGTCGGATCCGGTGCGTGCGGCGTCGGCAGCACCGGGTCGCTGTCCCAGACGGCGATCTCCACCGCGGCGCCGGCGATGCGCAACTGCAGCAGGACCGGCCCCGGCGCGTATCTCAGGGCGTTGGTCACCAGCTCGCTCACCACGAGCTGGGAGAGATCCATGGCCCGGGCGGACACGGTCAGGCCCTCCCGACGCTGGACGCGAGTGAGGAACTCCCCCGTCAGCTGCCGCGCCCGGGCGATGCAGCCGTCTTTTCCGTCCAGGGCCACCGTCGTCTCGGCAGGGGCCCCCTCAGGCGAGGAAAATCCCTGGTCGGGCGGGACAGGTGCCATCCGGACCGCCTTCGTTGCTACCCCGTTCATATCCGCGCGGCTACCCGCTAACCCATCACCTACGCCCCAGCCGCCTCACTCACGCCGTCGCCGCCGCGGCCCCGCCCGCCGCCCCGGCCGGCCCGCGCAGCGGGCGCGCGGCACGGCGGGGCGACGGCCGGACAGGGCCACGGAGACGGTTCGGCGCCCTCGCCGTCAGCCGAGGTGATAGCTGTCGCCGTACACCTTCCAGTCCAGCGGCGGTTCGAGGTCGAAGTTGCCCTTGCGCAGGAAGACGCGCTGGGCGGTGTCGACGCGGCTGGTGTCGCTGTGCGCCTCCTCCTGCTTCATCGCCCAGACCCGGGCGTCGAGGAAGGCGTTCAGGTACGCCGTCTCGTCGCCGCCCTGGGCCGGCGGCTTCGCCTTGGCGAGCGCCCGCTTGCGGATGTTGTGGAAACCGGTGGGGTCGGCGCCGTCGCCGTGCATGACGATGGCGTCGTAGTAGGCGAACTGGCCCAGGGCGCGCAGGCCGTCGGTCTTGCCCTGGCGGACCGCCGGGTCGAAGTAGACCCGGTCGCGCTCGTCGTTCTGGGCCTGCTGGAACGCGCTGTCCTGGGCGGCCTTGCGCCAGTCCTTGCGATAGTCCGGGTCGAGCCCCGCGTGCGAGTCGGTGCCGTCGACCGCTCGCAGGGCGGGCAGGTACTTCGCGAGGACGTTGCCCGGCCTGCGCCCGCTGTACAGCTCCACGAGGTCGAGCATGTCGCCGGTGCCGGAGCAGAAGCCGATGATGCCGGCGGTGTAGCCGCGTCCGTCGCCGATGTCCTCGATGTACCTGTACTGGGCCTTCCAGTCGAGCGAGGAGTTCTCCGCGCTCGACACCAGCTTCATGGCGATCTCCTTCTTCGCCGGGTCGTCGAGGCCCTTCGCGGCCGGGGCCGCCGTCGCCTGCGCGGCGCCGAGGAGAGGGGCGGCCGCCACGAGGCCGGTGAGGGCCAGGAAGAGGCGGCGGGATGCGGGGGCGGGGCCGTCGACGTGCGGGGATGTGTGCACCACAGTGGCTCCAGGTGAGGAGTGGGGGGTGGGGTGTGCCTGTGTCGCGACTGACAGGAAAGTTTCCTATCAAGCGCGGAGCGCAGAAGTAACCCTGCCGAAGCCATGTTCGTACGATCGAACGAACGATCCGCCCGTCATTCCCGTCATTCCCGCCGCTCCACCCCGCCGGAGCGCCGCTACGGGGGCGGCCGCAGGGCACTGGGGGGCGGCGGGAGTGCGCCAGGGAGCGGCGGGAGCGACCCCCGCGGAGGGGGGCGCCCCTGCGGTAGGGGGCGACCCTGTGATGGGCGCCGGAGCGCCCCTACCGCGGCGACCCTGCGGTGGGCGGCCGGAGCGCCCCTACCGGAGCCACTGGAACAGGAGAGAGCCCAGGAATCCGAGCAGGCCCACATGGAAGAGGACCAGCCAGATCCACTGGGACACGGACATGCGCCAGGACGACGCCGCGAGGATCTCCCACTCACTCACGGCGAAGGCGGCCAGCACCAGCGCGAGCACCTCCCACACCACGAGCCACCAGCCGGACGGGGTCGCTCCCGTCGTGGCGTCCATCGCCGCCGGGACGCGTGTCACGCGCCCGAGCAGGACGAGCGCGATGAGGAGCTTGTGCCAGCTGTGACGGGCCGTCGGTGCGACGGTCGCGAGCGGGGCTGAGGTGGATCCTGTCGACATTCGCACATTTGATCATTCACACGCGATGGAAGCCATCGTTCCGGTGACGGATCCGGGCGTCGGGGCTCGTCTCAGAGGACGCCCGGGGCGTCGCCGCGCCAGTCCAGACGGTTCGCGTCGCCTTCGCGCCGGGCGTACAGGGCGCGGCCGCCCGGCCCGTAGCGGCCTATCTCCGTGGTCAGCGCCACCTCGCGCAGCTCATGCTCCGAGCGGTCCGTGACGTCCAGCAGCAGCCCGTCCAGCGGGCCGCCCACCAGATGCGCGTACGCGCGCTCCGGGCGGGGGCCCGCGTCCTCGTGGTCGGCCCCGTAGACCCGGCCCCGCAAGAACTCAACCTCGTCCATGACCGGCAGCTTGTCACCCGCCACTGACAACGGCCCGTCGCCCGGGGGCCGGAGGGGCGACGGCGGACGACCGGACGCCCTTCGGCCAACACATGGCGGAAAAGGGACTTTCGGGCGCAATCCACCGATGAGCCGGGTATCCACCCCGTACACGTCGTTGTGTGTGGGGTGGGGGGCCGACCCTGATGGCACGTGGACGGGAGCGGGTGCGGGCCGGTGGGTCGGCGTGTGCGCGCCGCCGCCGGACCGTTCGTGAGCTGCGTGCGTCGGGCCGCTACGGGCCCCGGTTGCGCGAGGTGCTGCCTGCCCTGACCGCGCTGCTCGCCCTCGCGGGCGCGGGCCTGGCGGGGCTCGTCCTGATCTGCCGTGCGTTCGGCTGGCCCGCCGGTGCGCTGGCCCTGACGTCGCTCGCGGCCTTGGCCGCGGTCGCACGCCGTCGTTCCCGTCGGCCCGCTCGGCTGCGGGGCGGGTACTACACGGCCCAGGAGTTGGCGGAGCTGGACATGCCCGCGCTGGTGCTCGCCGTCGCCAGGATGCTCCGGCGGGACGGCTGGCGGGTGTCGGCGCCCGCCCGGCACGACGCCCTCCACCTCGCCGCCCGCGACGACCGGGGACGGCTGCTCGACGTGGCGTTCCGCCCTGTGGCCGAACCGCTGCCCGGCGAGGAGGCCTGCTCCTGCCGGGCGCGGCGGCCACGGGGGCGGACCGGTCCGCCGCTGCGACTGGTCGTGCACCGGGGCGCGTTCACGCACCGGGACGAGGTCTGGGCGGCGCGAGAGGGCCACACCTATCTGATCGACGGCCCCCGGCTGCGGCTGTGGGCGTGCGGGACGCCCCTGGCGCAACTCGTGGCCGGCGCCGTCCCCGCGCCCCGGCGCATCTGAGACCAGCCGTCCCGCCCGTCCGCCCGTCCGCCCGTCCGCAAACCCTGCCGCGGATCTTCCCGGACCGCTGCCACGATCCGGCCCGCCGGTCCCCCGCGTCGCCGGGGACGAGGCCCGTGTCGCCGGGGGCAGCGACAGCCGGACCAGCCCGCCCTTGAGCGCCTGGCGCTCCGGCCCTGCGGACGCCCCCGACGCGCACCGCCGCCCGGGTCCCGCGGGACCCGGGCGGCGGCGTGGTCCGCGTCGGTTCAGGGGGTGAGCTGCCAGCGCTGGATGTAGCCGACGTCGATCGACGCGCGGTCCTGGACGCGCAGTTTCCAGGTGCCGTTGACGGGCTGGGCCGAGGCGTCGACCGTGAAGGTCTGATCGACGTTGTCGGCGGAGCCGCCGCTGCGGTTGAGCAGGGAGTAGACGGTGCCGTTCGGACCGACGAGGTCGACGGTCAGGTCACCGCGGTAGGTGTGGACGATGTCGACGTAGACGGAGGTCGTGGCGGAGGCGTTGCCGTCGCGGCCCGTGATGGTGATCGGGGACTCCACGGCGGCGCCGTTGTCCGGGATGTCGACGCGGGCGCCGTTGGCATAGATGTGCGCGATCCGCCAGGTGAAGCTGTCCGTGACGGACGCGCCGGTGCCGTCGGTCACCTTGACGGAGACGTCGCTGTCGCCGAGGGAGGTCGGCGTTCCGGAGATCAGTCCGCTCGGGCTGATGCTCAGTCCGTCGGGCAGTCCGGTCGCCTCATAGGTCAGGCCCGCCCCGGAGTTGGTGGTGTAGGCGTCCACCTGGAGGCTCACCGCCTGGCCGACGCCGCTGGTCTGGTCGGCGATCGGGGCGAGGTTGACGCCGAGGGCTATGCGGCTGCCGACGTTGATGGCGGCCCACGCGTCGGCGACGGCGAGATAGGTGGGGCTGTACGCCCCGAACAGGTCGCCCGCCGCCTGGAGGGTGGCGGTGCGCGCGCCGGCGTAGTCGGTCGACGAGGTCATGTACGTCGTCAGCGCCCGGTACCAGACGGCGGCGGCGTTCTCGATGCCGACGCCGGTGACGGGACGGCCGTCGGAGGTGGGGCTGTCGTAGGAGACGCCGTTCACGGTCTTGGCGCCGCTGCCCTCGGAGAGCAGGTAGAAGAAGTGGTTCGCGGGGCCGGAGGAGTAGTGGACGTCGAGGCCGCCCAGGGAGGAGCTCCAGCTGTCGCGCGAGGACCCGTCCCTGGAAGGCTTGTCCATGTAGCGCAGGGGTGTTCCGTCGCCGTTGATGTCGATCTTCTCGCCGACGAGGTAGTCGCCGGGGTCGGCGGCGAGGTTCGCGTGGAACTCCACGGCGGCGGCGAAGATGTCGGAGGTCGCCTCGTTGAGGCCGCCGGACTCCCCCGAATAGTTCAGGTTGGCGGTGGCGGCGGTGACTCCGTGGCTCATCTCGTGGGCCGCGACGTCGAGGGCGGTCAGCGGGTGCGTGTTGCCCGAGCCGTCGCCGTAGGTCATGCAGAAGCAGCTGTCCTGCCAGAAGGCGTTGACGTAGTTGTTGCCGTAGTGGGCGCGGCTGTAGGCGGCGACGCCGTCGTTGCGGATGCCGTTGCGGCCGAACTCTTCCTTGTAGTAGTCCCAGGTCGCCGCGGCGCCGAAGGCCACGTCGACGCCCGCGGTCTGGCGGTCGGCGGGCAGGCCGCTGCCCCAGACATCGTTGTCGTCCGTGAAGAGGGTCCCGGTGCCCGAGGTGCCCTGGTTCAGGTCGTAGGTCTTGTGGCCGGCGCGGTCGGGGTCGGTGAGCTGGTACGTCGATCCCGACAGGGTGCTGCCGACGGGGACCGTGCCGACGTACTGGCCGGTGCCGGTGCCGGTGTGGACCTTCTCGGCGGCGAGGATGGGCTTGCCCGTGGTCGCGTCCGTGACCACCTGGAGCTCGCTCGGCGTGCCGTCGTCCTGGACGCCGTCGACGACGGTCTCCCACGCCAGGACGGGCTTGCCCGCCGAGGCCCAGACGACGAGACGCGGCGCGCGTCCGGTCGAGGCGCCGGTGACGTCGGCGCCCTTCGCGGCGATGAGCGCCTTGCCGGTGGCGCTCGCCGCCGAGAGCTTCGGGGTGAGGGAGGGGACCTTGAGGGTGGCCCCGGTCGCCCGGGACACGGTGGTCCGGCCGGCGACGGAGTGGACCACCAGGTCGCCGCCGAGCACCGGGAGTCCGGCGTAGGTGCGCTCGTAGCGCGTGTGGGTGGCGCCGTCCGCGTCCTGGACGACGTCCTTGACGAGCAGTTTCTCCTGCGCGCCGAGGGCGAGCCGCTGGGCCGTGGCGCCGGCGGCGGTCTGCGCCGCTTTGATGAGCGAGGCGCGGCGGGCGGGCGACAAGGGTGTCGCGGCGGCGCCGGCGCGCGGTGTGGCGGTGATCCGCGAGGGGCCGGGGTCGGCGGGGGTCGCGACGGCGCCGGTGGGGGCGCCCAGGGCCAGCAGGGTTCCGATGGCCGTCAACGCGAGGGCGGTGGCGCGTCTGCGCCGGAGGATGGGGCGGTGTCGCCGGGGCAACGGGTTCTCCTTCTGTGCGACGGTCGGCCCGCGAGGGGGACCGGGG
>NZ_JAHHIU010000099.1 GCF_024539815.1 Streptomyces hayashii
AGGCGACGGCGCCGGATCGGAGACGGCGCCGGGGGCGGACGTCAGGGGGAGGCGAGGGTCGCGATGACGGCGATGATCACGAAGATGGCCAAGAACGAGCCGAAGACGAGCAGCATCTTCTTCTGGCCGTTCCGCGGATTCGGGTCGAGCACTGGCATGCCGCCAGTCTCGCACCCCGGGCCCGCTGCGGCCGCGCCGGGGGTCAGCGGGCGGCCTCGTCCTCCACGGTGCGGTCCCGGCCCGCCAGGACGCCCACGACCGTCTGGGGGACCATCAGCGCCGCCATGAGCCCGAGCGGCAGCCCCCAGCCGCCGCTGTGCTGGTAGAGCACTCCCACCAGGAGCGGGCCCGGTATGGAGATCAGGTAGCCGGTGCTCTGCGCGAAGGCCGACAGCTGGGCGACGCCCGCGCCGGTCCTGGCCCGCATCCCGACCATCGTGAGGGCCAGCGGGAAGGCGCAGTTGGCGATGCCGAGCAGCACGGCCCAGGCCCAGGATCCGGCGGCCGGCGCGAGGTAGAGGCCGGCGTATCCGACGAGGCCGCAGGCGCCGAGCGCGACCACGATCGGGCCCTGATGCGGCAGCCGGGTGGCGAGCCGCGGGATCACGAAGGCCAGCGGGACGCCCATCGCCATCGTCACGGCGAGGAGCACTCCGGCCGTGCTCGCGGACACGCCCGCGTCCCGGAAGATCTGCGGCATCCAGCCCATGGTGATGTAGGCGGCGGTGGCCTGGAGACCGAAGAAGACGGCCAGTGCCCAGGCCGTCCGGCTACGGGTGACGTGCAGCGTGTGGGCGGGCGGACGGCCCCCGCGCGCGGGACCGTGCACGGCTCGGTCGCCCGCGGAGTCGTGCGTGGCGGGTTCGCCAGCGGGGCCGTGCGTGGCCGGGTCGCCCGCGAGGTCGTGCGTGGCGGGGTTGTGCGTGGCCGGGTCGTGCGTGGCGGGGTGAGGCACGCGTGCCGAGCGCGGCGACCGTGCGTCCCGGGGCTCCGGCCCGTGGCCACCGGTCGGCCGCTCCCCCGGCCCCTGCGCCGCCTGGTGCTCCCCCGCTTTCCACGCGGGTCCCGCGGCCCCCGTCGTCGTGCCGCCGCCCGGCTCCGTCCCCCGGTCCCGTACCAGCGGCAGCCACGGCAGGACGGCCGCGGCCGCCAGGGCCGCCCACACCGCGAGCCCGGTGCGCCAACTGCCGCCCAGCGCCTCGGTCATGGGCACGGTGACCGCGGCGGCGGTGGAGGTGCCCAGGGCGAGGGTCATCGAGTACAGGCCGGTCATCGAGCCGACCCGGTCGGGAAAGTGCCGCTTGACGATGACGGGCATCAGGACGTTGCTGACGGCGATGCCCATGAGGGCGAGGGCGCTGGCGGCGAGGAAGCCGGCCGCGCCCGCGAGGTAGGGGCGGACGAGCAGTCCGGCCGTGATGGCGGCCATGCCCGCGCAGACCACCGCGCCCGGCCCGAAGCGGCGGGCGAGGCGGGGGGCCATGACGCCGAAGGCGGCGAAGCAGAGCGGGGGCACGGAGGTGAGGAGTCCGGCCACGCTGCCGCTCATGCCGAGTCCGGTGCGGACCTCTTCGAGGAGCGCACCGAGGCTGGTGATGGCCGGGCGGAGGTTGAGGGCGGCCAGGACGATGCCGACGACGAGCAGCCGTGTCGTCCACGCGCGCGGGGCGACACGTGACGGTGGCGCGCCCTCCGTGGGTGCGCGAAGGGACGTGGGCGTCACCGTGGAGCTCGTCGTGGGCGTCGTCGTGGGCGTCGTCGTGCGGGTCTGTTCGCCGGCCATGCCGTACATCATAGAATCATAGGATGATTGGTTGTCCATGCCCGAGCGCCCCGCGACGCCCCGGGCCGTGCGAAGGTGTGCCATGCCCCTGAGCCATCCCCGCCGCTCGGCGCTGTCCGAGCAGGTCATCGCCGCGCTGCGCACCCAGATCACCTCGGGCGAATGGCCGGTGGGCTCCCGCATCCCCACCGAGCCCGAGCTGGTCGGGCAACTGGGCGTCGCGCGCAACACCGTCCGCGAGGCGGTCCGGGCGCTCGCGCACAACGGTCTGCTGGACATCCGGCAGGGTTCGGGCACCTACGTCGTGGCGACGAGCGAGCTCGCGGGCGTGATGCACCGCCGCTTCGCCGACGCCGACCCCCGGCACATCGCGGAACTGCGGGCCACGCTGGAGTCGAGCGCGGCCAGGCTCGCGGCCGAGCGGCGCACGGAGAAGGACCTCAAGCAGCTGGACGCGCTGCTGCTGCGCCGCGAGCAGGCGTGGGAGTCGGGCGACGCGGAGGCCTTCGTGGCGGCGGACACCACCTTCCACCTGGCGGTGGTGGCGGCCTCCCACAACGACGTCATGACGGCGATGTACGCGGACCTGGGCGAGGTGCTGCGGGACTGGCTGCGCGAGGACGTCGGCGAGGAGCTGACGCCGGAGACGTACATGGACCACTCCCGGCTGGTGGAGGCGATCCGCGCGGGCGCCGCGGAGACGGCCGCGGTCGAGGCGGCCGCCTATCCGCTGCTGTGCCGGCCCGGACGGTTCACCGCTTCCGATGGCTGACCCAGGCCGACCCGACCTCCTTCCAGCAACGGCCGGTGAGCAGCACGGACCGGGCGGGGCCGACGTCGGCGGGGGCGCCGTCGGTGTCCACGTCCCACCAGCGCTCGCACTCGATGTGCAGGCTGACGCGGTCGGTGTCGGCGTAGGGGTTGTGGCAGTGGGCGACGACGCGGGAGCCGCCGACCTCGATCCTGCACTCCGCGCCGAACGGCTCCGGGCGCTGCACGCGCGCGTGGCCGTGTCCGCCGTACGGCGGACAGAGGACGAGGGCGACCGCGGCGATCACTGGAGCGAGACTTCGGAACAGGCGCACAAGGGAACCTCCTCGGCAGAGCTGGGGAGGGAAGCGCGTGAGGGGAACACGCACTTAAGAATGCCTGGTCGGCGGTGTCGGCCGCCCGGCCGGATGGGCCGAACGAGTGACGGGTGAGGGCCCGCGTCCCGGCGGACGCGGGCCCTCACCCGTCGGTTGCGTCTCAGCGGCAGGTCACGCGCCGATGGCGTGCAGACCGCCGTCCACGTGGACGATCTCGCCCGTGGTCTTCGGGAACCAGTCGCTGAGCAGGGCGACGACGCCCCGGCCCGCCGGCTCGGGGTCCTTGAGGTCCCACTCCAGCGGGGAGCGGCTGTCCCACACGGAGGCCAGCTCGCCGAAGCCCGGGATGGACTTGGCGGCCATGGACCCGAGCGGGCCGGCCGAGACGAGGTTGCAGCGGATGTTCTGCTTGCCCAGGTCACGCGCCATGTAGCGGCTGGTGGCCTCCAGAGCGGCCTTGGCGGGGCCCATCCAGTCGTACTGCGGCCAGGCGAACGAGGCGTCGAAGGTGAGGCCGACGACCGAGCCGCCGTTCTGCATCAGCGGCAGACAGGCCATGGTCAGCGACTTCAGGGAGAACGCCGAGACGTGCATGGCCGTCGCGACCGACTCGAACGGCGTGTTGAGGAAGTTGCCGCCGAGCGCGTCCTGCGGGGCGAAGCCGATGGAGTGGACGACGCCGTCGAGACCGCCGAGCTCCTCGCCGACGATGTCCGCGAGGCGGCCGAGGTGCTCGTCGTTGGTGACGTCCAGCTCGATGACCTTGGTGGGCTTGGGAAGCTTCCTGGCGATGCGCTCCGTGAGCGTCGGCCGCGGGAACGCCGTGAGGATGATCTCGGCGCCCTGCTCCTGGGCCAGCTTGGCGGTGTGGAAGGCGATGGAGGACTCCGTCAGCACACCGGTGATCAGGACGCGCTTGCCCTCAAGAATTCCGCTCATGATGATCAGTGACCCATTCCCAGTCCGCCGTCAACGGGGATGACGGCTCCAGTGATGTACGAGGCGTCGTCCGAGGCGAGGAACCGCACCGTCGCGGCGATCTCCTCCGGCTGCGCGTACCGGCCGAGCGGGACCTGCGAGACGATGCCCGCGCGCTGCTCGTCGGTGAGCGCCTTGGTCATGTCGGTGTCGACGAAGCCGGGCGCGACGACGTTGAAAGTGATGTTGCGGGATCCCAGCTCACGGGCGAGGGAGCGCGCGAAGCCGACCAGGGCGGCCTTGGAGGCGGCGTAGTTCGCCTGCCCCGGCGAGCCGTACAGCCCGACCACCGAGGAGATGAGCACGACGCGGCCCTTCTTGGCGCGCAGCATGCCGCGGTTGGCGCGCTTGACCACACGGAAGGTGCCGGTCAGGTTGGTGTCGATGACCGAGGTGAAGTCCTCCTCGCTCATCCGCATCAGGAGCTGGTCCTTGGTGATGCCGGCGTTGGCGACGAGGATCTCGACGGGGCCGTGCTGCGCCTCGATCTCCTTGTAGGCCTGCTCCACCTGCTCGGGGTCGGTGATGTCGCACCTGACGGCGAGGCAGCCCAGTTCCGTCAGGGCGGCCGGCGGCTCACCCGAGCGGTACGTGATCGCGACCTTGTCGCCGGCGTCGGCGAACGCGTGGGCGATGGCGAGGCCGATGCCCCGGTTTCCTCCGGTGACGAGAACCGAGCGGCTCAACGGATCACCCTTTCGATTGGGGTCTGACGCGCCTGCCCGCACTCTTGACGGCAGGCGGCTTCCCTCGAAACCTATCGGTCCGCTTCGGCCCGCGGACATTCGGGCACCGACAGTGGCACGCTGACCTGGCTGTGGGGTCCCTACAGTTTCGCCCAGCGGCGGTAGGCGTGCGCGAGCTCCTCGCACAGCGCATGGAGCGTGGCGTCACGCAGAGCCCCTCGGTGCGCGAGTATGTTCCTCGCCTTCACGAGCTCCTTGAGCAGCCGGGGCGACGGCGCGTACCGGCCTCGGGCGTCGCGCCGGGGCAGCCGACGGCCGGCCGGTTCCCGTCCGGCAGAACCGCGACACGGCGTCGACCTCACTGATCCTGCCGTCCCGGACGGCGGCCAACCGCCTGGCCAGGGCCAGGTCGAACGCGGCGAGTTCGGTCAGGACTTCTCCCTCGGCGGCCCCTCCGCCGTGTCTGCCGTGTCCGCCGTGTCCGCCGGTGACGACGACACGGTGGCGGACGGCGACTCACAGGCAGTGATGCGACGTCAGCAAGCCGTCCCCACCCCTGTATGACGGCATCACGCCGGTCTGTGTTCGCGCCGGGGTCGGGCCGGAGACAATTCCAGGACGCGGCTCGGTCCCGTCGGCGGAATCCGGCTGCGCCGCATGCTCTGATGTGCCGTGCTTGACTGCGACCGACTCGCAGTCCACGCAGACCACACCGACCGGGGAGAGCCACCTGTGGCCCATGGCATCGATCCAACCTTTCTCGCGCTACCCCTGCGCGCCCTCGCCGACGCCGCTCTCGCGCGTGCGCGCGCTCTCGGGGCGGAGCACGCCGACTTCCGGTTCGAGCGGGTGCGCAGCGCGTCCTGGCGGCTGCGGGACGCCAAGCCCGCCGGGTCGTCCGACACGACCGACCTCGGGTACGCGGTGCGTGTCGTGCACGGCGGGACGTGGGGCTTCGCGTCCGGCGTGGATCTGACGATGGACGCGGCGGCCCGGGTCGCCTCGCAGGCCGTGGCGATGGCCAAGCTGTCCGCGCAGGTGATCAGGGCCGCGGGGTCGGACGAGAGGGTCGAGCTCGCGGACGAGCCGGTGCACGCCGAGAAGACGTGGGTGTCGTCGTACGAGATCGACCCGTTCGGCGTGCCGGACGAGGAGAAGGCGGCGCTCCTCGCGGACTGGAGCGCGCGGCTGCTGGCGGCGAACGGGATCAACCACGTGGACGCCTCCCTGCTCACCGTCCACGAGAACAAGTTCTACGCCGACACGGCCGGCACGTCGACCACCCAGCAGCGGGTGCGGCTGCACCCGGCGCTGAACGCGGTGTCGGTCGACGAGTCCAGCGGCGAGTTCGACTCGATGCGCACGGTCGCGCCGCCCGTCGGACGAGGCTGGGAGTACCTCACCGGGACCGGCTGGGACTGGGACGACGAACTGGCCCGGATCCCTGAGCTGCTCGCCGAGAAGATGCGCGCGCCCAGCGTGGACCCGGGGCTGTACGACCTGGTCGTGGACCCGTCCAACCTGTGGCTGACCATCCACGAGTCCATCGGTCACGCCACCGAGCTGGACCGCGCCCTCGGCTACGAGGCCGCCTACGCCGGCACCTCCTTCGCCACCTTCGACCAGCTCGGCAAGCTGCGCTACGGCTCGGACCTGATGAACGTCACGGGCGACCGCACCGCCGAGCACGGCCTGGCGACCGTCGGCTACGACGACGAGGGCGTCGCGGCCCAGTCCTGGGACCTGGTGAAGGACGGCACGCTCGTCGGCTACCAGCTGGACCGGCGGATCGCGAGGCTCACCGGGTTCGAGCGGTCCAACGGCTGCGCGTTCGCCGACTCCCCCGGCCATGTGCCCGTGCAGCGCATGGCCAACGTGTCGTTGCGGCCGGATCCCGCCGGGATGTCGACCGACGACCTCATCGGCAGCGTGGACCGCGGGATCTACGTCGTCGGGGACCGCTCGTGGTCGATCGACATGCAGCGCTACAACTTCCAGTTCACCGGCCAGCGGTTCTTCCGGATCGAGAACGGGCGGATCACCGGGCAGCTGCGGGACGTGGCCTACCAGGCGACGACGACGGACTTCTGGAGCTCGATGGCGGCGGTGGGCGGTCCGCAGACCTACGTCCTCGGCGGCGCGTTCAACTGCGGCAAGGCCCAGCCCGGTCAGGCCGCGGCGGTGTCGCACGGCTGCCCGTCGGCCCTGTTCAGGGGCGTCAACATTTTGAACACCACGCAGGAGGCCGGCCGATGAGCGCCCGTAGCAACAAGCCGCACGAGGTCGTCGAGCGCGCCCTCGACCTGTCGCGGGCGGACGGCTGCGTCGTCATCGCCGACGAGCAGTCGACGGCGAACCTGCGCTGGGCCGGCAACACGCTGACGACCAACGGCGTCACGCGCGGGCGCACGCTCACCGTGATCGCCACGATGGACGGCAGGGAGGGCGCCGCCTCGGGCGTCGTCTCCCGGGCCGCGGTGACCGCGGACGAGCTGGAGCCCCTGGTGCGGGCCGCCGAAGCCGCCGCGCGCGGGGCCGGCCCCGCCGAGGACGCGCAGCCGCTGGTCACGGGCGTGGCGCAGTCCCCCGAGTTCACCGAGGCGCCCGCGGAGACGTCGTCGACGGTGTTCGCCGACTTCGCCCCGGCGCTGGGCGAGGCGTTCGCCCGCGCGCGGGCGGGCGGGCGCGAGCTGTACGGGTTCGCCAACCACGAGCTCGTCTCGACGTACCTGGGCACCTCGACCGGACTGCGGCTGCGGCACGACCAGCCGAACGGGACGCTGGAGCTGAACGCCAAGTCCCCGGACCGGACGCGCTCGGCGTGGGCGGGGCGCTCCACCCGGGACTTCAAGGACGTCAACCCGGGGGCGCTCGACGCCGAGCTGGCCGTGCGGCTGGGCTGGGCGCGGCGGCGGGTCGAACTGCCCGCCGGGCGGTACGAGACGCTGCTGCCGCCGACCGCGGTGGCCGACCTGCTGATCTACCAGCTGTGGTCGGCGTCGGGCCGGGACGCGACGGAGGGCCGGACGGTGTTCTCCAAGCCCGGCGGCGGCACCCGGCTCGGCGAGAAGCTGACCGATCTGCCGCTGACGTTGCGCAGCGACCCGAACGAACCGGGCCTGGAGTCGGCGCCGTTCGTCATCGCGCACTCGTCCGGCGGCGACCAGTCGGTGTTCGACAACGGGCTGCCGCTGCGCTCCACCGAGTGGATCGACGCGGGCGAGCTGAGGCATCTGACGACCACCCGGCACAGCGCGGCGCTGACCGGGCTCCCGACGGCTCCGGCGGGCGACAACCTGATCCTGGACGGCGGCGAGGACCGCTCGCTGGAGCAGATGGTGGCGAGCACCCGCCGCGGGCTGCTGCTGACCTGCCTGTGGTACATCCGCGAGGTCGACCCGGCGGCCCTGCTGCTGACCGGCCTGACCCGGGACGGCGTGTACCTCGTCGAGGACGGCGAGGTCGTCGGCGAGGTGAACAACTTCCGCTTCAACGAGTCGCCGGTCGGTCTGCTGGGCCGCGCCTCGGAGGCGGGGCGCACGGAAAAGACGCTGCCCCGGGAGTGGAGCGACTGGTTCACCAGGGCCGCGATGCCCCCGCTGCGGGTGCCGGACTTCAATATGAGCTCTGTCAGCCAGGGCGTATAACCTCATAGCCGGCGGTCGTGCGGCCGGTCGGCTCGGACGCCCGCAGAGCATCATGAAGATCCAAGAAGATCATCGAGGAGATACGAGAACCGTGACGGACATCGTCGACGAGCTGAAGTGGCGCGGCCTGTGGGCCCTGTCCACTGACGAGGACGCTTTGCGCAAGGCGCTCGCGGACGGTCCCGTCACCTTCTATTGCGGTTTCGACCCCACCGCGGCCAGTCTGCACGTCGGCCACCTGGTGCAGGTTCTCACCATGCGCCGGCTCCAGCAGGCGGGCCTGCGCCCGCTGGCCCTGGTGGGCGGGGCGACCGGTCAGATCGGCGACCCCCGCCCCACGGCGGAGCGCACGCTGAACGACCCGGAGACGGTCGCGAACTGGGTGACGCGACTGCGTGCGCAGATCGAGCCGTTCCTGTCCTTCGAGGGCGACAACGCCGCCGTGATGGTGAACAACCTGGACTGGACGGCCGGCCTGTCGGCCATCGAGTTCCTGCGTGACATCGGCAAGCACTTCCGCGTCAACAAGATGCTGACCAAGGACTCGGTCGCCCGGCGGCTGGAGTCCCAGGAGGGCATCAGCTACACGGAGTTCAGCTACCAGTTGCTTCAGGGCATGGACTTCCTGGAGCTGTACCGCCGCTACGGCTGCACGCTCCAGCAGGGCGGCAGCGACCAGTGGGGCAACCTCACGGCGGGCCTGGACCTGATCCACAGGCTGGAGCCCGAGGCCGAGGCGCACTGTCTGGCGACGCCGCTGATGGTCAAGGCGGACGGCACCAAGTTCGGCAAGACCGAGGGCGGCGCCGTCTGGCTCGACCCGGAGCTGACGACCCCGTACGCGTTCTACCAGTTCTGGCTGAACGTGGACGACCGGGACATCTCGACGTACTCGCGGATCCTGTCCTTCCGGTCCCGCGAGGAGCTGGAGGAGCTGGAGCGGCAGACCGAGGAGCGTCCGCAGGCTCGTGCCGCCCAGCGCGCGCTGGCCGAGGAGCTGACGACGCTGGTGCACGGCGCCGACCAGACGGCCGCGGTGATCGCCGCGTCCAGGGCCCTCTTCGGCCAGGGCGAACTGGGCGAGCTCGACGAGCGGACGCTGGCCGCGGCCCTCTCCGAGGTGCCCCACACCCGGGTCGCCGAGCCGGGACCGGTCGTGGACCTGTTCGCCGAGGTCGGTCTCGTGGCGAGCAAGTCGGCTGCCCGGCGGACGGTGAAGGAGGGCGGGGCCTACGTGAACAACGTCAAGGTCACGGCCGAGGACGCGGTCCCCGCGCCGGAGGACCTGCTGCACGGGCGGTGGCTGGTGCTGCGGCGCGGGAAGAAGAACCTGGCCGCCGTGGAGGTCACCGGCTGACCGGCTTGCGACACACGAGGGGCGGCCTCCCGCGAGGGGCCGCCCCTTCGGTCTGCGCCGGCGCGCGGGCCCGGGCGCTCGGGCCTCGGACTTCGGGGCCCGCGGGCGCTTCAGGCTCGGGCTTCGGGCCCCGGCTCTTCGGGCTCCCGGCTCCGGGCGTCGCGCCTCAGACCCGGTGCTTCCGCTTGCCGAGCGTCGCCATGTACAGCATGTCGCCCAGCGCGACGATGATGATCGCGGCGATCAGCTGGAACGCATGGCGGCTCCAGTCGATGCCGGACGTGGACTCGACCCCCACCGCACGGGCGACCGCGTTGCCCACGATCGCGCCCAGCATGCCGAAGATGGTGGTCAGCCAGAGTGGGCTGTGCTGCTTGCCCGGGATGATCGCCTTGGCGATGAGGCCCAGCACGAATCCCACGATGATCGCCCACAACCAGCCCATTGACGCCTCCTCGTACGGCCCTACCTGAGCATTGCCCTCAGTGTCGATCCGCTCGCCGTACGACGCATGCCGGGTACGGCCGTACGCGGGACGGCGCAGCACGTCCGCACCCACGGGGGCCGCCCCGGCCTCGGCGGGGGCACGGGCGCGGCGTACCGTGGAAGTCGGTGAGAGGCCGAGGCGGGCGGACGGTGGATTGTGATGCGGAAGCAAGGCGGTGGCGGGAACGTCGAGGTGTTCCGGATCACCGGAGCACGGCAGGGTCTCCAGGACGACGTGCGGGGCCGGCAGCGTCGGTACATCATCTCGATGTCGGTCCGCACGGTGGCGGTGATCCTCGCGGCGACCCTGTGGAACGTGGAACGGCATGTGGCCGTCGTGGCGTTGGTTCTGGGGTTGGTGCTCCCCTATGTCGCGGTCGTGATCGCCAACGCGGGGCGGGAGAACGTGCCCTCGCTCCCCTCCACCTTCATCGCCGCGCCGATCCGGCCGATGATCGCCCGGTCCGGCGTCGACGAGGAGCCCCCGGGGTCCGCCCCGCAAGCGGAATCCGACCCGCTGAAGGAGGGCTCGCGAGGGGCCGGCCGAGCGGAATCCGCGGCCGATTCGGCTGAGCGACGACCGTGAGCGGACTGTGAGCGAGCGGTGAACGGGCTGTGCGCGAAGCTCAAGAAAAGCTCAGATCAATCATGTTGTTCCAGTCCCGTGCGGACGGTCGGCCGTGACATACTTCGTACGCGCTCCGCATCCCCCGTCGGAGCGACGGACCGACGCCGGGCAGCTCCCCCCGTGGCTGCTCGGCGTCGCCTTTGTGTGCGTGTGGGTGAGACGAAGCAGTGAGTGACGAGACCCCTGTCTGTTCCGCCAAGGGCTGCCGTGTCGACGCGGTGTGGGTGCTGGCGTGGAACAACCCGAAACTCCACACGCCCGACCGGCGCAAGACATGGCTCGCGTGCGAGGAGCACCGCGAGCATCTGTCGCAGTTCCTCGGGGTCCGCGGCTTCCTCAAGGACGTCGTCCTACTGACCGAGTGGGAGTCCGCGCAGACCTCGTAGCCCCGGAGATCACGGGCGGCGGGGGCCGGGCGGCGAGGGCGGCCGCGCGGATCGCCCTCGGGGCGCGCGCGGCGGGTCCGTGGCCCCCGGTCGCCGACTAGCCCCCGATCGCCGACATCGGGCGGTCCGGCTGCAGGAAGCTCGGGTCGTCCAGGCCCGAGCCGGCCTTCTTTCCCCACATCGCCAGCCGCCAGATGCGGGCTATCTCCTCGTCGGGGGCGTCGGAGCGCAGGGCCGCTCGCAGGTCGGTCTCCTCCCGGGCGAACAGGCAGGTGCGGACCTGGCCGTCGGCCGTGAGGCGGGTGCGGTCGCAGGCGGCGCAGAACGGCCGGGTGACCGAGGCGATGACACCGACGCGGTGGGGTCCGCCGTTCACCAGCCAGCGCTCGGCCGGGGCGGAACCGCGTTCGTCCTGGCCTTCGGGGGTGAGGTCGAAGCGGGTGCGCAGGGAGGCCAGGATGTCCCCGGCCGTGACCATGCCCTCGCGCTTCCAGCCGTGCTGCGCGTCCAGCGGCATCTGCTCGATGAAGCGCAGCTCGTAGTCGTGGTCGACGGCCCAGGACAGCAGGTCCGGTGCTTCGTCCTCGTTCAGGCCCGGCATCAGGACGGCGTTCACCTTCACCGGCGTCAGGCCCGCCTCGCGGGCGGCTTCGAGGCCTTCGAGGACGTCCTTGTGGCGGTCCCTGCGGGTGAGGGTCTTGAAGACGTCGGGGCGCAGGGTGTCGAGGGAGACGTTGACCCGGTCCAGGCCGGCCGCTTTCAGGGCCGTGGCGGTGCGGCGCAGGCCGATGCCGTTCGTCGTCAGCGACATCATGGGGCGGGGGTCGAGGGCCGCGACCCGCTCGACGATGCCGACCAGGCCCGGGCGCAGCAGGGGTTCGCCGCCCGTGAAGCGGACCTCCTCGATGCCGAGCGTGGTGACCGCGATGCCGATCAGACGGACGATCTCGTCGTCCGAGAGGAGGTCGGGCTTGGCCAGCCACTGCAAGCCCTCCTCGGGCATGCAGTACGTACAGCGCAGGTTGCAGCGGTCGGTGAGCGAGACCCTCAGGTCGGTGGCCACTCGGCCGTAGGTGTCGATGAGCACGTGGGCCCCCTCCCTCGTGGTGGATCGGTTTCCTGGTCCGTCACTTGCGAGCCTACGTGACCCCGCTGACATCGACAGTGCCCGATCCCACGAGGTAAGACGCGGCCGTGTCGTAGGGATCTACGACACGGCCGCGGGGCGGGCGCCGGTTCCGGTCAGTGGGCGCCGGTTCCGGTCAGGGAGCGGACCTCCAGTTCGGCGTACTTGGCCGTGTCGGGCTCCTCCTTCGACAGCAGGGTGCCGACGACGCCCAGCAGGAAGCCGACCGGGATCGAGATGATGCCGGGGTTCTCCAGCGGGAACCAGTGGAAGTCGACGTCCGGGAACATCGAGGAGGGCTTGCCCGAGACGACCGGCGAGAACAGCACCAGGCCGACCGCGGTGACCAGGCCGCCGTAGATCGACCACAGGGCTCCGGCGGTGGTGAACCTCTTCCAGAAGAGGCTGTAGAGGATCGTCGGCAGGTTGGCGGAGGCGGCGACGGCGAAGGCCAGGGCGACGAGGCCGGCGACGTTCAGGTCGCGGGCGAGGGCGCCCAGCAGGATGGAGACGGCGCCGATGCCGACGGTCGCGTACCGGGCGGCGGACATCTCCTGCTTCTCGGTGGCCGTGCCCCTCTTGATGACGTTCGCGTAGATGTCGTGGGCGAACGAGGAGGACGAGGCCAGGGTCAGGCCGGCGACGACCGCGAGGATCGTGGCGAAGGCGACCGCCGAGATGGTGGCCAGCAGGATCGCGCCCCAGTTGGAGTCGACGCCGCCCAGGTGGAGGGCGAGCAGGGGCGCCGCGGTGTTGCCGGCCTTGTTGGACGCGGTGATCTCGTCCGGCTTGATCAGCGCGGCGGCGCCGAAGCCGAGGGCGAGGGTCATCAGGTAGAACGCGCCGATGAGACCGATGGCCCACAGGACCGACTTACGGGCGGCCTTGGCGGTGGGCACGGTGTAGAAGCGGATCAGGATGTGCGGCAGGCCGGCGGTGCCCAAAACCAGGGCGATACCGAGCGAGATGAAGTCCAGCTTGGTGGTGCCCGTGGCGCCGTACTTCAGGCCGGGCTCCAGGAACGCCGAGCCCTTGCCGCTGTTGCTCGCGGCCGAGCCCAGCAGGTCGGAGATGTTGAAGTGGAACTTCAGCAGGACCAGGAAGGTGAGCAGAAGGGCGCCCGCGATGAGCAGGACCGCCTTGACCATCTGGACCCAGGTGGTGCCCTTCATTCCGCCGATCGTCACGTAGACGATCATCAGGACGCCGACCAGGGCCACGATGCCGATCTTGCCGCCGTCGCTCGTGATGCCGAGGAGGAGCGAGACCAGGACGCCCGCGCCCGCCATCTGGGCGAGCAGGTAGAAGATCGACACGACGATCGTCGAGGTGCCGGCGGCCGTGCGGACGGGCCGCTGGCGCATGCGGTACGCCAGGACGTCGCCCATGGTGTAGCGGCCCGAGTTGCGCAGCGGCTCGGCGACCAGGAGCAGGGCGACCAGCCAGGCGACCAGGAAGCCGATGGAGTACAGGAAGCCGTCGTAGCCGAAGAGGGCGATGGCGCCCGCGATGCCCAGGAAGGACGCGGCGGACATGTAGTCGCCGGAGACGGCGAGACCGTTCTGGAAGCCGGTGAACTGCCGGCCGCCGGCGTAGAAGTCGGCGGCGTCCTTGGTCTGCCGGCCGGCCCAGACGGTGATGACGAGGGTCGCGACGACGAACACCGCGAACAGGGTGACGATCAGCGTGCGGTGCTCACTGGCCTCGCCGGCGGCGAGCAGGGCGGTGTGCTGTGCGGAGCTCATTCGCCCGCCTCCATCCGGGACTTGATGGCCTCGGCCTTGGGGTCGAACCTGGCGGCCGCGGTCCGCGCGTACCACCAGGCGATGAGGAAGGTGGTGAGGAACTGGGCGAGGCCCAGGGCGAGGGCCACGTTGATGTTGCCGAAGAGCTTGGTGCCCATGAAGTCGCCCGCGTAGTTCGAGAGCAGGACGTACAGCAGGTACCAGGCGATGAAGGCGAAGGTCAGCGGGAAGGCGAAGCCCCGGTAGGCGCCGCGCAGTTCACCGAACTCCGCGCTCTCCTGCACCGCGACGAACTCCTCGGTGGAGGGGAGCTGAGCTGGGGTTTTCGAGGGGGGCGGTGTCTCGGTGGCCACGGGTTCTCCTCGTTGCGGGTGCGGGTGGGACGGCGAACGGAGGCGAGTGTCCTCTCGCTCCCTGCCCAAGGTCACGGGGCCGCACCGGGACGGGTTCAACGCGCCGGACGGGTTTGTCGACGCGGCCTCCGCCCGGTCATGGCCAACGAGCGCGGACCGCGCAGGGTCATGGGTCGGCAAAATCGGCGTCGGGAATTCATTGCTGGCCGGCGAGTCAGGGAGATAGCTTCGGGCCAGCACCACCCGTCATGTACCTGCCCAGGCAGCACCTGCTTCTGGGTCAGGTCCCGTTTCCGGATGATGTGGAGACCCCATGGCTCATCTGCCTTCCAGACGCCGCCTCGCTCTCGCGGTGCCCGTCGTACTGTCGCTGACCGCCTCCCTCGGCTTCCTGCCGACGGCGGCCTCCGCGACCCCCGTCACGACGTCCGTCACCCGGGCGGCCGACGCCGGAACCCTGGCGTACGTCGTCAACACGAAGGCCGACCACGGCACGATCCGGAAGGTGAAGAGGGCGATCGCGCAGGCCGGCGGCACGGTCGTCGCGGCCTACGACAGGATCGGCGTGCTCGTCGTCCACTCGGCGAACCCCGACTTCGGCCCGAAGATACGCGCGGTGCGCGGCGTGCAGTCGGCCGGCGCGACCCGTACGGCGCCGCTGAGCGCCGCGGGGACCACCGACGAGGGCGCGGCCCAGGTCCTCTCCAAGGCGGAGGCCGCGAAGATCGAGAAGGCGTCCGACGCGGCCGGCCAGAGTGAGCCGCTGGAGGCCGACCAGTGGGACCTGCGGGCGATCGGCGCCGACAAGGCCGCCACGATCGACCCGGGCAGCAGGAAGGTGACGGTCGCCGTCATCGACACCGGCGTCGACGACACCCACCCGGACCTCGCGCCGAACTTCTCGGCCTCCCAGTCGGCGAACTGCGTCGGCGGCGTCGCGGACACCACCCCCGGCGCGTGGCGCCCTTACAACCCGACCACGGACTACCACGGCACCCATGTGGCCGGCGAGATCGCCGCCGCCCGCAACGGCATCGGCGTGGCGGGCGTCGCCCCCGGGGTCAAGGTCGCCGGCATCAAGGTGAGCGACCCCAAGGACGGCCTGTTCTACCCCGAGAACGTCGTCTGCGCGTTCGTGTTCGCCGCCGATCACGGGGTCGAGGTCACGAACAACAGCTACTACGTGGACCCGTGGCTGTACAACTGCATGGACGACCCCGATCAGCGGGCCATCGTGGACGCGGTCAACAGGGCCCAGCTGTACGCCCAGAAGAAGGGCACGCTCAATGTGGCCTCCGCGGGCAACTCCAACCACGACCTCGACTCCGACGCGCTGGAGGACGCCTCCAGCCCCGACGACTCCACGCCGGTGACGCGTACGGTCGACCCGCACGAGTGCTTCGACGTCCCGACCCAGCTGCCGGGCGTCGTCACGGTGAGCGCGACGGGCGTCAAGGGCGCCAAGTCGTACTACTCCAGCTACGGCCTCGGCGTCGTCGACGTCGCGGCGCCGGGCGGCGACAAGTTCCAGATCCCGGACACGCCGTCGGCCAACGGCCGCATCCTGTCGACGATGCCGAACAACGCGTACGGGTTCCTGCAGGGCACCTCGATGGCCTCCCCGCACGTGGCCGGCGTGGCCGCGCTGCTGAAGTCGACGCATCCGCACGCGAGCCCGGCGCAGCTCCAGGCGCTGCTCAAGCTGCAGGCGGACGCGACGAGCTGCCCGACCGAGCCGTACGACGGCGACGGCAACGGCGTCGTGGACGCGACGTGCGTGGGCGGCAAGCGCCTCAACGGCTTCTTCGGCTTCGGCGTCGTGAACGCGCTGCGTGCCGTGAAGTAGCCGCCCGGACCGGGCGGACGACGGGCGTTTTGAGGGCCGGGCGGATTTCCGCCCGGCCCTTCGCGCGTGCCGCGTCCTCCCGCGGCACGCGCGAGGGGCCGGGTCCCGCGACACACATATTGATTGAATCAATACTGCATCATTGAGTCATGACTGACATCAAGTTCGCTTGGTCGGCACTCGGCGGCGATCCCGCCCTCCTGGCGCATGTGTCGGCGACCGTCCGCGAGGACGCTCTGCCCGCGCGTCTCCCCGTGCGGGATCTGGCCCGGTCCTGTGTGGGGGCGTGCGCACTGGCCGGCGCCGAGCTGGGGGCGCGCCGGGCCGGTCTTCCGCGGCCGCCCGCGGTACGGGTGGACGACGACGCCGTGGCCACCGCGTTCGTCAGCGAGCGGCGACTGCTGGTCGACGGGCGGGCGCCCGTCCTCTTCGCCCCGCTCTCGCGGTTCTGGCGGACGGCCGACGGCTGGGTGCGCACCCACGCCAACTACCCGCACCACCGCGAGCGGTTGCTGCACGCGCTGGGTCTGCCCGCGAACGCCGATCCGGCCGCCGCGGAGGGGATGCTCGCCGAGCGCGCCGCCCTGGACGTGGAGGACGCGGTGTACGCGGCCGGCGGCCTGGCGGTCGCCCTGCGCACGCCCGAGGAGTGGGCGGCGCACGCCCAGGCCGCCGCGATCGCCGCCCGTCCCCTGGTCGAGCGCGGCCGACTCGACGCGGCACGCGCGCGTACCTTCGCGCCGCTCGACGGCGCGCCCCTGCTGCCCGCAGCGGGACTGCGCGTCCTGGACCTGACCCGGGTCCTCGCCGGACCGGTAGCGACCCGCACCCTCGCCCTGCTGGGCGCGGACGTCCTGCGCGTCGACGCTCCCCGCCTGCCCGAGCTCCCCGACCAGCACGCGGACACGGGGTTCGGCAAACGTTCGACGCTGCTGGACCTGGCGGCCGACCGGCGCGCCTTCGAGGAGTTGCTCGCGGCGGCGGACGTGGTGGTCACCGGCTACCGGCCGGGCGCCCTGGACCGGTTCGGACTCTCCCCCGAGGCGCTGGCGGAACGCCGGCCCGGGCTCGTGGTGGCGCAGGTCTCGGCGTGGGGCGCGTACGGGCCGTGGAGCGCCCGCCGCGGTTTCGACAGCCTGGTTCAGGTCGCGACCGGCATCGCCGTGACGGAGGGCTCGGCCGAGCGGCCCGGCGCGCTGCCGGCGCAGGCCCTCGACCACGGGACCGGCTATCTGCTGGCCGCCGCGGTCCTGCGCGCACTGACCGAGCAGTCGTACGAGGGCGGCAGCCGGTACGTCCGGCTGGCGCTGGCGCGGACGGCGGCCTGGCTGGGCGGGGGCGCCCGGATGGGCGAAGTCGAGGGCAAAGGGACGGCCAAGGAAGAGCCGGCCGCACAGGGGACCCGGGGACGGGGCGAGACGAGCGGAGCGGGGCCCCGCGAGCCGGGCGGGGGCGGCCGGATGAGCCCGCGGCCCCCGCTCGGGGAGGTCGAGAGCCCGATCGGACGGCTGCGGTACGCCCTGCCGCCGGTGTCCTTCGACGGTGGCCCGCACGACTGGGCGCGGCCGCCCGGACCCTGGGGAGCCGATCCGGCGTGCTGGCTCTGAGCCCGTGCGCGACCTGCCCCGGCCGGACGGTCGTTCCACAGTCACCCGCGTCCGACTTGCCCGGTTTTGAGGCGCATGGTGAAGATCCTGGCATGGCCCTCATACGACCGACCGCAGCGACCGACTCCGCGTCCCGGACCGGCCTCGGCCGAGCGGTGGCCCTGCTGGTCCTGGTCGGACTCGGGGCCCTGGTCCCGCTGCTCGGGCCGCCCGTGGCCGCCCACGGCACCGGCCAGAGCACGGCGTCGGACTCCGGTGCGGTCGCACTGCTGCGGGCGGCCCTGTTCGCGGCTTTGAGCGTGCAGGCGGGCGAGCTGTTCGTGACCGGCCTCGCCCGGCGGGTGCCGAAAGCCCCGCCCGAACGGCCCGGCGGCTGGGCGCCGTACGCGGCGGTCGTGGGGTTCGCCGCCACGGCGGCCGCCGGGGAGCTGGCGCCGCACGGCCATGGCTCACGGACCGGCGTGCTCGCGCTGGTGGAGGCCGTCGCGTTCGCCGTGGCCGGGCTCTGCGCGCTCTCCCACCGGCCGAGCCGTCAGGCCTGGCCGCTGGCGGCGGTGGTCCTGGCGGAGGCGCTGCGCGCCCACCCGCCGGCCGAGCACAGCGCCCTGATCGGATCCGGTCTGACCGTCGCGCATCTGACGTGCTCGGCGTTGTGGGCGGGCGGTCTGCTCACCGTGCTGCGCACGCTGCGCCGGTGGCAGGGGGCCCGGGCGGGCGCCGCGCTGCTCGGCCTGTACGCGCGCGTGGCGGCCGTGCTGTTCGCCGCCGTCACCGCGACCGGGCTGCTCAGCTCACTGCGTCGGATGCCGTCGGGGTCGGTGCTCGGCCTGCTGACGACCACGGCGTACGGGCGCGTGCTCCTCGCCAAGGTGCTCGTGGTCGGCGCGGTCGCCCTGCTCGCCCTGTGGGCGCGGACGCGGCTGCGGCGCTCCCCCGACCCGCTCGCCGCCTGCTCCCCCGCGCGCGTGGAGGTCGTCGCGCTGGGAGTGGCGGTCGCGGTCTCGGGGCTCCTGACAGCCGTGCCGCTGCCCGTCAAGGGTTGACGGGCAGCGGCCGGAATCAAGTGTTGAACGTCGGCGGTTGTCGAGCGTCGGCGCAGTGCCGTCAGCAGGTGACCATGACCTTGAGCGCGGTGCGCTCGTCCATCGCCTTGTAGCCGGCGGGGACGTCCTCGATGCCGACCGTCAGATCGAACACGGGCGAGGGGTCGATCGCGCCGCTCAGGACGTCGGGCAGCAGTTCGGGGATGTACGCGCGGACCGGGGCGACGCCGCCGCGCAGCGCGATGTTGCGGTCGAACATGACACTCAGGTCGAGGCCGGTGCCGCTGCCGTGCGGGACGCCCACGAAGCCGACGGCGCCGCCGTCCCGGCCGACCTGGAGCGCCGTCCGCATGGACTGCTCGGTGCCGACGGCCTCCACGACCGCGTGCGCGCCCTGGCCGCGGGTGAGTTCGCGGACGGCCTCGACCGCCGCGTCCCCGCGCTCCGCGACGACGTCCGTGGCGCCGAAACGGCGCGCGATGTCGGTGCGCGCCCGGTGCCGGCCCAGCGCGATGATCCGCTCGGCGCCGAGCCGCTTGGCGGCCAGGACCGCGCACAGGCCGACCGCGCCGTCCCCGACGACGGCGACGGTGGCGCCGGGCCGGACGCCGGCGCCGAGGGCCGCGTGGTGACCGGTGCCCAGCACGTCGGAGAGGGTGAGCAGGGCGGCCAGCAGACGGTCGTCGGACGCCGCCTCCCTGGGCAGCCCGACGAGGGTGCCGTCGGCGAACGGCACCCGCACGGCCTCGCCCTGTCCGCCGTCGTAGCCGACGGAGCCCCAGAAACCGCCGTGCACGCAGGACGTCGTCAGGCCTTCTTGGCAGTAGTCGCAGACGCCGTCGGACCACATGAAGGGTGCGACCACGAGGTCGCCGCGCCGCAGCGTCGTCACGTCGGAGCCGGTCTCCTCCACCACGCCGAGGAACTCGTGCCCGATGCGCTGGCCCGGCTGCCGGGACGCCTCGCCACGGTACGCCCACAGGTCGCTGCCGCAGATACAGGCGCGCAGCACCCGGACCACCGCGTCGGTGGGCAGTTGCACCACGGGCTCGGGCACGTCCTCCACCCGCACGTCGAAGGGGGCGTGGATGGTGGTGGCGCGCATGTCGAGGGTCCTTCTCGTGCGGTGTCGTGAGAGCGCTCAGGGGGTGGTCGAGCGCACTTCACGGTACGCCGCCGCCGGCTCCCGCCGCCCGACGAGGGCGTCGAGGACGCCACGGACCAGCAGGAACTGTGCCGCGAGGTACGTGAGCATGATCCACAGGTCGGGGCGCGGGGGCTGCGGCCAGCCGGCCACACCGGTGGCGATGAGGGTGTCGGAGAGCAGGAACAGCACGCCGCCGGCGCCGGCGACCGGACCGAGCCTGACCGCGGCGGCGCAGGCCGTGGCCGTGAGCAGGGCGCTGTACACGGCGACTGGCCCCCGCAGCTCCTGGGGCAGGCCGGGCCACAGCAGGCTGACGGTGGCGATCAGGACGACGGCGTAGCAGGGGACGAGCGCCACGGCCCGCGCGTGGGGACGGCCCACGCGGGTGAACAGCACCAGGTAGCAGACGTGTCCGGCGGCGAAGCACGCCATGCCGCCGAGGAAGGCGGGGTCGGCGTCGAGGAGCAGCAGGGTGTCGCCGCCCCAGCCGCACGCGAGGGCGGCCGGAAGGAGCCCGGGCGCCCCGCGCCGGGCGGCCCAGGCGGCCAGCAGGGGCATGAGCAGCGGCTTGGCGAGCATGTGCCCGGGGCCGAAGCCGGCCGCGAGGCTCAGCAGGTCGACGGCCGCGGCCGACGCGAACAGGGCGAGCAGGACGCGGGGGCGGGTCACGCGGCCGTGCTCTCCTCGACCGGGGCCGCGGCGGCGCCGGGGGCGGGTGCGCGGGACGCGGGCTGCCACCCCGGGCCGCCGAAGACGCGCCCCGCCCGCTCACGCCAACCGGACGCCGCCCTCACGTCCTTGGCGATCGCCACGTATTCATGAGTGGCCACCTTGATGGGGTTGAACGTGTTGATGTTCTTCGTCAACCCGTAGACGGGCCGTTCGACCTCGGGGACGAACGAGCCGAAGAGCCGGTCCCAGACGATGAGGATGCCGCCGAAGTTGCGGTCCAGGTAGCCGCCCTGCGAGGCGTGGTGGACGCGGTGGTGGGAGGGCGTGTTGAACACGAACTCGAACCACCGCGGCATCCGGTCGATGCGCTCGGTGTGGATCCAGAACTGATAGACGAGGTTGGCCGAGGAGCAGAACGCGAGCGCGGCCGGGTGGACGCCCGCGGCGACGAGCGGGACGTAGAACGGCCAGACGGTCAGCGAGGTCCAGGGCTGGCGCAGGGCGGTGGTGAGGTTGAACTTCTGGCTGGAGTGGTGGACCACGTGACAGGCCCACAGGACGCGGATCACGTGGTGGCCGCGGTGGGACCAGTAGTAGAAGAAGTCCTGCGCGAGCAGCATCAGCGGGAGCGTCCACCACAGGACGGGCACGCGCAGCGGCGTGAGTTCGTAGACCGCCGTGTAGATCGCGACGATCGGGATCTTCCAGACGAAGTCGAAGACGAGGCTGCCGAGACCCATGCCGACACTCGTCACGGCGTCCTTGGTCTCGTATCCGGCCGCGGCGCCCTCGTCGTCGGGATGGAGCCGGACGCTGATCACCTCGACCACGGTGAGCAGCACGAAGGCGGGTATCGACCACAGCACGACATCGGGCAAATTCGGCATGGGGGCAACGTAGAACCGCTGGTGGGCTGCGGCTAGACGTTGTTACCGACAAGTATTTCCGGGGGTATGCGCTTGCTTGTTGGCGATCCTCACCAATCGGCCCGAGGTGGGGCCGGTCGCTTCACGTTCCCTTCACACCCCGGCCGCCCCCAGCAGCGCTCCGACCGCGTACGTGACCCCCATGGCCAGCGCCCCGCCGCCCATGTTGCGCAGCACCGCCCGGCCTGCCGCCGCCGAGCCCAGACGGGCACTGCTCCAGCCGGTGCCGGCCAGCGCGACCAGGACCGAGGCGACCGTGACCGGGAGCCGCCAGTGGACCGGAGGGAGCACGATGGCCAGAAGCGGCAGCAGGGCGCCGGCGGTGAAGGCGAGGAAGCTCGCCCAGGCCGCGTGCCAGGGGTTGGTGAGGTCGTCCGGGTCGATGCCGAGCTCGACCCGCGCGTGGGCCTTCAGCGCGTCCCGTTCCGTGAGCTGCACGGCGGCCTCCCTGGCCACCTGCCGGGACAGGCCCCGCTCCCGCAGCAGCTCGGTCAGCTCGTCCAGTTCGGCCTCCGGCTGCTCGCGCAGCTCCCGGCGTTCCAGCGCGAGGGCGGCCCGCTCGGAGTCCCGCTGCGTCGACACGGAGACGTACTCCCCCGCCGCCATGGACATCGATCCGGCGAGCAGACCGGCGAGGCCGGCCGTCAGCAGCGCCGAGCGGTCGTCGGTGGCGCCGGCCACGCCGACGACGAGCCCCGCGGTGGAGACGATGCCGTCGTTGGCGCCGAGCACGGCGGCGCGCAGCCAGTTCAGCCGGGATCCGAGCGAGCCCTCGTGGGCTTCGGCATGGGTGGGTTCCGTCACAGGACGGAGGATGACACCCCGGGGGGCGCGGACCCCGCACCGACGCTCCCCCGCCCCCTCACCCCTGAGGGGCAAAATGCCTGAACAATCATGAACACGGGCGAAGAAAGCAGACGCGGACGAAGCGTTCCGAAGCCCGGCCAAAGCACCCGAGACGCCCGTATGCGTGCGAAGTTCGGGAGCGCTCGCGCACGGATGCGCGAACCGGGGCTCCGCGCACGGCAGTTGAGTCTCCTTCAGCAGGGAGCCGGACGCACGCGCGTGTGCGCCGCACGAACTCCCGTACGCCCCGGACGGCTTGTCCCGCCCCCTCTCCGGGGCAGGTGCGGCGAGCTGTCGGTGGGGGCCCGTATCCTCAGTGACCATGCTCGAAGACCACACGACGACCGCGTCGTCCCCCACGGAGTGGCCGACCGCGTATCCCCAGGGGTACGCGGTCGTTGACGTGGAGACCACCGGCCTGGCCCGGGACGACCGGATCATCTCCGCCGCCGTTTACCGGCTGGACGCGCGCGGCGAGGTCGAGGACCACTGGTACACACTGGTCAACCCGGAGCGCGACCCGGGCCCGGTGTGGATACACGGTCTGACGAGCGATGTACTCGAAGGCGCGCCCCTCTTCCAGGACGTGGCCGAGGAGTTCGCCGCACGGCTCGACGGACGGGTGCTCGTCGCGCACAACGCGGTCTTCGACTGGCAGATGATCGCACGCGAGTACGCGCGCGCACAGCGCGAGGCGCCGGTGCGACAGCGGCTGTGCACGATCGCGCTGTCCAAGGAACTGGGCCTGCCGCTGCCCAACCACAAGCTGGAGTCGCTGGCGGCCCATTTCGGGGTCGTGCAGCAGCGGGCCCACCACGCGCTGGACGACGCGCGCGTGCTCGCGGAGGCGTTCCGGCCGAGCCTGCGGGCCGCGGCGGCGGGCGGCGTCCGCCTGCCATTGCTCGAATGCCGCCCGCTGACGGAGTGGACCGACCGGGCCGCACCCCGGATCGGGCAGCAGGCGAGCGGTCCGGGCGGTGGTTTCGGCGGTTACGGCGCATACCGTCCCGGCACGTGGCGGCCCTCGCGCAAGAGGCCCGCTTGCCCGCACCCCAACCCGGGGCGGTACGAGGACGGCAAACGGCTCAAGCAGGGCATGCGGGTCGCCTTCTCGGGGGACACGTCGGTCGAGCGCGAGCTGCTGGAGGACCGCGCCGCGGAGGCCGGACTGCATGTGGCGACGAGTCTGTCCCGGCTCACCAGCCTGCTGGTCACCAACGACCCCGACTCGGGCACGTCGAAGGTGGTGAAGGCGCGGCAGTTCGGCACGCCCGTCGTCGACGAGGCCGCCTTCGGACAGCTCCTGCGGGACGTCGAGCCCGCCGACGGGTGACCGTGCGTACGGGTGATTGCCACGCGACTCGCCCGGAGCCCGCTCGCCCGCGCGCGGCCTACGGCTCACCCTGTGGCGCATGGCGAGATGCGAAGTTTGCGGCAACGACTACGGAATGACCTTCGAGGTGCACGCACAGGGCGCGGTCCACGTCTTCGACTGCTTCTCCTGTGCGATCCACCGCATGGCCCCCATCTGCGAGCACTGCCGGGTCCAGATCATCGGCCAGGGCGTCGAGGTGGAGGGGCACTGGTACTGCGGTGGGCACTGCGCCCGGGCGGAGGGCAGCGCGGGCATCGTCGACAAGGTGTGAGCCCCGCCGGAACCCGTCCGCGAGGCCTCCCCGGGGGGCCGCTTCCGGCACCCGGCCGAGTACACCCCACGACCGAGTTGTACGGTCGTGGGGTGTACCGCTTCCTGTTGTCCCGGCAGTGGGTGATCCTCACGCTGGTCTCCCTCCTCCTCATCCCCACGATGATCAGGCTGGGCTTCTGGCAGATGCATCGCTACGACGAGCGCACCGCGCGCAACCAGCTGGTCTCCGACGCGCTGGGCGCCGACCCGGTGCCCGTGGAGACCCTGACCACCCCCGGACACGACGTCACCCGCAGCGAGCGGTACCGGAGCGTGACCGCGACCGGCTCGTTCGACACCGGGCACGAGGTCGTCGTCAGGCGCCGGGTCAACGCCGACGAAACGGTGGGCTTCCACGTGCTGACCCCGTTCGTGCTGACGGACGGCAAGGTGCTGCTGGTCAACCGGGGCTGGATCCCCGCGAACGGCGCCAGCCAGACCGACTTCCCCCGGATCCCGGCTCCGCCGCACGGCCGGATCACCGTCACCGGTCGGCTGATGCCCGACGAGACGACCGCGGCCAGCGGCATCAAGGACCTCAAGGGGCTCCCGGACCGGCAGGTCATGCTGATCAACAGCGAGCAGGAGGCGCGCCGCCTGGGCGCCAGGGTGCTCGGCGGCTACATCGTGCAGACGGCGCCCGAGCCCAAGGGCGACACCCCGGAGCTGCTCGGCCCGCCCGGCAGCGAGGACGCGGCCCTGAACTTCGCCTACGCCATCCAGTGGTGGCTGTTCTCCGCGGGCGTCCCCTTCGGCTGGCTGACCCTGGCCCGGCGCGAGGCCCGCGACCGCGCCGCGGCCGCCGCGCAGGCCGTGGAACAGACCGAGCCCGCCCCCGTGTAGTGCGGCCGCACCGCGTCGAGGGGCGGGCCGGGTGTGCGGGCCGTTCGTCACCCGGCCGGCCGCACCTCTGATTGCCGCCCCGGTCCGCCGGGAACCCGGAACCCCGTGCACCCCCGCATCGAGGACTACGCCCTGATCGGCGACGAGCAGACCGCGGCCCTGGTCGGCACGGACGGCTCGATCGACTGGCTCTGCCTGCCCCGCTTCGACTCCGGGGCCTGCTTCGCCCGGCTCCTCGGCGACGAGGACAACGGCCACTGGCGCATCGCACCCCAGGGCGAGGAGGGCGCCTGCACCCGGCGCGCCTACCGGCCCGACACGCTCGTCCTGGACACCGAGTGGGAGACGGCCGGGGGCGCGATCCGGGTCACCGACCTGATGCCCCAGCGCGACCGGGCCCCGGACGTGGTGCGCATCGTCGAGGGACTGCGCGGCCGGGTGACCGTCCGCAGCGTCCTGCGGCTGCGGTTCGACTACGGCTGGGTCATCCCCTGGATGCGCCGGGTCGACGGGCATCGGGTGGCGATCGCCGGACCCGACGCCGTCTGGTTCCGCAGCGAGCCGGAGGTGCGCACCTGGGGCGAGGACTTCACCACGTACTCCGAGTTCACCGTCGCCGAGGGCGAGTCGGTCGCCTTCGTGCTGACCTGGCACCCCTCGCACGAGTCCCGCCCGCCGCTCGTCGACCCGTGGCAGGCGCTGCGCGTGAGCGTCGACGACTGGCAGGAGTGGGCCGCGCGCTGCCGCTACGACGGACCCCACCGGGACGCCGTCGTGCGCTCCCTGATCACCCTCAAGGCCCTCACGTACACCCCCACCGGCGGCATCGCCGCCGCGCTGACCACCTCCCTGCCCGAGGAACTGGGCGGGGTCCGCAACTGGGACTACCGCTACTGCTGGCTGCGCGACTCCACCCTCACCCTGGGCGCGCTCCTGGCGGCGGGCTACGAGGACGAGGCGGAGGCGTGGCGCAACTGGCTGCTGCGCGCCGTCGCGGGCGATCCGGCCGACCTTCAGATCATGTACGGCCTGGCGGGCGAGCGCCGGCTGCCCGAGTGCGAGCTGCCGTGGCTGTCGGGCTACGGCGGCTCCACCCCCGTGCGCATCGGCAACGGCGCCGTGGACCAGCTGCAGCTGGACGTCTACGGCGAGGTCATGGACTCGCTGTCGCTGGCCCGGACCGCGGGGATGTCGCCCAAGCCGCACATGTGGTCGTTGCAGTGCGCGCTGATGAACTGGCTGAGCGAGAACTGGCGGCAGCCCGACGAGGGGCTGTGGGAGGTGCGCGGCGGCCGGCGCCAGTTCGTGCACTCCAAGGTGATGGTGTGGGTGGCCGCCGACCGGGCCGTGCGCGCGCTGGAGGAGTACCCGAAACTCAGCGGCGACCTGGAGGGCTGGCGGGCGCTGCGCGACGAGGTGCACCACGAGGTGTGCGAGAAGGGCTACGACCCGCGGCGCAACACGTTCACCCAGTACTACGGATCGGCCGACCTGGACGCCTCCCTGCTGCTCATCCCGCGCGTCGGCTTCCTGCCGCCGGACGACCCGCGGATCGTCGGGACCGTCGACGCGATCCGCGACGAACTCGGGCACAGCGGCCTGGTGCGCCGCTACAGCACGGACGGCGCCCCCGTCGACGGGTTGCCGGGCGACGAGGGCGCGTTCCTGGCCTGCTCGTTCTGGCTGGCGGACGCGCTGCACATGACCGGCCGCACCGAGGCGGCCCGGGAGCTGTTCGAACGGCTGGTGGGGCTGGCCAACGACGTGGGGCTGCTGGCGGAGGAGTACGACCCGGTGGCCGGACGGCATCTGGGCAACTTCCCGCAGGCGTTCAGCCACATCGGCCTGGTGAACACCGCCCTCGCCCTGTTCGGCGGCGAGGGGGCAGGATAGGGGCCATGGATCTTGGACTGAAGGACCGGGTGTACGTCGTCACCGGGGCCACGCGGGGCCTGGGCAACGCGGCCGCGCGCGAGCTCGTCGCGGACGGCGCGAAGGTCGTCCTGACCGGACGGGACGACGGACGCGTCGCCGAGGCGGCGGCCGAGCTGGGACCGAACGCCGTCGGGGTCGCCGTGGACAACGCCGACCCCGACGCGGCGGGCCGGCTGATCGCGGCGGCGCGGGACGCCTTCGGCGGGTTCGACGGCGTGCTGGTGAGCGTGGGCGGGCCGCCGCCCGGGTTCGTCGCGGACAACACGGACGAGCAGTGGCAGGCCGCGTTCCAGTCGGTGTTCCTCGGCGCGGTCCGCCTGGCGCGGGCCGCGGCGGCCGAGCTGGAGGCGGGCGGAGTCATCGGGTTCGTGCTGTCGGGATCGGTGCACGAGCCGATCCCGGGTCTGACGATCTCCAACGGCCTGCGGCCGGGGCTCGCCGGGTTCGCCAAGTCGCTCGCCGACGAGCTCGGGCCCCGGGGGATCCGGGTCGTGGGACTGCTGCCCGCGCGGATCGACACCGACCGGGTGCGCGAACTCGACGCGCTGTCGGCGGATCCCGAGGCGACCCGGACCGCGAACGAGTCCCGCATTCCGCTGCGCCGGTACGGCGCGCCGGAGGAGTTCGGCAGGGCGGCGGCGTTCCTGCTGTCGCCGGCCGCCTCCTATCTGACGGGGATCATGCTGCCGGTCGACGGCGGGATGCGGCACGGGTTCTGACGCGCGCCGCGGACCGGCACGGCCCGCGGTGGCAGGGGCGGGGACGAAGACGGGGGCGGCTCGACGCTCAACTGACCCTTTCCGCCTTGTGCTTGGCGCCCTTCATGCGCACCGTGGCCGGCAGGGCCCGCAGCGCAGCCGAGTCCCTGGCGTGGGCCAGGGCCTCGGTCGTCAGACGGTTCAGCGTCGTCGCCGGGTCCACGTGGGGCTCCAGGAGCAGCCGGACGTGCGCCTCGGGAGCGTCCCGGCGGCCGTTCAGATGGGCGTGGGCGTGCGCGACGCCGTCCAGCCGGCCGGCCTCGCCCGCGAGCACGCCCTCCAGGGCCCTGCCCCGCAGCAGCGCTCCCGCGCCGTCTCCGGTGTCGACGGCGACCTCGCCGAGCCGGCGGCGGCGCAGGACCGCGGCCAGCCACCACAGGGCCAGCAGCACGAGGAGGGCCAGACCGGCGACGACCGCGGGCCACCACCAGGCCTCGCCGCGCCAGCGGGTGCGTTCGGCGGTGGTGAGAAGGACGTCGTGGCGGCCGTCGTGGAGCCACCAGGAGGGCGGGGAGGCGCCCAGTCCGACGGCCAGCACCGCGCCTCCGACGGCGAGCAGCACCAGCCCGACGGCCCCCACGAGCACGCGGTTGACAGTCCTGAGCATCGTCGTCACCCCTTCTTCCCGGGCCGGCGCACATGGACCGACAACCGGGGCGGCCGGGCCAGGCCCAGGCCGCGGATCGCGTCCGTCAGGACGGTGTCCAGGTCCGCGTGGACGTCGTCCAGGTCCCGGAAGTGGCAGACCGCGCGGACGTCGGCCCTGCGTCGCCGGACGCGCACCCGGGCCGACTGCACACCGGCGATCTCCATGGCCCGGTCGCGCAGCACCAGCCCGGCGGCGTCCCGGTGCAGGCCGGCCCGGACGTCGGGATGGGGGCGGCTCATGGGCAGGACGTGCCGCAGGCCCGGGGTGACGGCCAGGGCGATCAGCCACAGGCCGAGCGCGGCCGCGACGCCTGCGCCGACCAGCACCCAGACGTCGTCCAGCGGGCGCTCGGCGAGCTGCCGGGCGAGGGCGCGCCGCCAGGCCATGGCGGGCCGGTGGGCCCGGACGGCGGCGACGTCGTAGAGAAAAGCGCCCGCGACGACCAGCAGCAGCACCGCGACGACGCCGGCGGGCACGCGACGCGCCGACCAGAAGCGGTGGTCGGCGGGCGCGGCGGCCCGTTCGGGGACGTCGTCCGGTGCGGGCTTGTCCAGCACGGGCACCGCGCCGCCCCGCGGGCCTTCCGGTTCGCTCATCGTGTCCTCCCCTGTGCCGCGCCGGGGGCCGATGTCAGGTGCAGCCGTTCCACCTGGACGGCGACCTCCGGAACCTCCATTCCCACCAACGCGCCTACCCGCTCGACGACATGTCGACGCACTTCGTGACAGCGGGCTCCGATGTCGGTCGGATAGCCGAGTTCCAGATGGACCCTGACGTGCGCCGCGTCCGCCGGGGGCGCCCCGGACGACGGGGGACCGGCGTGCGGGCGGACGACGACGGTGGCGTGCGGGGGCCCGGCCTCCGGCGGCAGCGGGCCGACCGCCTCGCGCGCCGCCTGGGCGGCGACCTTCGCCACCACCCGGTCGGCGATGCGGGTCGCGCCGCGCCGGCCCGCGGGGACGACGGCCGAGCGCCCGCCGGCGCCGCCGCTCCCCTCGTCCACGGTGGTCACCTGCGGCGGTCGTCGCGGGTGCGGAACAGGTCGCCGAGCTCCAGGTCCCCTTCCAGGAACCGGCCGACGACGAACCCGATGGCGCCCAATGCCGCCACCAGCACGAAGGCCCCGAACCCGCCGAAGTATCCGGCGAAGCCCAGCGCCATGCCGGCGATCATGCCGACCACGGCCATGCTCACGGTGTTCTCCCCTCGGCGGCCCGGTCACCCGGGTCCGCTGCGTGTCGTCCGTGGGTCACTGGATCCGGGGCTGCTCCGGCTCCTCGTCCTCTTCGTCGGGCAGTTTGACGTCGCTCACCGCGATGTTGACCTCGACGACCTCCAGGCCCGTCATACGCTCCACGGCCGCGATCACGTTCTCCCGCACGGCCTGCGCGACGTCGGCGATGGCCACGCCGTAGTCGACCACGATCTCCAGGTCGAGCGCGGTCTGCACCTCGCCGACCTCGGCCTTCACGCCCCGGGTGACGGACTTCGAGCCGCCGGGCACCCGGTCGCGCACGGCGCCGAAGGTCCGGCTGAGGCCGCTGCCCATGGTGTGGACGCCCACGACGTCCCGGGCCGCGAGGCCCGCGATCTTCTCCACGACCCCGTCGGCGATGCTGGTCCGGCCGCGGGTCGCCGGGTCCCCGCCGCCGCGCCGGGCCGCCTTGCGGTTCTGCTGCGGCTCCGTGCCGCCGTCGGGGGGCTGCGTCCGGTTCTGCTCGACTGCCTCGGTCATCGCCGTACGTCCTTACGTCCGGTTCCTTTTCGCCCCCTTCGACCACGGTAAGCGCGGTTGCCCGTCCTCGCTCCGGGGATGGGGCACGCTGGAGTAATGACGGCGGACGGATGGACGAGCGCGGTACGGCATCAGCTGGGCCTGGGCAGGCTGCTCCCGCTGGGCGGCCCGCGGGACGGTGCGTGGATCACGGAGGCGGCGGCCGGGGCGGTGCTGCGGCGGGCGGTACGCCGTATGGAGGGCGTCCGGCTGGACGCCCTGCGGATCGCGTCGTCCGACCCGGCGGCGGTGGACGAGCCGGCGGTGCCGCCCCCGCCCGGCGCGCTGCCGCCCGGGCCGCTGCGGGTGACGGCGGACATCGCCGTGCACGCGTCCGAGCCGCTGCCGACGACGGCGTCCCGCCTGCGCTCGGCGCTGGCGGCGGCCGCGACGGAACGTCTCGGCCTGATGGTGTCGGACGTGGACCTGCGGGTGACGGCCCTGCTGGACGACGAGCAGGCGCCTCAGGAGGTACGCCCCGGGCCCGAGCCGCCGCCCGTCGGGGCGGCACAGCACGGCGACGAGGCGCGCGCGACCGTCGCCGCGCTGTCCGTGCCCGGGGTGACCCGGCTGACCGACGTCGTCGGCCGGGCGGTGCGCATCGAGGAGCGCGAGCACACGGCCGCCCTGCCGCACCGCCACGCCCGCGTGGAGATCGCGGTGAGCGCGCACCACCGGGTCCTGGACGTGGCCCGGCAGGTGCGCGCGGCGGTGTCGGAGGCGCTGCGCGATCACCCGACGGTGACCGTGCTGGTCACCGCGGTGGAGTGACCGGGGTCCGCGCGGAACCGGCTATTCGCCGATGCCGGCCAGGTCCCGCAGCCGGCGGCCCTGGGCGGCCCGCTCGGCGGCGCGCTGCTCGTCGTAGCTGCGGTCGCCGGCGCCGCGCAGCAGCGCCTTGGTCTCGATGACGGCCTCGCGGGGCGCGGCCAGGATCGCCGCGGCCAGGTCGCGGACGGTGGTGTCGAGGTCGGCGGCGGGCACGGCGACGTTGGCGAGGCCGGTGCTCACCGCTTCCTCGGCGTCCACGAACCGGCCGGTGAGGCAGATCTCGACCGCACGGCCGTAGCCGACCAGGGAGACCAGGGGGTGTGTGCCCGTCAGGTCCGGCACCAGGCCGAGGCTGGTCTCGCGCATGGCGAACTGCACGTCGTCGGCGACGACGCGCAGGTCACACGCGAGAGCCAGCTGGAAGCCCGCGCCGATGGCGTGGCCCTGGACGGCGGCGATGGACACGACGTCGTTGCGCCGCCACCAGGTGAAGCCCTCCTGGAACCCTGCGATGGCGGCGTCGAGTTCGGCGTCGCCACTGCGTGCGAGATCGATGAAGGACGGTTCGCCCTCGATCCCCTCGGGCGTGAACATCTGCCGGTCGAGTCCGGCGGAGAAGGACCTGCCCTCGCCGCGCAGCACGACCACGCGGACGGAGCCCGGCACCAGCCGCCCGGCTTCGGCGAGGGCCCGCCACATGGCGGGGCTCTGCGCGTTGCGTTTGGCCGGGTTGGCCAGCGTCACCGTGGCGAGCGCGTCGTCGACGGTGAGCCGTACGCCGTCCTTGTCGAGCAGGGGAACGAGTTCCTGGTCGGGCGTGGCCATGGGGCGCCTCCGGTGGGTGCGGTCAGCTAGCGGTCAGCTAAGTGACTGCACAGTAACCACCCGGCCGATCGGATCACCGACCGGGTGGCCACCGTCGAAGCCGATGGGCCGCCCGGGGGTCAGGACGAGGCGGCCTTCTTGCCTCGGGTCGCACCGCCACGCCCACGGAGCGTGACGCCCGACTCGCTGAGCATCCGGTGCACGAAGCCATACGAGCGGCCGGTCTCCTCGGCCAGTGCTCGGATGCTCGCACCGGAGTCGTACTTCTTCTTCAGGTCTGCCGCGAGCTTGTCGCGCGCGGCGCCGGTCACCCGGCTGCCCTTCTTCAGAGTCTCGGCCACCCGTGCCTCCTCATGGGAAGTGCGCTCTGGTCTCCTCATGATCACCCCTCCGGGACGCGATGGCCACCCATTCGGCAAGGTCCGTGCGAGACGGTTTTGACGACAGGAGCGCGCCCCCACAAGCGGAACCCGCGATTCCAGGTGTACGCGTTCGTACCGCCGAACGGGTTCTTTCGCGAAGTGCCAGGTCAGAGACGCGAAACGGCCGATCCCTTGTCGACAAAGGGATCGGCCGTGAAATCGATGTATGACACACCTCGATACGAGGAGATCTCACACAGATGATGGATCACCGATGGGCCGAATGATCCATCGCCGATGATCAAGCCAGCGCGACGAGATCCGCGTAGTCGGAACCCCACAGGTCCTCGACGCCGTCGGGCAGCAGGATGATCCGCTCCGGCTGCAGCGCCTCGACCGCGCCCTCGTCGTGGGTGACGAGGACGACCGCGCCCTTGTAGGTGCGCAACGCGCCGAGGATCTCCTCACGGCTCGCCGGATCGAGGTTGTTGGTGGGCTCGTCGAGGAGCAGGACGTTGGCCGAGGAGACCACGAGGGTGGCGAGGGCCAGTCGGGTCTTCTCACCGCCGGAGAGGACCCCGGCGGGCTTGTCGACGTCGTCGCCGGAGAACAGGAACGAGCCGAGTGTCTTGCGGACCTCGACCAGATCCAGGTCGGGAGCGGCGGACCGCATGTTCTCCAGGACCGTCCGCTCCGGGTCGAGGGTCTCGTGCTCCTGGGCGTAGTAGCCGAGCTTGAGGCCGTGGCCCTCGATGACCTCGCCGGTGTCGGGCTGCTCGGCGCCGCCGAGCAGCCGCAGCAGCGTCGTCTTGCCGGCGCCGTTCAGACCGAGGATGACGACGCGCGAACCCTTGTCGATGGCCAGGTCGACGTCGGTGAAGATCTCCAGCGAGCCGTACGACTTCGACAGGCCCTCGGCCATCAGGGGCGTCTTGCCGCAGGGGGCGGGCTCGGGGAAGCGGAGCTTGGCGACCTTGTCGGACTGGCGGACCGCCTCCAGGCCGGACAGCAGCTTGTCGGCACGGCGGGCCATGTTCTGCGCGGCGACCGTCTTGGTGGCCTTCGCGCGCATCTTGTCCGCCTGCGAGTGCAGTGCGGCGGCCTTCTTCTCCGCGTTCTGCCGCTCGCGCTTGCGGCGCTTCTCGTCGGACTCGCGCTGCTGCTGGTAGAGCCGCCAGCCCATGTTGTAGACGTCGATCTGGGAACGGTTGGCGTCCAGGTAGAACACCTTGTTGACGACCGTCTCGACCAGGTCGACGTCGTGGCTGATGACGATGAAGCCGCCGCGGTAGGTCTTGAGGTAGTCGCGCAGCCAGACGATCGAGTCGGCGTCGAGGTGGTTGGTCGGCTCGTCGAGGAGCAGGGTGTCCGCGTCGGAGAACAGGATGCGGGCGAGCTCCACGCGGCGGCGCTGACCGCCGGAGAGCGTGTGCAGGGGCTGGCCGAGCACCCGGTCGGGCAGGTTGAGCGCGGCGGCGATGGTGGCGGCCTCGGCCTCGGCGGAGTACCCGCCCTTGGTGAGGAACTCCGTCTCCTGGCGCTCGTACTGGCGCATCGCCTTGTCGCGCGTGGCGCCCGAGCCGTTGGCGATCCGCTGCTCGTTCTCGCGCATCTTGCGGATCAGGACGTCCAGGCCGCGCGCGGAGAGGATGCGGTCGCGCGCGAGGACGTCGAGATCGCCGGTGCGGGGATCCTGCGGGAGATAGCCGACCTCGCCGGAGCGGGTGACCTGACCGGCGGCCGGGATGCCCTCACCGGCCAGGATCTTGGTCAGGGTGGTCTTGCCGGCGCCGTTGCGCCCGACCAGACCGATGCGGTCGCCCTTGGCCACACGGAAGGAGGCGTTCTCGATGAGGATGCGGGCACCGGCGCGCAGCTCGATGCCGGAGGCGGAGATCACGGACAGACTCCAGAGCGGGGGTCGTTGGCGGGATGGGCGGCTGAGGACGTTCCCGCCGTCTAATGCGCGAGGAGAATGGCCATGACGCCAGTCTAACGGGACCGTGCAAGCACTTTTTCTGGGTCCAGGTGTTCGATCTCCCCCCGTCGCCGTGTTCTTCGCGGGCGTGCGGCTCCCCGGAAATCCCCTCCCGCGCTCCCCCGCCTGCGCCGATTCCTCGCTCCGGGGGCGTTGTCGGCGCCGGGTGCCAGACTGGGAGGCGGGTCGGGAATCCGGCTCGGATCACAAGGGAGTGACCGGCATGGCAGCAACGAACGGCGGGCGTCCCAGCCTCTTCCCGACGGTGTTGTACGTCGACGCGAAGGCGGCGATCCGGCAGCTCACCGAGGCCCTGGGCTTCACGGAGCTGTCCGTGTACGAGGGGGAGGACGGATCGGTCATGCACGCCGAGCTGGCCCAGGGCAACGGCGCGGTGATGCTGGGCTCCAAGGGCCGCGGCGGCGTCTTCGACACGGCGATGAAGGGCGCGGGCCCGACCGGCGTGTACGTCGTGGTGGACGACGTCGACGCACATCACCGGCGAGCGGTGGAGCACGGCGCGGAGATCCTGATGCCCCCGACGGACCAGGAGTACGGCTCGCGGGACTACATGGCCCGCGACCTGGAGGGCAACCTCTGGAGCTTCGGCACGTACGCGCCCGAGATACCGGGCTGAGCGGCCCGCGCGGGCCGGCCGCCACCCCGCGCCCGCCGCCGCAGCTCGGTCAGCTGCCCCCGGTGTGCACCTGGAAGGCGGCCCGGCGCACGGCCTTGGCCAGCGCCGGGTCGGGGTGCGCGGCGGCCAGCGCCACCAGCACCTGCACGGTGCGCGGATGCCCCACGGCCCGCACCTCCGTCAGCAGCGCCGGCACGGTCGGCTGCAGCGCGGACTCCAGGTGGCGTACGAGCATCGGCGCCTCGCCGTGGTCGGCGACGGCCGCGGCGGTGTCCACCCACAGCCAGGTGGCCTCCTGCCGGGTGAGCACCTCGTGGGCGTCCTCGGGGTCGACGCCGTCGTGCTCGGCGAGCCACAGCAGGGCGTACGGCCGCAGGGCCGGCTCGTCCACCACCGCGCGGACGTCGGGCTCGGCCGGAGCGCCCACGACGCGCAGCGCCTCGAAGGCGAGGCCGCGCAGCAGGGCGTCGTCCCCGCGGGCGGCCAGCAGCAGTTCGCTGACGGCGCTGCCGACGGTGCGGGCGGCGAGCCAGGCGCGGTACTCGGCGCGGGCCGCGTTGGGGCGCAGCTGGGCGCAGCCCCGGAGCATGGCCTCGGCCGACTGCTCGATGTTCCCGGCGGGGCTCTGCGCGGCGACGCAGATCTGCTCCAGCTTGACCCAGACCGCCCAGCTGCCCAGCGGGGTGAGGGTGGCCTGTGCGTCGCCGTAGGTGAGAGCGCCGACGGAGGCGAGGGCGCGCAGGGCCCAGTCGAGGAGGGGGGCGAGTTCGGTGTCCTGGGCGGGCTCGGCCGGCTCCACGTCGGCGGAGGTGACCGGGGCGAGCGGCGTCGCGGGCTCGGAACCGGCGCTGTAGGGGACCTCGCAGCGCTCGGTGCGCAGTTCGGTGACGCGCTGGCGCAGCAGGTCCAGCAGCTGTTCGACGGGGACGGGCCCGGCGGACAGCTGGAGGAAGGAGAGGACCTGGGGCATGGCCGAGACGACCTCGGCGACCGCGCCGGGCTCCTGGTCCTCCGGTTCCGGGGAGGCCAGGGACCAGGCGTCGAACAGGGCGACCCAGCCGCGCAGGACGGCGCTGTCGTCCCGGTTCCAGGCACGCAGCCGCCAGCCCGGGCGAGCGCTGTCGCCGTGCACCTCGACCAGGCCGGCGAGCCGGGCGGTGTCCCAGTCGGCGCGGATCCGGTCGATGGTCAGGCCCAGATCGGCGGCGGCCCGCTGCGCGGTCGCCTCCGAGAGCGTGGCCTTGCCGTCGGTGGTCGCGGCGTCTCGGCCCGGGCCCAGGGCGTTGTCGGCCCAGCGGGCGACGCGGGCCGCGGCGGCCAGTCCGGAGCGCGCCATTCTGGCCAGCTCCGCGGGCGCCGGGGTGCCCTGCGGCGGGCGGGGTGCGGGGCGGCGCGGGCGCCGCTCGTTCACAGCTGAGGGGGCGGCGGCCAGGGGTCGCGGGCGGACGAGTCGAAGCCTGGAGTCGCGCGGGATACGGGACGTCACGGGTGCAGTCTTCCGGTTGACGGTCCGAAAACCCAAACGGAATGTCACGACGGGCCGGTGGACCGGTCGGCGTCCGGGGTGGATCGAGGCGGAGACGGCGCCTTCAGGCCAGTGGTACGGCCTTAAACGGAACCCCTGCGACCGCTCGGGCGGTCCGGCTGCCGGACGGTCTCACATCAGCGGGGTCAGGAAGCGGCGCAGCGCCTCCTCGTAGGCGGCGGGGTCGGCGTTCCACATGGCGCCGTGCGGGGCGCCCGCCACGGTGTGCAGAGTGACGAGGTCGGGGCGGCGGGCGGCGAGACGGCGGGAGGCGCTCCAGGGGGCGACGACGTCGTCGGGCCCGTGCACGATCAGCGTCGGCACCCGCAGCCGGTCGGGGGCGGCGGCCGCGGCCACGGGGTCGCCGGCGCCGACGTGCAGGCCGGTGCGGCCCTCGGCGGCGCGGACGGCGAGCGGCAGCAGCGCCCCGGGGGTGTGGCGGGCGGCGGCCAGGGCGCGCAGCGTCGTCCGCCAGTCGAGGACCGGCGAGTCCAGCACGAGCCCCGAGACGAGATCGCGCAGGCCCGAGTCGGCGGCCGCGCGCAGCGCCATGGCGGCGCCGGTGGACCAGCCGAGCAGGACGACGCGTTCGGCGCCGTAGCGCACGGCGTACCGCATCGCCGCGTCGAGGTCGCGCCACTCGGTCGCGCCGAGGTGGTTCAGCCCGTCCGGCGGGCGGGGGGCGCCGAGGTCGCCGCGGTAGGCGAGGGCGAGGACGGGGAAACGGCGGCGGTGCAGGAAGCCCATGAGGTTCAGGGCGTGTTCCCTGGTGGCGCCCAGGCCGTGCACGGCGATCACCCACGTGCGACGGGCGCCGGGCACGAACCAGGCGGGCAGGTTGCCCAGTTCGCCGGGGACGTCGACGTCGGCGTGGTCGAGGCCGAGGGCGCCGCCCGGGTTGCCGACGTGCAGGTTCGGGGTCAGCCAGACCGCGTCCCCGGAGTTCAGGGAGCCGTGGGTGACGCGTTCCAGGCGGCGCACGACGGTGTCGGCGGGGTGCGGGGCGGTGGGCAGGACGGGGCCGACGACCGCGTGCGAGCCGTTGCCCGACAGGCCGTAGGAGCCGGGGCGCAGGGCGGCCAGATGGCGGGTGACGGTGATCTGTCCGGCGGCCGTGCCGTGCACGGTGAGCCGGGGTTCGGTGGGCAGGGGCCGGCCGGGCGGCGCCTTCAGCGCGGCGTCGCTGGCGAACCGGCCGGCGGCGACACTGGCGGCGCCGGCGGCCAGGGCTGCGGTGACGGCGGCTGCCGTCGCTGTGACAGTGCGCACCCGACCAGTGTCCAGGCCAACCCCGGCGGCGGCCAGTGGTACGCCGGCTCGGGTGACGCCCGGCCGGTCGGGTGCGGGGTCCGTGCGGGGGTCGCATCCCGGGGGTCGTCCTCGCCGTCCGCGCCCGGGGCAGGCGGTCCGTGCCCGGGGCAGGCGGTGCGGACGGCGATCAGCGTCGCTGGCCGTAGCCCTGGAGACGGTGTGCCGCCTGCGCCGCCTGCTCCTCCGTCAGCAGGGTGGGGGTGCGCCCCGGAACCGACGAGGCCGTCAGCCACAGGCGGCACATCCACTCCAGTTGGGCCGTCCGGTCGTAGGCCTGGTCGAGGGTGGCGCCGTAGGTGAGGGTGCCGTGGTTCTGCAGCAGGCAGCCGGTGCGGCCGGCGAGCGCCCGGAGCACGTGCTCGGCCAGTTCCTCGGTGCCGTACGTGGCGTAGGGGGCGACCCGGACGGGGCCGCCGAGCGCGCCCGCCATGTAGTGGACGAGGGGGAGTTCCGGGAGGAGGGTCGAGACGGCCGTGGCGTGCACGGCGTGGGTGTGGACGATCGCCCCGGCGTCGGAGGCGCCGTATACGGCGAGGTGCATCGGCAGCTCGCTCGTGGGGACCAGGGCGCCGAGCACCTGGCGGCCGTCAAGGTCGACGCCGGTGACGTCCTGTGGGGCGAGCCGGTCGTAGGGCACCCCCGACGGGGTGACCAGCACGGTGTCGCCGACGCGTACGGAGACGTTGCCGGAGGTGCCGACGACGAGACCGTCGGTCACCGTGCGGCGGGCCGTCGCCACGAGCGCCTCCCAGGCCCGCGCCTCCTCGGGTGTCGCGCGCCTCCCCCGGTGCTCCACGGGGCCCTGTCCGTCGTCCCCGGGATCCCGGGCGTCCGCCTGCTCGCGTCGCCCGGGATCCCGGGCGTCCGCCTGCTCGCGTCGCTGCTCAGCCATGCCGTGATCCTGCCAGGACGCCACCGTCGCCGGGGCCGGACGCGGCCCTTGCGGACGCCCCGGCGGCGCGGGCCGGGAGGCGGACCGTCAACTGCCCACGAGGGCACGGCGAACACCCCGGCGAACACCCCGGCGAACGACACCGTGAAGCCGGTCCCAGTTCATCTTCCGTTCACCCGGATTGCCTACGGTCGACGCACCAATGACTTCGAACGATTGCCTGGGTAAATGGAAAACTTCTCGCTGATCCTCGCGATTGTGGTCATCACCGCACTCGCGTTCGATTTCACGAACGGTTTCCACGACACCGCCAACGCGATGGCCACGACCATCTCGACCGGTGCACTCAAGCCCAAGGTCGCGGTGGCGATGTCCGCCGTGCTGAACCTTGTGGGCGCCTTTCTCTCGGTGGAGGTCGCCAACACGATCTCCAAGGGTCTCGTCGACGAGACCGGCATCCGTCCCGAGGTCATCTTCGCCGCCCTGGTCGGCGCGATCCTCTGGAATCTGCTGACCTGGCTGGTGGGCCTGCCCTCCAGCTCCTCCCACGCCCTGATGGGCGGTCTGATCGGCGCCACCATCGCCTCGGCCGGCACGGGCGCGGTCCACGGTGACGTACTGGTCACCAAGGTCCTGCTCCCGGCGGTCGCGGCGCCGATCGTGGCGGGCGTCGCCGCGATGCTCGCGACCCGGCTCTCGTACACCCTGGGCAAGAAGGCCGACGGCAAGGCCGCCGCCAAGGGCTACCGCACAGGCCAGATCGCCTCGGCCGGCCTGGTCTCCCTCGCGCACGGCACCAACGACGCGCAGAAGACGATGGGCATCATCACCCTCGCCCTGGTCGCCGGCGGCGCCGTGGCCCCCGACTCCGACCCGCCCACCTGGGTCATCCTGTCGGCCGGCATGGCCATCGCGCTCGGCACCTACCTCGGCGGCTGGCGCATCATCCGCACCATGGGCAAGGGCCTGACCGAACTCCAGCCGCAGCAGGGCTTCGCCGCCCAGACCAGCGCGGCCACGGTCATCCTGGCCTCCTCCCACCTCGGCTTCTCCCTCTCCACCACCCACTCGGTCTCCGGTTCGGTGATGGGCGCGGGGCTGGGCCGCAAGGGCGGCGTGGTCCGCTGGTCGACGGCGACCCGGATGTTCGTGGCCTGGGGGCTGACGCTGCCGGCGGCGGCCCTGGTGGGTGCGCTCGCCGAGACGGTGACCGGCCTCGGCGACTGGGGCACGGCCGTCGTGGCCGCCTTCCTGATCGCCTCCAGCGCCGCGATCTGGAAGATCTCCCGGCGCGAGGTCGTCGACGCCTCCAACGTCAACGACACCGAGGAGCCCGCGGGCGTCGTCACGACGGCGATCGCGGCCGTCGCCCCGCCCCCGGCGGGTTCCCTCGCCGACGATCTGACGGCGACCATCCCCTCTCCGGCGCCGACTCCGGCCCCCGAGCCCGTGGCCCCCGCCGTCCCGCCGGCCGCGGCCGTCTGATCCGGCCCGACCGGCACGAAGGAAGAGAAGCATCATGAAGATCGACTGGGCAGCCCTGGGCTCCGTCTTCGGCGTCAGCCTCGTGGTCACCGTGGGACTCGTGGCCCTGTTCACCCTCGGCGTCATGGGCCTGTCGCGCCAGGAACGCGCCACGGCGCAGGGCGGCTCGGCCACCCTCGCGGTGACGGGCGCGTACGCGTGCTTCGCGGCCTGCGCGGCGGCGGTGGCGTACGGGATCTCCCTGATCGTGGCCTGACGGGCCATCGGGACGCCTCCGGGGTGCGGGACGGGTCACCGTCCCGCACCCCTTCTCGTGTGACCGCGGCGATCGCCCGCGTGTGGGGTTCTGCACACTCTCCCCTCGCAGGTCAACAGCAAGTTGACGGCTCTTCCGGGCCCGTGGTGGACTGCCCGGGCCATGTACGGCGGCAGAAGAGGAAGCCGGTGTGAATCCGGCGCGGTCCCGCCACTGTCACCGGGGTAGTAACCCCCGGGAGCCAGGAACTCTCGCCGCGGTCTCGTCGAACCAGGGCGTGGACACCCTGAGTGAGGACACATAGCCATGTTCGGCTGCCCATCGAACGCCTCGCGCGTCACCCCCAGGCCGTCGCCCGCCCGTACGGCCGGCTGAGCCGGTGGGTGCCGATCGCGTCCACGCGTACGGCGCCGCCGCCGGCCTCCTCGGCGACCTGCTCCTCGGCGATCCCCGCCGGGGGCATCCGGTCGCCGCGTTCGGCCGGGCCGCGGGCGCCGTGGAGCGGCTGCTGTGGCGGGACCACCGGGGGTGGGGCGCCCTGCACACGGCGGTGTGCGCGGGCGGCGCCGTCGCCCTGGGAGCCGTCGCCGCGCGGGGCGTGCGCGGGCGTCCCGCCGCCTCCGTCGCCCTCACCGCCGCCGCCACCTGGGCCGTCGTCGGCGGCGCCTCCCTGGTGCGCGAGGCCCGGGGCATCGGACGCGCCCTGGAGGCGGGAGACGTCGGGGCCGCCCGGGAACGCCTGCCGCGCCTGTGCGGGCGCGACCCGCAGGCCCTGGACGCCGACGGGATCGCCCGGGCCGTCGTGGAGTCCGTCGCCGAGAACACCTCCGACGCCGTCGTCGGCGCGCTGGTGTGGGGCGCCGTGGCCGGTGTGCCCGGCCTGGTCGGGTTCCGGGCCGTCAACACCCTCGACGCCATGGTCGGGCACCGGTCGCCGCGCCATCTGCGCTACGGGTGGGCCTCGGCCCGGCTCGACGACGTCGCCGGATGGCCCGGCGCACGGCTGACGGCCGTGCTCGCCGCCGTCGCCGGGGACGACCCCCGGGGCGCGGCGCGGGCCTGGCGCGCCGACGCCCGCAAGCACCCCAGCCCCAACGCCGGGCCCGTGGAGGCGTCCTTCGCGGGCGCCCTCGGGGTGCGGCTGGGCGGGACGCTGTCGTACGGCGGCCGGGTCGAGCACCGGCCCGTGCTCAACGGGGCGACCGGGCGGCCCGTCGTCGCCGGAGACATCGAACGCGCCGCGCGGCTCTCCCGCCGCGTCGGTCTGCTCGCGCTCGGCGTGACCGTCGCCGCGCGCTTCGTCGCGACAAGGGCGCTCGACGCGCGGAAGGGGCGTACGTCATGAGCGGGGGCCTTAGCGGGGGCCTTAGCGGGGGCCTGTTGGTGGCCGGCACCACCTCCGACGCCGGCAAGAGCGTCGTCACGGCCGGGATCTGCCGGTGGCTGGTCCGGCAGGGGGTGAAGGTCGCGCCGTTCAAGGCGCAGAACATGTCCCTGAACTCGTTCGTCACGCGCGAGGGCGCCGAGATCGGACGGGCGCAGGCCATGCAGGCGCAGGCCTGCCGCATCGAGCCGACGGCGCTGATGAACCCCGTGCTGCTCAAGCCCGGCGGGGAGCAGAGCAGTCAGGTGGTGCTGCTGGGCAGGCCGGTCGGCGAGATGAGCGCCCGCGGCTACCACGGCGGGCGGCAGCAGAAGCTCCTCGGGACCGTCCTCGACTGTCTCGCCGAGTTGCGGGGCACGTATGACGCGGTGATCTGTGAGGGAGCGGGCAGTCCCGCCGAGATCAATCTGCGGCGGACGGACATCGTCAACATGGGGATCGCCCGCAATGCCGGGCTGCCCGTGCTGGTCGTGGGCGACATCGACCGCGGCGGGGTCTTCGCCTCGTTCTTCGGGACCGTCGCGCTCCTGTCCCCCGAGGACCAGGCGCTGATCGCCGGGTTCCTCGTGAACAAGTTCCGGGGCGACGTCTCCCTGCTGGAGCCGGGCCTGGACATGCTGCACGGTCTCACCGGCCGTCACACCTACGGCGTGCTGCCGTTCCGGCACGGGCTGGGCATCGACGAGGAGGACGGCCTGCGGGTCTCGCTGCGGGGCACCGTGCGCGAGTCGAACACCGCCCCGCCCGTCGGGGAGGACGTGCTGCGGATCGCCGTCTGCGCGGTCCCGCTGATGTCGAACTTCACGGACGTGGACGCGCTGGCCGCCGAACCCGGAGTCGTCGTGCGGTTCGTGGACCGGCCCGAGGAGCTGGCCGACGCCGACCTGGTGGTGATCCCCGGGACCCGGGGGACGGTGCGGGCGCTGGAATGGCTGCGGGAACGCGGCCTGGCCGGGGCGGTGCTGCGCCGGGCCGCCGAGGGGCGCCCCGTCCTCGGCGTCTGCGGCGGCTTCCAGATGCTCGGCGAGCGCATCGAGGACGACGTCGAGAGCCGGCGGGGACAGGTCGACGGGCTCGGGATCCTCCCCGTCCGGGTGCGGTTCGCCCGGGAGAAGACCCTCACCCGGCCGGTCGGGGAAGCCCTCGGCGAGCGGGTCGAGGGGTACGAGATCCATCACGGCGTCGCCGACGTCACCGGGGGCGAGACGTTCATCCGCGACGACGAGGGACGCGGCCTGGACGGCTGCCGGGTCGGACAGACCTGGGGCACGCACTGGCACGGCTCGCTGGAGTCGGACGGGTTCCGGCGGGCGTTTCTGCGCGAGGTGGCGGCCGCCGCGGGCCGCCGGTTCGTGCCGGCCCCCGACACCTCCTTCGCCGGGCTGCGCGAGGAGCAGCTCGACCGGCTCGGCGACCTGATCGAACAGCACGCGGACACCGACGCGCTCCGGCGGCTCATCGAGTCGGGCGCGCCGCAAGGACTGCCTTTCATTCCACCGGGAGCGCCCGCATGAGCACAGTGTTGTTGTTGTCGACCGCCGACACCGATCTCCTGGCGGCCCGGGCCGCTGCCGGCGTCGACTACCGGATCGGCAACCCGACCCGCGTCGACGTCGCGCAGGAGCTGCCCGCGCTCCTCGACGGCGCCGACGTCGCCGTCGTCCGGCTGCTCGGCGGGAAGCGCGCCTGGGAGGACGGGCTCGCCGCGCTGCGGGCGTCCGGCGTTCCGACCGTGCTGCTGGGCGGCGAGAGCGTGCCGGACGCCGAGCTGATGGCCGAGTCGTCCGTGCCCGCCGGGGTCGTGGCCGAGGCGCTGCGGTATCTCGTCGAGGGCGGCCCGGCCAACCTCGCCGAGCTGGCGCGGTTCCTCTCCGACACCGTGCTGCTGACCGGCGAGGGGTTCGAGGAGCCGCGCGCGATGCCGGAGTACGGCGTCCACGGCGAGCGGGCGTTCGTCGAGGGCAGGCCGAGCGTCGGCGTGCTCTTCTACCGGGCCCACGAGCTGAGCGGCAACACCGCCTTCGTGGACACGCTGTGCGACGCGATCGAGGCGCGCGGGGCCAACGCCCTGCCCGTGTACTGCGGTTCGCTGCGCGGCGCGGACCCCGGGCTGTACGAGCTCCTCGGCCGCTGCGACGTCCTCGTCGCCACCGTTCTCGCCGCGGGTGGCGCGCACGCCTCGCAGGCCTCGGCGGGCGGCGACGAGGAGGCCTGGGACGTCGGGGCGCTCGCCGAGCTCGACGTGCCCGTGCTGCAGGGGCTGTGTCTCACGTCGTCACGCGCGGCCTGGGAGGCGTCCGACGCCGCCCTCTCCCCCATGGACGCGGCGATGCAGGTCGCGATCCCGGAGTTCGACGGACGGATCGTCACGGTCCCGTTCTCCTTCAAGGAGCAGGGGCCCGACGACGTCCCCGTGTACGTCGCCGACCCCGAACGGGCCGCTCGGGTCGCCGGGATCGCCGTCCGGCACGCCCGGCTGCGGCACAAGCCGAACGGCGAGAAGAAGCTCGCCCTGGTCTTCACCGCCTACCCCACCAAGCACTCCCGGGTCGGCAACGCCGTGGGCCTGGACACGCCCGTCTCGGCCGTGCGGGTGCTCGACGCGCTGCGGGACGCGGGCTACGCGGTCGAGGGGCATCCCGACGACGGCGACGAGCTGATCCACCGGCTCATCGACGCCGGCGGCCATGACGTCGAATGGCTCACCGAGGAGCAGCTCGCGGCCGCGCCCGCGCGGGTGCCGCTGGCCGACTACCGGGCCTGGTTCGACCGGCTCGACCCCGCTCTGCGCGACGGCATGCTGGAGGCGTGGGGCGAGCCGCCGGGCTCCCTGTACGTCGACGGCGACGACGTCGTGCTGGCCTGTCTGCAGTTCGGCAACGTCGTCGTGATGATCCAGCCGCCGCGCGGCTTCGGCGAGAACCCGATCGCGATCTACCACGACCCCGACATGCCGCCGTCGCACCACTACATGGCCGCGTACCGGTGGCTGGAGAACAGCTTCGGCGCCGACGCGATCGTGCACATGGGCAAGCACGGCACGATGGAGTGGCTGCCGGGCAAGGGGCTCGGGCTGAGCGGCGGCTGCGCACCGGACGCCGTCCTCGGCGAACTGCCGCTGATCTACCCGTTCATCGTCAACGACCCGGGCGAGGGCACCCAGGCCAAGCGGCGCGGGCACGCCACCGTCGTCGACCATCTCGTCCCGCCGATGGCGCGGGCGGACACCTACGGCGACCTGGCGAAGCTGGAGCAGCTGCTCGACGAGTACGCGCTCGTCTCCGACCTCGACCCGACGAAGGCGCCGGCCGTGCGCGCGCAGATCTGGACGCTGGTGAAGGCGGCCGAGCTCCACCACGACCTGCACGTCGACGACCAGCCCGACGACGACGCCTTCGACGAGTTCGTCATGCACATCGACGGCTATCTGTGCGAGATCAAGGACGTGCAGATCCGCGACGGGCTGCACATCCTGGGCGGCGGCCCGGTCGGCGAGCCGAGGGTGAACCTGGTGCTGGCCGTGCTGCGCGCCTCGCAGGTGTGGGGCGGACAGGCCAACGCGCTGCCGGGCCTGAGGGCGTCGTTCGCGGCCCATTTCGGCCTGGACGAGAAGGAGTTGCTGGCCGAGCCGGGCGCCCCCGTGAAGGCGCCGGTGGAGCTGACGGACCTGGTGGAGGGCCCGTCGCGGTCCGCGGCCGACGCCATCGATCTGCTGGAGCAGCTGTGCCGGCGCGTCGCGGAGGGCATGGAGGCGCGGGACTGGGCGGTCGTCGAGTGCCGTCCGCTCGTACGCGACGTCGTCGGCGCCGAACTGCCGGACGCCGTGGCGGTGCTGGAGTTCGCGTGCCGCGAGCTGGTGCCGAGGCTCGCCCGGACGACGGACGAGATCGGGCACATCCTCAAGGCGCTGAACGGCGGTTACGTGCCCGCCGGGCCCTCGGGCTCGCCCACCCGCGGTCTGGTCAACGTGCTGCCCACCGGCCGCAACTTCTACTCCGTCGACCCCAAGGCCATCCCGTCCAGGCTGAGCTGGGAGGTCGGGCAGTCGCTCGCCGACTCCCTGGTGCAGCGCTACCTCCAGGACACCGGCGCGTACCCGAAGTCGGTCGGGCTGACGGTGTGGGGCACGTCGGCGATGCGCACCCAGGGCGACGACATCGCCGAGATCCTGGCGCTGCTGGGCTGCCGTCCCGTCTGGGACGACGCCTCGCGCCGGGTGACCGGCTTCGAGGTCGTCCCCCTCCAGGAGCTCGGCCGGCCGCGCATCGACGTCACCGTCCGCATCTCCGGCTTCTTCCGGGACGCGTTCCCGCACGTGGTCGGGCTGATCGACGACGCGGTGCGGGCGGTGGCCGAGCTCGACGAGCCCGCCGAGTCCAACTTCGTCCGCGCGCACGTCGACGAGGACGCGGCCGGGCACGGCGACCGGCGGCGGGCCAGCGCCCGGATCTTCGGCTCCAAGCCGGGGGCGTACGGCGCCGGTCTGCTGCCGCTGATCGACGCCCGCAACTGGCGCTCCGACGCCGACCTCGCCGAGGTGTACGCCGTCTGGGGCGGGTACGCCTACGGGCGCGGGCTGGACGGGCGGGCCGCGCGCGGGGACATGGAGACGGCGTTCAAGCGGATCGCCGTCGCCGCGAAGAACGTGGACACCCGCGAGCACGACCTCGTCGACGCCGACGACTACTTCCAGTACCACGGCGGCATGGTCGCCATGGTGCGCCATCTGACGGGCGCCAACCCCGAGGCGTACGTGGGCGATTCCGCGACGCCGGACCAGGTGCGGACCCGCACGCTGGGCGAGGAGACGCACCGCGTGTTCCGCGCCCGGGTGGTCAACCCGCGCTGGATGGCGGCCATGCGGCGGCACGGCTACAAGGGCGCCTTCGAGATGGCGGCGACCGTCGACTACCTCTTCGGCTACGACGCCACCGCCGGGGTCGTCGACGACTGGATGTACGAGAAGCTCAGCGCGGAGTACGTCTTCGACGCGGACAACCGCGACTTCATGAAGAAGTCCAACCCGTGGGCGCTGCGCGGGATCACGGAACGACTCCTGGAGGCCGCCGACCGCGGCCTGTGGGCGGAGCCGGACGCCGACACGATCGAGCGGCTGCGCGCCACCTACCTGGAGCTGGAAGGCGACCTGGAGGACGACCAGAAGTGAGTACTCCTTTCCCGTTCACGGCCGTGGTCGGCCAGGACGACCTGCGGCTCGCGCTGCTGCTGAACGCCGTGTCGCCGGCGGTCGGCGGTGTGCTGGTCCGCGGTGAGAAGGGCACCGCCAAGTCGACGGCCGTGCGCGCCCTGTCGGTGCTCATGCCCACGCTGAACGTGGTCGCCGGCTGCCGGTTCTCCTGCGACCCCGACTCCCCCGACCCGGCCTGCCCGGACGGCCCGCACGAGCCGGGGGCGTTCGAGACGCGGCCCGCGCGCACGGTCGAGCTGCCGGTCGGCGCCTCGGAGGACCGGCTGGTCGGCGCCCTCGACATCGAGCGGGCGCTCGCCGAGGGCGTCAAGGCCTTCGAGCCGGGACTCCTCGCGGACGCGCACCGCGGGATCCTCTACGTCGACGAGGTCAACCTGCTGCACGACCACCTGGTCGACCTGCTGCTGGACGCGGCCGCGATGGGCGCCTCGTACGTGGAGCGCGAGGGCGTCTCCGTGCGCCACGCGGCCCGGTTCCTGCTCGTGGGCACGATGAACCCCGAAGAGGGCGAGCTGCGGCCGCAGTTGCTGGACCGGTTCGGGCTGACGGTGGAGGTGGCCGCCTCGCGCGAGCCCGACCAGCGGGTGGAGGTCGTACGGCGCAGGCTCGCCTACGACGACGATCCGGCCGCCTTCGCCGCGCGGTGGGCGGACGAGGAGGCCGCCGTGCGCGCGCGGATCGTGGCCGCGCGTGCGCTGCTGCCGTCGGTGCGGCTGGGCGACGGGGCGCTGCGGCAGATCGCGGCGACCTGCGCCGCGTTCGAGGTGGACGGCATGCGGGCGGACATCGTCATGGCGCGCACGGCCACCGCTCTGGCGGCCTGGGCCGGGCGCACGGACGTCCTCGCGGAGGACGTCCGGCAGGCCGCGCTGCTCGCGCTGCCGCACCGGCGGCGCCGCAACCCCTTCGACGCGCCGGGGCTCGACGAGGACAAACTCGACGACACGCTGGAGCAGTTCGGCGGGCAGGACGACACCGCCCCCGGCGACGACGCCGGACGCCACGACGACCTGAGCGACGACGACCGCGGCGACGACGGACCCGACGACGACGGGCCCGGCGGGGGCGGCGGCCGGCCGGCGCCGGAGGCCGGTCCGGACGGCGGCGACACGGGCACACGGCCCGAGGCCGGGCAGGACGGCGAGCCGCAGCCGTCGGGAGCCTCCGAGCGGTCCGCCGTGCGGGCCGCCGAGCCGTTCCGCACCAAGGTGCTGAGCGTGCCGGGGATCGGCGAGGGGGCCGCCGGGCGGCGGTCACGGGCCCGGACCGAGCACGGGCGCACCACGGGCGCGCGCCGGCCCCGGGGCGCCCTGACCAAGCTGCATCTGGCGGCGACCGTGCAGGCGGCCGCCCCGCATCAGCGGGCGCGCGGGCGCAGCGGCCCCGGTCTGGTGGTGCGGCGGGACGATCTGCGGCAGGCGACCCGGGAGGGCCGTGAGGGCAACCTCGTGCTGTTCGTGGTGGACGCCTCCGGGTCGATGGCCGCCCGGCAGCGGATGAGCGCGGTGAAAGGAGCCGTGCTGTCGCTGCTCCTCGACGCCTACCAACGCCGGGACAAGGTGGGGCTCGTGACGTTCCGGGGGGCGGGCGCGGAGCTCGCGCTGCCGCCGACCTCGTCGGTGGACGCCGCCGCCGTGCGCCTGGAGTCGCTGCCCACGGGCGGGCGGACGCCGCTGGCCGCCGGGCTGCTGAAGGCGCACGACGTGCTGCGGGTGGAGCGGCTGCGGGATCCGGCGCGCCGGGCGCTGGTCGTGGTGGTCACCGACGGACGGGCCACCGGTGGGCCGGAGCCCGTCGCCCTCGCCGGGCGGGCGGCTCGGCTGTTCGCGGCCGACGGCGTCGCCTGCGTGGTCGTGGACTGCGAGTCGGGCCCCGTGCGGCTCGGGCTCGCCGGGCAGCTGGCCGGTGAGCTGGGCGGCGCCGCCGTGACGCTGGAGGAGTTGCGGGCGGACTCCATCGCGGGACTGGTCAAGGACGTGCAGGGGACTTCGAGGAGGGCCGCGTAATGCCGCAGGGACAGCCGAGCATGGTGCCGGACGACGGACTGACGACCCGCCAGCGCCGCAACCGGCCGCTCGTGGTCGTGCACACCGGCGTCGGCAAGGGCAAGTCGACCGCCGCGTTCGGGCTCGCCCTGCGGGCCTGGAACCAGGGCTGGCCGATCGGGGTGTTCCAGTTCGTCAAGTCCGCGAAGTGGAAGGTCGGCGAGGAGAACGCGCTGCGCGTGCTGGGGGCGTCCGGTGAGGGCGGCACCGTCGACTGGCACAAGATGGGCGAGGGCTGGTCCTGGGTGCAGCGCGACCTGCAGGGCGACAACGCGACCAACGAGGAGAAGGCCCGCGAGGGCTGGGAGCAGGTCAAGCGGGACCTGGCCGCCGAGACGTACAGGCTGTACGTGCTGGACGAGTTCGCGTACCCGATGCACTGGGGCTGGATCGACACCGACGAGGTCGTCGACGTGCTGCGCGAGCGGCCGGGGACCCAGCACGTCGTGATCACCGGGCGGAACGCGCCCGACGAGCTCGTCGGCTTCGCCGACCTCGTGACCGACATGTCCAAGGTCAAGCATCCGATGGACGCGGGCCAGAAGGGCCAGCGGGGCATCGAGTGGTGACACCGTGCTGACCTCCCCGTCCTGCGTCCCCCGGCTGGTGATCGCCGCGCCCTCCTCGGGCAGCGGCAAGACCACCGTCGCCACGGGCCTGATGGCCGCGTTCGCCGCGCGGGGGCTCGCCGTGTCCCCGCACAAGGTCGGGCCCGACTACATCGACCCCGGGTACCACTCGCTCGCCGCCGGGCGGGTGGGGCGCAACCTCGACGCGTACCTGTGCGGGCCGGAGCTCGTCGCCCCGCTGTTCCTGCACGGGGCGCGCGGGTGCGACGTCGCCGTGGTCGAGGGCGTGATGGGGATGTTCGACGGGGCCGCCGGGGAGGGGGAGCTGGCGTCCACCGCCCAGGTGGCGAAGCTGCTGCGGGCGCCGGTGGTGCTGGTGGTCGACGCGTCGTCGCAGTCGCGGTCGGTGGCCGCGCTGGTGCACGGTTTCGCCTCCTGGGACCCGCAGGTGCGGATCGGGGGTGTGATCCTCAACAAGGTCGCCTCGGACCGGCACGAGGAGCTGTTGCGGGAGGCCCTGGACGCGGCGGGCACGCCGGTGCTGGGCGTGCTGCGGCGCGCTCCGCAGATGGACACGCCCTCGCGGCACCTCGGGCTGGTGCCGGTCGCCGAACGGCGGGCCGAGGCGGTCGAGTCGGTCGCCGCGATGGCCGCGCAGGTGGCGCGCGGATGCGACCTGGAGGCGCTGCTCGGGCTGGCGCGGGGCGCCGGGGCGCTGTCCGGGGCGGCCTGGGACCCGTCCGAGGCGCTGTCCTCGGCCCGGCCGCCCCTGCCCGTGCCGTCCTCGGGAGGCGCCGCCCCCGAGCCCGTGCGCGGGCCGGTCGTCGCCCTGGCCGGGGGTCCGGCGTTCACCTTCTCCTATGCCGAGCACGCCGAGCTGCTGACCGCCGCGGGCGCCGAGGCGGTCGTCTTCGACCCCCTGCGCGACGAGCGGCTGCCCGACGGGGCGGACGGGTTGGTGATCGGCGGCGGGTTCCCCGAGGTGTACGCGGCCGAGCTGTCCGCCAACGAGCCCTTGCGCAGGGCCGTCGCCGCGCTCGCGGAGTCCGGGGCGCCGGTCGCCGCCGAGTGCGCGGGGCTGCTGTATCTGTGCCGTGAGCTCGACGGGCTCCCGATGTGCGGGGTGCTCGACGCGCGGGCCCGGATGTCCGAACGGCTCACCCTCGGCTACCGCGACGCCGTCGCCGTGAGCGACAGCGTGCTCGCGCCGGCCGGCACGCGGATGCGGGGGCACGAGTTCCATCGGACGGTCGTCGAGCCGGGCGCGGGGGCGGCCCCGGCGTGGGGGGTGCGCGGCACGGAACGGCGGGTCGAAGGCTTCGTACAGCAAGGCGTGCACGCGAGTTATCTGCACACGCACTGGGCGGCCGAGCCCGGTGTGGCCCGTCGGTTCGTCGAGAGGTGCCGGACGTCATGAGCAGCAGGCTGGTCGGAGTCGGGGTGGGCCCGGGGGATCCGGAGCTGGTGACCGTCAAGGGGGTCAACGCGCTACGGGCCGCCGAGGTCGTCGTCGTCCCCGTGATGGACAGCGGTGAGCAGGGCCGGGCCGAGGCCACCGTGGTGCACTACGTGCCGCAGGACAAGGTCGTCCGGGTCGTCTTCGCGCTCAACGAGCGGACCGACCGGGCCCGGCGGGAGGCCGCCTGGGACGCCGCCGGGGAGCGGGTCGCCGAGTTGCTGCGGCGGCACGGGTCGGTCGCCTTCGCGACCATCGGCGACCCCAACGTGTACTCCACGTTCACCTATCTCGCGCAGACCGTGGCGGAGTCGGTGCCGGGCGTGGTGATCGAGACCGTCCCCGGCATCACCGCCATGCAGGACCTCGCCGCGCGGTCCGGCGCGGTGCTGACCGAGGGCACCGAGCCGCTGACGCTGGTGCCGGTGACCGCGGGGTCGGCCGTGCTGAAGGACGCGCTCGCCGGTCCGGGGACCGTCGTCGCCTACAAGTTCGGGCGGCAGGCCGCCGAGGTCGCCGAGGCGCTGCGGGAGACCGGTCGGCTCCAGGACGCGGTGTGGGGGTCGGCGCTCGGCCTGGCGCAGGAGTCGATCCGGCCCGCCGACGAGCTGGACGGCGAACCGCTGCCGTACCTCTCCACGCTGATCGCGCCCGCCCGGCGCGGCGGCGGCCGGGGCGGCAAGCTGTGAGAACGCCCGCGTCCCGGTCGCGCGGCCCGTCACGCGGCCAGGCCCACCACCAGCCAGATGAAGGCCGCGCCCGCGATCGTGCACAGCACGGTCGAGCGGGCGGGGTGTTCGTGGTGGGCCTCGGGGAGGATCTCGGCGGCCGCCAGGTAGAGCAGCGCGCCGCCGAAGAAGCCCAGGTAGCCGCCGAGCAGCTGCTCGGGGATGGTGACGAAGGTCGTCGAGGCCGCGCCCGCGACCGGCGCCGCCGCGTCCGCGAACAGCATGGCCAGCGCCTTGCGCCGGGCGTTCCCGTACAGGCTGGTGATCGTGTAGGTGTTGAAGCCGTCCGCGAAGTCGTGGGCGATGACCGCGAGGGCCACGGCGAGTCCCATGCCGCCGCCCACCTGGAAGGCCGCGCCGATCGCCACACCGTCCATGGCGCTGTGGAAGACCATCGCCGCGGCCGCCGTCAGGCCGACCTCCGGGGCCCTGCCCTCGTGTGCCGTGGCGTGGCGGGCCGTGCCGTCAGGGATCGGGCCGCCGGGCGCCGTGGCGTCATGGACCGGGCCGCCCGGTCCGGCGGCGTCGCGCCCGGCCGCGTCGGGGATGCCTCCGGCGTGGTGGGCGTGACCGGGGTGCTCCCGCGCCGCCGCGGCGCAGGCGTGCTCCTCGGCGCCGTGCGCGGCCTGGCGGACCGCCAGCAGCCGTTCCACCAGATGGGCCACCAGGAAGCCCGCCACGAACAGCAGCAGCGCGGCCGGGACGCCGAAGACCTCGGCGCCGGCCGCCTCCAGGGCCTCCGGCAGCAGGTCCAGGCCGACGACGCCCAGCATCAGGCCGCCTGCCAGGCCCAGCACCAGATGGCGGCGGTCGGTCACGCGTTGTGCCGTCCAGCCGCCGGCCAGCGTCATGAGGAACGCGCCGAGCGCGACGAAGACCGCCATACGCCCTTGCTATCCGATCGACCCCCGTTCGCGCACATCCGCGCCGCCCGCTGACCCCGGGAAAGCAGCACAAAGCCCGTTATGAGAGGACCCGAACCCATGGCCGATGCCCCCACCGGCAAGGTGACCTTCGTCGGCGCCGGCCCCGGCGCCGCCGACCTGCTGACGTTCCGCGCCGCACGCGCCATCGCCGAGGCCGACGTCGTGATCTGGGCCGCGAGCCTGGTGCAGGCCGAGGTCCTCGTCCACGCCCGGGAGGACGCGGAGATCCTCGACTCGGCGACGATGTCCCTGGAGGACGTGGTGGCCGTGTACGAGCGGGCGCGCTCCGAGGGGCTGAAGGTCGCCCGCATCCACTCCGGGGACCCCGCGCTGTGGGGCGGCACGCAGGAACAGCTCGACCGCTGCGAGGAGATCGGCCTCGCGACCGAGATCGTCCCCGGCGTCTCCTCCTTCTCGGCCGTCGCCGCGATCGCCCGACGCGAGCTGACGATCCCCGAGGTCGCCCAGTCCGTCGTCCTCACCCGGCTCGGCGGCGGCAAGACGCCGATGCCGCCCGGCGAGGAGGTGCGCGAGTTCGCCAAGCACGGCACCACGATGGCGGTCTTCCTGTCCGCCGCGCGCAGCGGACAGCTCGTGCGGGAGCTGCTGGAGGGCGGCTATCCGACGTCCACCCCGGTCGTCGTCGCCCACCAGGCGACGTGGCCGGAGGAACTCGTCGTGACGTGCACGATCGAGACGCTGGAGGAGACGGTGAAGGAGCACAAGCTCTGGAAGCACACCCTCTTCCTGGTCGGGCCGGCCCTGGACGCGCACGGCACCCGCTCGCACCTGTACCACCCCGGTCACTTCCACGGCCATCGCAAAGCCGACCCGGAGGCCCGGCGGGCCCTGCGCTCGCGGGGCGCGAGCACATGAGCCGACCCATCACGGTGGTCGGCGCGGGGACGGGTGCGTCCGTCCCCGCCGACGCGCTGGCCGGGGCCGAGCTCGTCGTGGGCGGACGCCGGCATCTGGACGCCGTGGAGCTGCCCGCGTCCGCGGAGCGGATCGTGCTGGGCCCGCTGGCGCCGGCCCTGGACGCCATGGAGGCGTACGTCGACGAGGAGCGGCGCGTGGTCGTGCTGGCCTCGGGCGACCCCGGGTTCTTCGGGATCGTGCGGGCGCTGGCCGAGCGGTTCGGGCCGCGGCGGCTCGACGTCCGGCCCGGCGTCCCCTCGGTGGCGGCCGCCTTCGCGCGGCTCGGACTGACCTGGGACGACGCCGTCGTCGTCAGCGCGCACGGACGGGATCCGCGCACGGCCGTCCACGTCTGCCGGGCGCACCCGAAGACGGCCGTGCTGACCGGGCCGGGCGCCGGACCCGCCGAGCTGGGCGCGGCGCTCGCGCGCAGCGCGCCCGACCGGACGCTCGTCGTGGCGGAGGCGCTGGGCGATCCCGGGCGCGAGCGGCTGGAGCGGGTCTCGCCCGCCGAGGCCGCCGGACGCGACTGGGGAAGCGCGGTGAGCGTCGTGCTGTGCCTGGACGAGACGCGGGCGGCCGGGCCCGCACGCACGCTCGCCGGGCCGGCGGCCGGGCCCGCCGGGTGGGCGCTGCCCGAGGGCGACTTCGCGCACCGTGACTCGATGATCACCAAGTTCGAGGTCCGGGCGCTGGCGCTGGCCCGGCTCGGGCCCCGCCCCGGCGAACTGGTCTGGGACGTCGGCTCCGGCTCGGGGTCGGTCGCCGTGGAGTGCGCCCGGCTCGGCGCGGCCGTCAGCGCCGTCGAGAAGGCGGCGGACGGGGTGGAGCGCGTGCGCGCCAACGCGGCCGCCCACGGCGTCGATGTGCACGTGGTGCACGGCGCGGCGCCGGACGCGCTGACCGGGCTCGACGATCCCGACGCCGTGTTCGTCGGCGGGGGCGGCGACGAGCTGCCCGCCATCGTGACGGTGTGCGCGCGGCGGGCCCGGCGCACGGTCGTCGTCGCGCTGGCCGCGCTGGACCGGGTGCCCGCGGTGCGCGCCGCGCTGACCGGCGCCGGCTTCGACTGCGAGGGGGTGCTGCTGCAGTCCTCGCGGCTGGCGCCGCTGCCGGGCGACGTGACCCGGCTCGCGGCGGCCAATCCCGTCTTCCTGCTGTGGGGGAACCGGAACCCCGCCGGCTCGAATCCCGTGAACCATGAAGGAGTTGCCCAGTGATCGGCCTCATCTCCGCCACCGCGGCGGGCGCGGCGGCACGCGACCGGCTGGCCGCGGCATGGCCGGACCGCACCCGGGTCTACGACGGACCCGTGGGCGACGCCGTGCGGCGCGCGTTCGACGAGTGCGAACAGCTCGTGTGCTTCCTCGCGACGGGCGCGGTCGTGCGGCTCGTCGCGCCCCTGCTGTCCGACAAGACGTCAGACCCGGGTGTGGTGTGCGTCGACGAAGCCGGACGGTTCGCCGTCTCGCTGGTCGGCGGACACGGCGGCGGCGCCAATGAACTCGCCGTCGCGGTGGGCGGGTTGCTGGGCGCGGAGCCCGTGGTGACGACGGCCACGGACGCCTTGGGCATCCCCGGTCTGGACACTCTCGGCCTGCCGGTGGAGGGCGACGTCGCCGGCGTGACACGGGCCCTGCTGGACGGGGAGCCGGTCGCGCTGGACGCCGAGGTGGCGTGGCCGCTGCCGGCGCTGCCGTTCGCGGCGCGGGCCGGCACGGCGGGCCTGCCCGTCGTCCGGCTGACGGACCGCGCGGTCGAACCCGCCGACGGGGAGGTGCTGGTGCGTCCGCCGTCCCTGGTCGTCGGCGTCGGCGCGTCCAGGGGCGTGCCGGTCGACGAGGTGCTCGATCTGGTGGAGGGCGCGCTGCGCGACGCGGGGCTGTCCCCGCGCAGCCTCGCCGAGCTCGCCACGGTCGACGCCAAGCGCGACGAGCCCGGCATCGTCGAGGCGGCCGCGCGGCTCGCGGTGCCCGTAGTGACGTACCCGGCCGAGGAGTTGACGAAGGTCGAGGTGCCCAACCCCTCCGACGCCCCCCTGGCCGCCGTGGGCACCCCGTCGGTCGCCGAGGCGTCCGCGCTGGCCCGCGGCGGTGAACTCCTCGTCCCCAAGCGGAAGTCGGCTCGCGCGGACGGACACGCCTCGATGGCCACCTGCGCCGTCGTACGGCGTCCCGCGCGCGGGCGGCTCGCGGTCGTCGGGCTCGGTCCCGGCGCCCGTGATCTGCTCACCCCGCGTGCCACGGCCGAACTGCGGCGGGCCGCGGTGCTCGTCGGGCTCGACCAGTACGTCGACCAGATCCGCGACCTGCTGCGGCCGGGCACCCGGATCCTGGAGTCCGGGCTGGGCGCCGAGGAGGAGCGGGCCCGCACGGCGGTCGAGGAGGCCCGGCGCGGACAGGCCGTCGCGCTGATCGGCAGCGGGGACGCGGGCGTGTACGCCATGGCCTCCCCCGCGCTCGCCGAGGCGTCCGACGACATCGACGTGGTCGGGGTGCCCGGCGTGACGGCCGCGCTCGCGGCCGGCGCGATCCTCGGTGCGCCGCTCGGCCACGACCATGTGTCCATCAGCCTCTCCGACCTGCACACGCCGTGGGAGGTCATCGAGCGGCGGGTGCGCGCGGCGGCCGAGGCCGACCTCGTGGTCACCTTCTACAACCCCCGTTCGCGGGGCCGCGACTGGCAGCTCCCCAAGGCGCTGTCGATCCTCGCCGGGCACCGGGAGCCGGCCACTCCGGTGGGCGTCGTGCGCAACGCGTCCCGGCCGGACGGGACCAGCAGGCTGACCACGCTCGCCGAGCTCGACCCGGCCTGGGTCGACATGATGACGGTCGTCACCGTGGGCAACACCGCGACCCGCGCCGTCGCGGGGCGCATGGTGACGCCCCGCGGCTACCGCTGGCAGGAAGCCGCGCCGGAGGAGGTCCGGTGACCCGGCCGTCCCCCGCCGCGCCCGCGCCCGACCGCCTGCCGCATCCATCCCTTCCCGATCCCGAGGAGCACCAGTGACCACCCCGCCGCCCGCCCTGCTCATCGCCGGCCACGGCACCCGCGACGAGGCCGGAGCCGAGGCGTTCCGCGACTTCGTCCGGGAGCTGGGCCGCCGTCATCCGGAACTGCCCGTCGCGGGCGGCTTCATCGAGCTGTCGCCGCCGCCGCTGGGCGACGCGGTGACCGAGCTGGTGGAGCGCGGCGTGCGGCGCTTCGCGGCCGTCCCGCTGATGCTGGTCTCCGCCGGACACGCCAAGGGCGACATCCCGGCCGCGCTGTCCCGCGAGAAGGAGCGCCACCCGGGGATCTCCTACGCCTACGGGCGTCCGCTGGGGCCGCACCCGGCGCTGCTGAACGTGCTGGAGCGGCGGCTGGACGAGGCGCTGGGCACGGCGGGGCGGACCCCCGAGGACCTGGCCGACGTGACCGTGCTGCTGGTCGGACGCGGCTCGACGGACCCGGACGCCAACGCCGAGGTGTACAAGGCGGCCCGGCTGCTGTGGGAAGGGCGCGGGTACGCGGGCGTGGAGACCGCGTTCGTGTCGCTGGCCGCGCCGGACGTGCCGAGCGGCCTCGACCGGTGCGTGCGTCTGGGCGCGCGGCGCATCGTCGTCCTGCCGTACTTCCTGTTCACCGGGATCCTGCCGGACCGGGTGCGGCAGCAGACCGAGAGCTGGGCGGCCGCGCATCCCGAGGTCGAGGTGCGCTCGGCGGACGTCATCGGTCCCGAGCCGGAGCTGCTCGACCTGGTGATGGAGCGGTACGAGGAGGCCGTCAAGGGCGACCTGCGGATGAACTGCGACTCGTGCGTGTACCGGATCGCGCTGCCGGGCTTCGAGGACAAGGTGGGAATGCCGCAGCAGCCGCACTTCCACCCGGACGACGACGGACATCACCACGACGGGCACGACCACGACGGCCATCACCACGGGCACTCGCACTCCCATGCGCACTGAGGGGGACTCCGAGGGGCACGACCTGCGTCACCACGGGGACGCGGAGGTGCGCGACGACGGCTCGGCGCTCGTCGACCTCGCCGTGAACGTCCGCGCGGACACGCCCCCGCGCTGGCTGCGCGAGCGCATCGCCGCCTCCCTGGGCGGTCTGGCGGCGTACCCGGACGGGCGGGCCGCGCGGGCGGCGGTCGCGGCCCGGCACGGACTGCCCGTCGAGCGGGTGCTGCTCACGGCGGGCGCGGCGGAGGCGTTCGTGCTGCTGACGCGCGCCCTGAAGATCCGTCGCCCCGTCGTCGTGCACCCGCAGTTCACCGAGCCGGAGGCGGCTCTGCGGGACGCCGGGCACAGCGTGGACCGGGTCCTGCTGCGGGAGGAGGACGGGTTCCGCCTGGATCCCGCGGCCGTCCCCGAGGAAGCGGACCTGGTGATGGTCGGCAACCCGACGAACCCGACGTCGGTGCTGCATCCCGCGCCGGCCGTCCGGCGGCTGGCCCGGCCCGGCCGGACGCTGGTGGTCGACGAGGCGTTCATGGACGCGGTGCCCGGCGAGCGGGAGTCGCTCGCCGGGGCCACGGACGTGCCCGGTCTGGTGGTGCTGCGCAGCCTGACGAAGACCTGGGGCCTCGCGGGGCTGCGGATCGGCTACGTCCTCGCCGCCGCGGAGACGATCGCCGAACTGGAGCGGGCTCAGCCGCTGTGGCCGGTGTCCTCGCCCGCGCTGGCGGCGGCGGAGGCGTGCATGGGGGCGCAGGCGCTGGCGGAGGCCGCGCACGCCGCGCACCGCGTCGCGGCCGACCGGGCGCACCTGGTCGCCGGTCTGGAGGAGTTCGCCGCCGACGGGCTGCGGGTCGTGGGACCGGCGGACGGTCCCTTCGTCCTCGTCCGGATGCCCCGGGCCGCCGCCGTCCGATGGCGACTGCGCGCCCTGGGGTTCGCGGTCCGGCGCGGGGACACGTTCCCGGGTCTCGACGAGGAGTGGCTGCGGCTGGCGGTGCGCGACCGGACGACGGTGAACCGTTTCCTCCAGGCCTTGGACCAGGCACTGGCACTGACCCGCGACTGACCGGCCCGCGAACGGCCCAGCGGAGTCGCCGGGCCGGGACTCCCGAGCCGAGGCCGGCCGGCCCGGGGGCAGCCGCCCGGCGACGACCGGCCGTCAGCCTCGGCGGCGGGACAGAGTCACGGCTCCGGCGCCGGCGAGGAGCAGGGCCAGCGCGCCGCCCGCCACGTACGTCGTCGTCGAACTCCCGCCGGTCTGCGCCAGGTCCGCCTCGGCGGGCGCGCCCTGGACCCTGACGTCGGCGGCCGGGGCGGTGGCGCTCGGCTCGGTGGTCAGGTGGCCCTTCGCGGGGTCCTCGGGCCGCTCCGCGCCCTGTCGCCGTTCCGGCTCGTGGGCCGCGGGCGTCTCGCAGGTCGACCTGGCCAGTGTCAGAGTGCCGGTGACCTCGGCGACGTCGAGGCTCAACGGGTCGACGGAGACGGTGAGTTCGAGGGCGGTGGCGGCGGCCGTGCGGGAGGTCGTCTCGCGCTTGGACAGGTCCAGTCGCACGTCGCCCACGCCGGGAACCTTCACATGGGTGACGCCGCCCGTGCTGAGCGACACCTTCTTGCCCAGGACCGTCACCGAGCCGAGCAGATTGGACGCGGCGACCGGCGCCCGGCCCGCCTCGCAGGTGGCCTTCGAGGTGACCGCGCCGACCTCGACGAGGGAGAGCAGGGGAAGGCCCGGGACGTGCAGCCTGGCGTGCACGAGACGGGTGGACGCCTCGGCCTTCTCGTCGTCGGCCGTCGCCTTCGCCTCGGCGACGTCGGCGCGCAGGACGCTGAAGGGCTTTCCGCCGGCCACACCGTCCAGCTCGGCCGTGAGCGCCGTCCGCTCGGCGCTCCTCGGCGCGCGCACCTCGTCGAGGGAGACGGCGAGCGGGACGTGGACGGTCTTGTCGAGCAGGGCCACGTCGAGGCCGGTGCGCAGGACGGACGCGCTCGCGCGCCCCTGACCGCCCCGCGCGTGGGCGGTGTCGGCGTCGGCCAGGGCCGCGGGACCTGCGGCCAGGGCCGTGGCCGTCGCGACGGCGGCGACGCGACGGACGCGTGCGGGCATGCGGAAGGTGTTGCCGTTCAAGGGTGGGACCCCCAGAAGAGACGCTTCGGGACCCCGCAAGAATTACGTACGAGGGGTGAACGGTCAGCGAGGCGACGCGAGTTCACCCCAACGTGGACTTTCCGCGCATGTCTTCGAATCGAACGGCACGTACGTTCCCCTCGGCCACCCGCACGCCACCGCCGTGATCCCACCGCGCCCCGGCGCGGCGCCGCCAGCACCCGGACGTCCGCGCGCGGGTCGCTCTCGTAGACCACCAGGTCCGCCGGGGCGCCCTCGGCCAGGCCCGGGCGTCCGAGCCACGCGCGTGCGCCCCAGCTCGCCGCCGAGAGCGCCGTCAGCGGCGGGATGCCCGCCGTCACCAGTTCCGCGACCTCCGCGGCCACCAGACCGTGCGGCAGCGCGCCGCCGGCGTCCGTGCCGACGAAGACGGCGATGCCGGCGTCGTAGGCGTTGCGCACGGTGTCGTACCGGCGTTCGTGGAGCCGGCGCATATGGGCGGCCCAGCGCGGGAACTTCGCCTCGCCGCCGGCCGCGAGGGCCGGGAACGTCGCGATGTTCACCAGGGTGGGGACGATCGCCACGCCCCGGTCGGCGAAGAGCGGGATCAGGTCCTCGGTGAGCCCTGTCGCGTGCTCGATGCAGTCGATGCCGGACTCGACCAGGTCGCGCAGCGAGTTCTCGGCGAAGCAGTGCGCGGTGACGCGCGCGCCCAGCCGGTGGGCCTCGGCGATGGCCGCCCCGGCCGCCTCCCGCGGCCAGCTGGGAGCCAGGTCCCCCGCCTCGCGGTCGATCCAGTCGCCCACCAGCTTGACCCAGCCGTCGCCGCGCCGGGCCTCCCGGCCGACGTACGCGACGAGGTCCTCGGGCTCGATCTCGTGCGCGTAGCCGCGGAGGTAGCGGCGGGTGCGGGCGATGTGCCGGCCCGCCCTGACGATCTTGGGGAGGTCCTCGCGGTCGTCGACCCACCGGGTGTCCGAGGGCGAGCCGGCGTCCCTCAGCAGCAGGGCCCCCGCGTCGCGGTCGGTCAGCGCCTGCTTCTCGGCGACGTCCGCCTCGACCGGGCCGTGCGGGCCCAGACCCACATGGCAGTGGGCGTCGACGAGACCGGGCAGCGCCCAGCCCTCGACGCCCAGCACGTCGCGGGCGCCGGCGGGACGGTCGTAGGAGATCCGGCCGTCGATGACCCACAGCTCGTCGCGGACGTCGTCGGGTCCGGTCAGGACCCGGCCCTTCACATGCAGCACCGGGTGATCGCTCATGTCCGGCACCTTAGTGAGCTACCGGTCGGGGCCGCCCACCTGGTCGGACCTCTCCTCCTCCACCTCGGCCATCGCCGGGTCGAGGAGGCGGGAGAGGAAGTGGCGGGTGCGCTCGTGGGCGGGGGCGCCGATGACCTGGGCCGGGGCGCCGTCCTCGACGATCACGCCGCCGTCCATGAAGACGACCCGGTCGGCGACCTCGCGCGCGAAGGTCATCTCGTGGGTGACGACCATCATCGTCATCCCCTCGTGCGCCAGCATCCGCATGACGGCCAGGACGTCGCCCACCAGCTCCGGGTCGAGTGCGGACGTCGGCTCGTCGAAGAGCATCACCTCGGGGCCCATGGCCAGGGCCCGGGCGATGGCGACGCGCTGCTGCTGGCCGCCGGAGAGGGAGGCGGGGTAGGCGGTCGCCTTGTCCGACAGGCCGACGCGCTCCAGGTTCTCGGCCGCCACCTTCGCCGCCTCCGCCTTGCCGCGCCCGAGCACCCGGCGCTGCGGCAGCGTGAGGTTCTCGGTCACGGACAGGTGGGGGAAGAGGTTGAACTGCTGGAAGACCATGCCGATACGACGTCGTACGGCGTCGATGTCGACGTCGGGGTCGGTGAGCTCCGTGCCGCCGACGAAGACCTGGCCCCCGGACGGCTCCTCCAGCAGGTTCACGCAGCGCAGCAGCGTCGACTTGCCGGAACCGGACGGCCCGATCACACAGACGACCTCGCCCCGGCCTACCTCCAGGTCGATGCCCCGCAGCACCTCGTTGTCGCCGAACGACTTGTGCAGCGCGCGCACTTCGATCTCGGGTCGGCTCATTTGACGGCCTCCTGGGCCTTCGCCTCCACACGGCGCACGACGAAGCCGAGCGGAATGGTCACCAGCAGGTAGCACAGACCGGCGACCAGGATCGGCGTGGAGTTGGCGGTCGTGCTGGCCAGGTCGCGGCCGTACTTGGACAGTTCGCGCTCCTCCAGTGTCACTCCGAGGAGCAGGACCAGGGAGGAGTCCTTGAAGAGCATGATCAGCTCGTTGGTGAGCGGCGGAAGGATGATCCGGAAGGCCTGCGGGATGACGACCGAGACCATCGCGCGCGCGGGCGAGAAGCCGAGCGAACGGGCGGCCTCCGTCTGTCCCTTGGGCACGGCCTGGATGCCGGCCCGGAACGTCTCCGCCATGTACGCGGCGCCGATCAGACCGAGCCCGAGGGCCGCCTTGCCGTAGGTGCCGCCGACGATCTCCGTGCCGGGGAAGGCGAGCGGAACCGCCACTCCGATGAAGACGAAGATCAGCAGGGCGGGCAGCCCGCGGAAGATCTCGATGTAGACGCCGGCCAGCCAGCGGTACGGTCCGACCGAGGACAGCCGCATCAGCGCGACGACCAGACCGAGCAGCAGGCCCAGCACGAACCCGGACACCGTGTAGAGGACGGTGTTCTTCAGGGCGAGCGTGATGACGTCCGGGAACATCTGCCGGGCGATGTCCCACTGGGCGAACTGGTTCTTCAGCCGGCCCCAGTCCGCCGAGACCGCGAAGACGATCACGGCGGCGACGAAGACGGCGTACTGCGCGCCCCGCGAGAGGCTGCGCTTCTGCCGCCGGGTCAGGCCCTTCTTCTTCGGCTGGAGGGGTACGTCCGTGTCGGCCATGGGGTCAGGACGCCGAGGCGGAGGCGGACGGGGAGGCGGCCGACGCGTCGTAGGGGCCGATCCACTTCTCGTACAGCTTCTTGTACGTGCCGTCGGCCTTCGCGTCCGTGAGCGCCTTGTTGATCGCTGCGACCAGCTTGGCGTTGCCCTTCTTCACCGTGAAGCCGTACTGCTCGCCGGTGTTGAGGTTGTCGACGACCTTGAAGGCGCCGGCGTTGGCCTTGTCCTTGAGCCAGCCCTGGACGACCGGGTAGTCGATGATGACGGCCTTGACCTGGCCGGTGCGCAGGCCGTTGAGGACGGCGTCGGAGGACTCGAAGGAGACCGGGTCGAAGCCCTGCTTCTTGGCGTAGTCCTCGCCGGTGGTCTGCGCCTGGGCGCCGAGCTTGACGCCCTTGGACTTCACGTCGGCGAGCGAGGTCACGCCCGCGCCCTTGTCGACCAGGACGGCCTGGGTGGCGTCGAAGTACGGGTCGGAGAAGTCGACGTTCTTCTTGCGCTCGTCGGTGATGGTCATGCCGGCCGCGGCCAGATCGCACTGGCCGGAGTTGAGGAAGGCGCCGGTCTTGAAGTTCTCGAACGGCGTGTCGGTGATCACCTGCTTCACGCCCAGGTTCTTGGCGACGAGGTCGATCAGGGACACGTCGAAGCCCTGCACCTTGCCGTCGATCTCCGACTGGAACGGCGGGTACGGCAGGTGTGTGCAGGTGGTGAGCTGGCCCGCCTTGACGAGCTCGACCCCGCCGGCGGCGGTCTTGGAGCCGCTGCCCCCGTCGTCGGTGGAGGTGCAGGCGGCCACGAGCGTCAGCCCGGCCGTCGCGGTGGTGGCTGCCAGGATGCGGATCCGGCGCCCGGGGAGGGTGTTCACGGCGGGCCTTCCTGTAAGGGAGCTATGGGTTCCGATTATAAGGAGAAGTTTGGGTGTCTCAAATCAAACCGATGGTTACAGGGCCGTTCGGCCTGTGAAGTCGGCAATGGGAGAGGCTCGGCAGGCGCCGGTTACCCTCGTCACCTCTACCCCGTGAGTGAAGAGAGCACCCTCGTGACCCACCCGTTCCTGGACCTCGCCCCGCTGAGCGCCGCGCACTTCGCCTCGATCGAGGACCGGGTGGCGCGGCTGCTGGACACCCGGCAGGACGTCGTGATCATGCAGGGCGAGGCGCTGCTGCCGCTGGAGGGCGCGATCCGCGCCGCGGCCGGTCCGGGCACGACCGCGCTGAACGTCATCACCGGCCCCTACGGTCAGACCTTCGGCGACTGGCTGCGGGACTGCGGCGCGACCGTGATCGACCTGGCGGTGCCCTTCCACGCCGCCGTCACGGCGGAGCAGATCCGCGCGGCCCTCGCCGAGCACCCGGAGATCGACTTCGTGTCGCTGGTGCACGCGGAGGCCGCCACCGGCAACACCAACCCGGTCGCGGAGATCGGCGAGGCGGTGCGGGCGCACGGGGCGCTGTTCTATCTGGACGCGGTCGCCTCGGTCGGGGCGGAGCCGGTGCTGCCGGACGCCTGGGGCGTGGATCTGTGCGTGATCGGCGCGCAGAAGGCGATGGGCGGGCCCGCGGGCGTGTCGGCGGTGTCGGTGAGCGAGCGGGCGTGGGCGCGGATGGCGGCCAACCCGCGGGCGCCCCGACGCTCGTACCTGTCGCTGCTGGACTGGAAGGAGCGGTGGGTCGACGGCGGCCGCAGGACACTGCTGCACGCGCCGGCGCAGCTGGAGATGCTGGCCCTGGAGGCGTGCGTCGAGCGGATCGAGGCGGAGGGGCCGGCGACCGTGATGGCCCGGCACGCCCGCGCCGCGGCCGCGACGCGCGCGGGCGCGGTGGCGCTGGGCGGCGGGCTGGAGCCGTACGTGCGCGACGCGGCGGACGCGGCGCCGGTCGCCACGACGCTGCGGACGCCCGCGGGGGTCGTGGCGTCGGAGCTCGTGGCACGGGCCCTGGCGAGCGACGCGACCCTGCCGCTGGCGGCGGGCGGCGGCGCGCTGGCCAAGGAGATGATCAGGGTCAACCACTACGGGTCCGACGCGACCGTGGGGGCGGTGCAGGGCTGCCTGGCCGCAGTCGGGGCCGCTCTGGCGGAACAAGGGACGAGCGTGGACCTCGAAGCGGCCCGACGGGGTGTGGAGAGCGTCTGGCGCCAGGGGACCGGTTCCTGAGACCAGGGGATGTCCCCTACGTCTCCTGGCAGTTACGTCTCCTGGCAGTTTCTCGGCGGCGCGTCTGCATCTCCGAGCGGACGTCGACTCCGAGGTCCCTCGTCGAGCATGCCGCCGCTCCCGGCATCGACATGGGACCCACGGGTCCTGGCGGTGTCCGTCCACGAGGTGCGGGACGCTCCGAGCTGCGGCGGCCGCCGCCCGACATGACGACGACCTGGCGCGCAGCGTTCGACCAGGACTCTGCGGGCCGAGCCCCTCGTCGCCGCTGAGCGTCGCCGCTAAGCGTCGGCGCGGGGCGGCCCCGGCGGCCATTCGGGGGCGGGGTCTTCGGCGAGCAGCGGTCGCAGAGCGCCGAGAACCGCGCCGATGCAGACGTCGCGCAACTGGGTGCGCGTGCAGGTCGCCCGGCTGAGCCAGTCGACACACAGGATCTGGACGAAGACCAGCCAGCTCTTCAGGACGTCGGACACGGCCCCACGGGCGCTCTCGTCGGCGAGCGGAAGCGCGGACAGCAGTCGGGCACGGAGTGCGTCCAGCTCGTTCGCCATGATCGTCTGGATCACGCGATCGCCGGCGAGGACCCGGTTCGCGGCAAGGACGGCGTTGCGGTTTGCCACGAAGTAGTCTCGCGCCCTCACCCAGGCGATGGGCTGGGCATGCGTCGCGATCGGCGTGTACCACGTCGCCCTCGGCAACGCGGCCATCCCGGGAGCCGGTTCCGCCGGTACGACGGTCGACAGCTGGGGCCGGTTCATGGGCGCCGGCTTCGTCGGCTACGGACTGGCGTGGCTGTGGGCCGCACGTCAGCGACCGATCCCGGCTCAGCCGGTGCGGTGGCTGGCCGGCGTCTTTCTGCTCGGCGGCACGGGTCGACTTCTGTCAGTCGCCCTGCACGGCTGGCCGCACTGGTTCCAGATCGTCCTGACGGCGATCGAACTCACCCTGCCCGCGGTCTTCTTCTGGCTGGCCGACGCGGAAGAGCGCGCTCCGCGCAGCGGTGCAGCCACCGGGGCCGCCGCGCAGTGACACGCCTTGACACGCCTTGAGGCGCAGGGCCGCCCACCCGGGCAAAGGCGGCGCCCGGGCGAATGTCGCCGTCGCCGCGTCGGCGGTGAGGACCACAGGCCGAACTCGGCGGCGTTCCAGGTGTGCGGAACGCCCCCGCTCGCCCTTCCGCCGGGGAACCGCTTCCCCAGCGCCCTGACACACCCGGCACGCCGGCGTTCTCCGGGGAGCACGTCGACGAGGCGACCGGAGCGTGAATTCGGGGTGATCTCCGAATCTCCCGAATTCCCTTCGGCGCCCCTTCTTCTTTCCCGGGCTTTCCCGGCTTTTCCCGTTCTCTCTTCACCGAGTTCCGGCCGTGCTTTTGAGCGGATAGTGTCCCCGAGTTCTCCTGCCCGCATTTCCGGCTCCTAAACGCGGAGATTCTGCGGAGTATCACGGTCACGTGATGCATTGCACAAGCGGGGCGATATGCCCTCTTTGCGCGGTGCAAAAATGGATGAAACGGCCAGGCGCACCAGCGGCATCACGGAATCACCACGGTCTCTCCATGCGTTTTTGAATTTCGCTGGGTAAGTTCAATCCGCATGACCGCCACACAAGCAGACCTGCGTATCGACCGTCCGTCGGTGGCGGACGGAGCCGCGCTATGGCGTATCGCCAAGGAATCCGGGAACCTCGATCTGAACTCCTCCTACAGCTATCTGCTGTGGTGCCGTGACTTCGCCGCCACCTCGGCGGTGGCGCGTGCGGAGGACGGCGAGCCGGTCGGGTTCGTCACGGGGTACGTCCGGCCGGAGGACCCGCACACCCTGCTGGTCTGGCAGGTCGCGGTCGACGCCGCGTACCGCGGTCGCGGACTCGCCGCCGCGCTGCTCGACGGGCTGACAGCGCGGCTCTCCGCCGAGCGCCCGCTCACGGCCGTCGAGACCACGATCACACCGGGCAACACCGCCTCCGAGCGGCTGTTCGCCTCGTACGCCGAGCGGCACGGGGCCGCCGTCACCCGCGAGGTGCTGTTCGACGCCGGGCTGTTCCCCGACGGCCCGCACGACCCCGAGGTCCTGTACCGCATCGGCCCGCTCGCCTTCTGAACTTCCCGCGGACCCGGCCCGCCCCCTCCCTG